>NZ_JBALFH010000050.1:0-4768 GCF_036917095.1 Nostoc sp.
ATTTGGCATTCCTCTATGATTCACAGGGAAGATACAGCGATGCCGAACCTTTGTATATCGAAGCTTTGGCGATGACAAAACGTCTGCTGGGGGATAAACACCCCGATATAGCAAATAGCCTGAACAATTTGGCATTCCTCTATGATTCACAGGGAAGATACAGCGATGCCGAACCTTTGTATATCGAAGCTTTGGCGATGACAAAACGTCTGCTGGGGGATGAACACCCCTCTGTGGCAACTAGCCTGAACAATTTGGCATTCCTCTATGATTCACAGGGAAGTTACAGCGATGCTGAACCTTTGTATATCGAAGCTTTGGCGATGAGAAAACGCCTGCTGGGGGATGAACACCCCTCTGTGGCAACTAGCCTGAACAATTTGGCATCCCTATACAAATCACAGGGAAGATACAGCGATGCCGAAGCTTTGTACATCGAAGCTTCGGCGATCGCTGAACAAGGGTTGGGGGCAAATCATCCCAATACAGTAACCATTCGTAAGAATCTGGAAGACTTGCGGCGGAATCGTCAGCCTTGATTCAGGAGAATGGTTGCTTTTGTCTCTCGTTGGTTTCAGTAATTTAGGTAATCTGCACCGGCTGCATTACCCGCCTGGGATTCAAATTTTAGTCTCATAAGTAGGCAACATAATTAATTACACAATGTCATTGCAAATGCAGTGAAGTAAAATAGTGCGATCGCAACCCCTAAAACTACTTCTCTACGATATGCTTTGCGAAGGGTGCGATCGCAATAACTGTAAATCTTTTTGTTTGTCTACTTAATGAGCCTTTTAGCTCCATTAATGAGCCTCTGAACTCCATTAAAGAGTCTTTGAACTCCATTAAAGAGGCTCTGAACTCCATTAAAGAGTCTTTGAACTCCGTTAATGAGTCTTTTAGCTCCATCTACTTATTATCTGTGGTTAAACACAAGTTAATTGCGATCGCACTTTAGCAATCTCAAACTTTACCATTGCGATCGCAATACTTGCTGTTTAAATTTATTTCCCTTGTCTCCGTTGTTTAACAGCATAGCCGTAAGGCAAAGCCCAGTTTGGTTCCTCATCCAAATGGGAACGCGCATGAATCGACCAATATGGATCGCGGAGCATTTCTCTACCGACGAGAACCAAATCCGCACATCCACGAGTAATTACTTGGTTGGCATACTCAGCTTCCTTTATCATCCCCACAGCCCCCGTCCTAATCCCAGCCTCTTCTCGAATTTTGGCAGCAAAAGGCACTTGATAACCTGTCTGCACGGGAATCCTGGCATGGGGGACTAAGCCTCCTGTAGAAACATCGATTAAATCAACGCCTAATTCCTTTAGTTCGCGGGATAATATCACTGACTGTTTGAGATCCCAACCTCCCTCTACCCAGTCGGTAGCAGAGAGGCGCACAAAAAGCGGCATCCCGGTTGGCAGAATCTCTCGGATTCGTCTTGTAACCTCCAGTAACAAACGCATTCGGTTCTCCAACGAACCTCCGTAACGATCTGTGCGTTGATTACTTAGTGGCGAAAGAAAGGAATGCAGTAGATATCCATGAGCCGCGTGGATTTCGATAATCTGAAAGCCCGCTTGAACGGCACGCTGCGTTGTGGCAACGAAGGCTTCAATCACCTCTTCAATCCCAGCCTCATCAAGGGTTATGGGAACGGGGCCGCCCTCTTGAAACGGAATTGGGCTTGGCCCAATTACAGGCCAACCGCCTTGTTCAGGTGTTAACGGTGTACCACCCAGCCAGGGAAGATTGCAACTCGCCTTCCGACCAGCATGGGCTAATTGAATCCCTGCGATCGCTCCTTGCTCACGAAGAAAGCGGACAATGCGAGCTAGTGGCTCAATGTGCATGTCGTCCCAAAGACCAAGATCGCCAGGGGTGATTCGCCCTTGGGCTGTCACGGCTGTAGCTTCGACTACAATCAGGTGAGTGCCTCCAGTAGCCCGACTTCCCAAATGGACAAAATGCCAATCATTAGCGAATCCATTCTCTGCCGAATATTGACACATTGGTGACATTGCGATGCGATCAGGCAGGGTAATATCTCGAATTTTCAGTGGACTAAACAAGTCCACTTCCGGTACATCTGAATCGTGCAGACTTGTTGATTGACAACCGGGGGAATCTATGAATTCTAATTCGGTCTGGGCTGGAGATGATGGCAAGGTACTGAGATTCTCTGTAGTCATGCTGTTACTTTTCCGTGCTTTGTGGACTAAAACCCGTGTCCTTTGTTAGTTCGGCAAAATCAATTCTAGATAAGGAGTTTCAGATATTGGGTGTCTGATTTTTTGTCACTTCCCAAACGATTTTTAACTAATTCCCATAATTCCCCATCCCTCTATAGTGTAGAGATGTAAGGAACTTCCAAATAAAAAAACATTCCATTCCAAAGAGACAAAGTAAAATTTTTTCCCTTATCTCGCTTATAATCCAGCAAACCACTCATAGCCCTGATCCTCCCAATAGCCTTTACGAGGTAACAAATTGCTGACGAATGTAATTTGAGTTACCCACTTACTTTGCTTGTAGCCAAGTTTAATTGGGGATGCTAGGCGTATGGGCGCACCATTATCAACTGATAAAGGTTGTCCATTCTTTTGATAAGCCATGAGAGTTTGGGGATGTACAGCAGAGGCAATATCCCAGCTTTCATAGTAGCCATCAGCAGATTTAAAGTAGACATAACGGACGTTTGACTTCGGCTGTACCAGTGCTACCAAGTCTCGTAATCGCACACCTCCCCATTGAGCGATCGCAGCCCAGCCTTCAACACAGACATGGCGAATTACCATTGAAGTCAAGGGAAGTTTTTGAATATCTGCCATACTCAATTGCATCGCGTTACTAACCTCGCCATCAATCTTCAGGCGAAACTGCGCTGGATCGATTTGCGGTGTAAAGTCAAAGGTATTAATCAGCAATTTGTCTGGTTCTATGGCACTAACAGGAAATTCCGGTACTGGTTTTTGACTTAGCAGCAGTGCTTCAAGATTTTGATTTAGCGGCTCAGATATTTGCCGCAGATTATCTGAGAACAAATTTGTCCCACAGCCACCTAAAAGAAAGCCTACCCCTGAAAGCCCAGATACTTGCAGTAACCGGCGACGGGATAGGGTGCGTTTGGGAAGAATCAGACTCATAAGTACCTCTACAGGAACATAGACTTAATTAGACGGATGCTTCCTACCTTCAGGGCAAGTAATATTTTGTTATTGAAGAATATCTGCGCTTTGATGCTCATGATACTAATCTATGGGCAACAGAGGAACAAAGCGGCTTTTAAGCAACTGCTGGGATATGCGATCGCTAACTAGCAATTAGGGTGGGCTGTTACCCACCCTAACACTCTAACTTGCTACGGCCTCAGCAGGGGCTGCCTCAGCAGCAGTTATGGGTAAATAAACACTAACTTTTTTACGGGTTTTGCCCTTTCTCTCAAACATTACAACACCGTCGATTAAGGCAAACAGAGTGTCATCGCTGCCAATACCGACATTGTTACCAGGGTGGAATTTAGTACCACGCTGACGCACGAGAATGTTTCCTGCACGGACAACTTGACCGCCATAACGCTTGACACCCAGACGTTGGGCATTAGAATCACGACCGTTGCGTGTACTACCTGTTCCTTTCTTATGAGCCATGATTTCCTCTTGTGTATCTTCTTATTATTATTCAGCAGCAGTTTCAACTTCTTCGGTAGGAGTCTCATCTAAAACGGGGGTTTCCTTCTCCGTTTCTCCTTCAAAAGCAAATACTTCGCCGTTAAGGGTGATGGAGTCAATCATAAGTCTGGTAATTTCCTGACGATGCCCCCGCTTTTTGCGGGTTTTCTTTTTGGGCTTCATCTTGTATACCAGAACTTTACGACCTCTGTAATGTCGCATTACAGTCCCTTCTACAGTCGCACCTGTCACTAGTGGCTGTCCAATGGTGACTTCGCCATCGTGCTGCACGAGTAATACGGAGTCTATTGTAACTTTTTCATCTGGTTCGATCGCAAGCAGTTCAATATCGTAAAACCGGCCTGGCTCTACTCGTATTTGTTTGCCGCCAGTTTCAATAATCGCGTAGGTCATGGAATTGTCCTTGAGGTTGCCGTACAGGTAGCTGGTTTTTATCTCGTGTAGAGACGCTTTTGCCAGCTTTTGTAATATGTCTACCTGATCCGAGCAGGAATTAGACAGACAATCTAATATCCTATTTTATTAACGGCTATCAAGTCAAGCTCTAACAGGATTTTTGGATTTGGCATTGATGTCTGGTGAGTATGAAAATGAAAAATCAGTTAGTTCGCTACTGTCTATTTACTCATTTTCAAAGAGTAGGAAGGAATTATCCAACAGTTGTTATAGGCAATCACCCACCAGCAAGAATATAAATTGCATTTACAAGTCAGAATCAATAATTTTTAGCTTAATCTTGCTACCATCTTAAAGGATGTTTTTTGTCTCTTCCATTGGTGTTCCTTCCACATGAAAGTTATGCTGTTAAAGCATTATACTCTATTTTTTTACTCCCGTTAGCTGAGATATCTTTTCTGCCAGGGCCTCCAAGTTAATAAATACTATCTATTCTCAATAATCTGATGAAAGCCTAGCTTTTTAATTCATATGTACATGAAGTATTTACACATGTGACAGTTGAAGGTGCCGAATGTGGGTTATAGGAATTTATTTGAATAGTAAAAATTCAGTAAAAACAAAAAGCCCCTAGCGATGATGTGAGCAAGGGGCTTTGAGTGATAATAAAACCT
>NZ_JBALFH010000051.1:0-40800 GCF_036917095.1 Nostoc sp.
TAGATGCTGGTTTATCATTGTTCGTTCTTAGACATATATATGCCTCAGTATTATCTCTTAGTTTTTTTCAGAAATCAAATATGATTCCTATAGATGTAATGTTTTTAGGGCATTTAACGGAAATTCGTCATTTAGCAGGTGTGGCACTAGCAACAATTTTATTCAATTATATTTATTGGACATTCGGTTTCTTACGCATGGGTACAACTGGAATGGTTGCACAGGCAATCGGGCGTCAAGATAAGCAATCGGCAGTACTGATTGGTTTACAGCATGGAATTTTAGCACTGATATTAGGACTAGCCATCCTGATATTTCAACAACCTTTACAAATATTAGGGTTTGCGATTCTAAGTGCGACACCAGAAGTTAAAAGTTCTGGAGTTGATTTCTATAATGCTTTAGTATGGGGTGCCCCAGCAACCTTGATTAACTTTGTCTTGATTGGTTGGTTTCTTGGACAAGCACAAAGTAGTAAAGTGTTGTTGCTTTCAGCTATTAGCAATTGTGCAAATGTACTACTAGATTATCTATTTATTGTTCAGTGGGGATGGTCAAGTAGAGGAGCTGGGTTAGCGACAGCCATTAGTCAGTATCTCATGCTAATGGTAGGGATTTTGCTATATTGTCAAACAATTTCATTTAAGCAAATACAAGCTTTAATTGGGGAACTATTTGACCCGTCTGCTTTAAAATCAGCTTTAATGCTGAATGGAGAAATTATTATTCGGACTTTCGCTTTAATTTCGACAATGGCGATGTTTAGTAACCTCAGTTCCATGTTAGGAACTGAAATTCTGGCGGCAAATACCCTCTTGATGCAAGTAGTGAGCTTGGCAGCATATTTCATTGATGGCTTGGCATTCGCTACTGAGAGCTTGGCTGGAATTTTTCAAGGTAGTGGAAATATTACTTCTTTAAAACAACTCTTGCAAACTTCTGTAGTGAGTAGCTTAGTTATCGGATTAATGTTTGCTACTGCATTTATTTTTGCTCCGGAATCACTGTTAAGATTACTGACCAATCATACTGAAATTATCAATAATTTACGCTCTTATATTCCGTGGTTGTTACCAGTTTTAGGTTTTGGCTCAGTCGCTTATGCGCTAGACGGCTATTTTCTAGGATTGACTCAAGGTCATACACTTCGTCAAGCTATGCTTATAGCCACTATAATCGGTTTTATTCCATCAGCAATTACAGCAATGTATTTCCATAATAGTCATTTACTATGGCTATCAATGTCTTTATTTATGGCAGCAAGAACAATAACTTTGGCATTGTACATACCAAAAACATTAAGTAAAAGATAGTACTTCAGGACTTACGCAAAAATTGCTAAAAAGCTTAATTTATCGAACCGCCATCGCGTAGCGTCTCGTTAGAGAAGAGCGCCGAGAATTCGTAGACTGTGCGTAAGTCCTGTACTTAACGAAAACTTATGGTGGAGTGTCACTTAGAAAATTACGATGATAACTCTAAATAATATGAAGATGAAGATTGAAATTAAAGAGTTTTATTAATGTCTAGACGCAAGCACAATCTAATTTTCAAAGATTGAGGTCGGACAATCCGGGATGACCGTCGGGACGACGACCCAGTATCCAGTGGTATTTGCGATCGCTCTCCTGAATTGGCAGGTCGTTGATGCTAGCAATCCGCCATCGCATGAAACCGTGTTCGTCGAACTCCCAATTTTCATTGCCGTAGGAACGGAACCAGTTGCCGGAGTCATCATGCCATTCGTAAGCAAACCGGACAGCAATTCGGTTGTCCTGAAAAGCCCAAAGCTCTTTGATCAAACGGTAGTCCAATTCTTTAAGCCACTTACGTGTCAAGAACTGGACGATCGCCTCACGACCAGATAGAAATTCTGAGCGATTGCGCCAAACGCTATCCGATGTGTAAGCCAGTGATACTAGTTCTGGGTTATGTGTATTCCAAGCATCCTCTGCGATTCGGACTTTTTGGATGGCGGATTCATTATCAAAAGGCGGCAGGGGTAGTCGAGGATTTTCGGGGTTATTCATAGCGTGGTGGTGTAGAATGCCATTTTAAGCTTTTCTATGAGCTAATTCAAGCTTAAAGGGAGAATTACCCGATCTATTCCTCCCTCCTTTAGTGCTTGAGTTGAGCGAAAAGTTAACAATACACAACCCGCTTGAAACATTAGCGATCGCTTTTAGGGCGCTTCAAATCTGTGCCATACCGCCATCGACAAACAGCTCGATGCCGTTCACAAAGCTGCTGTCGTCTGAAGCAAGAAAGACAACGGCTTTGGCAATTTCATCGGGCGTGCCAACCCTTCCCAGAGGGATGGTGCTGGCTTGGCTGTCCACGAATGCCTGCACCTGCTCATCATTCAGTCCCAAAAGATTGTAACCAGGAGTCGGAACCACGCCAGGACTAATGGCGTTTACCCGGATTTTGCGCTCTTTGAGGTCGAGTATCCAATTACGGGCAAACGATCGCACGGCAGCTTTAGTCGCGCTGTAAACGCTGAAGGCTGGGGTGCCTTTTATAGAAGTAATCGAGGCGTTCAAAATGATGGAAGCGCCCTCTGGCAACAGAGGCAGTGCCTTCTGCACGGTGAACAGCACACCTTTGACGTTAGTGTTGAATATTTTGTCAAAGTGTTCTTCGGTGATTTCGCCGAGTGGGGCGAGTTCTCCACCGCCAGCATTGGCGAAGATCGCATCGAGGTGTCCTTGCTCTTGTTTGATTGTGGCGAATAGGCGATCGAGGTCTGCCAGGTTGGAGGCATCGCTCTGAACACCCGTGACGTTTTCACCGATCGCCTTCACAGCAGCATCTAGTTCAGTTTGGCGACGACCTGTAATGAAGACATAGGCTCCTTCGGCAACGAAACGCTTGGCTGTGGCAAGACCGATGCCGCTAGTGCCGCCGGTGACAAGAGCGACTTTTCCTTCTAGTTTTTTCATGATGATGAATCCTGTGGTTGTCCAACTTGAGTTTTTATAAAGCGACGGATATGTTGCACCCATTAGACAGAGATGGGTTGCAGCCGTGGCGTGAGAAATTGCGTGATGTGATTTGCGATCGCATCTCCTTCTTCTTCCAGCCCATAATTAAAACTTGTTGCTTTGCGTAATACCAATTCTGTATGAAGATGCGCTAAACCATATTTAAGTACAAGGAAGAAAAACGTAGACGCATTAGCGAAGCGGTAGCGACGTTCGCGTAGCGTCTCGCAGAGAAGGAGCGTCAGCGGCTTGCCGCAGGCTACCGCAAAGGACGCATAGACACGAAGTGGCTTCCCGAAGGGTAGGACACAAAGAAAGAAGTTAAAAGGGTTTGGCGCAGCCTCACAAAGAAATGGTATAAGTCCTGGTGTTGTCATAGCTCAGGAGGCGGAGGAATAATCTCGATGCCATACTTGGGTGAAGTGGCGAGGATTTTATCTAAATCTTCAGAAGTCAATGGTGGGGAAGATGTAATTTGACCATTTACCGCCTTTCCAATTTCGGCAATAAATTTCTCAAATCCAGCAGGTGTCACCCAAACCAACAGTTTGGCAGATACAGAGCTGGTATTGGTAAATCGATGAAGCTGACCTTTGGGCGAATAGAGGAAAGTTCCAGTCGTTGCAACAAGGGTGCGATCGTCTAGCTGGAATTCAATCTCTCCGTCTTGAACATAGAATGATTCATTTTCTCTGGTGTGCCGATGGGGAGGCGTACCGCCACCAGGTGCAACGATTATCTCACAAAGCGCATAGGCTTCCCCTGTCTCTTCACCAATTGCTTTGAAAGTATAGAGGTCTTGACCCAAGTAGTAAGAACGACCTCGATCCGGTTCAACAAAAAGTCCGTTTTGATGAATTGTCATTGTAATTACTCTCCTTTTTTAGTTGGGTTTTGTGCCTCAACCAATCTACACAAGCCCTATATTTCATTCCATTCGCTGGAAATAGTCGCGCCAACTTTCGGGTAAGGCTTCAAGTTGAGCGGCACGGTGAAGTAACTCTGGATTGCCCTGCTCGCGCACATAAAGTTGAATAATATCAGCAACCGTGATGTTGTTATCATCCCGGCTCACCAACTCTAGAGTGTCTCCGACTCCGACTTCGCCTTCTTGCAAAACACGGAAGTAAAATCCGGTTCGACGACTTGCGAGAAATCGTTTAACTATATCAGGTTTTCCAAACCGAATCCCAAGTTTGTAGCAGGGTAGGCGAGGTTGTGTGACCATTAACGTTACAGTGCCGATACGAAAGCGATCGCCAATATTCACCTCGTCTTCTCTCAGCCCAGTGGTTGTGAAATTTTCACCAAAGATGCCTAGCGGCAACTCTGTGTCAGGCAATTCACCTCGCCAGTAATCGTAATGCTCGAAGGGGTATACATAAACCGCTTTGTCTAGTCCTCCATGAACGGTTAGATCGGCTTGTCGATCGCCGTCTAAATTAAGCGATCGCACCATGAGGCGATCGCTTACTGGCTCTTTGAAAATTCCGGTGCTAACTGTTTTACCTTTCCAGGTCACTTCACGCGGAAGTCCGACGTTGAGAGAGATGAGTTTCATTAGTCAATTTTTTTTATTATTTAACTGTAATATGCTGTGTGAAACTTTCTAGCGATCGCCCTATTTTTATACCTGATTTCTGCACTGGTTTTGTTCATCGTCCTAATACCAATTTAATGTGAAGTTGCACATATCTTGATCCCCCTAAATCCCCCAATTTATCGGGGGACTTTGAATTCCCCCCTTTTTAAGGGGAGCCAGCGCGGTCTTGGGGTCTCCCCAAGTGGAGCGACTGGCGTGGGCTAGGGGGGATCGAATTCTATGCAGCTTCAGAAAGAATTGGTATAAGAAAATTGCTATGTCCTCATAGCATCATACCGAGAGTAAGGTTCCGGGCGGCCCTAGAATTTCGTCGCCTATCTCAGCAAAAATGCGTTCAGCTAGCTCCATATCCGGTGTTTCTTTCTCATCCAGTGTCCCAACTGCTGCGATTAGCCGAGCAAAGCCAATTTAAATCTTGCAGCTAAATTGCTATCTGTGTTTGCATGAATTCAATATATAGAATTGACTCTAACTTGTCGTCCACTCAGAGTTGGAACTTTTGCACAATAGAATGATTGATGAATCAGTCCATATAAAAGAGGAAGGTTGGCTCTAACCAAAGTTGGAAACTAAATTCAAACCTTAGAGGGTGTTTGAAAAGTTTTGAGGGGTCAAATTTTATGCTAATCGCCTCACCACCATCCGGATCGTGGCAAGGTAAATAAACGTCTTTGATGTTTCGGGCAATAACTCAACGTCTGGTGACCAACCACCCAATACTTCTCGGTTAGCGCAATTAGTCGTTGCAGATCCCCCCAACCCCCTTTTTAAAGGGGGGCTTATAACCCTCTTTTACCCCCTTTTTAAGTGGGTCGCCGTAGGCGGGGGGATCTGAATTTAGGACGACTCAACCCTTATCCGAGAAGTATTGACCAACTGCCGACACCCCATCACCCAATCAAAAGTGCGCTCTACCACGAAGGCGTTTTTTGAGCAAGACAAAGCCCAAGGATTGTTCCGGTCGTACACCTGCACAATCCAACGACAAAAGTTCATCATCCTTAAAAATTTGGTGGGGGTCTTAAACCGCAAACTCGCAATGGTTCGCGTACTCGCTCTAAGCGTTGGCGCAGCCTCTCTAAGAGTTGCTATGCAGATAGCGCAGCGTCTCGTAGAGAAGGCTTTATGCTGCGCTATCTGTCTCCTTGGATAAAGTCGGGCTTAAGTTTTGTCGTACTCTATTTGTCCATAGTCAAGTTTGATAATTCGGTCTGCTAAATGAAAATAGCGATCGTCATGGCTAATCACCAGCACTGTTTTGCCCCGCGATCGCAGTTCTGGTAAAAGTTGAGTGTAGAATACTTCTTTGAATACTGGATCTTGATCGGCTGCCCACTCATCAAATAGATAAATTGGTCGATCTTCCAAATACGCTGTGAGTAAAGCTAGGCGTTTCCGTTGTCCTTGAGAAAGAGCAGTGGTAGAAAGTTGTCCATTTTCAACTTTCACCTTATGGTCTAGTTGTAGTTGTTTTAAATATTTTGTGGCTTGAGCATCCAAGTTAGAATTTTTTAATCCTAAAAGTTCTTCAAATAAATAAAAATCAGAAAATACTACGGAAAAATGCTGGCGATACCATTCTCGGTTCTGTTCGTTAATTAACTCTTCATCAAACAAAATTTCGCCGTTTTCAGGGATGTAAAGTCCGGTAATTAGTTTCGCTAGGGTAGATTTTCCGCTACCATTCCCGCCGACAATGAAGACTAATTCTTGAGGGTACAGTGTCAGGTCGATGGGGCCAAAGATAAAACTATTGTCTTCTTGCTCTGTGTAGTAAGTGTGGGTAACACTTTTAAATTTCAAGCTGTGCCAGTCAGATTTAAGGGCAGGTGGAACAGTCGATATTTCGGTTCGACTAGCTAGAGATAAACCCAGCGACTCGATTTTTTGGAAGGCAATGCTGGCTTTGCTTAATAGAGGAAGTTTGCTGATGATGTTATCCATTGGCAACACCAAGTAAGTGAAAGTCAAAATGTAGCCAGAGAGAGTTTCGCGGTTGATGGTAAGCAGATTAGGCAGCGCGAACAGTACAAAACCGAGGGCAAAAAAGAATATGAGTTGACCCCAGCTTGAAGTTATGGCAAAAAGGGTTAGACCGTTAACGTTGTGATGGCGGAACTCGTTAGCAGTTGATTGCAGCTTTTCTTCTAAAAAGTCTTGACGCCGCCTGTAGTTAAGCTTGAGTTCCTTGACTCCTTCGGTAATGGTGCGAAAATGTTTAAATAGATGGTCTTCATCTTCACGAGCTAGAGCCAGCAATTTCCCGCCTCTGTTGAGTAGCCACTGACAACTAGCGATCGCTACTACTGAAATACCACAAACCATCAACAATACTAACCAAGAAAGCCAGGTTATATATGTTATACAACCCAGGACGATCGCTAAATTAATAAAAATGAAAGGCATCTGATAAACAGCATTAGCAACCGCCTGAATATCTTCTGTTAGAGTTGCCAATAATCGAGAATTCCCTAAGCGTTCCAGATGGCTCAACTCGGAAGCGAGAATCTGACGGCTCAAACGCATTCGTAATTGCAAGACTGCATTCTGAGAAAGGCGAATCAGCATCACTTGAGAAAGAATACTGGTAATTAATGCAACTATCGCCAGCCCCGCAAAACCCCAAATTATCGAGGTGAGGCGGGAAGCACTACCGCTACTTGCAGCATGGCTAATTAAGGCAATCAACCCAGCACTACTACCACCACTCAAAAATCCGGTAGCGATCGCTACCGCTACCATCCCCCAAGAAGAACGCAAAAGAAAGTAAATCAAATTCATAACAAACGCTCATACCCCATGACGCCAATTGCTATCCTACGGATTCTCCAATGGAGTACAAGTTGGACATTACCCGGATGCCAGTCACCTGCGACGCAAAACCGTCTTCTCCAAAGGGAGACGCACTCGCGTTCAGTACTGGCTCCCCAATGCCCGATTTCCATCACAGTGGCTTGCAAACCAATTAAGTTTGTGCTTTTAGGGTAGATTTTATATTTTACAGTTAAAAACTTCTGAAAGATCGCGGTAAGCTAATTGGAATTACGGCTGATTCTGCCAGTAGATTGTCAAGTTAGCTGCTCAGTTTTCTGGGGTGAAATTTGCGATGACAGTGAATCTAAAGTCTTTGGATAAACAAATTCATGTAGCGGGCGATTCTCAAACCGCTCCAACTGCTCAAGGAACCCGCTACGTTCCTTCGCAGCATCGACGCATTCTGTGTATCTTTCCCAAGTACAGCCGCTCTTTTGGGACTTTTCATCACGCCTACCCACTTATGGGAAGTGTGCGGGCTTTTATGCCACCCCAAGGTATTTTAATTGTGGCTGCCTACTTACCTAAAGAATGGGAAGTCCGGTTTATTGATGAGAATGTTAAATCAGCAACTAGGGCTGATTATCAATGGGCTGATGTGGTGATTGTGAGTGGAATGCATATCCAGAAACCACAGATTAATCAAATTAATGAACTTGCCCATCGAGCGGGTAAAATTACAGTTGTGGGTGGCCCCTCGGTATCTGGGTGTCCAGAATATTATCCTGAGTTTGACATTTTACATTTGGGTGAGTTGGGAGATGCAAGCGATCGCATGATCGAATATCTAGACCAAAACTCTCAACGTCCCCAAACGCAAATTCGCTTTGAAACCAAGGAACGTTTACCCTTAACAGAGTTTCCCACCCCAGCTTATCATTTGCTGAATATCAATGATTATTTCCTGGCAAATGTGCAGTTTTCTAGTGGTTGCCCTTATCACTGCGAGTTTTGTGATATTCCCGAACTCTATGGCAACAGCCCCCGGATGAAAACACCAGAGCAAGTAGTCGCGGAGTTAGACGCAATGCGACAATCTGGTAATTTGGGGGCAGTGTATTTTGTCGATGATAACTTTGTTGGCGATCGCCGCGCCGCTATGAAGTTACTTCCTCATCTGATTGACTGGCAAAAACGCAATGGCTACCCCATCCAGTTTGCCTGTGAAGCAACGCTCAACCTAGCTCAAAGTCCAAAGCTGCTGGAAATGATGCGCGAAGCTTATTTCTGCACAATTTTTTGTGGTATCGAAACACCAGAACCAAATGCTCTCCATGCGATTTCCAAAGACCAAAATCTGAGTATGCCAATCTTAAAAGCGATTCAGGTTTTAAATAGCTATGGCATGGAAGTAGTATCAGGAATCATCATCGGGTTAGATACAGATACACCAGAAACAGCAGACCGAATTATCGAATTTATCCGGGCATCGCAAATTCCGATGTTGACAATTAACTTGCTCCATGCATTACCGAGAACTCCTTTATGGCGGAGGTTAGAAGCAGAAGGACGACTTATCTTTGATGAAAGTCGCGAATCAAATGTTGAGTTTTTGATGCCCTACGAGCAAGTTATTGAGATGTGGCGGCGCTGCATCACAACTGCTTATGAGCCAGAATTTTTATATCAGCGCTTTGCTTACAACATGGAACACACCTATCCAAACCGCATCGAAGTTCCTAACAGCCCCTCTCGGACTTCTGCGGCTAATATTCGCAAAGGTTTAACTTATTTAACTAATATTTTGGTGCGGATAGGCATATTTAGTAACTATCGTCAAACTTTTTGGAAAATGGCCAAGCCAGCATTGAAAGCAGGTAATATTGAAAACTTGGTTCACGTTGGACTTGTCGGACACCATTTGATTAAGTTTGCCCAAGATTGCTCCAAAAACGAAGAATCGGCTTCATTTTATTCCCAGAAAATTGTTACGAAAGTTCGTAGCTAGCGTCACAAGTAAAATAAGTTTTGAGAGGCTGAAAGTCTGTTAAAAGTAAATACAGAACTCTAGAAAAGTAACCTGAAAGACACACTCGCGATCCTTCTTTGGAAAGACGCGATCGCACTGCTAACTGCCTAACATTGTAAGGGTTGAAAGCCCACAGTCTACGCAATTTTTGGTAGCGAGAAAACCAAGCTATTGCAAGCGAGTGTGGAGCAGTTACATAGGAGTTTTAAATGGTTACGAACAGTTCGTTGGCCCGACCCCTGGCTGTCGTGACAGGTGCCTCTAACGGCATCGGTTACGAACTTGCAAAACAGTTTGCCCAAAACGGCTTCGATCTCCTAGTTACAGCCACCGGATCGAGCATTAACGAAGCTGCTCAAGCCTTTGAGGGGCTGGGTGCAAAGGTTGAGACAGTGCAGGCCGATCTGGCAAGCTATGAGGGTGTTGAGACACTGTACAACCAGATTAAGGCGACTGGGCGACCAGTAGATGCGATCGCCATCAACGCGGGGGTTGGTGTCGGTGGTGAGTTCGCCCGTGAAACCGACCTGAAGGACGAACTGAATCTGATCGATCTGAACGTTGTGTCCTCTGTACATCTCGCTAAACGGGTGGTGAAGGATATGGTTGAGCGTGGCGAAGGTCGAATCCTTTTCACATCTTCGATTGCCGCCCTGATGCCCGGCCCGTTCGAGACAGTTTACGCCGCCTCCAAGGCGTTTGTGCATTCTTTTTCAGAGGGGCTACGCAACGAGTTGAAGGACACGGGCGTTACCGTCACCGCCCTCATGCCCGGGCCGACCGATACCAACTTCTTCCACCGTGCGGGTATGGACGACACAAAAGTTGGCGCGGATCAAAAAGACGATCCGGCTGAGGTTGCCAAGCAGGGTTTCGAGGCTTTGATGGCAGGTAAGGATGCCATCATCGCTGGTTCGCTCAAAACCAAGCTTCAGGGCACTGCAAGCCAGGTCTTACCTGATACCGTCAATGCTGAACTGCACCGCAAACTCAGTGAGCCGGGGTCAGCCAACAAGTAATTTGCACCTAATCAAGCGAATATACTCAGTCGGCACTCTTTTCAATGAAGAGGCAGAGGAAAAAAGGAATTGAGGAAGGGGGATTTTCCCCTTTTCCCCCTGCTCCCTGCTCCCCTGCCTCTTTTTCAAGCGGGGTGCGATCGCTTGGGCTAACGGCACCAGCGAGCCTAATCGCGCAGTCGGCAATCTCACACATTTAAAGTCAGAGTCGTAACGGAGGATTTATGAAAATTCATCATCTCAATTGCGGCTGCATGTGCCCGATTGGCGGGGCCCTCTTCGATGGCTTCAGTCGCGGCCCGACGGCTCAACTCGTCTGCCACTGTCTCCTCGTTGAGACAGAACAGGGACTTGTTCTGATTGATACTGGCTTCGGACTGCGCGATATCAAATCCCCTTACTCCCGCCTCAGCCCGTTTTTCATTCATTTCAATGGCATCCAGTTTGATAAAAAATACACGGCGATCGAGCAAGTTGAGCGCCTGGGATTTTCCGCACGAGATGTGCGTCATATTGTGCTTACTCACCTCGATTTCGATCATGCCGGTGGTCTGGAGGATTTCCCGGAAGCAACTGTGCACGTAATGCAGACTGAGATTGAGACTGCCCAGGATCGGCACGGCTTCATTGGCAAACGGCGCTATCGTCCAGAACAGTGGGACGAGGTTAAGCACTGGAAGTACTATTCGGCGGGAGGCGAACCTTGGTTCGGTTTTGAAGCAGTACGTAACCTCGACGGACTACCGCCAGAGATTCTCTTCATCCCGCTTGTTGGACACACGCGGGGTCATGCTGGTATCGCGATCGATACACCACAGGGTTGGCTCCTGCACGCAGGTGACGCCTACTTTTATCGGCACGAGATGGATTCATCCAAAAGACGCTGTACGCCAGGTTTGCGTGCTTACCAATGGATGATGGAGGTGGATCGCAAGGCTCGGTTGCTCAATCAAGATCGGTTACGCGCATTACCCTGCGATCGCAATAAGGGCGTGCGCCTCTTCTGTAGTCACGATGCTGTCGAGTTCAAAGCGTTCGCTGACCAATCTAGCCCTCAAAACGAGAAAGTTCATCAAGAAAAATTTGTAACTTTAGACGGATGTGGTAATTTGCAGTGTTAGGGATATTCAAAGACCACATCAAATTCAAGTTCATCTATGATCGCAAAGCCTTGGGATGCTCAACTTGCTTACTGGCTAGTTCGACCTCTAAAAGACAGTTGGGTAAACCCCAATCATCTCACTACAGTACGACTTGTAACTGGGCTGGCATCTACCGTTGCGATGTCTACGACGGGCAACGCCTACGCAGTTGGCGATGCCATTTGGGTTAACATTGGGGCAGGACTATTTGCTTTATCCAACTTTCTCGATCACACAGATGGTGAATTAGCTCGTTTGAGTGGGAAAAGCAGTAAATGGGGACATCAGTATGACCTCGTGAGTGATGCCATCATCCACATTCTTTTGTTTGTGTGTATTGGATATGGTCTTAGGGAGGGAAAATTTGGTTGGTGGGCGTTGCTTATGGGGATAGTATCTGGCGTGTCTGTTGCTTGCATCTTTCATTTGCGAAACCAAATGGAACAGCGTTTAGGTAAAGACGCCAGCCGTCAACCAAATTTCGCCGGGTTTGACATTGAAGATGTGCTGTATTTGTTTCCTATAGTTACCTTGCTGGATGGACTAGAGCCGTTACTAATAGCAGCTACAATTGGGGCACCAACCTTTGCTGCATGGGTAATTTGGCAATTTTGGACACTCCCGCAGCCTGAATCAAACTAGTACCGCGAGGCGGAATTAAAAATTAAAAATTAAAAATGAATACAGCGTAATAGTTATTTTTTTTCATGGCTGTTTGTATGGAGGTATTGTTTGCATTTTATGCTTGATGGATTAATCAATTTACCAATTGTCTAATATCATATTTGCATCTTCGCTAATTAGCTCTTCAGGGGATTGAGCTGCCGACTCTATAATCATCTTCGCTTCAGGAGTTCCGATTTCTGCTAATGCTAGGAGAGACTTTCTTGGCACATTGAGCCATGTATCATAAGACCATTGGTATGTCAATGCCTTGGATAATGCAGGAATTGCTCTTTCATCGCGCAATACATCCAAAAGTTCAATAACTGATTCATGAAGACCATTATTGCTCTCATCATTGAGGATGTGACAAAGTATAGGTATGTAATCCTTTGATAGGTTACTCCATGCTGCCATCATCACAAACCAAGCCCCAGGATAATCTTCTGGATTTGAAGCATATTTTTCCAACTCCTGAATCACTTCGCTAACTGAAGGAGGTGATGCCTCAAATTCCTTGTTCATCTCCTCTAAAAGTCTTGATGATTCAGTGGGTCTTGGAGAATCCTTGAATAATTTCAGATATTTTTCAATCGTGTTACTTATCATTTTATAGCCTATTAATATTTTGCGATGTCTACGACTGGCTACGCCTACGCACTAATTCATATTTCTATTCTGCAACGCTAAAAAAGCCATTATTGATAAACAGATGTTGGGCTGGCATATTCAAGCAATCGTTCCCATCCCCAAACCCATGCAGTTTTTACTAAAATCTCTTTACCGTTACTGAATTTGATAAATTCTGTACCTTCGTCAGAAAATACATCAACAACCAATTGATTCCGCACATCGCGTCCCCACATTTTTTCTGCGGCATTCCACCACCTCTGCCCAGGCGATTCAAACATAGGCAATTCTAAATATTCATCATGCCATGCTTTAGGCTTCCAATTATCCTGTAGAGCACGAATCAATAAGGCATTGGGGAAAATCTCTTTCTCGTGTTCGCTCAACCACAGAGCATATTCAATTGAACTTCGCAAGGCATCTTCTAAATCATACGAACAACCTTCAAGTGCATCTTGGACTTCGGCATCTGCAAAATTAACACCGATAGTTACCAGCGCTGGTTCGTATTTCTTGAACACCTCATACTCAACCGATTCTTTTTCCCAAAACCACATAGTATACCCCTAACTATGTTGAGCATCTAATCAAAATTTACCATCAAGCATCCCAAACTGGGGTATGGAGTCAGCATAACCTAGAAAACCCGTGGGGCGATCGCGCGATCGCTAAAACCTGTTAATCTTTGTTATCAGCGAACCAGGATTAGAGAGCAACTAACCTATCAATTTCGCTGACTTAAATAGGCAGACTACTCCAAAATCCACGCAGCCTGAAAAAATTCGCGCTCACAAAACATAGCATAACGGTAGGTTGAATTCACAACAGCATTGGTAGTGGCATAATTCTCAACTAAAGTTTCTAATTGTTTTGTTAGTGATTGAAAGTCTGCGCTGCTGTAAGTACGAATCCAGTCTGCATATTGATGATTAGGAATACCATGAAGAGCCAACTGTTCTCCCAAAAAGCCATACAAACGCATACAAGGAGACATCGCCGTAGCAGTTAAACCCACATCTCCAGCCCAAGCAGTTGCTAACAAAAAATCAGTATAGCGGCGGGTGGCATAGCCAGGTTCCACAGAATGCAAATTGACTCCCCACTGTTTGGCATAGCCACTATGCAGCCGCAGTTCTTCTAAAACTCCACTAGCTAAGTTATGAAATGTGGTAAAACCTAACCAGTCTGGTGCTTTAGCTGCGGCGATACTGTATGCACGGGCGAAAGCTTCTAAGAAAAAAACATCTTGCCCCACGTAGTAAGCAAATTTCACCTGCTCAAGAATACCATCGCCAATGCCTTGAACGAAAGGATGCTCTAGGCAAGCTTGGGCTAAGTCTTGATTTGCTGCCCATAATTCGTTAGATAAAGTCATTTGTTAAAAGTCAGAATTTTTGAAAAGTTGGGATGCTCGCCAACGCCCTCCCAGTGAGGGCGAGGATTGAAACGCATAGCTTAATTATATGATTTTTCCCATGTGTGCAATATTTCTGTTTAACAACTTCGACTCAAGATTAATTGCCCATTGGGTAATCGATATACTCCCTGTGGTTCAATAATTGGATCGCCTTTTTTCCAGGGGCGCGATGTTGGTTCAACACTACGCACATCACCAGTTGTATAGGGTGAAGAAACGAATCCATTTCCGGGACTATAGCGTAACGCACCGGAACCTGTGATGGTAAAAGAGTTTTCTTGTCGCTTTGTGCCGCGTGAAATGCAGGTATTGGCAATGAGTGCATTGGTATCGATGACGTTTGGTGAGGATTCAGTAAAGCTTTTTTCAAAAATACTGCTAATTACACCGGAAACGCCTAATTCCGAACTTGCAATAATATCGCTTTTTGGGGTTGGCTTTGTCTGCGACTCGATACCGAAGATGCCTTGCGAGTTGATTTGGATGTTTCCACCAGTTCCACTGAAGGCGTTAGCGCTGATATCGCTGTTTTCGTTGGGAAATGCAATGATAAATCTTGAGTTAATATTGATGTTACCGCCATCGCCACCTGATTGCGCTGTACCTGCGCTGGTGGAAATTTGAGCACCATAACGAAGTAAGAATAAGTCGCTATTGAGGTTGATATTACCACCATTACCGGATGCAGATTCGGCATTGAGTTGGCTTTGGTTGTCTAACCTAATTTTAGGTGAGTAGATGTGGATATCGCCACCCTTACCGACACCTCCGGCTTCCACAGTGCTGAGGATGTAAGCATTATCTGCAAGAGTAACAGCATTTTTGGCACTCACTGTCACATTCCCCGCATTCCCCTGTCCAGAAATCGAAGCAACAAGTTGAGCGCGATCGCGTAATGAGAAATTACCAGAATCAATGGTAATGTTACCCCCATTACCAACTGTTCCTGTGCCCACATTGCTGAAAATGCCACTGGCAAAACCGTTTTTCTGACCAGCAATATCAACAGCACCTGTTACTTTCACATTGACATTGCCTGCATCCCCTCTTCCTGCTGCTTGGGTATAAGATGCAGCACTAGTAATGTTTCCTAATTGAGCACCATTAGTGAGTGACAGGGTTGTAGCATTGATGTCAATATTGCCACCCTTACCCACACCTCCGGCTTCCACGGTGCTGAGGATGTAAGCATTATCTGCAAGAGAAACAGCATTTCTTGCCCTTACTGTCACATTCCCAGCATTCCCAAATCCTGAAGTTGAGGCAGAAAGTTGAGCGCGATCGCGTAATGAGAAATCACCAGAATCGATGGTAATGTTACCCCCATTGCCAACTGTTCCTACACCCACATCGCTGCGAATCCCACTTTCAATACCCCTTTTCTCTCCAACAATATCAACAGCACCTGTTACGTTAATATTGACATTGCCTGCATTCCCTCTTCCTGCTGGTTCGGAATTAGATGGTTCACGAGTAATGGTTGCTAATTGAGCACCATCATTGAGTGACAGGGTTGCAGTATTGATGTCAATATTGCCACCGTTACCCACACCTCCGGCATCCACTGTGCTGAGAATGTAAGCATTATCTGCAAGGGAAACAGCATTTTTTACATTCACTGTCACATTCCCCGCATTCCCCACTCCTGAAGTTGAGGCAGAAAGTTGAGCGCGATCGCGTAATGAGAAATCACCAGATTTGATGGTAATGTTACCCGCATTGCCAACTCCTCCTGTGTCCACAGAGCTGAAAATCCCACTTTGAAGACCGTTTTTCTGCCCAGCAATATCAACAACACCTGTTACCTTAATATTGACATTGCCTGCATTTCCCTGCCCAGAATTTGAGGCAAAAAGGAATGCGCCATCAATGAGTGAAAGGTTTGCAGCATTGATGTCGATATTGCCACCCTTACCGACACCTCCGGCTCCCACCCCGCTGAAGATGCCAGCAGCATCTGCAAGGGAAACAGCATTTCTTGCACTCACAGTCACATTCCCCGCATTTCCCTGCCCAGAAGTTGAGGCAGAAAGTACAGCGCGATCGCGTAACGAGAATGAACCAGAATCAATGGTAATGTTACCCCCATTGCCAACTGCTCCTATGGACACAAAGCTGCTAATCCCACTTCTAACATCGTTTGTCTGACCAGCAATATCAACAGCACCTGTCACTTTCACATTGACATTGCCTGCATCCCCTGTTCCTGCTGGTTGAGTATCAGATGCTCCACGAGTACTAGTATTGAGTTGAGCACCATCAGTGAGTGAGAGGGTTGCAGCATTGATTTCGATATTACCACCCTTACCTTCACCTCCGGCTTCCACTGTGCTGAGGATGCCAACATTATTTGCAAGAGAAACAGCATTTTTTGCACTCACTGTCACATTCCCCGCATTCCCCACTCCTGAAGTTGAGGCAGCAAGTCCAGCGCCATCACTTAGAGAGAAAGAACCAGAATCGATGGTTATGTTGCCTCCTTTACCTTTTGCTCCCAAACGCACTAAATTGCCAATCCCGCTATCAGAACCAACAACTTTGATTTCTCTGGCAGCATTTACGGTAATATCCCCTGCAACAGTCTCAGCTGTCCCCAAACCCACTCCAATACCACCAGAAAGAACACTTCCGCCTAATATTTCTATATTTTGGGCATTGATAGCAATATCACCGCCACCAGCGCCAGTCACAAACGCACCTGCTTGATTAGTAAGCGATACAGAAGCACGAGTCACATTAACAGGAAATTTCAAGCTGAGATTATCACTATTGAAAACAAGATTAATATTTCCAGGTTCTGCTAACCCTCCTAACTCCACTCTCCCACCAAGAGCATTCAATTTTCCACCATCCATGCTGACATTACCGCCCACTAGCAGCAAACTTTTACCATCTCCTACTCGTAAGCCAAACCGACTAACCCCAGATGAATCTATTCCTGCTGGTGCAATTGAGTTATTTTGAATCCCTGCATTTTGAATCAGCTGATTAAACCACAACGCCGAAGGTTGAATTGTCAACAATGCTGGTGCTTTCGGGTTTGTGGCATTGAAAATCCCCTGATTCCCAAATTGCACTCCATTGGCTGTTGTCCCGACAAAACTCCCCTGCACATCTAACTGTGCATTCTGCCCAAATAAAATCCCCGAAGGATTAATCAAAAACAAATTTGCTGTACCATCAACTCCCAATGTCCCGAAAATATTTGACGCATTCCCACCTGTTACCCGCGTCAATATATTTTCTATACTAATGGGGTTGGCAAAGTACACACGTTGCCCGTCTTGAATATTAAACTCGCTGAAACTATGAAAAAGATTGCTGCCGCGTGTTGCACCACCATTAATTTTGTCGCCAAGTGCGCCATTAATTATCTGATTTTGATTGAGTTGTGAAGTTTCTGACAAGAGAGTGTTATCGGGTGTGATTTGTGCCTGCACTGGTGAAGCTTGGCTTAATGCAGTCGATATTAGGCATAAATAAACAATATTTTTAATACTGCCTTTTCCCAGATGATGTAATTGATTCATAAATAATTTACTTTGAAGAAATTAAAATAAAATCTACAATCGGGTAAACGGCTGGGTAATGCATTCACCTTTCATGCAAATATAGTTGCATAATTTTGTCTGGTGCGATCGCATGATAGTGCGTGCTATTTTGCAGAAAACTGCATACGCTACTTTCCTCATGTGTGCAATATTCGTTTTTACAAGTCCGACTCAAGAGCAACTTAAACAAATTTGTTTAAGTGCCGGCGTTTATTCTTTGTAAACCACTGTAAATATTGAACCGTTCTCCGCGCAGGAATCCAATTAAAGTAATCCCGAATTCCTGGGCGACAGACACCGCCAAACTGCTGGGGGCGGAAACAGAACAGACAATCGGAACTCCAGCAGCTGTAGATTTTTGCAAAATCTCAAAACTAGAGCGTCCGCTGACCAGGACAATACAATTATTTAAAGGCAACTCGTCACTGAGCAAAGCTGTACCAATCAATTTATCCAAAGCATTGTGTCGCCCAACATCCTCCCGCAGGTTTAACAGTTGTCCTTGAATATTGAAGATAGCCGCTGCGTGCAAGCCTCCTGTAGCAGTGAAGATACCTTGAGCAGCCCGGAGCTTGTCTGGTAGGCTGTATACAATCTCAGGTGTTACCGTTGGGCCAGAAGGAATCACTGGACATCCCCGCAGCCGCAAAGCCTCAAGGCTAGCTTTACCACACACCCCACAGGCGCTACTAGTGTAAAAATGACGTTCCAAAGGCTGTAAGTCTGGAATCAAGCCATCCCGCAATTCTACATTTACAATGTTATGACGCTGTTCGCCATCCACCAATTCATCCACGCAGTAACTGATACGTCGGATATCTTCCCTGCGGCTAATCACTCCTTCACTGTAGAGGAAGCCAGCAGCTAGTTCAAAATCTGCCCCTGGTGTCCGCATGGTTACAGCTACTGTCTTCTGGAAAGGGGTAAGGCGAATTTCTAAAGGTTCTTCGGTGGTGAGTTGGTCTAAACGAGGCCGTACTTGACCTTTTTCCACTACCCAAACAGTGGCTTTGGTTTTGCTTTTAGTTGGCATTTTCATATTTGTGAGATTTGGTGAATTTAAATTTTGATACTAATCTGGAAACAGAGTAATGCTATTTGTATGTCAGATGTCAGGTTGATGCTCGCCAACTACTTTACGCTGTTGAGCTAGATCGGCTATGTTTCTGTTTAGGAAGTAAAATGAACCTAAGATTTTTGGCTTTCAGAAAAATTTTATTTGCAATAGTCTTTGTGATTTCCCTTGGTTTTGCAGGATACTTAGTGGCTAATGACATTAGTCAGAGAGTAATTGAAAAATCTCTTGCGAAACAAGTCATGTCTACCTCCACGGTAGGAAAAAGTTCTCAACTACAGACACTTTTAAATGAGATAATTGTAGAACAGCAAATCCCTGGTGCAGTAATGTATATTACTACACCTAAAGGTTCTTGGCTGGGAGCATCTGGTGTCAATAATTTGTCAACTAAAACCCGGATGAAACCCACAGATGGCTTTTCTATTGCCAGTATGAGTAAAACTTTTATGGCGGTGGTTGTGCTGAAATTAGTGGAGCAAAGGAAGATAGAATTAGATCGGGCGATCGCAACCTACTTACCAAGAGATATCAGTCCTCATATTGTCAACAGCGACAAAATTACAGTTCGTCAACTACTCAACCATACCAGTGGTGTTGCTGAATATCTAGATACAAAAGCATTTCTTCAAGCTACTGCCAAAAGAAGTCGTTCGCAGCCTTGGACAGCCAGAGAAGCTATTCAGTATATGTATCAAGAAGAACCGAAGGCAAATCCCGGAGAAAAATTTATTTATACTGATTGCAACTACATTCTTTTGGAACTGATTGTTGAAAATATCACTAGGGGAACTCTCGCCCAAGCAATCCGCAGTCAGATTTTAAAACCATTGGGATTAAAACATACCTTCACGGAATTGCGCGAACCGACAATTGGCGAAGTAGCTACAGGTTATAGCGATCGCAATAAGGATGGTAAGCTAGATAGCTACGCCGAAGTCAATGATGGCAATGGTTTGGGAGATGGGGGATTGGTTTCAACAGCAGAGGATTTAGCCAAGTTCGCCAAAGCGTTATTTGTCAAAAAAACTTTACTCTCGCCGAAGATGATGAAAGAAATGCTGAAATTTAAAGATAATGGCGCAGGCTATAGCTATGGCTTGGGTGTAGAACGATTTTCATCTCCTTTAGCAAAAGCAATTGGGCATAGTGGTATAGCTTATGGCTTCGCAACATTGCTTGCATATTTACCCAATCAAAATACCACTATAGTAGTGCTGCTAAACAATCAGAATGTTGATCTTAAATCAGTAGGTAGGACAGGTTTAGATATTGTCGAGAATAAATGATAGTAATTTGTAATTATAATTTTCACCCTACTGGCATTATAAATTTTCTGGGTCAATGTTCAGTTCTCGCAATTTGGCTGCTAGGCGTTCAGCGCGTTGCTTTTCTTGTTCAGCACGTTGTCGTTCTTGTTCAGCGCGTTCTCGTTCTTGTTCAGCGACTTCTTCAGGTGTGGGGATTAGATTTCCTTCCGCAGTGAAATAGCGCAATTTATCTTCATAAACACCCAAGTACAAATTTAACTGCTGACTCCACAGCCATCCTTGAGGATTAGGTTCTATCGGTTCATAAGTACCGCCAATCAAGATAAAGCCAGCAAATTCTAAATTATTGGGATCGAACCAAAAATATTCTGGTGTGCGAAAGATATCTTGAAAAATTTGTTTTTTCAAACCCTTGTCAGTTGAGGCTGTAGAATTCGAGAGAAGCTCTACAATTATGTTGGGATATTTCCCGTCTTCTTCCCAAACAACCCAACTTTTACGGACTTTGCGTTCACATCCCAGCACTACAAAAAAATCTGGCCCCCGAAATTCTTCCGATCTCTTCTGCCGTTGGCTATAGTAAATTGTTAGATTACCCGCAGCGTAAAAGTCATTGCGGTTTCGCCACCACAATTCCAAAGATTGCAACAGCAGAATTATTTGGCGTAGATGTAATTCGCTTTCCAAAGGTGGTTCGTCACTATATAAATCCCCTAGAGGAAATATTACATCATTTGGGAATTCAAAATCTTTGGCGGCGGACATGGCTGCAAGTTTTGGGGTGAGATGGGTGATTTAAACTTACCGTAATCTAGGTTTGTTTTTCCAGAGGTGCGATCGCATTATAATCAGAAACCCCTTCCAGCGATCGCTTAGAGTCACAGTCGTTACTTAGCTTTCATATACATCGAAGCAGGCATTTTTGTAACTAGCAATTTCAGTTATCTCTATCTGTCTTATGTAATAAGTCCTATACCTACCCTAAGTAGGGTTATCTATCTGTATTTGTTCGTTAAGTTATGTGAAGTACTGAAAGCAGAATACCTTTAACTTAGTTGGACTTTTTTATGACTTATACAATTGATGAAGCAACAAGACCAGCTTTAGAAACTTTTCAACGCTTTGATGTAGATACTCAGCTAGCCCTACTCTGGTTCGGTTATATCGATCTTAAAGAGCAGCTACAACCAGCACCTCCTCTAAGCGTTGAAACTCCTGCCAGAGCAGTGTTTGACAAATTCCTGGACTTGTCTAAAGAAGAGCAACTACAAGCACAACGCGACATTGTTAATGGTGCAGCTAACGATATCAGCCAAACCTATAATAGTTTAAGTCCTAATGCCAAATTAGACGTTTGGTTTCTGCTGGCACAAGGAATGGAGGATGGAACCATCATTCAAGTGCCCTCGGACTATCAACTTCCTGGTGAAACTGATGAATTTGTCGCATTGGTCAAAAATCTAGACTTTGAGCAACGGATTAATTTCATGCTGAGTGTCGTGGAAACGTTCGGTTAGGTAAGTCCAAGAACTTTCAATAGCTTTCTAGAATTGGAGATAACTGAAAGTAGCAAATTAAGCTAGACTAGGCTTTTTTATTCTACTTGAATAGTTGTTAACTTAGAACTACCGCAGAGATGCTCGTCTTTGCGGTAGTCTTGATGCAAGTTATATCAAGTCCGCTTGATTATACGAATTCAATTAATGATTGCAACACATCGTTGGGTAAAGACGCGATGAATCGCGTCTCTACAAGTGGTCTTATTTGTCGCATTCTTTTTCCAACCGCACGATCGCATTATAATCAGGGACACCTTCGAGCGATCGCTTACTTTTATCTAGTAGCACATTCCCTTCTGGCCAATGTACTTGCAAGTTTCCTGACTGAATTGGCGCAATATAGACTTGACACAACAACTCGCCTAAATCATTCTTAAGAATGACGCGATCGCGATCTTTTAAACCCAACTTTGTTGCATCAGCAGCATTCATTAGCACCGCCTCTCGCACCGCCCCAGTAATTGCATCCTTGCGTTCCTGCACCATACTATTAAATTGTTTGCCTCGGCGGGTTGCTAATAAAAAATAACCCTCTGGTAATTCTCTTTGGCGTGGCAATAATACGCCAAAATGTGCTTTACCATCTGCTGTGGGGAAGTTCCAACCAAAGCACAAATGTGAACCACCATATTGAAACTGATCGCCAGCTTGCTGTAAGTGTTGAATACCTGCATATTGGGGGACGACTTGAGCAATTTCTTGGCGGATAGCAGCTGTGTCAGCAAAAGCCAGCTTATCAGCCAAATCTGGTTTTACCCGCCTTGCCAATTCTAAAAACACTTCCCACTCTGGACGCGCTTCTCCAATGCGCGGCCCCGGAATTTCTGGATTGAAAATTACCCGGCGTTCGGTGTTCGTTTCTGTAACTCCTCCTGGTATTTCGTAGCGAGTCGTCGCAGGTAACAGCACCACAGTATCAGCAGGTTCTACCAACATTTGGCTGGAGAGAACAATATCTATATGTACCCGCAACGGTATTTTCTTCAGTGCCGCTTCCACATAATCTGGTTCTGGTAGCACTTCTAAAAAATTTCCACCCACAGAAACCAACACTTCTATTTCCCCCTGATGTGCGGCATTAATCATTTCTGGAGCAATTAAACCTTTACTTGCTGGCACATCAAAGCCCCAATGCTGACTCAATTGGGCAGCATTTTCTGGGGTGATAGGTTTACCACCAGGAAAAACTGTGGCGTAACATCCCATCTCTGCACCACCCTGCACTCCAGAGTGGCCGCGAATTGGCATTAAACCGCAGCCTTCCCGACCGACAAAACCTTTGGTAAGAGCTAGATTAATGATACTTCGCACGTTATCTTCACCGCATTCATGCTGAGTAATGCCCATACTCCAAACAAATACGGCTTTATTAGCTTCTTTGACCATTTTGGCAAAAGCGTGCATTGACTCGCGGGATGTTCCAGAAAGCCGCTCTAATTCTTCCCAAGATTGATTTTCTAACGATGCTTTGAGTTCAGCAAAGCCATCTGTGTATAAATCTATAAATGACTGGTCTACCCAGTTGTTAGCAATTATATGTTTAATAGTGCCATTTAAAAATGCTATATCCCCGCCCATGTTGATTAAGAAGAAGTCTTCGGCAAACTTTGTACCGAAAACGGCGCTTTCCACAATTGAGGGAACCCAGTAGCGCTCCATTCCTGGTTCGCGGTAAGTATTAATAACTACAATTTTTGTGCCAGCTTTTTTAGCGTAATGGAGATATTTGACGGTAACAGGCTGATTGTTAGCAACATTAGAGCCAATGAAGACTAATAAATCAGTACCAATCCAGTCTTTATAAGAACAAGTGGTAGCCCCAGCACCCAAAGCAGCTTTTAATCCCGCCGTACTGGGAGAATGGCAAATACGGGCAGCGTTATCAATATTATTGCTTCCCATTGCCCGCACAGCTTTTTGGGTAGCATAATAAGTTTCGTTGACAGTACCGCGACTGGTAACATAAAAACTGAGACGGTCTGGTGTAGTGGAGCGGATGCGATCGCTAATTACGCCTAAAGCTTCATCCCAACTCACACGACGAAAGCCTTTTTCCCCACGTTGACGAATCATCGGGTAAGGAAGTCGTCCCAAGTCGCGTAATTGGGCACTTTTTTGCTTTTGTAACTGCGAAACATCCGTCAATAGCACAGGGTCAAAAGCTGGCATAGTATTCATCCGCAACAACCGCAACCGGACATTGCAGAGATGGATGCCATCTAAAGTCCAATCTTTCATCCCGGTTGTTCCGAGAGCGCAACCATCGCAGACACCTTTATCAAGAATATTCCACGCATAAGGTAGTTTGTCACGAGATAGCCAGATTGCCCGAAATACCTCCCAAAAATTGTTGGGATACTGTTCGCCAATGCCAAAAGGTTTCCAACTTGCCCAATTTGAAGGTGTCCAGTGCTTTTTGGGTTTAGGTAACATGATGCAATGTGTGAGTTGCTGGATTCTATTAGGCTACCGTTTTGAGTAGCAATTGAGTAGCAGGCGGTTAAAAATCCAGATAGAAGAAATGAAAAGTCAACTTAACGCGAAATGGGCGGTTAGAAACCGCGTCTACACAAACAAAACCCACCTCCGTGGGTTTCAAAACTTTGATTTGATCTTAGTCCGCGCAGGCGGACTTTGCCTGTGTAGCTGCGAATTCCATTCGCCAAGGCTTAAGTTGACACCAATGGGCTTTGCGTAACCCAACATCCTGATTTATCCCAATGGGCGAGGCATTGCAATGCCATATCCCTGTGCGTAATCAATTCCTAGTGCCGTAATTCGCTCTAAAATTGCGTCATTCTCTACAAACTCAGCAATGGTCTTAATACCCATCACATTGCTAATGTATGTGATTGCTGTCACGATCGCATCATCTACAGGATTCTCGATAATGTTACGAATAAAGCTCCCGTCAATTTTGAGGTAATTTACAGGCAGAGACTTGAGATAAGCAAACGACGACATCCCCACGCCAAAATCGTCTAACGCAAAGCGACAGCCTATCTGTTGAAGTGACTGAATGAACTTTCTGGCTTTGCTCAAGTTGGCGATCGCCACAGTCTCGGTAATTTCAAAGCAAATGGACTGGGGTGAGATGGAGTGTAGGGTAAACTGCTCATACAGAAAGTTAATAAACTGATCGTCGTTGATGCTAGAGCCAGAGAGGTTAATTGCATAGACGCTTTGTTTATCGCCAACAAACCTTATCCAATTACTGAATAGAGTCCGAATTACCCATCGATCGATCAGGTGCATCAAGTCGTAGCGTTCTGCTGCTGGAATAAACGCCATCGGCAGCACTAAATTTCCCTGCTCATCCTGGAGCCGCAGTAGCACTTCATAATAGTCGCCGTTTTGAGCCACCGGAGTGATAGAGGCAATGGGTTGAACATAGAGACAAAACCAATCGCTTTCCAAAGCATGAGAAATGCGGCTGGCCCACTGCATCTCCCCGCGCTGTTGCAGTCGCTCCCGGTCGTCAGTCTGAGCAAAGTACACGCGATTGCGCCCCCAGTTCTTCGCGGTATAGCAAGCTGCATCAGCCGTTCTGATAATCTCTGCAAGGCTCTGGCTATTCGCGTCAATACCCACCAAGCCGATACTTACTCCAATTGAGAATGCCTGCTCTTGCCAAACAAACCGGAACTCTTGAACACATTCAAGCAGCTCATTGGCAACTCGTAAAGCTTGCGCCGGCAGACACTGACTGAGCAATACGCCAAATTCATCGCCCCCTAACCGTGCCAGGGTGTCAGTTTTCCGAATCTTTTCCTGCAATAGGATAGTAATTTGACGCAGTAATTCGTCTCCAGCCAGATGACCACAGGTATCATTTACAATTTTGAAGTGATCGAGATCCAAATAGCACAACGCATGAATCTGGTAGTCTAATTTGGCAAGATGCAATGCTTGTTCAATCTGCTGCTCAAACTCGTGGCGATTCACCAATCCGGTTAAGGCATCATGACTTGCCTGCCAGGATAGCTGACGCGCAAGCAAGCGGTTCTGAGTCACGTCACGAAACACCATAACCGCGCCAATCACTTGTCCCTCACGATTGCGAATGGGCGCGGCTGAATCTTGAATCGCAATTTCTTGATTATTCCGATTAATTAAGACGGTATGGTTTGCTAAACTCACAGTTTGATTTTCCTTTAACGCTTGCTGAATTGGGTTCTGAACTGTCTCCCGTGTCGCTTCATGCACAATTCCAAAGACTTCTTCTAACAGCAACCCTTCTGCGGATATTTGACTACATCCAAGCAGAAATTTTGCAATCGGATTGAGGTATTTAATCCTGCCAAACGCATCTGTGGTAAGAACTGCATCTCCGATCGATTGCAACGTCACCTCGGCTAATTCTTTTTCTTGAAAAAGTGTTTCTTCAATTTGCTTGAATTCTGTGATATCGTATCCCACCGATTGAAATTCCAGAAAGCATCCTTGCTCGTCAAATATCATTCGGTTATGCCACTTAGTCCAACGCACCTCACCTGCCACAACCACGCGCTTTTCAATAATCACAACGGGATTATCAGCACTAATTAAAGCTACAAATTCAGCAACTCGCTCCCGATCTGCCTCCAAGATAATCGGTTGATCGTGGCTGCCGAGCAGTTCATCTGGCGATCGCCCAAAATAAAGCGCAAAAGCTTTGTTGAAAAACGTGAGTCTGCCGTCTGGTAAATATCGGGCAATCATTTCAGTCTGATCTTCTACAATCGCACGGTAGCGAATCTCGCTTTGTTGGATCGCAATTTCTGCCTGCTTGAGTAAGCGATCGCGTGGCGTCTCCAAGAGTTGCTCGTCATAGACATCGCTGATTTCCCGCTCCAGTTCTTGCTTGGCTGCCGCCAGTTGTCCAGAACTGGGGAGAGTAAGTGCCTTTAGTATCAACTCTCTCAACGCAATATCTGTGTACAGTGTTCTTAAAGCCGTGATGGATTTGAGCCAACTACTTAGCCAATATTTATAAGCCAATACCTTTGCCAAAATAAAAGTATGAAGAGAGAAGGCTGAACCCAAAACTGCTCGGTTAAGGGGAAAAGGTGAAGGGGAAAAAGGCAAGAAAAAACCTTTACCCCAAACCCAGTAACCTTTTCCCAAAACCCGATTCCAAATTAAAAATGCTTAACCGAGAAGTATTGGGGCTGAACCTGACTATACCGCTTGACCAGTCCCCTGCATGGATTGAAGTTTTCTCTATCTTTCCATTTCGGGAACTTCAGACTAAATTAACATTCTGGATAAGTCTCCAGCAGGTGTTTAAACACTGCTAAAGCTTGCAGATATAGCCCCTCGGCTTCGTCGTAGCGTCTTTGAAAATCATAAAGTGACGCTAGGTTGTTCAGGCTGGCGACCATAGAAGGATGTTCTTCTCCCAGCAGCCGTTTTTTCTCTCCTAAAGCTTCCACTAACAACTCTTCCTCCTGGTCGTATCCTTGAGAATAGTAGACTGCTAGGTTGTTCAGGCTAGCGACGATAGAAAGATGTTCTTCTCCCAGCAGCCGTTTTTTCTCTCCTAAAGCTTCCACTAACAACTCTTCCTCCTGGTCATAGCGTCCTTGAGAATAGTAGACTGCTAGCTTTTTCAGGCTGGTGGCGACAAAAGGATGTTTTTTTCTCAACAGCGGTTTTTTCTGTTCTAAAGCTTCCACTAACAATTCTTCGGCTTGGTCATGGCGTCCTTGATAATAGTAGAGTCTTGCTAGCTCCTTTAAGCTGGTCGTGAGAAAAGGATGTTTTACTTCCAGAAGCCGTTTTCTCTGTCCTAAAGCTTGCAGAAAAAGCACTCCTCGGTTAGGCTTGGTCATAGTCATAGCTTCCTTGATAATAGTAAGTAGACTGCTAGCTTTTTCAGGCTGGTGGCAAGAGAGAGATGTTGTTCTCTGAAAGGGTTTGCAGTGTTGATAAATCTTGCTTATCCCAAAGTGCTGCAATCAGCACTCAATTGACATACTATACAGGTATCTGCTTGCTCTGAAGTCTTAATCAAGGATTGAGATGTATAATATAAGGATATAAAGTTTGAGTTAGTTACAAATATTTACAAATTTTATAATACCTTAAGTTTGTTTACGAGTATTTACATAGAGAAAACCTAGATAAGACAAGCTTGTTTTTGCCGGATAGCAAAAAACTGAGCCAATAAAATCCTGTATACTTTTCAAAGTCTAAATAAAAATCCCTGCCACAGTGGACAGGGATAGTAGTTTTTAGAGGATGTCTGAAAAGTTTTTTTGTATACATCTAACCCTTGGAGATCCCCCTAAATCCACGCCAGTTGCTCATGGGGGAAACCCCCAGACGCTCGCAGGCTCGCTAACGCTGCGCTATCGCCCTTGGCGTCTCCCCTTGGGAGAAGACCGCACTGGCTCCCCTTAAAAAGGGGGACTTTAAGACTCTTATTCCCACCTTTTTTAAGGGGGGTTAGGGGGAATCAAGAAATATTTGATACTTCTCAAACATCCTTTTAGCTAAGGCTTGTCTACTAGCTAACAAAATCTTTATGAGCAGCGACAAGCATCTGAGCTTGCCTTAAAACGTTTCCGAATAAATAAAAAGGAATTTGCCAAGCTGCAACGGTAACTTCTTTGACTATATCTTGTACACTAATTGCGATTAACTCATGCTCTGGTGGCTCTCCCTCAACAGTACCAGACCAAGTAAAAGCTAATAAGAAATCATCGTCTCCAGGCAAGGTTGCAATCAAACATTCTTCTGGTGTTGGTTCGCAAATAATTCCATAATCATTTGCAAGTTCTACTAACCTTTGAAATTTGTTTCCGTTTGTCATTTGTTCTTGGATGTAATTGAATCTCAGTTTTAGAAGAAATCATATTTTTAACTCCAGAACTCAAGTGAGTTGCTTCATAGCAGAAATTACGAATTATTAATTATTCGTTGAAAATTATGAGTTATTGGAGTTGGATCGGGCTTAAGTCCAAAATCTTACCGCGATCGCCTGGTTGTATCAGCAACAATTGTTACTGTTTTAGAAAAAGCTAAACTATCTACTTTTTCGGTTTACCCTATTTACATACACCTCCATTTGTTACCATTTCAAGATTGATGCCTTAATCTCACCCTAGCTGACGCAGTGCATTGAGAATTGCGTAGACGCCTAGCGGCTTGTCGCCAGACATCGCTTTTGGGGGAACAGCTGTAAACCGAAGCAGAAAAAGATGCTCGTCAACATTAGACTGTTCGATCGCCTTGGCATAGATATCTTCTTCTGTAGCCATTGCTGCTTCAATCAATAACTTGAGTTTGAGATTACTCAAGAGTTCTAAAGAATGTGGCGATTGCAGCTGCGCTCCTTTTTCTGAGAGGCTAATCAATTCCCCCATAAATACTGTTCCTACTGTATGTTTCCCCTGCAAAATGGAGTATTCTACAGGCACTTTTTGAGTGAGAACGATCATTTCTTCATCATATTTAGGCAAGAATAAATTATATTTACCGCCAATGCCACGAATTTCACAAATTGTCACAGGGTGTTTTATTCCCTTCGGTTCTATTTGTAGTTGTCCAGCAATTTGGAGGTCAATATTGGCATCCTTACAAGTATTTTCAGAAATTAAAATTTGTCCTCCTACGGTATAAGACTCAATTCGGGCAGCCAAATTAAGATGACTGCCAATAACTGTATATTGAGCGCGTTTTTGAGAACCAACATTTCCCGCCACAACCTCGCCTGTATTAATACCAATTCCCATTTCAAGGATTGGGAAATTCATTTGCTGATTTTGTTTGTTCACTTGCTGCATTGCTAATTGCATGGCAATAGCACAAGCGCTCGCTCGTTGAGAATCATCTTTGCGACTAATTGGCGCACCAAATATCACAAAAATCCCATCACCCATAAACTCATTAATTGTGCCTTTATATTGATTGATTACCTCTGTCATTGTTCCCAAATAAAGATTCAAAATCTTTACTACTTCTTCAGGTGGCAATTGTTCCGAAAAAGCTGAGAATCCTCTTAAATCAGACACAAGAACCGTAACTTTTCGGCGTTCTCCTCCCAGCTTTAAACTGAAGCGATCGCACTCAAACCTACTGACTTGAAAAATTGTCTCCAATCCAGCCTCGCTTTGAAATTATTCGGCTGAGTCCGGCGTAGCTGCACCAAACTAGTCAGTGCTTCATGCCAAATCCCAGCTTCTGCATAGATGGTGGGCAACTTATATAAATTTGCCTTGGTTAACGCCTCAGACAAGCGCGATCCTGGTTGAGTGCGTTCCACCCAACCATCTACAGTGGGATTTTCGCTGGAGTCTTCAGCATCACAAACAATTGTTAGATACCAATGATAAGTTTTACCTATAGTAAGTCCAGGGGCACTGTCAGGAAGTTTGAAGCTAAAAATTCCTGGTTTATTTGGAAGTGTAAAAGATGTTTCATAAAATACGTTCTGGTCTTCAGCTAAAAGCAGAAACTTGGCTGTTTTGACTTGAGATGGAGGTGCATACCAGAAAAATGTTGGATGTTGAGCAAATGTCAGCCCTAACTTATCTGGAGGGATTAGGGGAATTATTAGTTTTTTCCCTGTTAGGCAAGAGCTACCACGAGTAGAACCACCAGCACTTGCAGGAGGTTTCCCCCGCTGTGGTGGCTTAAATGCCTGACTAATCTGCCAAGTTTTGTTGCGATGGTATGACTGAGCCTGTACCTGTGCTGTTAAAGCAGAAAGTAAATACAAAGGTAAAGAAAAGGCTACATATAGAGATGGTACGATCCATTTCATATTGATAATGCCTGGATTCTAGATTAGTCAGGTGAATAAATCAAGTATTCCCAAAAGCAGAGTCAGATTTTCCACTCAACTACGAGCCATTGGTCATTTAACTTTTCACGGTATCTGGAAAATCTGGCGTTGCTGAATCAAGGGATGATTCTTGTAGGGTGGGCGACACGAGCGCCCTGAAATACAAGGGACGGGCAAGATGCCCATCCCACAAAACTAGCAAAATCATCCCGCAAATATGCAACGCCGAAAGTCTCTCTCCTGAAAGGAGAGAGACTTTGAATTTTCCCCCTTAGACCGTTGAGAAAAGGCTTAGGTTTTCGTGAGCTTTGAAGAGTCAGATTGGCGCATGGGTCTTCTTCCCCTGCTCCCCTGCTCCCCTGCTCCCCTTGCCTCCCCTGCTCCCCTGCTCCCCTGCTCCCCTGCTCCCCTGCTCCCCTGCCCCTTTTTTGGCCACAATATGGCAATATATAAAGTTGTAGCTAACCGCCTACGTAGAGGTTTAACGTGGATACCATTGAAATTCCTGCTCTAAATCGGCCAGTGGATGCCACGGTAGAAATTCCCGGCTCTAAAAGTCTTACTAATCGGGCGTTGCTTGTCGCAGCTTTAGCGCAAGGTGACTCCATTTTAGAAAATGCCTTATTTAGTGAAGATAGCGAGTATTTTGCTAAATGTTTAGAGCAATTAGGCATTCCCATTACACTGAATCCCGATCTAGCACAGATCCAACTAGCGGGAAGAGGAGGTGACATTCCAGCTAAACAGGCAGATTTATTTGTGGGTTTATCAGGTACTACAGCACGGTTTATCTCGGCGCTGGTGGCACTGGGTAATGGTGAATATCGCCTAGATGGCGTTCCTCGGATGCGAGAACGACCGATGGGTGACATGCTGGCGGTGCTGGAAACGGGTGGAGCAACCGTTAGCTTTGAGGGAAACTCCGGGTTTATGCCCTACACCCTTTATAGTCGGCAATTCGCTGGCGGAAATTTTCGCTTGAAAGCCAACCAAACAAGTCAGCAACTTTCGGCATTGCTGATGATTGCGCCTTATGCTCAACAGGATACGATTTTTGAGGTTGAGGGTACACTGGTTTCTCTGTCTTACATCAAAATGACCTGTCGTCTGATGGCAGATTTTGGCGTTGAGGTGATTCAAATCGGCGATAATCAATTTCAGATTAAAGCGGGTCAACGTTACCAAGCTCGACATTACACAGTAGAACCTGATGCGTCAAATGCCTCTTACTTTTTTGCCGCCGCCGCCGTCACAGGTGGACGGGTACGCGTCAAACATTTGACCAAACAATCCTGTCAGGGTGATATTCTGTGGCTAGATGTTTTAGAACAGATGGGTTGCGAAATTAAGGCTTCGGATGATTACACGGAAGTGACGGGGCCGAAGCAATTGCAAGGCATCGACATTGATATGAATGATATATCGGATTTGGTGCAAACATTAGGAGCGATCGCGCCCTTTGCCAGTTCACCGATTACCATTCGGAACGTGGAACATATTCGATATAAGGAAACCGATCGGATTAAAGCTGTGGTAACAGAGTTGCGTCGGCTAGGAGTCCAGGTTGAAGAATTTCCAGATAGACTGAAAATTGAGCCTGGCCCCATTACCCCAGCTGCCATTGAAACCTATCACGATCATCGAATGGCGATGGCTTTTGCTGTCACTGGCTTGAAGGTTCCAGGGATTGTAATTAAAGATCCTGGCTGTACAGCGAAAACCTTTCCAGATTACTTTACCCGATTCTTCCAAATGTTAGAGCAATAAGAGAGTAGTGGGCTGTCTCATTAAATTTCAGGGATAAGAGAACGAACCGCAAAGCACGCAAAGGACGCAAAGAGTAGGACACTTCCGTGGGCGGGTTTCCCGACTTGAGGAAAGTGTCCGTCGCAAAGGAAGAAGGATACTCCCTAAGTGAGGCAGTAAAAGCGATCGCTTTCCTTATTTCTCCCCTAGTTCTCCCCGATCGCACTTTAATCTTAAAAGTCTATAAGTCTTGAAGCTCTAGGTGCTTTCAGCAACAAGGAGAACTATGCAACTAAAACACAGCCACATCTTCCGCCAAGAAGCCCTAGAGCGCTTATCTTCGCCAGAACAACTCGATCGAGCAATAAATGTGGTCAAGCCTCAAGCTTGGTTGACTTTATCTGCGATGAGTTTTGTGGTTGCTGTGGCTGGGGTTTGGAGTGTGTTTGGTAGAATTCCGCTCACAGTCACAGGCCAAGGTATCTTGATTAAACCGCATCATGTTGTGGAATTTCAAGCACCTAGTTCTGGCCCATTACTAACTCTCAAGGTCAAGCCAGGGGATATTATTAAACAAGGTGATGTTCTAGGTATTATCGACCAATCAGCGTTAAAGCAGCAGTTGCAGCAAGAGCAGATAAAGTTGCAACAACTGCAAACCCAGAATCAAGAAACTGACAGGTTACAAAAGCTGCTGATTGACCAACAAATCATGACGCTTGGGCAGCAAAAACTCGATTTGGAAAGTAATCTGCGCCGAGAGCAAAGTGCGCCGAAACTACGCGATCAAACATTGAGAGCGATCGCACAAAAACGTCAAAGCATTAATTCCCGCAAACAACAAATTAATTACTTACTCAAAACTCTCAAAGGACGGGTTGATAACCGTCGTCACCTTTTTGAGCAGCATGTCATCAGCCAAGATATGCTGGTGCAAGCCGAACAAGAATATTTTAATACTCAAAGCGAACTATCAGATATTGACGTGCAACTCAAGGATCTCGAAATCCAAGAAACCACTACGCAACGAGAATATCTGGAAAATCTTAATAGAATTGACGAAATTAAAACCAAAATTAAAGATATTAATACTCAAAATACTAAATTACGCGAACAAGATTTAAAGCAATCAATTGACAAAACAAATCAAATTCGGGAAGTAAAGCGGCGAATTGCCCAATTAGAACTCCAACTATCTCAAGAAAGTAGAATTATTAGCAAATATAATGGTCACATTCTCGAACTGAGTGCTGTTCCTGGACAAATGATGAATCCGGGTAGTCGCTTGGGTTCAATTGAAGCTGAACAGCCAAATTCAAAACTTATGAGTCTTGTTTACTTTGCTAATAAAGATGGTAAGCAAATCAAGCCTGGGATGGCTGTACAAGTGACTCCCAGCTTTGCTAAACGCGAGCGCGAAGGTGGCATTGTCGGAACCGTTGCAGATATTTCTTCATTTCCTGTCACTACACAAGATATTACAGCGATCGTTGGTAACAAAGAAATTGCCGCTAGTCTTGCAGGTAAAGGTGAAGGCAAGGTGCAAGCTTTTGTCCAACTCCAAGAAAACCCTACATCAGTCAGTGGCTACAAATGGTCATCCTCTGATGGCCCAGCCTTAAAAATATCTTCTGGGACAACTACCTCTGTTCAAGTGAAAGTTGGAGAAAAAGCACCGATTTCTTATATTATTCCTATGCTGCGCTCTTGGACAGGAATTTATTAATTTACGCCGTGTGCAACTTTCTCTCAGACCTAACTCCCAACCCCTTCCCTACTAGCGTTGGGGAGCAAGAATCAAAGCCTCTCTCCCTGTGGGGGAGAGGAATGGAAGCGGGGTTCTAAGAATAAGTTGCACATCGCGTTAATTTGGGTATTGGGGTTAAAACTTGAAGGTTCACCCTCAAAAGCTCAACGTTCATCCTCAGAAGCTCAACTTTCAACTTCTAATACCAATGCCCCATGCCCAATCCCCAATTCCAAAATTTAAACCAAATCGTGTCCGCACTTCTACACTTTTGCAAATGGAAGCGGTCGAATGTGGCGCGGCTGCTTTGGGAATAATTCTGAGCTATTACGGTCGGATTGTGCCACTGGCTAAACTGCGTGAAGAATGCGGTGTCTCGCGGGATGGGAGTAAAGCTTTTAATATCCTCAAAGCTGCCAAAAACTATGGACTCAATGCTAAAGGTTTAAAACTGTCTCTGGAAAAGGTGACAGCTACCCGCCTTCCCTACATTGCCTTTTGGAATTTTAACCATTTTCTCGTAGTAGAAGGATATAGCAAAAAACGCGTCTACCTCAACGATCCTGCCAATGGTCGCAGAACAGTAAGTTGGGAAGAGTTCGATCGCGCATACACGGGTGTTGTGCTGACAATGGAACCAGGAGCGGACTTTCAAAAGGGAGGCAAAAAAAATCACATTGTCTCAGCCTTAACTAGCCGCTTACAAAACTCACGAGTTACTATTTTATTTTGCTTGCTAGCTGGGTTATTGCTAACACTGCCTCGGTTAGCTGTACCAGCCTTTTCTCAGGTTTTTATCGATGAGATTTTAATCCAAGATCGGCAAGATTGGTTACGACCTTTGTTGTTAGGAATGCTGTTAACTACTTTATTACGGGCATTCCTTGCCAGACTGCGGCTTACCTACCTGCGGCGATTGATGGTTAAGTTATCAGTCAGCACATCAGGACAGTTCCTCTGGCATATTCTGCGATTGCCCATTGGGTTTTACGATCAACGCTTTGCTGGGGAAATCAGTAGCCGGGTGCAACTGAATGATCGGGTGGCAGAAGTACTTTCAGGGTCTTTGGCAACTACAGTAATTGACGCGGTGATGATGATATTTTACCTGTTGATTATGATTCAGTATGACCAATTGCTGAGTGCGATCGCAGTCGGTTTTGCTTTAATCAACATTCTCGCCCTCTTATTTTTATCGCAAACTCGTGTAGATGCAAATATGCGCCTAGCTCAGGAATATGGCAAGGTGGGTGGAGTAACGATTAGCGGCATCCAAACCATAGAAACCATCAAAGCTTCGGGGCTGGAGTCAGATTTATTTGCTCGGTTTGCGGGTTATTACGCTAAAGCCTTGAACGCCCAACAACAATTAGGCTTACAAACTCAAATTCTCACCACATTACCGACAATTTTGACAGCCCTAACCACAGCTTCTATTCTGCTAGTTGGTGGTTTACAGGTAATGAAGGGCAATCTCAGTATTGGAATGCTGGTTGCCTACCAAAGTTTAACACTGAGCTTTTTAGAGCCGGTTAATAGCCTCGTTAACTTCGGCAGTACACTTCAAGATTTAGAAGCTGATTTAAATCGCCTTGATGATGTATTGCAAAACCCCGTTGATTTGGAAGTGGAGGGAGGCAAGGGAGCAGAGGAGCAGAGGAGCAGAGGGGAAGTTATTACAAGTCTTTCCCATACCCAATGCCCAATGTGGCAATTACAGGGTCACGTTGAATTACGGAATATTACATTTGGGTACAGTCGTGTAGAACCTCCCTTGATTGAGAATTTGAGTTTGACTGTCAAGCCAGGGCAAAGGATAGCGCTTGTGGGGGGGAGTGGTTCTGGTAAATCCACAGTTGCTAAATTAATTTGCGGGCTTTATCAACCGTGGGAAGGCGAAATCTGCTTTGATGGTGTAGAGCGATCGCAAATTAAGCGTTCTGTTCTGGCTAACTGGTTGGCAATGGTTGAACAGGATATCTTTTTATTTGCCGGGACTGTGCGAGAAAACATCACTCTTTGGGATTCAACTGTACCAGAAGCTGATTTGGTGCAGGCTTGCCAAGATGCAGCGATTCATGATGCGATCGCATCTATGCCTGGGAAATATGACTTTGAGTTAATTGAAGGCGGTATGAATATTAGTGGTGGACAACGCCAGCGTTTAGAAATTGCCCGCGCTTTGGTGAGAAATCCCACAGTCTTAGTACTGGATGAAGCAACCAGCGCCCTAGATGCAGAAACGGAGTTGATTATTAACCGTAACTTGCAACAGCGTGGTTGTTCCTGTATTGTTGTAGCCCACCGCCTCAGCACAATCCGCGATTGTGATGAAATTATTGTGCTAGAGCAAGGTAAAATCGTGCAGCGTGGCACTCATGAAGAATTATGGCAGCAAGGCGGAACTTATGTTCGCTTACTTCACGCGGCAGAGGCGTAATAATATAGAGTGGCGTTGCTGAATAATGAGATGATTGAGCCTGATGCGGGGACGCTCTTACGTGGAGAGTTTTGAATAATAAGTAATTATCCGAACTTGATATCAGTCTTAATTATAAGTCTTTAACTGAACCCGATCTGCATAGCTTAGAGCTTTTCAAGCGTGCCATTCGAGTCAGGATGAGATTGGGTAAAGTTAAAAGTTTAGCGTTGCGATCGCTATGGTGAACTGAATAATCAGGTATTCAATCCACCATTGTTGAGTTGCTAATGATTGCCGAGGCAGTTAAACCTTGACTCAGCGTCAAAATCAGCTTTACTCTGGATCGATTTTTTCGATATCATCAGGTGTACCAGTGGCAGAAATTTTTGATGTGCCAGATTTACCTGCACCCGAGTTGCCACCAGAAGCGCCAGCACCGCCTGAATGCTTAGGATCAGTGTTGCCTTGTTCTTCTTGAAGCTGTTCAAGGCGGTTTTTTTCTTGAGCTTTATCTTTTTGGTCAGCCATATCTTATTTACATTTTTCGCTATGCGATCGCCTTTAACTCTATCATTTTCCTTATTCAAGCGACATGAAAGGCAAATCTTCTTCAGCAATTCTAAATTTACGTGAGTCTCCAACGGAGGCGCACGTTAAATTACTCAATTTTTCCATCCAAGACGATTGATTATCAGATTTTTCTTGCTCTGCGTTCTCTGCGCCTCTGCGGTTAATTTATTTTTACAAATAATTTAGGACTGCTATATCATCACAAAAAATCTGTGTTACATTCAGCCGGGATACAATAGTTTTTCTTATATCTTTTTCCAATCGTCGAACTCACATCGATTTACCTTAAGTGAATCCTCTTTCCAAACCATACTTCTCTCAGGCAAACGAACCATTACTGTTGAATAACCCAGAAACATTCTGGATAGTGCAGTCTGGAACATTGGCAGTGTTTGCGACTATTGAAAACAGTTTACCAAAAAAGCATCGCCGCTATCTGTTTCATGTCAACACTGGTGAAGCATTGTTTAGTGCAGCATTTTTACCGGAAGTAATAGCACAAAGCCAATGGAGTTTTGTAGCGATCGCAATTGAACCCACCCAATTATGTCAGATGTCAATGGTTGATTTGGTTAGGGAAATCGCGGCGGCTGACTCTCAAGCCATAGAATTTTTAGAAGGTTGGGTAAATCATTTAGGACAATCTCTTAGTGCCCAGCAAACAGTTTTGACAACGCCATTAAACCTTGTGCAGACATTAGGGCGGGATTTTTCATTATCCCCTGGTGAAACGCTACAGTGGAGCCAACCAACACTTCTATGGGTGAAGTTGCAGCAAGGTAATACTCACTGGATGGGAGTTGAGGAATTAAGGTTGAATTCTGCCTCACCAGCATTTCCACTCACGAGTGATATGTGGCTGGAGGCAGAAGATGCGGTTATCGGGCAGATGTTACCAACGGCAGATTTAGAAAATTCCGAGGAACTCCTGTTAGGTTTAGCCAGTTTGCATACTTATTTCTTTCACTACTTTAGTTTGTTGGCAAATAAAGAAACAGAAGCAGAATTTCGGCGATTTCAGGAACGCGAACAATTTAATCAGCAAGTAATAGAGGGGGCACTTTCTGATTTAGCAACAGTATTGCAGCCACAGCAGGAGGCGGTTTTTTCTCAGGAAGCGCCGCCCTTATTGGTAGCATTTGGTGCAGTTGGGCGATCGCTGGGAATAGAGATTCGTCCACCAGCAGAGGATTTGAATTCTATTAAAGACCCTGTAGGGGCGATCGCACAAGCATCACAAATTCGGATTCGGCGTATCACTTTAGCAGATGGCTGGTGGCATCAAGACCAAGGGGCGATGTTAGCTTATACCCAGTTGGAACGCCCAGTGGCGTTGTTACCTACAGATAATCGGGATTATACGATCTTTGACCCCGTAGCGCGGACTCGGACACCTGTAAATGAATCAATAGCAAAAACACTGTCACCATTAGCCTACGTTCTGTATCGACCGTTACCTCAAATTGCGCTCAACGCTATCGACCTACTGCGGTTTGGGGTCAAGGGTTATGAAAAAGACATCGCCAGTATTTTAGTGGTAGGGTTACTGGGCACAATATTGGGAATGGTTGCACCACAAGCAACAGCAATTTTAATCAATCATGCCATTCCCGATAGCGATCGCGCTTTGCTGTGGCAGATCGGATTGGTCATGTTTGCAGTCGCCTTTGGGCAGTTAGCTTTTCAAATTGCCCAAAGCATTATTACTCTACGAGTCGAAAGCGCCACTGATAGCATATTGCAGCCAGCCATTTGGGATAGGTTACTCAGATTAAGTCCTAGCTTTTTTCGTCAGTATACTTCTGGAGATTTAGTCAACCGCGTTATGGCGGTGAGGGAAATTCATCAAAAACTCAGTGGTGCTACCCAACGGACTTTGTTGAGTGGAATTTTTGCCTTATTCAACTTGGTGCTGATGTTTATTTACAGTTGGCAACTAGCGCTTGTGGGCGTGGGTTTAGCAATATTTGCCGCTGTGGTTACGACTATTGCGAGTTTCCTCTTGGTGAAGAAATCGAAAAAAGAGCAAGAACTCAATGGCACAATTCAGGGACTCACCGTCCAACTAATCAACGGTGTTGCCAAGCTGCGAGTGACAATGGCAGAAGAACGCGCATTTGCAGCTTGGGCGAAAAAATACAGCCAGCAGATCCGACTGAAGGCGAGTTGGCAAGAGATTAAAGATGGTATTTCTATATTTAACGAAGCACTCCCTTTGGTGAGTTCTATACTGCTGTTTGGGTTTGCCATGCTGTTCATGCAGACACGTCTAACACTGGGTACATTTGTTGCTTTTAACTATGCTTTGGCGATTTTTATCAAAGGAGTAATTGACCTAAGCAATACTCTATCGGAGATTTGGGGTATTGTACCAATATGGGAACGAGCAAAACCGATTTGGCGATCGCAGCCTGAATATGACTCAACCAAAGTTAACCCCGGTCAATTAAGCGGTCGCATTGCCCTAAATCGTGTCAGTTTTCGCTACTCTGAGAATGGCAGCTTAATCCTCAATGATGTCAGCCTCCATGCCGAACCAGGGGAATTTGTCGCGATCGTTGGGTCTTCTGGAAGTGGAAAATCAACGATATTGCGGTTGTTATTGGGATTTGAAACTCCATTGACAGGGAGCATCTATTATGATGGCAAAGACTTAGCAGAGATGGAACTCCAAGCTGTGCGAAGACAGTTAGGAGTGGTACTGCAAAATGGGAAAATCGGTACAGCATCAATTTTTGATAATATCACCGCCGGGGCTTTGGTTTCGCTAGAAGAAGCTTGGTCAGCCGCACAAATGGCAGGCTTTGCTGATGATATCAAGCAAATGCCAATGGGGATGCATACGATCGTCGCCGAGGGTGGTAGTAATCTTTCAGGTGGACAACGGCAAAGATTATTGATTGCGCGATCGCTTGTTTCCAAGCCCAAAATTATCTTGATGGATGAGGCTACCAGTGCCCTAGATAACCGCACCCAGGCAATTGTGACTGAAAGTTTAGCTAAGTTAAATGCTACCAGAGTGGTGATTGCCCATCGCCTCAGCACCATTCGTAATGCCGATCGCATCTATGTTATCGACGGTGGTCATGTCGTGCAGGTAGGTAATTTTTCGGAATTGATTGCTCAAGCAGGGTTATTTGCTAAACTGGTAGCCCAGCAGTTAGAAGGGGAGCTTTAAGGCAACACGGTTCAGTTAAGGCTAAAGGCTAAAACCGTTTGTCAAAGTCAATTTTTTAACGAACCGCCTTCTCTGCGAGAGGCTTCCGCCAACGCGCAGCGTCTCGTAGAGAAGGACGCAAAGAGAAGAAGAAGCAGCAGGGGTGCAGGGAGCAGGGGGCAGGGGGAAAGAATTAGAGATCAATCTATTTGTATCAGGTATTTCGTGAAATGGTATAACCCCTTTCCCAATGCGGGAAGGGGGAAAATTCAAAGTCTCTCTCCTTTTAGGCTACGGTGTACACATAAGTCTGAAACAGTTTAATCATCTGGGTTTAAGCGTAAGTTTTACCCCTCCCTAACCCTCCCCTTGTAAAGGGGAGGGAACTAGATTTTCGGCTTCCCCCCTTTCCAAGGGGGGATTGAGGGGGGTAATTCGACTTGTGTGTACACGGTAGCCTTTTAGGAGAGAGGTTTTCCAGATATCGTGAAAAGTCAGGCTTTAAAGAACTCCAAAAAATAAATTATCCAATTTATTTGGACTCTATTATTCTTACCCCCCTGCTTGTCTAAGGTGTACACACAAGTATGCCTACGCATTTGTTATTTCGGAGTACTCATTTGTTATTTCGGAGTACTCATTTGTTATTTCGGAGTACTCATTTGTTATTTCGGAGTACTCATTTGTTATT
>NZ_JBALFH010000052.1:0-4934 GCF_036917095.1 Nostoc sp.
TGTAGTGTTCGCTGTTCTCAAGACAGGATATGGCAATGTTAGGGGAAAGGTGAGTGTTGAATTGCAGATGTAAAAAAAGCGCGATCGCTGTTGCGTCTACAGCCCAAAAGAGCAGCCTCAAGTTAACTAACAATTTGGGTTATCAATCTAACGTTACTGGTTTTATTAGCTACTTTTAATTAGTTGTCTGGGCATCATAAGTATTATATAGTGATTATTACTACTACAGATGCTTCAGAAAATTCCCTTTGTTGCAATTAGCGTTCTGCTTGTAGCTCAAATGTCTTTATCCGTATTTGCCAACAATCTTACCGCTACGGTTGTAAGCGTAGGTGACGGTGACACCATACGGGTGAAAACTGGTAACAAAACCGTGACTGTCCGCCTCGCTTGCATTGACGCACCAGAGATGAAACAGAATCCTTGGGGTCAACAATCATCAGCAAGACTTAAACAATTGCTGCCAGTGGGACAAGGAATTACCCTACGTGCTATTGAAACTGACAAATACAAGCGCTTGGTTGCAGAGGTGTTTGTCGAGAATCGCAGTGTCAACGTGAGTATGGTGCAAGAAGGGCAAGCTGTTGTTTATCGTCAGTATCTTAAAGGCTGTCCAGAGTCTAAAGATAGTTTGTTGCAAGGTGAAAACACCGCCAAACAACAGCATTTAGCTTTTTGGAGTCAGGCTAATCCTGTGATGCCTTGGGACTTCCGCCACAGAGCTACCCAAAAGACAACTTCACAGGCGATTCAACCGCAGCAACAGAATAACTGCGATCCTGCTTACCCAGATTTTTGCATTCCAAAGAATTCAGCAGACTTAAATTGCCGAAATATTAGCCAACGAAGGTTTAGGGTACTGCCCCCAGATCCTCATGGTTTTGACCGAGATGGAGATGGGATTGGATGTGAAAAATAAAAAACTTTGAGTAGTGCAAGTCTAAAACTTGATAAAGAATTAGGGTTTTCTACAAATGTTCACTTTATCTCAAGTTAATTTCGGAGTTAGACCAACTGGATTAATTGAAATCAAATTAATTGGAACTCTTTATCTAGTTTTAGGAGTTATCTATGTAACTTTAATGCTCGGCTGGTTAAGTCAAAGGAAAAATACATTAACAATTTCTATTTTAACAATTTACATTATCCAAGGAGTATTAGCACCAATTTGTCTATTTTTGTGTGGAATCATATTAATTATGCAAGGTTGGCGATTAGATCCGCTTATTCAATTTGAGCAGTTTATTCTATTATTATTAATTATTTATTTGAGTTTTAAAGATATAATAATTAACTTTATTTCGAGAAATTGGTAAGGTAAGAGTCCAATTGCGCTTTTGTATAGTTACCTAGCAATTATACGCCTTTACTTTGTGCCCTCCTTCCCTGCTGGCTCGTGGAAAGCCGCTAGTTTTTACAGTAATGCTCCTGTTTACTGCCAACTCTAACAGTGCGTCTGTAAGGTTTAATCGCGGCAATAATTTCTATACTTTCCGTAAGAGCGATTATCTATTCTCTACTGCGGCGATCGTTTTTATCTTGGCGACCTCATAATCATCTTACAGCTACCGTCCTCATAACGATTCAAGTTAAATCGTAATAATTAACGCCGGGTATACCCCGGTTTTTTACTATTAACTTATCCGCGCATCTCCATCAAGTTACCTGAAGCATAACGCCGTAATCCGTAATAAAACACACCTGTACCTATTAATAATACTGAGATCGCCCCAGCGATAGCGAATAAAGTATGTATTAAAGATAACTGTCGTAACGCTTCGATAGGTAAATAAGTAACGAACCCAGCCGGAATTGCCGTGTACAATAGCAACTTCACCCAACCCTCAAACAAAGTTGCTGGGTAAGTGCTGAAGGTAAGCAGAGCGTTGCGCCATTGCTGCGTTAGTCCTTCGGAATTACCAAGGTAAAAACTTAAACTTCCAGTCAACACATTAAAGCCGATGTACACCATAGATGAGGAAATAGTTAATGCTGTGAACATGAGCAAATGGATGAAATCTGGTTTCACGAGAAATAAGTACACCCCATAACCAAATAACAAGTCACCCCAAGCTGTCGCACTCATTTGTCCCAGCAGTAAGTGGGATAGAAGAGTACGTGGATACAGCATCCACACATCTAACTGTCCCCGGATTATTAAACCACTCAGGCGTAAAGCATTACCACAGACAGCATGAGCTAAACCAAAACCTGCGGCTGCTAATGCCCACAGAGTAATTACATCCTGCACAGTCCAACCACGCAGTACGGGAAAGCGTTGGAAGAATAGCGCCCAAAACGTTACCCAAACAAGGTTATTTAGTACCATTGCTACTACTTGAGTGATAAGTGCGCCACGGTATTCTAAATGCGCCTTCAAGTTCAGGTGGACATACGCCGCAGCTAAATTAAGGTAGGAAACTATACGCTGTAACATAATATTTTTTGAGTTTTGACTCATTACTGATGTACTGGATAAAAGCTGTTTGTGGGCTGTCTGTCAATTCAACAATAAGAACTCAGCACGGGCTAAACGCCCCGCTACCCCCAACAGCACTGGGAACTCAGCACTTTTTTTCATGCTCATCCCCCATTTGCATGGATGCGTTGAACTGCTGTGCTATAAACCCAAGCTACCAGTAAACTAAGTACGCCTATAGCTACTGCTTGACGTAAGAGTAATTCCCCAGCAAATACTAAGTCGGGTTGCACGAACAAACGCGCTGGCCCATATACAATGCTGGCAAAGGGGAGATTTTTTAAGACTGGTTGCCATTGTTCAGGAAAAAGATCCAACGGTATCAGCATCCCTCCCAAAATCATGGTGATACGCGAATATATCAAGATTAAACCTGTGGTATTTTCCAACCAGAAAGCTCCCAAGCCAACCAAAAATGTTGCTAAAAAATCTAGAACAAAGGCTAATGGTAAGGATAGGAGAAATAAGAAAATGCCTGGCAAACTCAAGGGAATTAAACCAACGAATAGTAATGTTATGACTATAGATACTGTGAGATTTAGCCCAAAGCGGACGGCTCGTTCCCCTAATGTTGTCCACAAGCGATATAAAGGATAGGATAAGGGACGAATTAATTGCACAGCTAAGGTTCCGGTGCGTACATCCTCGTCTACTTCTTGGGCAATTGTCGGGGCGGAAAGCACAATTGACTCAGTTATGCCTAAATACCAAAGCATTTGCGTCAAACTTAAGTTTCCTAACTCTTGGGCGTTGGTTTCTGCATAAGTAACACGCCACAGTTGTAGGAAGATGTAAAGAATCACAAACAGAAAAACACCCCGTGAAGCAACTTCCCCTAAGTAAGCTAGGTTAGAACGTGCCGAAGTCCAGCCAATCCAGATATATTTGGTTATATGGTGCATCCTGTTTGCACTCCTTGGCTGGGGGCTGCTTGGGAATATATGTGAGCGATGACTTCTTCTAATGGTGGGTCTTCAATGGCAATATCAGCCACGGAACCTGCTTGGAGAATGTGAGTCATCACCTTTTCAATAGGAGTGATGCGAGTATTCACTTCTAACTTGAGGGCATATTCTGTTTTCTTGAGTTCTGTCACACCAGGGAGAATGATTTGCCCTGTTGTGTCATGAAATCTGACACTGAGGACTTTTGCACCCAGATAGTCCCGGCGCATGGCAGAAATTTTATCATCAAGCACAACTCTACCGTGGTTAATTACCACTACTCGTTGGGCTACCTGCTCGATGTCGCCTGCGTCGTGGCTAGTGAGAAATACGGTGACACCTTCGTTACGGTTCCACTCACGAATAAGACCGCGCAATTCTTGACGGGCAATTACATCTAGACCAATTGTCGGTTCATCCAAAAATAATAATCGTGGTGTGTGAAGTAAACTAGCTGCAACTTCTGCCCTCATCCTTTGTCCCAAGGATAGCTTACGCACTGGGGTATGCCAGAAGGGTCTGAGGTCAAAACGCTCAACTAAGACATCACGACGTTTAAGATATTCTTGGCGGTCTATGTTGTAAATGCGTGCTAATAATTCTAGAGTATCGCGGGGAGGTAGGTGATACCATAATTGCGATCGCTGTCCAAATACTACCCCTATCTGATAAGCCAATTTCCGCCGATTTTTCCACGGGTTCAGCCCTAACAACGAAGCATAACCAGAGGTAGGATATAAAATACCCGTCAGCATCTTGATTGTAGTGGATTTACCAGCACCATTTGGCCCAATGAATGCGATCGCTTGCCCATCGGGAATACTCAGCGTAATATCATCCACTGCCACAACCTCAGTTTGCTTGCGGCTTCTTCCCCAACCTTGAGTCAACGTAAACGTCTTACGTAAATTTTCCAGTTCGACGGCTCCCATGACCGATGAACTCCTAAAACTTGTATTACACACATACTACATTAGCTTATAGTCATTAGTCAACAGAAAGGAAAAATGTACAGCGACTTCTTATTTATCGCTGTGCCAAATTAATGTCATTGAGGATATAAACCTTGCACTCAAAGAGCGTTAAGTCTGAAAGTAGCACAGGGAACTTACAAGCTATATCAACACGGCTTTGTTGCAAGCCTAACTTGGGTTTACATCCGAAGAATTGCCAGAGGTGCGATCGCGGATTCAAGCGATCGCGAATGGTGAATTAGTGAGTAAGGCTGTCTCAGAAATCATTGCCACGGCTCAGGCGGCAATGATCACTGCGATCACCACTTCGACAGCCTCTAGTTCAAGTTCCTCTAGCAACCAATAGAGGGAAAAAGATTAGCCAGATCGGAATGCAAGCTTTTGCCAAATTTTCGATTTGGTGGTTCACAATCAACTGATGAATTTCCTAAACCCAAACCAGCCCCCTAGCTATCTAATTGGTATACAAAGCAGGTAAGCTGAGGAAAGCACCTAGCAGCAGTAAAAAATTAGTGATAGTAAAGTTGCCTCGCCATC
>NZ_JBALFH010000053.1:0-202948 GCF_036917095.1 Nostoc sp.
CAATTAGCGATCGCCTGTGCCAGTTGCGTCAGTTATACAGTACTAGAGTACTAGTAATTGGCGATCGCCTGTGCCAGTTGCGTAAGTCCTGAGTACAATGACTTAGAGTTCATCTCCAGCTAGGATGTAAACTTGCCCTGTTTTGTCGTCAAATCGAAATAAGCGGATGTCTTTGTAAAGATTTGACAGCATTTGACAAACCCTTACACAGGCTAAGGCTTGCTCTGTTGTTGGTAAAATAAACGAATGCTCCTCACTACTAATATAGGGTGAGCATTGCCCACCCTACTACTGTTGATTATTTTTTGTGAGACTACAACGGACGATAGACGCGATAGTTGATTTCGGGGAAGATATTATCCATTAACTCGACTTTTTCCAACCAACCACTGTCAACTTTGCCGATTTTCACATCTTCATAGAGCTTATTAAACCGCATTAGGTGCGATCGCGTCCGTCTAACTGCATAGGGTACCATTGTTCCCGTCCGCATAATAAATGCCCAGTCAGAAGATTGTGCTAATAACAGTTCCCGCGCTGCTTGGTTAAGCGCTTTCCACTGCAATTCATCCTCTGGTTCCAAATGCGAGATTTCAATCATCCGTTCAGCAGCTTTGTGCAAATGCGGATAAACCCACGCGTTCGTTTCATTCAACCAATATTCGTGGAAACCCTTGAAACCCCAACTTGACTGCGAAGGGCGACAGACTTGCTGAGTTGGTTGATCCCGCAAATAGTCTGCTAAATGGGTCATTTGATATGTTTTTTGGTCATACCATGACTTGCGGAATAGGTAATCGATGAACCAGGGGCCTTCATACCACCAATGTCCAAATAACTCTGCGTCATAAGGCGAAACGATAATTGGCGGACGCTGCATTATACCATAGAGATGCTCAGATTGCTGCTCTCGGTTATACATAAAGTTAGCAGCGTGTTCTGCTGCCTTTTCCCTAGCCCAATAAGGATCGTAGAGTGCCTTATCTGATAGACCTAAGCCACGTCCAGTAATTTTGTGATACTTAATACCAGTATTTTTTCGCTGACCATTGGGCATGATGTAGGGTTTAATATACTCATATTCTGCTTCCCAGCCCAAATCTTTGTAAAATTCTCGATATTCCGCCGCCCCAGGATAGCCCACCTCAGAAGACCATACCTGTTGCGAAGATTCATGATCTCGACCAAAGACAGCAACACCAGTTTCTGTATAAATTGGGGCATAAGTGCCAAAGCGCGGACGGGGACGGGCGTAAAGGATGCCATGCCCATCAGTGAGAAAGTAGCGTAGCCCAGCATCGGCTAGCATCCGATCTAAACCTTCATAGTAGGCGCATTCCGGCAACCAAATGCCTCTAGGTGCTTTTCCAAAGGTTTGCTCGTAATGTTCGCAAGCTACCTGAATTTGCGCCCAGACCGCTTCTGGATACATTTTCATCAACGGCAAATAGCCGTGAGTAGCACCGCAAGTGATGATTTCTAGGTTGTTACTGTCTTGGAACTGCTTAAAAGCTGTCACCAAGTCACCGCTGTACCGTTCCCATAGCTGACGCGCTTCTTTAAACTCAGTAATGTAATGTTCGGCTAAATAACGAAGATGTCCGTTATTGACATTATGTTCTGCTTCTAGTTGTATAAGTTCTTCTAGTTGGGTTAAGTGTGCGTCATAGCGTTCTTGAAGTAGAGGATCGCGAAGCATCGACACTAGAGGTGGTGTCATACTCATCGTGATTTTAAAGTCGATACCGTCTCGCTTTAAGCCTTCAAATACTTTCAATAAGGGGATGTAGGTTTCTGTGATGGCTTCATAGAGCCATTCTTCCTCCAGCACGTAGTCACTTTCCGGGTGACGAACGAAGGGCAGATGTGCGTGGAGTACAAGCGCGACGTAGCCGATAGCCATAGTGATTTTGGGGTGATACTTGTAAGTTGAAGGTCGAGAGGTTTGGCTGAAATTAACAATATTTTAAGACTTTATGGGGATCGTAAGAATAGTTTTCAATTGAGTTAAATACAGTGTCTGTAGGGTCACAAAAGTGTTGTCCCTCACTGCGTATTGTTGTTAACTAGTTTTGAATCTCTGTAAAACCTGCCTATTTGTTTATTGTATAATCCTGTACCTAAAATATTTACTCAGGTTTAATGCCTGTGGCTCATAAGCGTTCTGCCAATTTTTTAGCTCGTTGGCGTTCCTGTTCTAGTTGCTGGTTCTCTTGCTGCAACTGTGGTTTTGCTTCTTTTGGCAATATTCTGGGTTAAAAAAGCGTAATTTACTAGACAAGATAGTTTTTCTGGCGTTGCTGAATCAAGGGATGATTCTTGTAAAGTGGGCGACACGAGCGCCCTGAAATACAAGGGACGGGCAAGATGCCCATCCCACAAAACTAGCAAAATCATCCCGCAAATATGCAACGCCGATAGTTTTTCTGTTTGTATCCATACGGCGACAAACCTTTATATAGAAGTGCGTAGGCGCAGCCCGTCCTAGACATCGCACTGCTTATTCCTCATCCCGATATAACTCTTGCAAGTCCTGTAACTGAGTCTTGCGGGAAATCCGGCGATATTTTTTACTTTCTAGCTTGGGTTCGTATTGACTCTGCCCTTTGCCTTTGCTTTTTAACTTCATGTTAGATTCAGGATCGGCTTGTTGGTGCAGCTGAGTTTGACGAGCGATCGCATCGGACAAAAATTCTAAATAATGTTCGTATCGTTCCCAGTCTCCCCGCACCGCACATTCAGGCTCGTCTCGATGCAGACAATCACTAAACCGACAGCTAGCAACTGCTAACCGCTTTCTGGCTTCTGGGAAATAATAGATTAATTCTTCTGGGTTACAATCCATGTCCGGCTGATTAAAGCCGGGAGTATCTGCAAGCATTCCACCGCTAGGCAACTCAAATAATTCTATATGGCGAGTGGTATGACGACCACGAGCTAGTTTGCCAGAAACTTCTCCCACTCGCAGCTGAAGAGAGTTAATCAGCGAATTAATCAGGCTGGATTTACCCACGCCGGAAGGACCAGCAATCACGGTAATCTTACTGCTCAAATACCTGCTTGTTTGGTCAGTATTTATACCATCTTTGACGCTGATAAATATTGGTTCATACCCCCAACCGAGAAGGCGATCGCTAACTTGTTCCTGTTCTTGCAGTGAAATTAAATCACTTTTATTCAAGCATAAAAGCACATCCAAGCCTGTAGACTCAGCTTTAATCAGAAAGCGACTCAGCTGGTAAGGTTCCAAAGGCGGATCGGCTACGGCAAATACCAATAGGATTTGGTTGACATTGGCGATCGCTGGACGATCTAATTCGCTTTGACGGGGCAAGACATCAGCGATCGCTCCCCGTCCTCCAGCCCAATCTGGCTCTTCTACCACAACGCGATCGCCTACCATCACCTGTTGTCCGATTTTTTTCAAACGTGTTCTTCGGGTACAAAGCAGGAGAGGGGGATAAGGAAGATGAGGAGGATCTTGCTCTCCCATCTGCCTTATCTCCCTCATCTCCCCATCCTGTCGATCCAGGTGTACTCGGTAAAAATTAGCTTGTACAGCCAGCACTGTACCCAATAACTGTCCAGTTACGGCAAAATTTTCCGCTGTCATTGGCCAGCTTCTGGACGGCGCACTAACAGAGAAAAATAACTAGTGCAGTCTGTAATTTGTTCTACCTGATAACCTGCCATTGTCAGACTATCAGGAACCTGTTCAATCGGCTCACCTGGGTCTAGCCAGACTTCTAGCAAACCTCCCAATGGCATTTTTTCCAGACGTAGTTTTGTCCGCACAAAATTAATTGGGCAAGGAGTGCCCCGTAAATCAAGTTGAGCATCGGGAGTTAAAACAGAGGAGGGCTTCATCACTTAAATAAATTTCCCAAGAATCCTTCTAGACCGCCTTTACCAGTGCGATCCCCCTTAATTTTAGCCAGCTTCTCTAACAGTTCCCTCTCCTCTGGGGTAACTTTATTGGGAATATCAATTAATACTGTCAGCATATGATCCCCACGACTTACGGGATTACCCAAGCGGGGTACGCCACGATTTTCCAACTTCATCACTGTATTGGGCTGCGTTCCCGCTGGAAGAATCAGTTCCACTGGGCCATCTACCGTATCTACCTCTAACCGACAACCTAAAATCGCTTGCAGATAGCTAACTTTAATTTCCGAGAGAATATTAATGCCATCCCGTTGGAATTCCTCGTCCTCATTCACGAACAAGTAAACGTACAAATCCCCTGGAGGCCCACTGCGTTGACCGGCATCTCCTTCACTAGAAATCCGCAAGCGGGTGCCATTATCCACCCCAGCTGGAATGGTAATTTTGAGTTTCTTTGTGACTTGATTTGCGCCCTTACCATCACAGGCATCACACTTATCTTCAATTACCATCCCTGTCCCATTACAGGTGGGACAAGTCGAGACTTGAGTGAAACTGCCAAAGGGTGTTCTAGTTACACGGCGGACTTGACCCGATCCGCTACAAGTCGAACAAGTCCGAGGGCGGGTTCCAGGTTTAGCACCAGAACCGCTACAAACTTCACAATTTTCTAGATGGGAAATGCGAATTTCTTTTTCACCGCCAAATACCGCTTCCCGAAAGTCTAACTTCAGGTCTAGCCGCAGGTCATCACCTCTTGCAGGGCCACTGCGCCGTCTTTGTTGCGTGGGATTACCCATACCGCCAGCAAAGCCACTAAAAATGCTTTCAAAGATATCGGCAAAACCACCCATATCGCCGACATCTTGGAAGCCCGCGCCAGCACCTGACACACCCTCTGGGCCAAAGCGATCGTAACGAGCGCGGGTTTCTGGTTCCGAGAGTACCTCGTAAGCGCGGTTAATTTCTTTAAAGCGATCCTCCGCGCCCGGTTCTTTGTTCACATCTGGGTGATACTTCCGGGCTAAACGACGATAGGCTTGTTTGATTTCTTCTTTGTCGGTGTCACGAGAGACACCCAGGATTTCATAATAGTCGCGGGCCATATAGCAAAGGTAAAAGTTAGAAGGAAGAAAGCAGAAGGCAGTAGAAGGTCACGGTCATTTGCTACCCTACGGAAAAGTGTTTTGCCTACAGATGAACAGTAATACAGTAACAGTATCCGTTTAGAGGGTGGCTTGCCGGAGGACAGGCAGAAGATAAAATTAATTTTTGTTAATAACTGATTTTACCCTTTACCTTTTACAAAAATCACCGACAAATCTTGAGCAACAGGTGCTTTCCTCGTGGGAGACGACAAAAGCTATAGAAGTTAGGAGCAGGGGAAGCCTTTGCTCAGACTTCTCACTGCCGAGTCGGCTGTCTCTTTTACAATTGTGCTACGTAGGAGAGGAAAACCCCGCCCATCAACTAGAGGGGCTAGCCGCACCATTAGGTGTGGAAAACCACCCATATGCAATGGAAGTGCATCTGAACTGGCACATTGCCTAGCTCAAAGTAATTTGCTTCTACAATCTAGCAAACCGCTGGAGTCTTGTGAAACTTCGCTAATTTTATAATCACTATATTTAGATATATTAAAGTGTCTTAATAAAAATCTGCAACTTAGGGAGTGGGGAAGAGGCAAGGGGCAGGGGGCAGGGAGGAGAATAAAAAATTAAAAATTACCTCTTATTCCCTGTGGTCACTGTTCCCTACCCATTTGCCTCTTCCCAATACCCAATCCCTAATCTATCGCCTCATAATCAGCCTGTGCTGTACTTTCTTCGTCAAAATCAAAGTTGAATTGTGGTATTAGTGTGCCATTCATTGGTGAGTCTACTTCTGGGGTAAAGAGACTAGCTGAAGCCTCCTCAATCTCATCACCTTGGCTGTTAGCTCGATTGTAGACATCAGCACCAATTGCAAACAGGGTTTGTTGGAAGTCGTCTAAGCGCTGCCTAAATTCCACTGTGGAAATGTTGGAGTCAATCATTGCAGCTTGGAGCTGTGAAACTTTTTCACTGGCCAAGGTTTTGATCTGGTCGCCGATAAAGTCGCTATTATCCTTAATGGTGGATTCGTAGCTGAACAACAGATTATCTGCTTGGTTTTTGAGTTCAACCAGTTCTTTACGTCTTCTATCTTCTTCGGAAAACAGTTCGGCCTCTTGGCGCATCCGTTCGACTTCGTTGGTACTCAAACCACCTGTATTGGTAATCCGAATACTCTGTTCTCTTCCTGTACCTTTGTCTTGGGCAGAAACCTTCAGAATGCCGTTGACATCGATTTCAAAGGAGACTTCAATTTGCGGCACACCTCGTGGCGATGGGGGAATTCCTGCTAGCAGAAACTTGCCGAGACTCTTGTTATCTCGTGACATTGCCCGTTCACCTTGGAGGATGTGAATTTCCACTGAGGTTTGTCCATCAACTGCTGTGGAAAAAACTTGTGACCTACTTGTAGGAATTGTGGTGTTGCGTTCAATGATTTTGGTGAACACTTCACCCAAGGTTTCAATTCCCAAGGACAGAGGGGTGACATCCAATAGTAAGAGATTATCGACTTCACCACCCAACACGCCCGCTTGGATAGCCGCTCCCAATGCTACAGCTTCGTCAGGGTTGATAGAGCGATCGGGAGCTTTGCCGTTGAAAAACTTAATTAGCGCGTTTTGGACTGCGGGAATACGGGTAGAACCACCTACCAAAATAATCCGATCTATGGCTGGTGGTTTGAGATCCGCATCTTTGAGCGCTTGGATCATTGGTTCGATCGTCGCTTCAATTAATTTCGCTGCGAGTTCTTCAAATTTAGAGCGGCTGAGTTCCATCTCCAGATGCTTTGGCCCGGTGTCATCAGCCGTGATAAACGGCAAGTTGATGGAGGTATTCACCATGCTGGAAAGTTCAATCTTTGCCTTTTCCGCTGCTTCCCGCAGGCGTTGCAGTGCCATCTTATCTTTGGAAAGGTCGATTTTCTCTTGTTCCTGGAAACGTTCCATCATCCAAAGCACGATCGCATTATCAAAGTCGTCTCCCCCCAAGTGGTTGTTACCACAAGTCGCCTTAACTTCAAAAACGCCATCCCCAAGTTGCAGGATCGATACGTCGAAGGTACCGCCTCCCAAGTCAAATACTAAAATTAACTGCTCTTGATCTTGCTTTTCCAATCCGAAAGCTAAAGCCGCAGCTGTTGGTTCATTGATGATTCGCAGGACTTCTAATCCAGCAATCGTGCCAGCATCTTTAGTTGCTTGTCTTTGGGCATCTGTGAAATATGCTGGTACGGTAATTACTGCCTGAGTCACCTCCTCACCCAAGAAGTTTTCTGCATCCTGCTTGAGCTTTTGCAGGATCATGGCGGATAGTTCTTGTGGCGTGTAGTTTTTTGAGCGAATTTGGACATCAACGGTATCATCTCGACCTTTGATACAGTTGTAGGGGACGCGATCGCGTTCTATTTCAGTCTCTTCCCAACGCCGCCCGATGAATCGTTTAATACTGTAAATTGTGTTTTCGGCATTGGTTACGGCTTGGCGTTTTGCCAATTGACCAACCAAGCGATCGCCACTTTTCCCAAATCCCAGGATACTTGGAGTAGTTCGTCCACCTTCAGAATTGGAGATCACCAGTGGTTGACCGCCTTCCAAAACTGCGACGCAACTGTTAGTAGTGCCTAAGTCGATCCCAATAACTTTTCCCATACTTACCAGTATTTTTACGGAGTCTTTCTGCTGTAATTTGTCGCGGACTAACTTTTTTGCTACGAACCAAGGCTAGCGGATAACGTCTGTGGAACCCCTGTTGCTGGTAGCAATGCCAGAAGTTGAAATACAGAGAGTTATCCAAAGCCTTGTTCAAGTTTTAGGTACGCGATGCTCGTCCTTGCTAGAACCCAGGCACTTTTGGTCAGCGAGACGAGCGACTACAGCTTAACTGTTGGCTGGACTCGACTGATCTTCCTCCGTAGAAGGTGTATCTTCCTTTGGAGCAGCTACTTTGACCATTGCATGGCGCAGCACGCGATCGCCCAAGTAATATCCGCGCACTAACTCTTCTAACACTGTTCCTTCAGGATGTTCATCCGTAGGTTCCCGCATTACTGCTTCGTGCAGGTTAGGATCGAATTCTTGACCTTCAGGACGCATTGGTGAAACACCCAAGCGCTTCAGGCTATCTACTAATTGTTTGTAAACGCCTTGGTAACTTTTGTGCATTGTCATTTCGCCATCAGATTGCGGTTTGAGGTGCGATCGCGCCCGCTCAAAATTATCGACCACTGGCAGCAATTCCAGAATGGTGTTCCGCTTTATTTGTGTCTCTAGCTCTTCTTTTTCTTTGCTAGTACGTTTGCGATAATTCTCAAAATCAGCGGCAATCCGCATATATTGAGTACTACGCTCTTCTAGTTGGGTTTTAACAGACTCGATTTGTTGAGTCAGTTCTGCCAAAGCTGCTGTTTCCACTCCAGTTTTCTCACTTGCAGCGACGCTATTTTCTGGATTGAGATTAGCCGTATCCCCTGATACATTGGTTTGGGCTGCCACTTGCTCTGTCACCTCGCTACCAGATTCATTGAAATTAATTTGGGCTGGGGAGTCACTCTTCATTGCTTGCTTTACCTCTATTGGTTCACCCAATTGCTGGCTTGTATTGTTTATCTGTTTATTTTCATCCATCATTGTCTACTCATTCCAGATGCTTTTGATGGCAGTGTATCTCCACAGCTGGCAACCGTCGTCATTCACGACTTGCCACTGAGGCTGATTTTGCTGCCGACAAGTTCCTGGAAGTGATGTAACCGTCCTCTTATTGTGACAAATGGTGAACACGTTAGCCCAGACGCCATTAAGGCGGTAACCCGAACGAGTAGTCTACCTCTAGGAGTAAGTAATTTGGAAGAGTGGGACTGAATGTGATTCGCCCCCGATCTTATTCATGAGTCAGTTTTTTAATGAATTACTACTTAAAATTTAACCATTTATCAAATATTGTCATTCCTTCAAAAGTGCTAGTTAAATGCTGAGTCAGATGTTTTGAGTTTTGGGTTGTCCCTTATAACTAAAAATTTGTTGATTGAGCGGAGTCAGGAATTTATATTTTCTCTACTATTATTTCTTTTTCACTCAGCACTTAGCGAGAACTCTGAGCAACAGAAGCCGCTGCTCAGAGTTCGGTGACTCAGGACTTTTTTGGTAAATGAGAATTCTGTCTCACAGCCTGGGAATACTTTAAGCAGAGGTTTCCCCAAATCAATTGCTCATTTATGAACTCGTCACCACAACGGCGCAGTACCGCTCTAACTACCAGAACAGAGTTTTCGCCCTTCGGCAACAAGCTAGTGCAATCTGGCTATGTCAATACCGAACAGATGAGGCAGGCATTAATTGAAAGCCGCAAATCTGGCAGACCCTTAACGGAAGTATTAGAGTCAATCACTGGGCAACAACTATCGCCTGAGTTGCTCAGGCAGTACAAAAAACAGCAACTATTTGAACTTAAAATACTATACGGTGTTGAATTCCTCGATCCGGAAGTCAATTCCGTTGGCAACACGATGATGGGGAACCTGATTGAAACCCTCATCCCAGTGGATATCTGCCGTCGCCATCGTTTAGTACCACTGTCGAAACACGAAGACCAAACCCCGCCCTCAGTTTTAGTGGCGATGGTCGCTCCAGATAATCTAGAGGCTTCCGATGACCTGAATCGTATCTTGCGCCCCCAAGGCTTGGCCTTGCAGCGCATGGTGATTACCCAGGAAGATTACCAACAGCTAATCAACCAATATCTGGATGAAATGGCTGTTAAGCAGAAGCATCTGGAACAAGAAAAGTTTACAGATATTAATCAGGATTTAGAAAACCTCGGAAATCTCGATCTTTCGGATGCTCCTGAAGAAATGGAGGCCGATCTTGGGGCAGCGATGAAGGGTGCGGAGGATGCCCCAGTCATCAACCTAGTCAACAGAATCCTGGCTAAAGCCTTGCATGAGGGCGTTTCTGACATTCATATCGAACCGCAAGAAGAAAACTTACGCATTCGCTTTCGGAAGGATGGCGTACTGAAGGAAGCTTTCGATCCCCTACCGAAAAAAATCATCCCAGCGGTGACAGCCCGATTTAAAATCATCTCCAATCTAGACATTGCTGAACGCCGTCTACCCCAAGATGGACGTATCCGGCGGATGTTTGAGGGACGTAAGGTGGACTTCCGGGTGAATACCTTGCCCAGTCGCTACGGGGAAAAGGTGGTACTGCGGATTTTGGATAACTCCTCCACCCAACTGGGATTAGATAAGTTAATTACCGATCCAGAGACTTTACATATTGTCCAGGATATGGTTAGCCGTCCCTTTGGGCTAATTTTGGTAACTGGGCCAACTGGTTCTGGGAAAACAACTTCGCTGTATTCTGCACTATCAGAAAAGAACGATCCCGGAATTAATATCAGTACTGTGGAAGACCCAATTGAGTACAGTCTTCCAGGGATTACTCAAGTACAGGTAATTCGCGAAAAGGGGCTGGATTTTGCTACCGCTCTGCGGGCTTTCTTGCGGCAAGATCCAGACGTGCTACTGGTGGGTGAAACGCGGGATAAGGAAACAGCAAAAACAGCGATTGAAGCTGCCTTGACCGGTCACTTAGTATTAACTACCTTACACACCAATGATGCCCCAGGTGCGATCGCTCGTTTGGGAGAAATGGGGATTGAGCCTTTCATGGTTTCTAGTTCCCTAATTGGCGTTTTAGCTCAACGTTTGGTGCGGCGTGTATGTTCTGAATGTCGTGTTCCCTACACTCCCACAACCGAGGAACTGGCTCGTTATGGTCTATCAGCTTCCTCTGATGTGGGAGTCACCTTTTATAAAGCTAACACCTTGACATTAGAAGCGATCGCCGAAGCCAAAACCAAAAATCAGCTTTGCCCAAAATGTAGTGGCGGCGGCTACAAAGGGCGTTGTGGTGTCTATGAAGTCATGCGAGTCACCGAAAACCTGCAAACTCTCATCAACGAAGATGCACCCACAGAACGCATCAAGGAAGTGGCAATAGAAGAGGGCATGAAAACCTTGCTGGCTTACAGTTTGGACTTAGTGCGCGAAGGTTCCACCACTTTAGAAGAAGTAGAACGAGTAACGTTTACTGATACTGGTTTGGAAGCCGAGTTAAAAGCCAAACGCAAGACTGGTCTTACCTGTCGAACTTGCGAGGCCACATTGAAACCAGAATGGCTCGAGTGTCCCTACTGTATGACATCTCGGTTTTAAGACTAGTCATTGGTCATTAGTCATTAGTCATTGGTCACTTGTTAATGCTTACTAACTTTAAACAAATCAAATGACAAAGGACAAATGACAAACAATAAACATTAAAAGGAAGCAGAACTATGGAAATGATGATTGAAGACCTGATGGAGCAGTTGATTGAATTGGGTGGCTCGGATATGCATTTATCCGCAGGTTTGCCTCCCTACTTCCGTATCAGTGGTAAACTCACCCCCATAGGTGAGCATGTATTGACAGCCGATCAATGTCAAAGGCTGATTTTTAGTATGCTCAACAACACCCAGCGTAAAACCTTAGAGCAGAACTGGGAGTTGGATTGTTCTTACGGTGTTAAGGGTTTGGCTCGCTTCCGGGTCAATGTCTATAAAGAACGTGGTTCTTATGCTGCTTGCTTACGGGCATTAAGTTCTAAGATTCCTAACTTTGAAAAATTAGGTTTGCCAGATATCGTGCGGGAAATGACAGATAAGCCCAGAGGGCTAATTCTGGTGACAGGCCCTACAGGTTCCGGCAAGACAACTACCCTAGCGGCAATGATTGACTTGATTAACCGCACCAAGGCAGAGCATATTTTGACGGTGGAAGATCCGATTGAATTTGTCTACGAACCAATTAAAAGCTTGGTTCACCAGCGCCAACTAGGTGAAGATACTAAGAGCTTTGCTAATGCCTTGAAAGCAGCTTTGCGGGAAGATCCAGATATTGTTCTGGTAGGGGAAATGCGCGACTTAGAAACAATTTCTTTGGCAATTTCCGCCGCAGAAACAGGACACTTGGTATTTGGCACCCTACACACCAGTTCCGCCGCACAGACAGTTGACCGGATTATTGACGTTTTCCCCCATGAAAGACAAACCCAAGTGCGGGTGCAGTTGTCTAACTCGTTAGTGGCGGTATTTAGCCAAACCTTGGTATCCAAGAAAAGCCCTAAACCTGGTGAATATGGTCGGGTAATGGCTCAAGAAATCCTGATTGTCACTCCTGCTATTTCCAACTTGATTCGAGAAGGCAAAACATCTCAAATTTACTCAGCGATTCAAACTGGCGGGAAATTGGGGATGCAAACTTTGGAGAAGGTTTTAGCAGATTTTTACAAAGCAGGAACGATTTCCTTTGAAGCGGCGATGTCTAAGACATCTAAGCCTGATGAAATTCAACGTCTCATTGGTAATTCTACACCGCCCCAAGCAGCAGGTGCTAAACCTGGTGCGGCAGCCAAAGCACATTAAAGGAACTGGAGATAGGGGAGATGAAGAATTTTTCATCCCCTTGACTATTTTGAATTTTGAATTTTGAATTTATTATGCCAAACTACGTTGCCCGTGTTCGCGATTCGCAAGGAAAATCCCGAACAGAAAAAATTGTTGCCGAATCTTTGTCGCAAGCTCGTACTAATCTCAGAGATCAAGGTTTTGTAATCCAAGAACTCAAGCAATCTCAAGGATTTCAGCCAGATGTTGCCTTCAAAAATTTCCAGAATTCCTTGGTTAAGGTTTCTGTGAAAGACAAAGCCGTTTTTTCGCGTCAATTTGCCGTTTTGATGAATGCGGGAGTTGCGATCGTTAGAAGTCTGGGGGTGCTTTCCGAACAGTGTAGTAATACTAAATTGAAACAAGCCCTTATGGACATTAGCACCGATGTTCAAAGCGGAATGAATCTTTCAGAGGCAATGCGGAAGCATCCTGACTGTTTTGATGGATTATATGTGAGTATGATTCAAGCTGGCGAAGTTGGTGGTGTTCTAGACGAAGTATTGAATCGTTTAGCTAAGTTGTTAGAAGATGTTGCTCGTCTACAAAACCAAATTAAATCAGCAATGTCTTATCCAACGGTTGTGGGTTTTATCGCAGTTTCTATCTTTCTCGGCATGACTATTTTTCTTATTCCGATTTTCGCCACGATTTTTACACAAATTGGAATCTCATTACCACCTCTAACGCAATTTTTGATGGATGCTAGTAAATTTTTGAGAAGTCCGAGTGCTGTCATCCTTCTCTTTGTTCTTATAGGACTAAAAGTTGCCTTTACACAATACTCTAAAACTCCTGTTGGTCGCATCACAATTGATCGTCTTTCCCTCAAGATGCCATTGTTTGGTGACTTAATTCAAAAATCTTCAGTTGCCCGCTTTAGCAGGACTTTTGGTTCTTTGACTCGTTCAGGTGTACCAATTTTAACTTGCTTAGAAATTGTCCGAGATACATCAGGAAACCAAGTAATTGCCAATGCCATAGATGCAGCTCGTATGGAGATTCAACAAGGAGGTATGATTAGCATTGCTTTACAACAAAGTGATGGCGTTTTTCCGGCTATGGCAATTCAGATGATTAGTATCGGAGAAGAAACTGGAGAATTAGATGCAATGTTGATGAAAGTTGCTGATTTCTATGAAGATGAAGTTGAGCAAGCAGTAAAAGCAATGACCAGTATTTTAGAACCGGTGATGATTGTAGTTCTAGGGGGAATGGTGGGAACCATTTTGCTAGCGATGTATCTGCCGATGTTTGCGGTATTTGAAAAGCTGGGATAAAGGATTAATAGTAGAGCTAAAGACGCTCTGCCTCCAGTTAGGAATTAGGAGTTAAAATTTTTATTCCTAAGTTTTAACTCCTAACTGATTAATTTTATTCTTAATTTAATAAACTATGACTGTGCAAAAATCTCAGTACGAAGCGAGTTTGGCAGAGTACAGCAATCATCTAGCTGCGATCGCCTTACTAAAGCAATATCGGCCATACTTGGAGATGATTCCCAGTCTGCGCCGTCCAGATGAAAGTGTCATCACTATTCCTTTGCCAATTGTCCGTCTTCGCAACACTGCTATAACAGCATCACAAACGATTTCGTTACCCTGTGATGTGGCAATTTTGATGTGCGATCCTGAGTGGAAAATCAAAACTGGAGCAGAAATTTTAGTCTTTATTCATCGTGCTCATGAAGACTTTTCTGATTTGTTAGGACGTTGGCGACAAACCCAAGTTTGGCTAGACAATGATTATGAATGGTTGATGCCTCTGCGCCACAGTCATATTTTGAGTGAGGGAGCCAATACCGTATATCCTCTGTTTGTCGTTTTTAGCGATACTTTAGAACGCATCCAACGAGGACTCGTAGGAGCCGAACTTCCATTTATTATGGAAACATCAGATTCGCTGCTTGAGGAGAATTTCACAGATATTTTTTCTCCACAAATTCCACCAGTTTAAGTAGGTCGGCGTAATTAATTATCGTTGGGATAAGGCAGGGGGCAGGGAGCAGGGGGCAGGGGGAAAGAGGGTTTAAGTTTTATTTACTTTTCTTCATCCAGTTTGGTTTTATTGTGCCGACCTACTTAGAAAAAGTTAGGAGTTAAGAGTTTTAAATGGCAAATTTTGAACAAAGCTAGAGATTTTTAAGCCTCAAGTTTAGCTTTTTAACTCCTAACTCTTAACTCCTAACTTCTAACTATTACCTGACAAACTGCGGCATAATTTCAGCAGCAGTGAATATTCCATAGATACCGCGTTGGTGCAATTGTCTACCAGCTTTGAGATAACCAAAAGCAGGGCCGCAGACATTGGCTGCCATACTAGTTTCATCTCCCAGAGTAAAGGTATGGGTGGAAATCTTCCCTTCAAAGGTGCGCCCTGTTACCTTAACGTTGGTGCTGAGAGGCTTTTTAGAATTGCGAGTATCGACTACACCACCAACAGTAACGCGATCGCGCCCCACTATTCCGGCTACTTCTAACATCACATCATCAGCGTGTTCCATATTCGTCAAGGTAAGCACGCCATTAGTTTTATCTAATAGCGCTTCTACTTCCGCGTCAGTCATCGCTCTAGCAGTTTCCACTGTGTAACCAGGCATATGGCCAATATCTTCCCGAACAGTGGCGCGGTAAGCTTCCCAGTTAGCAATTCCTACCCCGAAGGTGATTTCGACTTGATGAATTTCGGCGTAGCTTTGGGCAGCTAAAGCAGCTGCGGCGGTTAGCAATCCGGGTGTTGCACCACAGCCTGTCATGTAGGTAATCCCAGCTGCTTGCAGCTCTTCTTTCATCCCCAGTAGTTGTTCTACAGCAGTGGTGCGCTTAATCGCATCCACTAGCACCCCACGCCAACCAGATTTGATAAACTCCTTGGCTACAGAGGGAATAAAGTCATTTGGCAAGTTGGGTAAAGCCAGAAAATACCCATCCACAGGTTGAGCTATTTCGATTAAATCCTGAATACTTTGATTTGTTAACGTACCAACTGGCTCTAAATGACCTACCGAACCTTGGGACTGGTAGGTTGCAATGCATTCTTGAGTATTTAAACCTTCAGCAGCGTAAGCGTAGCCTTTTTGATCTGCTGTGGCGACTAAAATCATTTCCTGTTTAGCAGCAAGTACCTTGGCGGCGGCTTGTCCGAGTCCGCCGAAACCTAGTACTCCTATGCGTATCGCTGGCGAAATATTTAGAGAATTTTTGACTTTTTCGGAATTCATAGTCAATTGGTTAAGTTGAATCAAAAGCCCTTAGCATTCGGCATCTCAGCTTCCGGCTTGTAACTGGTGGCTGATGGCTGATAGCTCAAAGCTATAGAGGTTAATTATGATTCATTATCCTGGGTTCTTTGGCTGACTGATGTTTTTTTTCTGTAAGTGAAAAATTGAGCGCTTGTTGACAAAAGCTGTAATTGTAATCACAATGTAATTACGCTTCAGGACAAGTATCGTCATGAGAACAGCAATTAGAACCCGTATTGTTAAAATTGGTAACTCTCAAGGTATCCGCATTCCTAAACTTCTGCTGGAACAAAGTGGTATTGGTGAAGAGGTGGAAATTGAAATTCAAGATTGTCACCTAATTGTCCGTGCTGCCTCTCGATCGCGTAAGGGGTGGGAGGAAGCATTTGCAACAATGGCTAAACAACATGACGATACACTGCTCGATGATGCCGTAACTACAGAGTGGGAGCATCTAGAGTGGGAGTGGTAGTCAATCGATTTGATGTGTTTTTGGTTAACCTCGACCCGACAATTGGCAGTGAGATTCAGAAGACAAGACCCTGTGTAGTAATTTCACCAGACCAGATGAACAAATATATTGCCACGGTCATTGTTGCTCCGATGACAACTAAAGGACAGTCTTATCCAACTCGTATTGCTTGTCAGTTTCAGGGCAAGGATGGGCAAATAGTTCTGGATCAAATTCGTACAGTTGACAAAACTCGATTAGTCAAAAAGCTAGGTCAGATTGACTCTGATGAACAAAAAGCAGTTTTAGATACTTTGGCTGAAATGTTTGCTGAATAATGTGTCTAAGAATTGTATACACCGAATGGTTATGAGATTCCAACCGTAATGGTTAGTTCTCTCAAGCAAAGTTTCCTTGTTGAAAGCGATCGCAGCATTTGAATTAGTTTCTTCAACTATCAGAAACGAAACCTGCCAGTAAGCGAGTACATTGACGGTCAAATTATCCATAAACCTATGCTACAGGGTAAATATAGTACGATTCAAGGTGAACTTTTACCTACTATTAATACTTCGGGAAAAAATGCTAGATGAGTAGCCAGATTATAACCTTTCAAACAATAGAAGATGCTTACGAGTTTCTAGAACATTTGGGAGCTTCATCAAAGCTGATTCTCCACATCATGTTAGTTGGTGAAGCTAGTGATTTATTGATTACAAAACTACAAAAATTACGAGTTTCATTCGATCGAGACTTTGTGCATCTTGGCGTTGCGTTTCATGATGCAGGAAAGATTGTTCATCCAGATGAGCTTGTTGCAAAAGGAAATAATCACGAAGCTGACGGTGAACAGTTGTTAATTAGTAATGGTATTAATCCAAAGCTTGCACGATGTTGTCGTTCTCATGGGCAATGGCAAACAATGGAATGCTCGCTTGAGGAGTTACTTGTTGCCTTAGCTGATAACCTTTGGAAAGGTAAGCGTAATACTCAACTTGAAGAGATTGTGATTAAAAGGTTGGCTACTCAGTGCAGAAAAGATTACTGGGAATTATTTCTTGAGATGGATTCTTGTTTTGAGATAATTGCAGCAGAAGGTGATTCGAGGTTGTTACGTAGTCAAGCAGCATAACATTTTGCTACACAAAACAGACACTTTAAATAAGTATAAGGCTAGCGATCGCATTATGATTGGTGAACCCGGAGGATATACGCCGCTATAGCTACTAGCTTGCGGAAACCCCTAAAGGAATAGGGCAAACTTAATGTTGATAAAGTTTTTCAAGAATTTCTATATTTTTGTAACTCACTTAGCTTGCCATACTACGTCTAATGCTTGTTTTTAGGACTTTTGCAGCTTACTTAGCTAGCTCCAGTAGTTACCTTGACTAATCGATAAGGTTAAGAGAGACTAACTAAAGACTGATGTGACTGCTTATAATATTAATAAGTTTTGTAAAGATTCTGAGATATATATGTTGAGAGATGGAACATTATTTAACAAATGGCAAGTTTGTATCTAAAGTAAAAATAGTAAAAATGTTCCTACGGCTATATTTGTAGCCTTCTGCTAAAGCAGTAAAATTTAAGCGTACTTATCGTGGTTGGCCAAGAGCATGGAGACATTAGAGTTCATAATCTATCCAGACGGTCGGGTACAAGAAAAAGTCACTGGCATTGTGGGTGCTTCTTGCGCTGAGGTTACAGCAGCAATAGAAGCGCAGCTGGGGCAAGTACTTAATCATGAGCCAACCTCAGAATATTTCGCCGCGAAGGTGCAGCAATCTAATGTGGCGAATACACACACCACTTACAGCGATTGGTAACAGCGATTGGTAAGTTTTCACAGTAGTTTAGTGTAATTAATTCACAACCACCATGTCACACTTTAGCCAAATTAAGACTCAAATCCGTAACCTTGATTCTTTAAAAGATGCTCTGACTGAATTAGGTATAGACTGGAAACCCGGCCCACGCGAAGTACGCGGCTATCGCGGTCAAACCCATCCTGCGGAAGTTAGTATTGAGCAGGAAAATGGCTATGACATCGGCTTTAGATGGAATGGCAAGGAATATGAATTGGTAGCTGACTTGCAATATTGGCAGCAAGGCCTATCTGTGGATGGATTTTTGCGCCAGGTGACACAGCGTTATGCTTATCAAACAGTTGTGAAAGAAACGGCTCGTGTTGGCTTTCAAGTCGCTGAACAACAAAAAAATGAAGATGGTTCAATTCGCTTAGTAGTACAGCGCTGGAGTGCGTAATGGCTGATTTTCTGCCGTCGCCAGAAGAAGAAGAAGACAACCGTTCCGGTTTGGAACCAGAATTAGGGGGTTTTTTACGGGATGCCCCAGAACGTTCTGGTTTAGAACCGGAATTGGGTGGTGTGCTGCGTCAAAATGGTGTTTATGTTGATGAAATTACCTGTATTGGTTGCAAACATTGCGCTCACGTTGCACGTAACACCTTTTACATTGAACCAGATTACGGGCGATCGCGCGTAGTTCGGCAAGATGGGGACGCTGAGGAAATTATCCAAGAAGCAATTGACACTTGTCCGGTTGATTGCATTCACTGGCTTGATTACACTGAACTGAAAAAGTTAGAAGAAGAGCGCAAATATCAGGTAATTCCTGTAGTGGGTTATCCGGTAGAACAGGCAGTTGCTGCTAGCGAACGTCGGCGTAAAAAGCAAAAGTTAAAAACCAAAAAATCCCGTTATTAAGATAAAAACGTTAAATCAATATAAGAAAGGACTGGCTATACCAGTCCTTTTGTCTTTTGTCATATGATTAATTTATGATATGGAGATCCCATCAAATAGCAAAAGGTAGTATTGTTTGATATTCCTGAAACGGCTTTTTGGTAAAGCCTGTTAATCCAAAATTGGTATGACTGCCTTTATTTGAAATTTAGAGGATCGTGTTGTGAAAGCAATTTTTCTACTTTCGCCTCGTCTAACCTAGCGGTTAATCTTCTATTTTCATGCAAGTCTCTAGTAGTTTTCGCCAAAGTAAAAGTTGAGCCAACAGAGAAAGCCATACCCATACCCATAAAACCTTTCACCCAGCCATTTACAGGTAAGTTTACAATGCCGAAGGTGGTCATAGAAATAGAAATCACAAAAGCTGCCCAAGTTTGAATAACCCAAGCCGGACTGTCTTTTTGAGTACCAATTGTTTGCATATTTCCTACCTTCGATCTGGGTAATTTATACCAATTCCTAATACTCGCCTCCAGGGAGAAGCAAGCTACCTAATCAAGAAAAGTCAGATTTCCTCTGGGTTTCCAGACTTGTATCTATAGTTTGATTTTGGAGAATTGGTGTTAACAGTGATTCTATTGATTGGTAGGTTTACTGGTATCAATAGTAAGACCAGTTTGGTAACTGGACTCCAAAAAACAAGCTCAAGAGCAATTGCAGTAAATAGAAACTGGCACAAGATTTGTACCAGTTTTACAAGTGGCATCAAACCGATTAGTTTATTTATTCATCTGGAAAAGTCTGTACCTTGCCATCAGGACTGAGTACAACTCGAATTCTGACATTTTGTCCGCGTTTATTGGCGGAAACAAAAGGTTTACCAACTTCAGGCATCCCAGCGCTATCAACAAATTCTCTTGCTGCCTTATTAAGGGGAAAAATTCGTTCAACTGTACCGTCAACACTGACTATCAAACTGTACTCTAATGTTTGTCCCAGTCCAGTGGGTGGTTGCCAACGCTTTGTGAGGTACTCTCTAGCTTCTGCTACTTGAGGTGTGTCAAATAATGTGCCCGTAGCTACTTCTGTAGATGCTGGAGCTTTGCGTGCGTCCCCTAATTGATCGATGAATGGATTATTTTCCGCAGTTCTAGAGGAGGAAAGTTGTGAAGCAGGTTTCTCTCTAGGAGAAGGTGGCTGTAGGGAATTGATTCTTTCCTCTAGCTGTTGTGAGGTTAGTGGGGAAGGTTGGGTAGGGGTATTTCCACCACTATTATTGGGTATGGTGCTAAGAGGCGGGGGAGAGACTGGTGAGATATTAGCCGGTAAGCTGCTTGGGTTAGAAGATAGTCTAGGTGGCAAATTCCGCAGCTGAGGGAGAGTACTAGGTTGGGTACTTGACCCTGTAGGGTTCTGTCCAAGATTTGGTAATATAGCAATTTCCTGGCCTGGGGTTTTGCTAGATGGTGTGTTAGCAAAGCTCGCCGGAGGCATCGCTGGATTAGTAGAAAGGGTTGAAGTCTTGCCCTGAGGTATTGTCAGCGCATTATTATTTGGAAATACAGGTAGCGGTGTAGAGAAACTGGAACCAGGGGCTGTTAGAGGTGCTTGGGGCAAACTGGATGTGGGAAGTGGAGGGGTAGAACCTAGCAGATTATCTGATGAAGGAGTGAGTCCAGGTTGCGGCGTGGGAAAGTTTAGTGAGGATGAAGGTTCTAGAGCAGTCTTTACCGCTCCTGCATCTGATGTTTTGGCTGTCTGCTGTTGGTTTTCCCTAATGTTGTTAGCATATTGCCAAGTAAGTGGTAAAAAACCTACACCTAATACTAAGACTGCGGCAACAGGTGCCCAAGCAGGGAACCTCAGAGTCGAAGTGCTGTTGAGAGTTGGGAGTGCCATGACATCAGTTGAGTATTCATCTAAAGCACTTGCCAAATCGAATAGTTGCAGCAGACTGAGTTGAATTACGGGGCCAGATGAGTGGTTAGCGAGAGAACCAAGAAATAAATTGTGAGTTAAATAGCCGCTTGGTTCTAAGTGGATATTTGCCCCAGGAAACTGGGTACTAAAGGAATTTAATATTTTTGTTGAGGACTTTAATTCCGGCTCACCCAATGCTGTGCTTGACTGTTGGGTACCGGAGAAACTGACCCAAAAGCTTTCTGGAGGCTGTTGGAGGAATTGCTGTACGTAGCTTGTGACGGCATCACACAAAGCTTCGAGTTGTTCGCGATCGCCCCGAATTGGAACTCTGTGTTCTTCTGGTAATCGGGGATCGTCAAAACGAAGCTCAAAGCTCAGGTGCTTGAGGACAGTTTTACCCATCCAACGGGACAAAGGTGAGCTTTGCGCGAATACTTCTAGCGTGCAAGTTGGGGGTGTGTAGCAACGAATAACAGAATTTGATAGAGGCATGACAGGAACTGCGAGGAAGACTATTTGGGATTTTGCAAAAAGTTGAGCCAGTTGCTTGCAAAGAAAAGTTGTAACGGCGGATTCCTCCACTCAGAACTTTGTCAAGTTCCTTCCGTTATGCAAACTGGTGTGCAATAAGGAAGTAGTGCTGATAGTGGATCGGCCAAGAGCTAACGACTATCAAAAAGGTTTCCCGATCTAGTAAACAAATCACAAGCAAATTTTCGTTGAGGAATTTCAAATCTAAATTTAAAATTTTGTTGAACGGTCTATAAGTGCTAGCCAGAGACGGCGATGCCCACCAGGAGCACTGTAAAAAAGTAAATCTACAAGCAGTTTTAGGGCCAGGTTGGTAAGTAAATCCGTTGAGATTTTCTCGTCCTCTTCCATCCGCTCTTGGTAGGTGTTGCAAAAAGCATCAATATAATCTCCAAGTAAAGCAGCCTGGTGAGGTTCCCGGTTATTTTCTGCCATTTGCTCTAATAGGCCGACAGCGCGGCGAATCAATTCCTGGTGCTGTTTGGCTAGGTAGCAGACGATTAAAACAAGCGATCGCGCTTCTTCGACATCTAGCTTTTTTCGCCCTCCTTGACCTTTGCGTAGGGGATTTGATTGGCGCAGTCGCCATAAAGCTACGCGGTCTGGCACTCTTGACTCTAAATTCAGATCGGTTGCCGCCGAAAGCATAGCCTCTGAACCAATCCCAGTTAAGGTTTCTAGCGCCAACAGCACCAAGTCTAATTGGGTTTTGATATTGTCCCATTGAACTGTGTTTGGGGCTGGAAGCTTGATTAAATCCTCCCACTGGGAATTTGGAGTGGCTGAGTTGGCGGCCGAGTGCATAACTTTTAGCATAGGTGATCGAGCTGATAGGGGATGTTGCTGTTACCCATTTTGAAACCAGACTCTTAAGAATCAAGCTTGGTTTCCCATAGCTCTGAGCCAGAGGCTTCAGGTAGCTTTTTTCTATGTGGTAAACAGCAGGTATCTTTGTCTTACTCTAGATGAAAATTTATTTTCGACAAAGTAGAAAATTATCAATTCTAGTTAAGGTTTACCTAACTTTCGCTGCTAGCTCCGTATAAGAGTATAAATAAACTATTGTTTTGAATACTAACAGCTAATTATCGTTAAATAATTATGTAGAATACCTCCTAATTTATTTATGGTTTTAAATTTTGAAATTTATTGATGTTTATTAATTGGTCTTTATGTATACATAATTACTATACAAATCTTTTGCCTGTTTGCTAAAGGCGTTTCTTGCTGCTGGACACAATCCCACCTCTTTTTTGCTTGTGTGCAGCCTGTTATTTCAGGACAGGGTGGGCAACATCAGGACGATTGATGCCTCCATGAAACTGATGACAAACTTAAAAATTTGATAAAGTCAGCGTTTGAAGATATTGGCCAATTGATTTTATCCAACTTAGTTGGTAGTATAGCTCTAACTGCCAACCACGCACATATCAGAACTCATTTATAAACTTAGTGGGCAGAGGTAATAGTTTAGACATTTAGTACCGATCATACTTAAGTATGGGTTATAGATAGTTCGCTGAGTAGTAATAGCAACCCAATAATATAACAACGATGAAAAAGCATTTTTTTGCCTTTTCACTGATAGTTTGTGCTGTCGGTGTCACTCTGCCAACTCAGGCATTCGCAGTTAAGCTATACGGTGCTGGTAGTTTGCGAGATAGCCTTACAGAAGTAGCTGAATCTTTTAACGAGAAATATGGGATTCCGGTAGAAACGAGATTTGGCCCGTCTGGGCTAACACGAGAATTGATAGAACAAGAATTCGCCGAAACCGGAAGATCCGCAGATGTTTTTGCTAGTGCAGATATTGATAATCCTCAGACATTGTTTGAAGAAGGTTTAAGTGAACCTGTAGAGAACTTCACTAGCAACCGCATGACTGCTGTTGTCAGATCGGGACTTGGTATTACATCAGATAATTTGTTGGACTTTTTGCTAAAGCCTGAAATCAAGGTGGGAACTTCAACACCTATAGCAGATCCATCTGGTAACTATGCATGGCAGATATTTGACAAGGCCGATCGGGTTACACCTGGTAGCTCTCAAATTCTGAAGGATAAAGCCTTGCAGTTAGTAGGTGGTAATCCGAATGCTCCTATAGTTCCTAATGGCAAAAATAATTTAGTCTACTTTCTAGAAGAAACAAAGCAAGCAGATATATTTTTATCTTATTACACGAGTGGTCAGACTGCCCAAAAAATAGAAGGTGGTGAAAATCTGCAAATAGTAGAGCTACCCAACTATTTAGCAACAAAAGCTGATTATGGATTAGCTACACTCAAGAACGCCGATCCGGATGGTGAAAAATTAGCTGAATATATCCTGTCACAAAAAGGGCAAGAAATTTTAGAAAAGTATGGATTTAGTGCACCCTCTACTTCTGTTCCCGAACATCAGGGTGCTGGTGGAATTTTACTGGCTGTAGGTATAGCTTTTATCCTGAATAAAAAACAAGGATTGGTCAAAAAACAATTAATCAAATTAGACCAGCGCAGGTAGAAAAGTTTCTAATTTTGTCTTGAACTCAATCAATCTCATACTATATCTACAAAGTAAGTAAAATATGAATAAGCTGAATATCTTTCCTTTTTTATCTCAAAAAATCGCAAATAAAAGTATAGCTCTGATAGCGGGAATCTCATCGAGTATTCTGCTTGCTAGCCCTATCTATGCAGCCACCCTTGGTCAAAATCTTATTGTTAATGGGGATGCAGAACAAGGGCAAGGAGATACAATTGGTAATGCTGTTGGAACTGATATACCTTTTATCCCTGGCTGGGTTCCAAGTGATAGTTTTAGTGTGCTGCAATATGGAGCAACAGGTTTTGAATTTACTAATGCTTTGGGCAATATAGTTGCCGTTAGTGGACTTCCTGATGCTAATAGTTCAGGCCCAAGTGTAGGTGGAAAAAATCTCTTTTTTGGTGGTGCTAATAGAGGCTCATCAAGTGCTTCTCAATTAATTGATATAGCTGACCTTGCCTCCATAACTGATGCTGGACAAGGAGCATACGATTTAAGCGCCTGGTTAGGTGGCTACGGCACTGATTTAGATAATGTGAAGTTTAGTCTTAATTTCCTCAATCAAGATGGTCAATCTCTAAATACAGCATTCCTTACTTCTCCCACTCCAGACAAAAGAAATAATACAACAGGTTTATTATTCAAATCTACAAAAGGTTTTATTCCCGTTGGTGCAAGACAAATTAATGTTGCTCTGGAGATGAACTATGTTCGTGGACGCGTGAATGATGGCTATGCTGATGACCTCTCGTTAGTAATCACCAAGGTTCCAGAACCATCAATCTCAGCTTTATTGTTAGTTAGTTCATCTTGTCTGATGGTATGGAAATTACGTAGAAATCGCCAATTATTGCCGTAGATGGCATTAGCCTAGCTTTGAGCGATAAAATCATACTTTTATAGCACTGGTCACAAACTTTTTTTAGTAGCAATTTCTGGCAATTTCAACTAAATCTGGCTACCAATTTGCTGTCTTATCCACGCACGAAATGCTTTCATTGTCGCATTTCTACCATTAGTTTTACTCAGCATCAAATATTCGGGAATCACTTGGTCAATTGGAAGATTTTGGAAAATAGAACTGGTATTTGATTCTATATATTGACCATCGAGCAGCACGTTTATTTGCAACTTGCTTCCATTCCATCGCCACAGTTCTGGTACTCTCAAAGCTTGATAATTATTAAAACGAGTCCGGGAGGTAATATCAATTTCAATAGCTAAATCTGGAGGCGGGTCAGTTTCTAAATTGATTCTATCTTTGCCCCTAATTCTAGCTTCATTTTGAATATAGAAACAATCATCGGGTTCTACCCCAGCATCCATACTTTCCTTATCAAAAGTTGTAGAACCCAAACTCCAAAATTCCAGATCGAGTTCTTCTAATAAAACTTTTACCAAATCCCCAATAATAACTTTAGCTACTTCATGCTCTGGTAAAGGAGCCATTATTTCCAGCACCCCTTGACTGTAAGCTATCCGAGAACTGCGATTGTCTCCCAATTCCGCTAAAATGCGTTTGTATGCCGACCAGGAGACATCTTTAATCAACAACTGATGACCGGCTCTAACAATTAGTTGATTCAGTTCAAGTAACATAGCATTCCTGCTCTTTATTTTATGTGAGCAACGGTAACACCACTGCCGCCATCTGCTTGTTCTGCTGGTTCGTAGTTGTTCACTCTGGGATGCTGTTGCAAAAAAGCGTGAACTCCTTGTCGCAGCTTACCAGTGCCGTACCCGTGAATAATCCAGACTGGGCCTGTAGCTTCCGAAATGGCTTTATCTAAAATGTATTCGGCATCAGCCACCCGTTTACCACGCAAATCAATGGTATTTTGGGAAGTCCGAATTTCTGGGACAGTTTGCGGTGGTGGCGTTACTGGTGCTGGGGCTGGTTTGGGTTTGACGATTGGTTCGGCTTTTTGACCATCTAGAGATTCTACATCTTGCAACTTCACAGTCATCTTCATTAGCCCAAAGCGAACGCTTAACTCCCCATCTTCATCGGGGGCAGTTATAACTTCTGCTACCTGTCCCAATTTGGGAACACGGAGGCGATCGCCTACTTTGGGCATAAATCCAGCTTTTGGTTTTGCTGGCGTTGCTGGCTGATATTGCTGGCCAATTTGATTCAAAGCATTGGTTGCTTGTTGGGCTTCTTGGGCTGTGGGCGTACCTTTCTGCAAGCGGCGAATCACTTGGGCAATTTCACCTTTTGCTTGGGCGATCGCTTGTTGGACTGCGATTTCCTGGGAAGCCCGCAAACTGCTTTCCCTTTCCTCCAAACTTGCGGCTTTTGCGGATACTTGTTTGTATAAACGTTCCGCTTGCTGCAACAAAACTTGGGCTTCCGCAGCTTTGGTTTCCTGGCGGCGGCGTTGCGCTTCTAAGCCAGCAATCACCTGGTTAACTTCATCTGTAGCCTCTCCCACTTGAGTTTTCGCCTGTTCTACCACTTCTGGTTTTAATCCCAAGCGTAGGGCAATTGTCAGGGCGTTAGAACGTCCGGGGATGCCCCACAGCAAACGATAAGTAGGCGACAGAGTACTTTCGTCAAATTCTACAGAGGCATTTTCAAACCGCTCGTCTTCGTATTTCAGGGCTTTTAATTCCCCGAAGTGAGTGGTGGCGATCGTTAGCTGGGCATGGTTGGCGAGATATTGCAACAAGGCGATCGCTAAAGCACTACCCTCAACTGGATCGGTTCCTGCGCCGACTTCATCGAGTAAAACGAGCGATCGGGGCTTGGGTATTTCCTTTTCCCCATTCTCGATTCCCGATTCTCCATTTCCCAATGCTTCTAAAATCCGACTAATCCGGCGGATGTGCCCAGAGAATGTAGATAAACTTTGTTGTAAGGATTGTTCGTCGCCAATATCTGCCAACACCTTATCAAACCAAGGTATTTCCACTGGTTCGCGGGCGGGGACAAATAAACCCACTTTTGCCATCAATGCTGCTAACCCCAAAGTTTTTAAGGTTACAGTTTTACCGCCAGTATTTGGCCCGGTAATCGTCACTACCCGAATTAGCGGGTTGATCAGTAAATCTACAGGAACTACTGGTTGCCCTTGTTCGTGCTGTTGTTGCCACACTAACAATGGATGTCGTAAATTCCGCAAAGTAATGATTTCATTGTCTTCACGCTGGATAAATCGCGGCGGATTCGCTCCTAGCCAGTAACTATATCGCGATCTAGCGGTTGCCAGATCCAAAGTGGTAGCGATCGCTAACAATCTCTCTAAATCTGGTTTGACTGCGGCTACTTGTTCAGTCAAAGCACGACGAACCGCTTCTTCTTCGGCTTGCTCTCTCCTAATTATCTGCCGCAGTTGGTTGCCCAAGGGTACTACTGAATTCGGTTCCACGTACAAGGTGGCACCGCTGGTAGAGGTATCGTGGACAATACCGGGGATGGCATCTTTTTGAGGTGCTTTTACGGGGATGACAAAGCGATCGCCCCGTTGGGTAATTAGCTGTTCTTGAACTGCTCCAGATTTTGCCTGTAAGATATTTTGCAGCTTTTGGGTAATTTGGCTGCGTACTCGCCGCAAGTCTGTGCGAATTTCTCCCAGTTTTAGACTCGCGCGATCGGTTACCTGGGCCCGTTCATCAATACAACGGTGAATTTCCTGTTCTAGTTCTGGATAAGTCCGCAAATCGGCAACCAAATCAGTCAATATCGGCAAATCTTCCTGATTGTCAATCACACGGCGCAAGTTTCTGGCACCAGCGAGGGTGGTGGCGATCGCTAACAGTTCATCCCCTGCCAAAACTCCACTACGTTCTGCCCGTTCTAAGGAATCGCCAATATCTTGAATTCCCTCAAATGAAAGTCCCGTTGTGAGGCGAGTTTCCAGTTGGTAAACTTCTTTGGTTTGCTCTAACAACTGTTCGCTTTGGATCTGAGAATCGGGTATTTTCAGATGACGCGCAGCTGTCGCCCCCAACTTAGTTGCCGCAAAGGTGGCAAGGTGCTGGCAGAGGCGATGCCATTCTAATAGTTCTAAGGTTTCAGATTGGATCAAGGTTTCAACATCTAATCTGAAATTATCGTAACAATTCTAGCTCCTAGATGGCTAAATCTTTAAGGAGAAAATTTTGCTTTAGTCAATGGTTAAGAGGTATATTCACCCTCTGCCTTCTTATACATTGATGTATTTTATACTACATAAACATTTTTGTAGGCTCTAACTCCGATCGAAATGCTACAAAAACCGATTAAGCAGCAACTATTTCTTGCGCCAGAACGTAAGGCTGAACGATGAGAGTATTAAATCGTTTAGTGCGATCGCCATTCCATTCTCCCACTTGTACTGTCGTGGGTTTGGCAATCAATTGTTTATCAATCCACTGTTCCACTGATGGGATGTTATCACTGGCGATCGCTACTCCAACATCCACCAAGTTTAGCTCAAGCGCCACCAAAATTACTGCATCTCGTTGTACATGAGGAATTAGCCACTCCCACTCTGCCTCATCCAGAATTTCTGTCAATTCCGCTCTTAAATCCGACATCATTCCTCAATTTGTATTGGCTAAGAAACTATTTTACATTAATTACTACAGACGCGATGAATCGCGTCTCTACTTCCAACTTTTGTACAGACGCAATTCATCGCGTCTCTAAAATTCATCGCGTCTCTAAACCTCTGCTTTCATCTCATCAATTTCAAATAAAGATACAATTACTCCAGCGATGGGAATAGATATAAAAACTCCTAGTAAACCTGCTACTTTAGCGCCTACTAGCAAAGCGAAGAATATTACTACAGGATTAAGATTCAGTGCATCTTGCATAATTCGAGGCGAAATCAAGTTGTCTTGTATCTGCTGGAGGACAATACAAGCTATCAATACTTTCAATGCTAACCAAACACCTTGAGACAACACAAATAGAGTAACTGTGCTTACTCCTAATGTCGCTCCTATACCAGGAATGATATCAAGAATTCCGACTATCACTGACAATATCAAAGCAAAAGGTACTTTTAATATTAAAAATATTAAAAAAGTTGTACTTGTGAGAAATGCACTTAATAACAACTGACCTCTAAAAAATCCAAGAAAGGAGCGTCTGATTATCTTTGTAAATCTATTGCGTCGGTGTTTTGGTACTATTTTTATGGTAAAATTCCACAGCTTGTCTCCATCTAGTAACATAAAGAAAGCCACAACTGCAATCAATATAAATGTCAGGAAATTCGTCATAAATCCTTGTAAAACAGCCAAGCTAGTAACAAGACTAGATATAGCTTGGTTTCGCAATTGTTCTTGAATGAAACTTAAATTTATCTGCAAATTCCGGCTTCGCAAAAGCCCTTCTAGCTGCTCTAATAAAGGGATTAAAGAATTTACAAAGCCAGTTAGACTGTCAATTAATTGTTGTCCTTGAGATAAAACCGTTAAGCCGACGGTAATTATCAGACTCCCAATAATCACAATGCTGAACAAGAAAACGACACCAACAGCTACGCTGTGTGGCAAAAAATGCCGCAGCCATTGTACAGGATAGCTGAGTAAAAAAGCTAAAATTGCCGCAAATGTAAAAATAACAATGACCGCTTCAAAGTAAGCTAAAAGTTGTACAATTGCCCAGCCAGAAGCAATTAAAAGCAAGAAGCGGACTAACGCCAGATTATTTAATCGTTCCCAAAAATTCTTGGCTTCCAAGCCGCTCATATGCTGTTTAGGGTGAAATTGAAGTAGATTTGCCTAGTAGCTGCATTTAAGCATAAAGTTAAACTTCATAGCTAGAGCACATTGAGATTAAACATACAGAGGCTAAGGACGCGATTGCTACCTCCCTAAAGCATATATCTCTTGCTTGTCTACCTTATCTTCCTAAATCATGCATCTCGTTAATTACTTTGGTACACTTTTGTGTCAACGCTTCCAATTCCTCTTTATTACTGGAACTGGGAGCATCAATTAAGTTACCAATTCTCACAGTAATGGGAACTGCGCGAGGTAGGGACGAGCCTTTTTGTAAAATCCCCTCAGTACCCCAGACACTCACCGGCAATATTGGGGCTTTTGCTTTCGCCGCCAGCAGCAGTGCGCCTCTTTTGGGGTCTGTAATTCGACCATCTGGGGTGCGAGTACCTTGCAAGAAAACACCGACAGCCCAACCGTTATCGAGATATTTTAGGGCGGAACGGATGGCATTGCGATCGGCATTTCCCCGACTCACCGGATAAGCACCGTACAATTTAATCGCTTGCGCCAAAATGGGAATATTAAATAACTCTTCCTTAGCCATGTACGCCACAGGACGACGTACACAATTAGAGACAATGGGCGGGTCAAAGTAACTAGCGTGATTACTCACTATCAACAACGGCCCTGATTGGGGGACATTTTCCGTACCATAAATCTGGCCCCGAAAGTAAGTGTGAAGCATGGGGCTGACGACTGACCATTTAAAGGCGTGGTAAAGTGCCAGACTGATAAACGGTTCGCGGTTTTTGTCCACAGAAGATAATGCAAATCAAACTGAATTTAGCATAAGCGATCGCAACGCCTAGATCAAACGCAAAAAGCCGTAGAGATGAATTGCTTCACCCATCTGGGAAAACTAAATCTAGAAATCTTTAGGATTTAGCAGTATGGCGATCGCTACAGTCAGTATTCTTGGATACAAGGTTAGCGAACAACTCTACAACGGTTCTCGAACCCTGGTGTATCGCGGTTATAGAGAAACTGACTTATTACCTGTAGTGATTAAATTGCTGAAAAATCCTTATCCGAGTTTGGGCGAACTCTTATCGTTTCGTAATCACTACACCATAGCTAAAAATATCAACTCACCTCTAATCATTCAAACCTACAGTTTGGAACCGGATCAAAATGGCTATGCATTGGTGATGGAAGATTTTGGCGGGATTTCTCTTAAATATTATTTCACCTCTGAGCAGACGCGACATACCGCTTTTCTACAAGAGTTTTTAAGAATTGCGTAGGCGTAGCCCGTCGTAGACATCGCACTCTGCAATACCTCAGATATACTCTATCGCGATCGCATTATTCATAAAAATATCAAACCCGCCAATATTTTAATTAATCCCGAAACCAAACAAGTTAAATTAATTGACTTTAGTATTGCATCTTTACTGCCACAAGAAACTCAAACGCTGATGAGTCCAAATGTATTAGAAGGGACACTCAGCTATTTATCACCATAACAAACAGGCAGAATGAATCGAGGGGTTGACTCGTGGATGATTGTTGAGAAAATCGCTCGGTGAACCCATCTTGGTAATCTTCCTGAACAGATGGGCATCATAAATTATAAATCTTCAATTTATTACAGATATCTATGTCCGCCCTCTCGTTCTGGCAGTCTTTCCAATCAGCTAAAAAACCTGCCTACGATTCGCCCTCATCCCTCCACACAAAACCTGTTAGACCTTCACGCAGCCTGTTAGCTAAAGTAATTGTGGGTGGCACTACCTTATTTGTAGTTGTAGGTGCTTATTTAAGCTATCAGACCGTGCGAAGCATGATGCTAGAAAATCTCAAGCATAATGCTCTGTCAGAGGTGGAACATAGCGCACATGAGATCGATCGCTGGCTAGCAAGTCTAAAAGTTAGAGTTGAAATGCTGGCAAACACAGACGTAGTGCGCTCAGTGGATTGGTCGATCGCCAGTAAATATTTGAAGGCGGAACACCAGCGAATTGAAGATTTTTCACTCTTTGCTTTAACAACAAAAGATGGATGGCGCGATAGTACTGTAGAGAACAGTAAGCGGGGAAATGTCCGCGATCGCCCCTGGTTTCAAAGGTCGATGTTAGGACATATCTATGTAGGCGATCCCATGATTGCCAGAGCGAATGGAGTGTCATCAGTAGCAATCTCGGCTCCCATCCGCAGAGATGGAAATTCATTAAGTTCTCCAATAGGTGTAGTGCATGGGAACGTTGCTGTCGATCGCGTCAAGTATGTCATTGAGACACTAAAATACGGGAAGGATAGCTATGCTTTTACTCTCAACTCCACAGGACAGGCAATTATCCATCCTAACCCAGCCTTCATGACCACAATCGAAAAGCCTGGGATGAAATTAACCGATTCCGAAGATCCAGGTTTAGCGGCGATCGCTCAAAAGATGGTACATCGGCAACAGGGTATTGAATTAGTAACCCTTGACAAAACTAAAAAATATGTTGCGTTTCTCCCTCTAAAAGAAGCTAACTGGTCAGTAGCACTCGTCATTCCCCGTGAAAATATTGAATCTCAACTAAAGCTTTTAGATACCATCGCTCTGGCAATCTTAGCCTTGGCGGGAACACTGATTGGGGTGTTGGTTTATGTCCAATCTGCTGAACAAGCCCAACTGAAACAATCAAAACTCTTAGCGGATGCAGCCAAAGAAATTGCTGACAGTGCCAACAGTGCCAAGAGTGAATTTCTTGCCAACATAAGCCACGAACTTCGTACACCGTTGAATGGGATTCTGGGCTATGCCCAAATTCTTGGACGCTCCAAAAGCTTGGGGGGCAAAGAACGTCAGGGAGTCAACATCATCCACCAGTGTGGCTCTCATCTGCTAACACTGATTAACGACATCCTCGATCTCTCCAAAATCGAAGCCCGTAAACTCGAACTTGCCCCCCAAGCTTTCCACTTGCCGTCTTTTCTGCAAGGCGTTGTCGAAATTTGCCATATTCGGGCGCAGCAAAAAAGCATTGAGTTTCACTACCAACCTAATGCTGATTTACCCGTAGGTATTACTGCGGATGAAAAACGTCTGCGCCAAGTGTTGATTAACCTACTTGGTAACGCCATTAAGTTTACCGATCGCGGCAGTGTTACCCTACAAGTTAAAAGAATTGTGGTTGAGTCCGATGTCTACGACGGGCTACGCCTACGCACTGCCCAACTTTGCTTTACCATTGCCGATACTGGCGTGGGTATTGCGCCAGCAGATATCAACAAACTCTTCCAAACATTTGAACAAGTGGGGGAGCAGAAGCGGAAAGTAGAAGGAACGGGGCTAGGATTAGCCATTAGCCAGCAGCTTGTGCAGTTAATGGGTGGACAGATTCAGGTCAAGAGTCAGCCTGGTGTCGGTAGTGAGTTCTCCTTCGAGATCGTCCTCCCCTTAGCAACTGACTGGAGTCAACAGCAGACGGCATCCGTGGGTAACATTATTGGCTACGAAGGCCCACAGCGCCATATTTTAGTCGTAGACGATCGCTGGGAAAATCGCGCCGTCTTGCTCAATCTCCTAGAGCCTCTAGGCTTCATCATCACCGAAGCAGAACATGGACAAGCGGGCTTAGATCAACTCCAGCAACATCTCCCCGATTTAGTCATTACTGACTTAGCTATGCCCGTAATGGATGGTTTTGAAATGCTGCGACAGATTCGCAAAAATGAACAACTGCGTTCGCTCAAAATCATTGTCTCTTCTGCCTCCGTCGCTCAAATCGATCAACAAATGAGTATTGATGCCGGCGGCGATGATTTCCTCACCAAACCTGTGCAAGTGAATGATTTATTTGGAGTTCTAGAAAAACATCTCGAACTGACTTGGAAAACTGAAGACATCCCAGATAAATCCTCAGATCGGCAGCAACCGACAGAATTAATTCCACCCCCCCTAGCCGATCTCCAGGCTTGGTTAGAACTCGTTCAAGAAGGGCGATTAAAGAAGCTCATCGCAGCAGCAGAAGAACTTGAGCAACAGAGCGATCGCTACCAAGCTTTTAGTCAAAAGATCGTCCAACTTGCAAAACAATTCCAAAGCGAACAACTAGAACAATTTATTCAGCAGTATCTCTTGGAAGAAAGACGGGAAGTAGTGAGTAGGGAATAGGGAAAGAAAGTGTTTGTTTTGCCTGTGCTGGTTCTAATTATCGTCTACTACTCTTTTCCAATATGAAACATATACCTCCAATATCCACGATTACAGGTTTAGTTTTAATTGTTGATGATACGCCCACCAACCTAGAGGTGGTTTCAGAGACGCTGGGCGATGCGGGCTTTGATGTGGCGATCGCTATCAGTGGCGATCGCGCACTACAACAGGTCGAACGCCGCCTTCCCGACCTGATTTTACTAGATGTGATGATGCCTGGAATCGATGGATTTGAAACCTGCCGACGGCTCAAGGCCAATGTCCGCACCTGCCGTATTCCGATCATTTTTATGACTGCCCTTTCAGATACTGAGAGCAAAGTCAAGGCATTGGAACTAGGAGCCGTAGACTATATAGTAAAACCCTTCTATGAAAAAGAGGTTCTAGCACGAGTCAGTACCCATTTGCAACTGTCTCTCCTCACCCAAACCCTCGCAGCACAAGTTGCCCAAAAAGCAGCAGAACTACAAGCTTCGCAACTGCAACTGATTCAAAACGAAAAAATGTCTGCCCTCGGCAATCTGGTCGCCGGGGTTGCCCACGAAATCAATAATCCCATCGGCAGCATTGTCGGCAATGTCAATGCGGCACAGGATTATATTCATGACTTGTTAGGCATCATCGATCTCTACGGCAGAAAATTCCCTCAACCCGGTGCGGAAATTGAAGACGAACTGGAAGCGCTCGATCTAGATTACATTCGAGAAGATTTACCGAAACTAATTCGCGCCATGAAAGATGGAGCCGATCGCATCACCTCTATCAGCCAAAGTCTTCGTATTTTCTCTCGTGCCGACAGCAATACCAAGCAAGCTTTTAATCTGCATGATGGTATTGATAGCACTGTATTAATTCTGCGCCATCGTCTCAAAGCTAACGAACATCGTCCCGCCATCGAAGTCGTCACCGACTACGGTCAACTTCCAGAAGTTTTTTGTTTCCCCGGACAGATCAATCAGGTATTTATGAATATTCTGGCAAATGCCATTGATGCGCTAGATGAGTCTAATTCTGGATGCTGTTTTGCCGAAATTCAAACTAATCTCAATCGGATTAATATTGGGACGAAAGTACAGGGAGATTGGGTAAAAATTGCGATCGCTGACAATGGCCCCGGTATGCCCGAAGGAGTGAAAACCCGTATATTCGACCACTTATATACTACCAAAGCAGTTGGTAAAGGTACAGGATTGGGGTTGGCGATCGCTCGGCAAATCGTTGAAGAAACCCACGGCGGAAAATTGAGCGTTAACTCAGTTATGGGTAAGGGTACAGAATTTGTAATTGCAATTCCGGTATGATTTTTGACTCTTTTCGGTTGGCTAGGGAATGAATCAATCTAACACAAGATATTTGACCATTTATTTGCTACAAAAGGTGTGGATAAAGGAACGGGATTGGGGTTAGCGGAGCGCTTGGCAAACATAAAAAAACATGGATGAGCGATCGAGTAGATTCTAGACCAGGCGAAGGTACTGAATTTGCGATCGAGCTACCGATGTAGCATATCCGTCTGTATATCTACAAAAACTTTCAGGAAATCTTCAGCCACTTATCTCTGCTACTCTATGCTTACCCAATTTAGACAAACACTTCAGAAACAGTTGCTTTTTAGGTTTGTCCGTTTCGTTAAGAATCGCCCTACCTCACTTACCTACAAAACACTAATCAATATGGCATTGCGAGTAACGGTGGTGGTACTCGTCTCTGCTGGGGTGAGCTATATCCATGTCATGTCCCGCTTGGAAGCCCAGACCCAAGTCCAGCTAGAAAAGTACATCAGCGATCGAGGACAGTATGAAAGCAACATCTTTAAACTTGCAGAGGATAACCTCACTTTGCTGCGCGATCGCCTTTTGCAGGAATTCAAGCAACCCACTAATGATTTCCAGGCTGAATTTGAGCGGCAATATTTTTCCTGGAACGATGGTACTAAACGCAATTTTCCCCAAAATCGACCGCGCAAAGACTTTGATTCTACTCGATATGCTGGATCGTTCATTGGTCAAAATGTGCAAATTACTAAAGAACTAAAGCAGCAACTACTAACGGCTAACACGCTGATTAGTGCCTACGGATCTGCTTGGTCTAATCAGTTTGTTGATACTTATTTTGTGAGACGAGAAAATGCAACGACAACCTATTGGAAAGGTATGCCGATCTTGTTAGAGACACCGCCTGATTTCTATATGCCGAAAGAGGAATTTTTCTATATTGCCGATCCTCAACATAACCCGTCTCGATCGCCGAAGTGGACAGGTGTTTATCTCGATCTCAGTGTTAAAGTCTGGATGATTTCGGCAAGTGTACCTGTTTATGATGGCGATCGCTTCCTGGGCATTGTAGGACATGATGTGGTCTTAACCGATCTGATGGAGCATACGATCCAGGATCAATTACCGGGCACTTACAATCTAATTTTTCGCTCAGACGGTCGTTTAATTGTCGACCCCCAGCGCAGTGCGGAAATTCAGCAAGCTCAGGGTCAACTGAAAATCGATGCGATTAACGATCCCCATCTCAACCGCATTTTTCAGCTAGTGACAACCGCTAAACCCAAAACCCACGTCCTGGAAAATAGCCAAGACCGTGAATACTTAGCAGTGACTCGCTTACAAGGCCCAGACTGGTATTTTGTCACAGTCTATCCGAAATCACTGCTATCGGGAGCAGCATGGGATACGGCTCAATTTATCTTAATTTCCGGTGCAGTAGCACTGCTGGTTGAAGTGTTGTTGCTCTTGTCGGTGTTGCACCAAGAAATCGCTAAACCCCTCCAGCAATTAATCGCCGCTAGTAACCAACTTGCTAACGGTGATTTTGCGATCGCTCTTGATACCACCCGACAGGATGAACTGGGAGGACTTGCTAGTTCTTTCAACAGTATGGCAAGTCAGTTAAAGACTTCTTTCATTCAACTAGAACAGGTAAACAATGCGTTAGAGCTACGGGTTGAGGAGCGAACAACAACGTTACAAAAGACACTTGAAGAACTACGTCGGACTCAAACCCAGATGATCCAGAGTGAAAAAATGTCAGCCCTGGGGCAATTGGTGGCAGGTGTGGCACATGAGATTAATAATCCTGTCAACTTCATTCACGGCAACCTCACCCATATACAGAATTACGCCCAAGATTTGTTGGAATTTATTCAACTGTATCAGTATCACTATCCCAATCCAGTCGCTGAAATTCAAGCTGAGGCTAAAGAATTGGATCTGGAATTCATTCGAGGCGATCTGCCCAAGATGCTGTCTTCGATGAAAATTGGCACTAATCGCATTAGCGAAATTGTGCGATCGCTCCGCAATTTCTCCCGTTTAGATGAAGCTGAATTTAAAGCGGTTGATATTCATGAGGGCATTAATAGTACGTTATTAATTTTGCAACATCGTCTGAAAGATCAACCAAAGTGCCTAGCAATAGAAGTGGTAAAAAACTATGGTAACTTGCCTTTGATTATCTGCTACCCCGGACAACTAAATCAGGTATTTATGAATATTCTGTCTAATGCGATTGATGCGTTAGAAGATGCAAATCAGCACCGCACGCCTACAGAGATTGCTTCATATCCCAATACAATTTGGATTCATACTTGCTTGGTATCTGAAAACCAAATCAAGATTGCGATCGCAGATAATGGTCTTGGAGTTCCAGAAACAACTCTAACAAGATTATTTGACCCCTTTTTCACGACTAAAGATGTGGGTAAAGGATCTGGATTGGGTTTATCTATCAGCTATCAAATTGTGACTGAACTACATCAAGGTAAACTTGATTGTAATTCCACGCAAGGATTGGGCACAGAATTTGTCGTAACCCTACCTATACAAGCTAACTTCATAGCTTGATGAGAATTTATCGAGTCCTGATAAAGAATTAATCAGGCAAATCAGCAGCACTCTGGATATTTTTTAATATTAAGTCAGGGCTAATACGTTTAATTAAACCAGTTAGCACTTTACCAGGCCCAATTTCTATTACTTGCTGAATGCCGTTGGCTGGTAATTGCAGAGAAATTTCTCGCCATCTTACAGAACCAGTCATTTGTTTATTCAGGCGTTGCTTTAAAATCTCGGCATCAATAGACGGGATTGGTTCGACATTAGACAATACTGGCACAGTAGCTGGCTGAAATTCTACAGATTCTAAAATATCTTGAAATTCCGCAGCTGCGGGTGCAATTAAATGTGAGTGAAATGCTCCAGAAACTTTTAGCGGAATAGCACGCTTTGCTTTAACTTGAGTCATTACCGCTTGTACAGCCTCAGTCGTGCCTGAAATTACCACCTGAGCCGAACTATTGTCATTTGCTAGCACCACATCCGGCGTTTGAGCAATAACTTTTTCCAACTGTTCGCGGTCAAAGTTCATCAAAGCCGCCATCATCCCACCGACGGCACTATCCATGAGTTCTGCACGACGCTTTACTAGATATAAACCAGCCGACCACTCAAAGACACCCGCTACATAAAGGGCAGAATATTCTCCCAAACTGTGGCCCGCAACTAAATCTGGCTGATGTCCTCGTTCTCGGAGAAGATCGGCCAGAATGCTTTCTACCACATAAAGAATTGGCTGGGTGTATAGCGTCTGTGATAACTTTACTTCTTCGTTTTGACAGATATCTGTTACAGACCAGCCCAAAATTTCCTCGGCTTGGGCAAATTTGTCTTTAGCGGAGGGTATATCTAATAAATCTATTCCCATTCCCAGCGCTTGAGAACCTTGTCCGGGAAACACCCATGCAGTTTTTGTCATTTGTCAATAGTCAGCGGTCAGTGGTCATTTGTCATTGGTCATTTGTCATTGGTCATTAGTGAATAACAAGGGAAAAATGACTAATGACAAAGGACAAAATATTTACCTTCCCCATTTAAAAATTGCCGCGCCCCAGGTAAGACCGGCACCAAAGCCGGATGCAGCAACGATGTCATTGGGTTTAATTTTGCCTTGTCGTACTGCTTCATCTAAAGCTAAGGGGATGGAAGCAGCAGAGGTATTGCCGTACTGGGCGAGATTACTGATAACTTTATGTTCTGGTACATTCAGGCGTTGGGCAACGGCATCGATAATCCGCTGATTGGCTTGATGCAACAGCAGCCAATCTATTTGGTCAACACTGAGGTTGGCTTGAAACAAGGCTTTGTCAATAATTTCTGGCACTTTTTGGACAGCAAAGCGGTAGACTTCTTTGCCGTTCATAGTAATAGGTTGATAAGTGCCTTTAGCGATCTTTACACCGGGGAGGAGTTCTTCGGAAGCAGCTGTATATGCAAGGTTGAGGTGATGGTTTTGAGTGCCATCACTTTTAAGTGCAAATCCCAATAAGCGATCGCTTTTGTCAGCTTGCAATACTACTGCCCCGGCACCATCACCAAACAACACACAAGTGCGCCGATCTTGCCAATCTACCCACCGAGAGAGAATGTCTGCCCCTATCAAAAGTACATTTTTATAGGCACCTGTTCTAATATATTGGGCTGCTGTAACCAGACCAAACACAAAGCCAGAGCAGGCAGCAGTCAAGTCAAAGGCTACTGCGTTGCTGGCTCCCAATTGGGCCTGTACTTTACAAGCAGTACCAAACAAATCATCAGGGGTGGAAGTCGCTAGCAGAATCAGGTCTAGGTCTTCTGGTCTAATTCCCGAAGCTGCGATCGCCTGACGGCTGGCGGCAGTAGCGAGTACGCTCAAGGACTCAGACGGTAGGGCTAATCGCCGTTGACGAATTCCCGTCCTTGAACTTATCCACTCATCTGATGTTTCAACTACTTCACTCAATGTCTGGTTGTGTAGGGAAGTTGCTGGTACTGCCGAGCCGCTTCCGGTAATTGCTATGCCTAAGTTTTGCACTCCTAATCTCCCCAGCTATCAGCTTTTTGTCCCTTGTCATTTGTCCTTTGTCAGTTGTCTTCTGTCATTTGTCCTTTGTCGTTGTCCTTTACAAATGACCAATGACTAATGACTAATGACTAATGACTAACCGCTCTCGCGCTCTAGGATATATTGGGACTGAATTCGTTGTAGCACCTCGTTATCAACAGCTTCTTTTGCCATGCGAATTGCATTAAAAATTGAAGGAGCTTGGGAGCTACCGTGACCGATAAAACAGACCCCTGCCACGCCTAACAGCAAAGCGCCACCGTGTTCTGCGTGATCCATCCGCTGCTTAATCCGCTTCAGGTTTGGTTTTAAGAGTGCTGAACCGATTTGACCGTGCAATCCTTGGGGTAATTCTTCCCGCAGAATTTGCAGAATCACTTCTCCGACTGCTTCGGCAAATTTTAGTAATACATTGCCTACAAAGCCATCGCAGACAATCACATCAAAGCGACCAGAAAGCACATCACGCCCTTCAGCATTGCCAATAAAATTAATTTGGGAATTATCGCGGAGCAGTTGGTGGGCGCGGACGGCTGCATCATTGCCTTTAGAGTCTTCTTCACCGATATTTAGCAAACCCACCTTCGGTTCAGTTGTACCCAAGACATACTGACTGTAAGCCGATCCCATAACGCCAAACTGCTCTAAAAACTTGGGACGGCAATCTACATTCGCGCCCACATCAAGTACCAGCACTGGCTTACCAGCAATAATCGTTGGAAAAACAGTCCCAATGGCTGGGCGGTCAATTCCCGGCAATCGTCCTAAGCGGAGCAAAGCAGATGCCATCGCTGCCCCAGAGTGACCGGCAGAAAATACGGCATCTGCCTTTTGCTGCTTGACTAAATCCATCGCCACATTGATAGAAGCCTTGCGTTTGCGTCTAACTGCATTTAAAGGCTCCTCATCCATAGCGATCGCTTCCTCAGCAGTCACAATCTCCACCTGCCCTAAATTTGTTTTTGGTGGCAAGGCAGCTTCTATTTGTTGGGGATCGCCAACCAGTAATACATCTACACCCAATTCTTCTCGTGCTCGCAGTGCGCCAGCAACGATTTCACCGGGTGCGTGATCCCCTCCCATTGCGTCAATTGCGATCCTTACACGAGTCGATCCCATTGCTCACAGCTTCTAGAAACCTTACAAATTTTACCAGATGGCTCTGCCCAAAAAGCTTAACTTTCTGATTGCCAAATTACTTCTGTTACTATTGCAACAATTTTTGCTGGCAAGCTCAAGATAGCACGAATTTGGATATAGAGAAGAGGCAGGGGGACAGGGGGCAGGGGGCAGAGGGGCAGAGGGGCAGGGGGAACAGTGCAGAGCAGAGGCAGAGGGGTAGGGAGAACAGTGCAGAGCAGAGGCAGAGGGAAGGAATTTTCCCCCTGCTCCCTGCCCCTCTACTCCCTACTCTCCAGCTCCCAGTACCCAGTTAACTAGCGTCCGAACGCCGTAGCCAGTTGCCCCTGCGCCGTTGTAGCCATTTTCTTTATCTGTCCACACTGGGCCTGCAATATCTATGTGCGCCCAAGGGGTTTCTTTGACGAATTGCTTGAGGAAAAGGGCAGCGGTAATTGCACCACCCGGACGCGGGCCTGTATTTTTCATGTCCGCTATACCAGACTTTAGCCCTTCAAAATATTTTTCTTCCATTGGCATCCGCCAAATCTTTTCCCCTGAAGTTTCAGCAGCTTTCTCGATTTGGGAAGCTACAGCATCATCGGGAGTGTACAAACCAGCAATATCTTCACCCAAGGCAATGACGTTAGCACCGGTTAGGGTGGCTAAATCAACGATCGCATCCAAGCCCAATTTGTCGGTATAAACCAAGGCATCTGCTAGGGTCAAACGTCCTTCAGCGTCGGTGTTGTTCACTTCGATTGTTTTGCCGTTTGATGCTGTGAGAATGTCTCCTGGGCGCATGGCGTGACCGCTAATCATGTTCTCAGTCGCCGCCGAGATAAAGTGAACTTCTGAATCTGGCTTGAGTTGAGCAATTGCTTTTGCTGCGCCTAAGGTTGCAGCCGCACCGCCCATATCAATTTTCATGGTTTCGATGCCGCTACCCGCACCTTTAATATTGAGTCCGCCGGAGTCGAAGGTTAAACCTTTGCCAATAATTGCTAGTTTCTTTTTGGGTGTACCTTCTGGTTTGTAAGTTAGGTGAATGAATTTCGGTGGCAAATCGGAAGCTTGGGCTACTCCCAAAAAAGCACCCATGCCTAACTTTTCGCAGTCTTCTCGTTCCAGAATTTGTATTTGTAAACCGTGCTCGTTAGCGATCGCTTGAGCAGTTTCTGCCAATGTAATTGGTGTTACAGCGTTGGCTGGTGCTGCTACTAATTGCCGTGCCAAGTTCACTCCGGAAACGATTTGACTGGCGCGGGTGATGGCTGCTTCTTGTCCACCGAACCCTAGTAAATCTACGGTTTCTATTTGTGAACCTTTATCTTCTGGTTCTGATTTAAAGCGAATATCTTGGTAAAGTGCTAATTCGACACCTTCTGCGATCGCTTGGGCACTTGCGGCAGGATCGTTGTTCCACAATGGAAAACTAAATCCCAAAATTTTGCTTTTTTGCTTTTTTCCTACCCTAGCTACAGCAGCAGCAGCGCGGCGCAAAGTGTCGAGTTTTAGTGCATCTGGTTTACCCAAACCTACCAGAATCAATTTCCGCACTGGGCTACCAGCATTCACACGGGTGAAGATGGTACTGTTGGCTTTACCTTTAAATTCTTCTTCAGCAATTAGTTCTTTTAAGACACCGGAAAATTTTTGATCTAAAGTTGCCAATTCTCCGGTTAACTCTACTGCATCTTCAAATAATCCAATTGCCAAACTATCGCCTGCCCACTCTAGCAAAGGCTTATCACTAGGTTGAATTTTCATTTTGGAATTTTGTGTAAGTAATCCTTCTTGTACCAGTATTGCTCAAAATTCTTGTTTCATGGTGAGGGAAGTGGGAAGTGAGGGAGATAGGGGAGATGAGGGGTCAGTAGCTATAATCTTAGTGCTGAGAGTGTCAATCGATAATAGTCTTGAAAATGCATGACATTTTAACCATAATAAATTAGTGGAATGGCAAGTTGAGTTTCATGATGATTTCGAGTCTGAGTTCGATGCTCTACCTCAAGAAGTAAAAAATGAGTTGCTTGCTACGGCTCAGGTTTTAGAAAAGTTTGGCCCATAAGCAAAGCGTCCTCATGTTGATACACTCAAAGGGTCAAAGTACGTAAACATGAAAGAGCTACGATTCTCAGCTTTTGGTGGTGTTTGGCGTGTGGCATTTGCTTTTGACCCATTGAGACAAGCCATTTTATTGGTAGCAGGTGACAAATCCGGCGTTAGCCAAAAACTTTTTTATAAACACTTAATTCAAAAGGCTGATGCCCGGTACAAAAGTCATCTTCAAAAACTAAAAGAGGAAGGTAAGACGAATGGGTAAAAGCCTAAGAGAAAAAATTAAAGAACAGCCAATAGAAAGCCAAATTAAAATTGAAAGCCGGACTCAGGAATTAATAGCTCAGGAATTAACTAGACAAAAAATTAGACTAGAAAAACAGCAACTTAAAGTTCGAGGTAGAAAGGGAAAAACTTTAAAAAAAAGAGAGGTAGTTATATTTGGAAAGATTAATGATAGAACATTAATTTAGTAAAACACTACAAAAGCCTGCCAAACTCCAACGACTTGGCAGGATTTAAACTTATTAAAAATGTTTAGCTTCATTCAAAAGGTTGAATCACCTTTAAAGAGCTAGTTCCGTCTTTGATACTCGTGAACTCGGCTTATAACTCTACTCTTTTACCTGCTCTGGCCAATGCCCAATGCCCCAATTCCATTTGTGTCAATGTCAAATTTGCTGGCGATCGCTTTTATTATTTCTTGCTCAAGTGGTGTAGTCTTATTGTCAAGCTGGGCAATTTTTTCACACTGAACGAGCAAAGGTATAGCAAAATCACGATTCAGCTGATTGAGCAGTATATCTAAAGACTTAGGTGATTTGATATTTTGGGCAATGGCATCCAACGAGGTAGGACTGAGTTTTACAGCTTGTAATTCTGGCAAAATTTCTTCCAAAGTCTTATCTGGATGGCTAGCCAAAATCATGTGAACTAAGATTTGATCCATGACGGCTTCTTGAGCGATCGCACTTTCTAGATACTTTTCACTTTCGGCTTTTAATGTTGCCAATGTCTGTGGCGATGCCAGAGAAGTTGATTCATCCAGCTTGGTTTCGTAAAATCGGCAAGCAGCATACCCCAATGAATAGATCATCGTTGCATTGGAACTAGCTCCAATAACTGCACCCGCTAAGGGCACATTTCGCAGCAAGCCTAATCCCGCAGCTTTCAATAAACGCCCTCCACCCAAAGCCAACCCAAAAATTGCTAAAATTTCACCTTTCCGAGCAGGATCTTTTAAATCTAGCCCGTAGACAGATGCAATTTGATAAAGCATTTCTGACTGCAATTTTGTTGTGGCTGTTAAATCAATTGCCAATAATGCCACTGCTATTCCTGGCAAAATACTAGTGGCTAGTCCAACTGTGGCTGCTTGAGTTGCTTTTTCCACCATGATGCGGTGAGCAAGCTGGCTAGGTGATTCATTTGGATACTGTTTCTTAAGCTTGTTTACCGCCGCTTCTGCTTGTTCTAAATCAACAAGGTTACTATCGTTAATCAGCCAATTGAGATTTAAGACTCCAGATAGTTTTCTAATCAGCCAATTTTCGCTGAGGCGATTCACAACCTCACCGCTGCTTTGAGTTGTTTGCTCAATTAACTTGTGTGTTTGTTTCGCCGTCGCTTCTCCCACCTCTACTGCTGTATCTAAAACTGCTTTGCCAGTCTGAGCAACAGTTTCAACAAAAGACTCTAATATAGAGGGTTCCTTTTCTACTGATGATTGAGCCTGGATTTTTACTTCTGAAGTTTCTCTGGGTGAATTAACTATTTTGTTCACCTCTATTTTTTGGGGTTTGTCTGCCATTGCTTGACACCATCTTGTAAAGCCTCTCTCTTTAAATTTGTAGCGAAGTATGAGCGGCTCTACATCCCTCTATAAACGTAAATATCAGTTTAAGATTAACTATTTTATTGTCTGAACAATTGTGTTAATCCATCAACAATAGGCACATATTGCTCAGGGGTGAGTGTTCCCAAATACGCCAAAACTCGATTTATATCTAATCCCCGCGTTCGATCTAGTTAAGGCAATGGAAGACAGAGGCAAACCAGCACCATCTGACAAACGCGGGTATAAGATGGGATTATTGAACACCTAAAAACCACTCTAAGTAGTTAAAGGTGCAATCATTATGGTGTGTTTGGAGTTTATTTAATTAATTTTTATTTACCTCTTGCCCCACACTTATATCAGCTTTACTTTCTAAAAAGTCGTTATCCTTGAGAATGTCATAGAGATTAATATCTTGCTCTAGTAAGCAAGCGTGTCCGCAATCGGGCAACACCACAATTTTGGTATTTGGTAAGATATTCCCTATCCGCTTCACTTCAGTTACAGAAGGTAAAAGGCGATCGCTACCACCGGCAATTAGCAATACTGGTTGACTTAAGTGGCTTAATTGCTCCCGATCAACTTCAAACTCCCGCAGTAAAGACAATCGCCAAAGAACGGTTTCTGGTGGTACAGAACGCATAGTTTTCAACAGTTCATGGCGATCGCTTTGAGAAATGCGTGGCAAAGATGCTAGAAACGGCAACAACCCCAGTGCGCCAACATCATACAACTCTGATGGCACTAAGTAAGTAAGTTGGGATGCCCAATTCAACCAAGGGCGAAGATGAAAGGAGGAAGCTGGGTTAATTAGGATAATTCGCTTAAATAACTGCGGTGCTTGGATTGCTGTTTTCATTGCCAAGCAACCACCAAACGACTCACCACACAAATAAACTGCCCTCTGGGAACTTTTTTCTAATTCGGCGTGGATCAAGTCCAATACACTTTTAGCTAGCACATCCCAAGAGTTAAGGTCTTTCCGTGGAATCGCCAAACAACGGACATCAAAGCCAGTTTCTAATCCAGCGGTTTGCGATCGCAATAGTTGACCAGTTCCATCCATTCCTGGCAAGTATACTAACAGCGGATACTCTGGCTGTACTCGTTTAGGGGTCAGAAAACAAGGGTTTAGCTCAACTTCTCTTATAGTCATTGGTCATTGGTCAATGGTATAAAACTTTTGGACTGCTGATTGTTGCTTATAAAAGCTTGGGTGTTTTTGATTTTAATAGCAACCTTGACGCAGTAAATTGCTGATTTCAGCATGACAGTGTTCTGTCAGTTCAGCCACAACAGTTCTGGCTTGCTTGCCGTGATATTTTTTTTGATGTTGGGGCGTAATCCAATAAGGGCGGCCGATTAACACAGCAACCCGACGATAAATTACCAGGGGATGCCAACCACCTTGGTTAAACAAAGGTTCTGAAGGGTCAAATAGACTCAAAAGCCTTAAAGGGAAGCCATTCGTGTTTACCTCTTCTAAGGAGGCGATCGCGATCGGCAAAATAGCTAGATCCTGCACATCCGCACGCAATGCTAAATGAGCAAATCCTCGCTGAAATTCACCCAGATGATTTGGCTTGGTAAATTTCACCATTGGTTCAGTTCCTTCTGGAAATACTCCCACCATCTGCTTGGACTGCAATAGCACCTGCGACTGCGAAAAAAAGCTTTGCTGGCGGTTTTGAGTTTCTTCCAAAGGAAAACACCCCAACTGTCCGGTGACAATCTCCCGCATGACTGGCACTTGTCCCATGTAGTGATGGCAAGCAAAGCGAATCGGATTCGATAACGCCGCCATTAAAATCAGTGCATCCATAAAGCTGCGGTGATTGCTGACTACCAACACGCTGGCATCCTGGGGAATGCGATCTTCGTAATAGCGAAACATTTGCGTTGAGAATGCCGCCACCAAAGCGCGAGAAATCTCCAGGGGGCTATTTAGACTCATACCTAATCAATATATTTTTCCGGTGAATATGGCAGTTTATCTTAAATTAATTTTTACATTTCTTTACTACTGCCATGACCGTCTTAAGATAGAAATATCTAATCCACAAAAGCAGCTAGATTTTCTGCTTTTTCAATTTTGTATTCTCCATCACAAGAATATCTAATAGGAACTATTCAAAAAAATTATGATTAGTTAATTTTCATCTTTTAGGCAAAAACAAGCTGAATTGATGCATATTATAAAACAATTCTTGACCTGAGAAATTTGCTAGTATGAAGATGTTCTTGGAAAAAATCGGAATAATATTGTATAATTGCGTGGTTTTGCCGATAAAAAGATGTAAAACGTTTTAATTAACTTAATTTTTATTTTGCATGAATCTAGTGAATAAAACACAAAAGACATTTGCACTTACAACACCGTTATATTATGTAAACGATGTCCCCCATATAGGCAGTGCTTATACGACGATCGCAGCAGATGTAGTAGCACGATTTCACAGGCTGCTGGGGCATCAGGTATTACTGATTACAGGTACAGATGAACATGGGCAAAAAATTCAGCGATCGGCAGAAAGTTTAGGCAAAGCACCACAAGAGTTTTGCGATGAAATTGTCCCTAGCTTCGTGAGTTTATGGCAGTTACTAGACATTCAATACGATCGCTTTAGTCGGACTACTGCGCCTCGTCATGAAGCGATCGTTAAAGAATTCTTTGAGCGAGTCTGGGAATCTGGTGATATCTACCAGGGACAACAACAAGGCTGGTACTGCGTATCCTGCGAAGAATTTAAAGAAGAACGGGATCTGCTAGAAGGACACCGTTGCCCGATTCATACTAACAAAGAAGTGGAGTGGCGAGACGAACAAAACTATTTTTTCCGCTTATCCAAATATCAAACTAAGCTGACAGAATTTTATCAATCTAAACCGGATTTTATTCAACCAGAAAGTCGGCGCAACGAAGTCCTCAGCTTTGTCAATCAAGGGCTGCAAGACTTTTCCATTTCACGAGTGAATCTAGATTGGGGTTTTCCCGTACCAGTCGATGCCAAGCACACTCTTTATGTGTGGTTTGACGCCCTGCTAGGTTATGTAACGGCATTACTTGAACCAGATGCAGAACCGACTTTAGAAAATGCTTTAGAAAAATGGTGGCCGATTAACTTGCACCTAATTGGTAAGGATATTTTGCGCTTCCATGCAGTTTACTGGCCAGCAATGCTGTTGTCGGCTGGCTTACCATTGCCAGAAAGAGTATTTGGACATGGCTTTTTGACCAAAGATGGTCTGAAGATGGGTAAAAGTCTGGGTAACACCCTCGATCCTGTGGCGTTAGTTCAGCGCTATGGTAGTGATGCCGTTCGTTATTACTTCCTTAAGGAAATCGAATTTGGCAAAGATGGAGATTTTAATGAAGTTAGGTTCATTAATGTTCTGAATGCAGATTTGGCAAATGATTTAGGTAATTTGCTCAATCGCACCTTGGGCATGGTGAAGAAATACTGCGCTGATAATAATGTCCCATCAATCGGCAATGAAGCAATTCCTGACGAAAATCCTTTGAAAGCAATTGGTTTACGTCTAGGGGAACAGGTAAAACAAGCCTATGAGGAGCTAGCTTTCAGTCAAGCTTGCGTGGACATACTTTCACTGGCGCAAGCCAGTAATAAGTTTATTGAGGAACAAGCTCCTTGGGCATTGTATAAACAGGGACAGCAGGAGGCGGTGGAAAAAGTTCTGTACGCAGTTCTAGAATCAGTTAGACTAGCAGCTTATCTGCTATCCCCAATTATTCCGAACATCAGCAGCGATATTTATCAGCAGCTGGGCTTTGGAATAAACTTTAACGATCGCATACAAAGTTCTATTGCTGCTCCTTTTGCCACCCATGCGACATGGGGGCTACTATCTAGTAAACAACAGTTGGGTACATACCAACCTGTTTTTCAGCGAATAGAACCCCCGAAAAACGATTAGTCCTTATCAAACTCTGATTTTGTTCAATTTCTTATTTTCTCAAAAAATTTATCGGGGCTGAACTTAATATTAGTCCCGGAACATTATCATAAGCCGCTGTGACTAGCATCTAAAAGTTGGTAATTCGTATCAAAAATAACAAGGATAAAAATTGAGGTATCACAACAATGTTGAATAATTTGGAAACCGATTCAATATTTACGCCAGAACAAGTTTTGGAGAATCGGGGCAGGGTCGCCATATTTATTGATGGCTCAAATCTATTTTACGCTGCATTGCAACTAGGGATTGAAATCGACTACACCAAGTTATTGTGTCGATTAACTGGAGGTTCTAGACTACTGCGGTCTTTTTTCTACACTGGGGTAGATCGGACAAACGAGAAGCAACAGGGGTTTCTGCTGTGGATGCGTCGCAATGGTTATCGAGTCATTGCTAAAGATTTAGTCCAGCTACCAGATGGCTCTAAAAAAGCTAACCTGGATGTAGAAATAGCAGTAGATATGATGGCACTAGTAGATTCTTATGATACCGCAGTTTTAGTTAGCGGTGATGGGGATTTGGCATATGCGGTAAATTCAGTCAGCTATCGCGGCGTGCGGGTAGAAGTAGTGAGCTTGCGTTCGATGACCAGCGACAGCTTAATTAATGTCAGCGATCGCTACATTGATTTAGAAGCCATCAAAGAAGATATTCAAAAAACCCCTCGCCAAAGCTATCCATACCGACCGTTAACTGGCATTGGTTTTTTGGAAGACCCTAGAACTAGTGATGGACACCTAGAAATCCAAGAATAATGGCGCATCAATTTTATAAAAGAGGGAGATGGGGAAAGAGAAAAATTCAAAATTTCTCCTCCACTCCCTCCTTTCTTATTTTACCTTTGACCTTTTTCTTGGTATTTGGTTTAGTTTCCTGCGGCGACAAATCCCCCCCAGCTTCCCAACAAAATACTGCGGATTCATCTAACAAAGATAGCAATTTGACTTTCTTTGATGTCACCCTAGAACAAGCAGATGAAGTGGGAAGACCGATTTGGAAAGTTAGGGCTAAAACCGCAAAATATACCAAAGAAAAACAAATTGGTCAGGCTGAAAGCCCTTATGGTGAACTATATCAAGATGGTAAGGTAGTTTACCAAATTAAGGCAGATGTAGCAGATATTGAACAAGATGGAAAGCAGTTATTTCTTAAGGGTAAGATATTTGCCACAGACCCTACTAATGGGATTGTATTGCAAGGTAATGAATTAGAATGGCGTCCCAAAGAAGATTTGTTGATTGTCCGTAACCAGATTAATGGTACTCATAAACAACTACAAGCGGTGGCGCAGGAAGCGCGAGTTAAAACCCGCGAACAGCGCATGGAATTTTCTGGACGGGTAGTAGCAAATTCTACCGATCCCCAGATGCAAGTGAGAACCGAGCATTTAATCTGGAATATTAAAGAAGAAAAACTGATTGGCGATCGCCCTTTACAAATTGACCGCTATAAAGATAATAAAATTAGCGATCGCGGCAAGGGAAATTCTGCCGAAGTCAACTTAAAAACGAAAATTGCCACTATTCAAAAAAATGCTCAATTAGACTTACTAGACCCACCAGTGCAAATAGCTAGTAACTCTATGACTTGGAACATGAACACAGAAACTGTTACTACAAATTCCCCCGTGCGGATGTTTCAGCGTGTCGAAAACCTTACTGTCACCGCCAATCAAGGTGAAATGAAAATACCGCAAAAAACGGTTTATTTAACAGGTAATGTCAACGCTATTGGTCAGCGTCGCCAGTCTTTGAGATCCAATACATTAACTTGGTATTTAGACAATAAGTTAGTTGAAGCTCAGGGGAATATAATTTATCGACAAGCCGATCCACAATTAAATTTTACGGGTGAAACAGCCGTTGGTAATCTGGAAACAGAAAATATTGTTGTTAAAGGTGGCAGCTCTAGCGGTAGGGTAGTAACAGAAATTATTCCCCAAGAAAGAGCCAATCGTCAGTAGTTAAATAGGCGCTTAGAAACCGCAACTACACGAAGCTTAACCCGCCTGTGCGGGTTAAGGGACTTCCAAAAAAATATTTTATCGCTTTTAAGGCAGGGGACAGCGGGAGGAAAAGTCGTTTTGATTCCAAAAATTTGGATAATTTATTTTTTTCTGGTGCGCTACACTGCGGGAACGCTTTGTCTACGTTTGTGTGGCCGTAAATTTCACGGGTTCCATTCGCCATTGCTCAAGTTTACACATATGGGTGTAAACTCATTAGCGATTAACCATTACCCTCTAGGCTAGGATCTTAGTACTACAAATCTTTTGATAACCCATGAATGGATCAAACCGATTAGGCAAAGAATCCTTGCCAATACCCCAGCAAGCAGAACATTCCCACCATCACGATCCAGACCACGAGCATACAGATCGTACTCATGGAAATGGAGAGTCGGCTCATCCTCACGTCCATAGCGAAGAGTCATTACGGCGAATTGCCAATCGATTATCGCGGATAGAAGGACATGTTCGTGGTATTAAAACAATGGTGCAGCAAAATAGCCCTTGTCCTGATGTTTTACTGCAAATTGCCGCAGTGCGGGGCGCATTGGATAAGGTAGCGCGAATTGTTTTGGATGAACATTTAACTGAATGTATTGCTCGAGCTGCACAAGAGGGTAATATTGACGTTGAAATTAAACAGTTAAAGGCTGCTTTAGATCGTTTTTTACCTTAAAAATAAAAAATTCACTTGCATGACAAGACATTTTGTAGAGATGCGAGATTTGGTATATTGACCGAGGCAAAGTCTTCTTTATGCCAAAATTAACATAAGTGTCTCACAGTCATAGCTGATGCTCTAGGCAGTTCCAAAGTAATTGCACTATGGTAAATATGCCCTCCAAAGTGTATTGGGGCGGGGACGTTTTGGCATTACTTATCTTGCCAAGGCTAGAAAAAGCTATACATACAGCAGCAAACCCTACGTAGTTATCTTGCGTAAACGAAAAGTTAAACTAGCTTGTACTTTACACATATCTTATAAAATGACTTTAGAAAAATATAAATTTAACTATTATTTCAATATAAATATTAATAAATTTATAATTATTTTTTTACATGGCTTCATGGGAAATATTAACGAATTTGATGAAGCTATAAAATTTCTAGCAGAAGATTTTTCTTATCTTATCCTTGACTTACCAGGACATGGTAAAACCGAAGTTGTAGAAGGTGATGAATACTATGGAATGGAACCCACTGCTAAAGCAATAATCAATTTATTAGATGAATTAAAAATAGATAAATGCCACTTAATGGGTTATTCGATGGGTGGAAGATTAGGTTTATACCTAACTCTAAATTTCCCAGAACGTTTTATTAAAGTCGTATTAGAATCATCCTCCCCAGGTTTAGCAACAGAAGCAGAACGATTAGAACGAGTTAGGCGTGATGCTCAAATAGCTAGAAAATTAAGCAGAAGTATTATTCAAACCGATTTTGCTACTTTTTTATCGAATTGGTACAATCAACCAATTTTTGGTTCTATAAAAAATCATCCAGAATACGATCGCATGATAGAAAGTCGGTTGCAGAATAATCCACATGAATTAGATAAATCACTGCGCTTCATGGGAACTGGATGCCAACCTTCTTTGTGGGAAAAGCTACAAGAGAATAAAATTCCTCTGCTCTTACTAGCAGGTGAATACGATCAAAAATTTATATCTATTAATACAGAAATGGCTGAAGTCTGTGAATGTGCCCAACTAAAAATAATTAGTAATGCTGGACATAATATTCACTTTGAAAATACCTTGGCATTTGTGGAAAATATCAAATGTTTTTTGTATGCAGCAAGTTAAAAATTAAAATAGCCTCACTGCTTCTTTACTGCCTTGCTAGAAGGAGTTGGGGATGCTATCAACTTCGGGGCTGTTGGTTGCTTTGCTGCACTTAATTCCTCTTGTAACATTTTCTGATAAACCTTAGGCAAAGAGTTACTAACAGAATTAGTTTCTATGCCATATCCCAGACTTGTCCAAGTGGGAGAAAGTCGCCGCAAAACATCATTTAACTTTCCCTGATGCAACTGTTGAGAAATATCAGTTCCCCAAACTTTAGAATCATTCAACCAACGGTAAACTACTACATCTTGATATTCTGCTTCAAAACTATAAGCAGTCCAAAACATCATCCGCATCGGCTTTGGATGATAACGGGGGGCTAAACGATACCAAGTAATGTTGATAATTTGATACCTGCCAGCAGCAGTAGAACAATTTCCAGTGTTGGGGCCTGTGACAATTGTGACGCATATCTCAGGATGTCGGCTCAGGTCGTTAACTTGCTGCCCACCGTATAACAGCGAATAGGGACGGTTACCACTTGCCTCACTCGCCGAGATGGTTCGCATTAAAGCGCGGATATAAGGGTCGCCCTGTTTCATCACTAAAGGCGGCTGTTTAACTGCAAAGATCGGATCGGGAGGCGATCGCAAGTCTCCAATATACCATTGCAACAAATACACAAAGCCGAGAAGCGCGGCTATTGGCCCAATAAGTTTTTCAACACCTTTGAATTCAAAGCCTTTCAGAGTCCGACTCCTTCAAATTTGCTCTCTTTGCTCACAACAATGATTGACGCGCTCATTCTGGCAAAGTTCACTTAGACCGACTGTTTGTAAGGGCGCACAGATACAGATATACGCCCCTACCGCGTGTTGCTCCTAACTCATCACTGGTTAATTACGCGACGTTAGCAAATAATTCCCCAAAAGTTTTGGAGGCTGCTTCCGGTTTAGCAACAATCTCGACAATTTTATTGCGTGCATCTGCTTCAAACAGCGCCTCAACAGCAACTTGGGCGACTTTCTGCCTGGGAATACTACCGTCGAACAGTGTATCAGCACTCTGCATGACGATCGCGTCGGAGTTATCTTCATTCTTCAACCCACCAGGTCGCACAATCGTATAGGTAAGACCACTTTTCTGGATGTACTCTTCAGCTTGCTTTTTCCACACCAAAATTAGCCAAAACAAGTTTAGCGGATGGAAAAGCTGGGAAGTACACAAAGAAGAAACGAAGACAAAATGCTCAATTCCCCTTGTCTTAGCAGCATTGACTAAATTTTTAGTCCCTTCAAAATCCACTTTATAGGGGCCAGTGGGGTCAAAGCTAGGTTTTGCCCCAGTAGCAACCAACAAAACTGTGCTATCTCCCAACGCAGCAGTTAAACTTTCTAGTTCTAACACGTCCCCTACTACCAATTCGGCTTCCGGAGAGAGAATACCCCTAGCTTTCTCTATATCCCGTACCAAGGCTCGGACGGGAATATTCCGCGCTATCAATTCTTGCACAATCCGGCGACCTGTTTCACCCGTTGCCCCTGCTACAAATGCTTTCATGAGAAATGCTATCCTGGGAAACTATTGTGTGCTTGTTCAGTTCTTTATTTTAGTAATTCTATGGAGGTGATGGCAGATTAATGAGGTTTCGGTCAAAATGGGATATTGGTGTGAAATGACCCAGGAATGTGGGGAATCATTAATATAGACGAACGCCAAAGTATACATTAATGTATTTATGCTCTCAACAAACGGTGAATATAAATCCTGGGAAATAACAGAAGCAGTTTTACCTGTAGCGTCTAGCCAAGAAGAAGCCGAGGATACATTAACAGAAGCAAATATAGCGACGCTCACAAAATTTTCCGGTCGTTATGAAGATTTTATGGAAATGTCTGCCCCAGTAGAAAAGGTTGCCGAGTATCTTAATGCTCATGCCTCATGGTTTTGTCGTTGCGCTGAACCCATGAAGGTGCAACCACTTGGGGAAAATGGCTATGCTTTAGTAATTGGTCGTTTTGGTGCTTTTGGTTATGAAGTAGAACCGAAGATTGGTTTGGAATTATTACCTCCAGAGGAAAGTATTTACCGCATCCGTACAATTCCCATTCCTGACTACCAACCGCCCGGTTATGACGTAGATTATCGGGCATCTCTACAGTTAATAGAAACCGATGCTTCCAGTAGCACTGGCGAGGTTACAAGAGTTGAATGGGAATTGGATTTAATGGTTTATTTGCACTTTCCCAGGTTTATTCAGCGCTTACCCAAGTCTATAATTCAATCTACAGGCGATCGCTTACTTAACCAAATCGTCCGCCAAGTCTCCCGCCGCTTAACTCGCAAAGTTCAGGAAGATTTTCATAAATCTTTAGAAATACCCTTTTCTGGGAATTCTAAGCAAAAGCGCTGAGTTAATAGTCCTTTGTCATTTGTTTATGAGAAATGACAAAGGACTACTTACTATGCTTTAGTGAGAATTCTTTGGACAATTTGCACGCCAGTAACAGCCTGCCAAGCAAAAAGCCCCAAAAGCGTGAAATTTAGCAAAATATGAGTTGCACGCGCCCAATTTGCTCCTTTTTGCATATAAGGAGACAAAGCAGCAGAAAATGCAATCAAACCGGTCATACCCAGTCCTGCGAGCAGGTGAGGCCCGACAAATAATTTGCCATTATTGATGTAAGTGACAGCCATACCTCCGATCGCACCTGTTACCATCAAAGCTAGGAGTATAGACCCGATTTGGTAGTGTCTAACGTTATATTTACCTTTAATCAGTTCTTTCTTTTCTTCTCCCTGAGCATTTCTGGTACGCTGTACTTGCAGCCCCAAGTAGGCAGCATAAATTGAGAATGCTAATAGCGCCCACATGAGCACCGGATGAAAGAAGTTTAGCCAATATTTTACCGACGCAGAAAGTTCCAGACTCATGGTGTTCTCGCCCAATTATTAAATCTTCATAAAAATTAGCATAACTCTATTTTCTGTGCTTAATATTGCACAAATTAAAAGAGACTGAGGGAGAGCACAGAAGAAACAAGTAAAGCCTCCCTTACTTTAATTTGCATCAATTCAATAGCCAGAATGCTTGCCAAAACTGCATTTATTAAGGTTGAAATTTGAATGAGTGAATTTTGAATTGCATAACCCTCTTGCCAAAGTGGATAAACAATCTCAGACTAAATTTTGAGGGTATACGAACAAAACCCCCTGTGTGGGATCTCATCCATGACTGAAAACAACGATACTTTGCTGCTAAAAGCTGCTAAAAGTGGCGATATCAAGGGACTGTGTGCGGTACTGGCTGCTGGTGCGAGGGTGGACGCGGGCGATCGCCTTGGCACTACGGCGTTAATGTTTGCTGCCAATTTAGGCTACACCGAAATTGTGCGATCGCTACTGGATGCTGGGGCAAATATCAACTTGCCCAGAAAACTCTATGGTTTGACGGCTTTGATGTTGGCAGCTAGTGCCAAGCAGCTTGACATTGTGCAGCTTTTACTATCCAAAGGTGCTGATGTCAATGCGACTAATGAAGATGGCAGCACAGCTTTAATGGCAGCAGTACTCAAAGGGCATGTAGATGTAGTGCGAGTCTTATTGGCTGCTGGCGCGAAGGTGAATATCGCAGATAAAGATGATGATACTGCCTTGAAACTCGCCGTTAAGCAGGGAAAAATAGAAGTTTTAGAAGCAATTCTCCAAACTGGTGCAGATGTCAATATCCAAGATGAGGAGGGTGAAACACTCTTAACATTAGCGGCAGATTTGGGACATCTAGAGATTGTGGAAGCACTATTAGCAGCAGGGGCTGATGTGAATGTGAAAAACGCTGATGGTGGAACTGCCCTATCGGCAGCAGCAGCAGCTGGACACAGTGCGATCGCAGCAGCTTTACTAGATCGAGGTGCCGAGATTAATCTCCAAGATCGAGATGGTGAAACAGCCCTACACCTTGCCGTTGTGGAAGGCTACATTGATGTCGTGCAAGTGTTACTTACCAGGGGTGCAGATGTTCAAATTAGGAACCACCTGGGTGATACACCACTGCTTGTAGCCGCATTGCAGGGACATAGCCAAATTGTCGAAGCACTGCTGAATTCTGGGGGAGATATCAATGGGAAAAATCTTGGTGAAGTACCTTTGACTTTGGCTGTATCACAAGGACACACCCAAACAGTGAAAGTCTTGCTAGAGTATGGTGCTGATGCCAACACTCCGAGGGATGATGGCAAAACTGCTTTGATCGAGGCAACTGAACGCAAGCACACAGAGATAATACATTTGCTGCTGGCAAAGGGGGCAGATGTGAACTTTCAAGACTCAGCAAGGGCAACAGCATTGATGTGGGCTGCCTCAGCAGGTTACGGCGAAATTGTGCAGTTATTACTCCAAGCTGGGGCAGATGTGAATTTGAAAAACCGGGGTGGTTATACTGCTTTGATGATTGCAGAATTTAATGGTTATAAGAATGTGGTGCGGAGTCTGCAAAAAGCTGGGGCGCAAGAATAGCCATCTGAATTCTTTAACTAAAAAATTTTCAGAAATATGTTGATAAATCAATAAATGAAGGTGATTTACTTAAAAAGTGAGGAGATTTAAAAAACCAATTCTAGGCGTAAGAAATAAAAAAAGCAAAACTCCGTCGTAGCTGTTGTGAACTTGCTACGGCGGAGAAAGGAAAAATTAAAACGACAAGAGGGAGCAGGCTAAATGCTTGCGTCACAAGGAAAGAAAGTAAGAAAGCAAAAATGAAGAAGTAAATTTACCTTTTACTTTTTACCTTGTAGATTTTACCTTTTACCTGGTCTTCCCCTTGGCGTTTCCTACTGTGCTAGATGTGCAAAATATATAGTTTTTACTGGAACAGAAAAGTATTCTAACGATCATTTTTTATGTAACATCCTAAAGGCTAAATACAAACAAGTCGCGAAAAAAGGTTGATGTGCGACCATTTGAGCGATCGCTACGGAAATTCAAAGAAAAAATAAATAAAAAATTAAATTTAGTAGAATCACTATGGTGAATCCCTAGTCACCATAAGCTTAAGCAAAATACTGATGACTATAAAATTTGCAGAACAACTAGTGTCATATCATCAGTGTTTTGCTTATCAGGGCCGATGAATTGCTGAACTTGGTCAAATAGGTAATCCACAATCTCTTCTGGCCCATTGCAGTACTTGCAAGCCGTATTGAAGCCAGCCACAAAGTTATCTTCATCGAAGCGATCGCCACCAGCGGCAGCAGCATCGGTCAAGCCATCTGTATAGTAAATAATTGTATCCCCAGGCTCTAACTGTGCCTGGGCATCTTCATATTGGCTGTTAGCATCCAAACCGATTAGCATTCCCAAGGTATCTAAACGGCTGACAGTTTTTGTAGCTGCGTGCCACCACAAGGGAGGATTGTGTGCCGCATTGCTATAAGACAAAATTCGACTGTAGGGATTATATTCTGAATAAAATAGCGTTACAAAGCGGTGGGAATTTTCCAAATCCGCATACATAACTCTATTTAAGTTTTGTAGAATTCCGGCTGGAGAATTACCATGTAGCACTTCTCCCCGTAACATTCCCCGCATCATCGTCATAATCAGCCCAGCGGGGACACCTTTGCCCATGACATCTCCAATAACCAAACCCCAGCGACTAGTTTCGCTGCCACCTTTGAGCTTGGGCTGAATCTTATTGTGATTGGTAGCAATAAAGTCGTAATAGTCTCCGCCAACGCGATTGGCAGGTTTACAACGTGCCGCCAGGACTGCACCAGGGATTGTGGGGCATTGACGTGGCAAAAGTCGCCGTTGAATTTCTGCGCCAATTTCTAGTTCTTGGTCTAGGCGTTCTTTTTTTCTTAGTTCTACAGCTAGTTCATCGTTTTCGATCGCTACTGCTGTTTGGTCTGCCACTAACCTAACTAACTTTTGCCTGGTTTCTGTCCAACTATATTCTGGATCGCGGCTCAAGACATAGAGCCATCCCCGTTCTGTATGCTTCACCAGAATTGCTGTACCAAAGATTTGCACATCTGGCCCCAAATAGCGATGCATCTGGTCATCCAAAATCCCCGTGGCATTCGCTAGAGGGGCACTATTGGGCATAAGCGTGATTTGACTGCTGGCTATTTCTAGTGCTTTGCGAATATTCTTTCGCTGGCCGCTATCTTGCCAATGTAATTGTTCTAACCTGACTTGACCATTAGGTTTGTAGAGAAACAGGGCGCTACCGTCTGCATCTGTGACTCTTGTTGCCATTAGCGGGATCAGTTCCAAAAACTGATTCAAATTATTGAAACTTCTCAGAGCAAATCCCAAAGAACTTAGCAAATCTTGAATTTTGTTCTGTTCCCGGTGCAACCTTGCCACGAGTTCTTTGAGTGCCACGACTGGTGTGACATCCGTCGCGGCACTACTATTGCTGTCAGTGGGTTGAGAGGGCAGTTGAGACACAGGCACAGGTACTATTGCACTTTATATTGGTAGATTTTAGATTACTTATAAATCTTTTGGCTTTGGCATTGCTAAACCATATTTAGGCAAGACTTGTCATTTTAGCAAGAGTATAAAGACGTAACAGACAAATTTTATAAGTATTTTATTTGTTTATTGTATTTTTGATGGAATATTAGGAATTTTAAATCATGTATTTTTAGTCCAAACCCAACCCGTAAAAATTACTAGTTTCAGTGATAATTCAGAAAGCTTTTCATTTTTTCATAACTTAATTCCCAAAGCATATCTCTAAAGTCATAAAAATACTTTATTAAAAAAATAATTGATCGCGCTTTCAGACTGACTGTTTGGGTAGAGGCAACTACGAGACTATAAGTCTTTTGAGTGAAAACCTCTAAAAGCGCTCAAATAGAGCTTAGGTTTGGTAAAAAACAGACTTACACGCGTTCCCAAACCTGAGAATATGTAAATAAGTCTTCAAATACTTAATTTGTATACCATAATTACCGAGATAATTACCAAAATTGAGCTTTTTCATTTTGAATTTATCGTTTTGCAAATTTTGACTAGCTGAAAATCCAAAAATTCAACCCATTGAAACGGGAAAAAAGTGAGATAACCCAATCTTTCGAGTCAGCGGTAACAGACTTAAACCATTAGCCTGTAATTGATTTTAGGTGGAAGTCATTTGGTAAGTGTAAGATATGAATAGAAGAGATCGCAGTAAAACTAGAAAACATATCGTCCAAGAAGTTTAAGTCAAAAGCCAGAAAGAGTGTTGTCGTTTAATCATCAAAATTCAAACCTCTGGATTTATTACATAAAATATTTGTAGATACTTTCGCAAGTAAGAGCTGAGATACACCTGGGAGTGTTGAACCAGCTTACTTACACCAATTAGCTTTTTGAGTTCACAGTGGACGATTCTGTGAAGTTTTGATGGTTGCAAGCCATCCTTCTGTTGAGGTAGCTGCTGGGCAAACAGCAGCTGAGGTGAGGCTCGTACCTTTAAGTTAAGCTACGCGCAGCGTGCCGCTCTCTCGACTTGCTAAGGCAGTTGTTTCTCCGTAGGAGTACAACTCGCCATAGCCGACAGCAGTCACCTGCGGAGGGAAACCCTCCCGCAGTGCTAAACCACCCGCGCTGGTTCCCCAACGCACAGCTCACCGCTTAGACTGCTGTCCATCCTAAAATATTTGTATTTGTGGGGGTGAGAGTCTCACCTACATTTTAAATTGCTACAAGATGCAGGTTTAGGGGCTTTCGTGTGTTGCAACTAAATGCCCATGCTGCTACGTTTAAAAGCCTATTCAAAGCGTGAAAAAAGGGCATTAGCTTGAAATTGTAGCAAAAGTCACCCATTTATTGTGACAAATTCATGATTTTAGGACTCGATCTGTTTCCAGTATTTTGTTTCTAGTTAGTTCAAGTGATAATACCAGATCGGTCATCCCGAAATTTATCAATTTGTCAAGAAAAATTTTTAACTCCAAATTTTTCAACTAGCCACTCAAGAGAGCTTCGACAAACTCATAGCTAGAAAAGGGGCGCAGGTCTTCAATTCCTTCGCCAGCACCAATAAAGCGAATGGGTAAACCTAGCTGTTGCACAACGGCAAGGGCAACGCCGCCTTTAGCGGTGCCATCTAGCTTGGTTAAGACAACGCCACTCAGTTGGGCAGCTTGAGAAAAAACTTCGGCTTGCCGCAGTCCATTTTGACCTAAAGTAGCATCTAGAACTAACAGCGATTCTACTTTGGCATTTGGGGCTTTTTTGTCAATAATTCGCCGGATTTTGCTGAGTTCGTCCATTAAATTTTTCTTGTTTTGCAGTCGCCCAGCTGTATCTACCAAGAGTAATTCTGTTTGACGCGCTTGGGCAGCAGCGATCGCATCAAATACAACTGCTGCCGGATCTGTATTCTTTCCAGGATTGGCAATTACTTCCACACCACTTCTACTACCCCAAACCTTCACCTGTTCCACAGCGGCGGCGCGGAAGGTGTCTGCTGCCCCAATCAAGCATTTATAACCAGATTTTTGTCCGAGGTGGGCAATTTTGCCGATGGTTGTAGTTTTACCAGCACCATTCACCCCAGTGATTAACCAAATATTCAGGGTTTCTTTTTCTGGGGTAAAGGTAATTTTGTTGGATGTTTTGCTTGGCGCATCCAGCATATCCCGGAGAATTTTTTTCAGGTAAGCGATCGCTTCTTCAGGTGCAGTAACTTCTTCTCTAAGTTTTGTCTGTAGGGCATTGATAATAAAGTCTGTCGCCTCTACGCCCACATCAGCTTGCAGGAGCAATGCCTCAATTTCCGTCACAGCAGCTTGGTTAAGGGGCCCTTGACCAACGATCGCCTTTAGTTGGTTAAGAATACTACGGCGAGTTTTGTCTAACCCTTGCCGGAGCTTTTTCAGCCAGGTTATTTCTTCAATAGAAACGTCTGCTGGACTTCTACCTTGAGCTGCTAGGACTTTTGCTGACCAGACAAACCCATCATCAAATACTAGTCCCGGAATTTCCTCTCCTGTGTCTGAGGTTGCAGCTACTGGCTGTACTATCTCCGGTTCTGGGACTTCAATGGCGGTGGCTATTAGTTGTTCCAGCTTGGCTTGCCGTTCTGCCGCCGCCCGTTCTAAGAAGGATAAGCTGGCTGGTGCTGTTGCCTCTGGCGTAGCTACTGGTTCGGTGGCTGTTGCTTCATCTTCACTTGTCGTTAGTTCTGGACTTTTGACATCTGGCTCTTCAGCAATTGCTGCCACTGAGGAATCTTCTATACTTTCTTCTTCAGTAGCTGCTTGAATAACTTCTGGTTGTGCTGTTTCTAGGGTTGTACTAACAGGTTCCTCAATTGCTTCTGGTTCAGTTATTTCCGCAATTGCCGTTTCTGCGGTTTCGGGTTGTGGTGAAGGATCTGCTGAATCAGGTGGGGTTTCTACTACATCGGTTTGTTGTTTTTGCTGAATATTTTTGTAAGCAGCTTTAGCAAACGCTAACAAATCTGCCGTTGTGTCTGGTGCAGTTTGGGCAGTTGGTGTTGACGTTTCGGCTGGCTCTGGTTGGGGTTCTTGTGCAGGAGGAGTTTTTTCCTGTTCCTTATCAGAGGGAGTGTTAGAGGAATCGTTATATTGACGACGGAACCAATTAAAAACCATTGCAGCAGTATTGATTATATGAGTTTATAAGTTATAAGTTATGAGTTTAATTTAACTTTGCACTTTTTCTTGGGGTGAAAACTTCCCGGTTATCCTCACCTTTCAACGCCAGTTTAAGGAGAATCGTTACAACAGAAGGTTCCCTCCGTTCGCGCAGCGTCTCCCCTTCTCCCAAAGTGAGAGGCTAGCACCATCGCGGAGCGTCTCGTAGAGAAGGGAGAAGTTCCGCTCGGAGGAAGCTTTGCGGCTACAGACTTTTTTCCACACCAGTATAGGAATTACTAATTACGCAGCGGTACTATGCTGTTTTTTTCTGCTCAGTGACTCGGCGCAAAACACCATTAATAAACCGATGACCGTCGTCTCCACTGTAGCGTTTGGCTAGCTCCACAGCTTCGTTAATGGCGATACTGTCTGGAACTCCTAAGAACTTCATTTCAGCCACAGCGATTTGCAAGATATCGCGGTCAATTTGGGCAAGGCGAGTTACTTGCCAATCTACTAAGGCAGTAGAAATAAGTTCATCTATAATGTGTCGATTTTCGTTGACTGTAATCACAAGCTCCTTAGCGTAATTACGAACTCCCTTATCCTGATTAGCTAGCTGAATCAATACTGGGAAATCAACTGCTGTACCCAACTGATTGATTGCTGTCTGGGTGCAGGCGATCGCTTCTTGAAGCATTGTTCTGGCAGAATTGAGGTCGGAGGCCCGAGTTTGGCTACTTAAGAGGCGATCGTTACTGCGTTGCAGTTCTCCTGCGGCATTATCGAGAGTATCTTGCACTTCTGAGGTCAGGGTGCGTACTGCTCCTAGCACCAACTTGGATACTAGTTGATCGTCTTCCAATTTATCTAATTTTTTGGGGTTGACAGGCAATTGGCTAAGGCTTAAAAGCGCCAATTCACGAGCAATTTGCTGGGGTTTACGAGGTTGCATAAAACTGAGGGGTGATTGTGCGAGAACTGATTAACTAGGCGGGACAAACTTATAAGTCTATCAATTTTGGCACAGTCAAACAACAACATTACGCATTTGCTTGTGACTTTGCCAGATTGATTTTAAGTTTCTTCAACGGGAATAACCTGCTACTTGATTTCGTTGTATTTCACTTCCAGTGTGGATTTGGGGAAAACCAAGGGCGTATTTGGGGCGACAATGCCACCTGATACAACTATTTTAAAGGCGTCTTCAATCGATATGGAAAGGTTCACCACCTCATCTTCAGGAACTACTGCGTACCAGCCGGTAGTTGGATTCGGGGTAGTGGGGATAAAAACACTTAGCACGGGACGAGGCATCTGGGCTTGGATATCACTGCTGATTGCACCAGTGACAAAGGCGATCGCCCAAATTCCTCGACGGGGATACTCTACCAAAATTACACGGCGAAACTTGCCATTAGAATCTTTTAGTATTGTTTCTAAAAGCTGTTTGAGAGTTTTGTATACCTGTCCCGCTAAAGGAATTGCCTGTAATAATCGCTCACCAAAATCTAACAACCACCGCCCAGCAATATTGCGAGCCATTAATCCCATAAGTAAAATACTTAGTAGTGGTACAGCCAATCCTACTAATAAGTTCAGTAGATTCACTACAATTGGGTTTAGCCCATCAAAGGGATTCAGTTGTTTGGGAATTTGGGTGAGGAAGTTGATTACCCAAGTAGCAATGGTAATTGTCAGCCAGATAGTGGTTGCTAGGGGAATTACTACTAGCAAACCAGCAATCAGGTCGTTTTTTAAGTCCTGTTTTAGGCGATTGATTACCAAGCCCCGATTCTCCTGTTTTAAGCTAGAGGAACTTTTATTATTCGTATCCATACCAGCAGATTCATCAAATAGCAAAGGCTTTACTTGAAGCAGGTTCTACCGCAAGTAACTGTCCAAGAAGCTAGCAGCTTGACTGCTGCCGCAAAAACACGTACTTATTGCTGGAAATCAGCTATTTTTCTACAAGCATACACATAGACATTAACCAATTCGATGCCGACTGGTTATTCTTAAAGGATGTTACTTTTCTTTGTAAGACTTGTAAATGATTGTTGCAAGTCCTTAGGTACTACTAATCTACCGCGCTCAATCAAAAGCTGCTCATGATTGTAAAAGTACCATCGGGTCAGTCACTCACATTTGAGCAGGTGCGGCTTTTATGAAAATGTTCTATTAAAAATATTAATTTATTATGGTGGTTCTGGTTTAGGTGGAACACGCAATAGGGGCGCACAGCTAGCTGTGTGCCCCTACTTCTGAATTCTGATTTTGCGATCGCGATGTGTCCGTTGTCGGCGATCGCTGCTTCAAATTGTAGTGTTTAATCCTTCTAATCTCCAGTCCCCTTTACGCCGCATCAGCCTGTGTAGTTTCAGAATTCGTAGACTGTAACTGTTGTGTACTCTCTTGTGCCAGAATTGCTGTTGCATCTAAATTTGGTTTTGGTAGATACTTCATTTCCCAGACTTTGAGCAAAATCAGGTATTCGTAGAATGCCTGCAATGTACACCAAGCAAGACCGGCGGACCCATCTAAACAGCCGCCTAAGATAAAATACATATATACAAACCGTAGCAACGGTCTGGCGGGTAAACGTAAAGATAAATCTTTTAGCGCGCGGCGTTTTTCGACTTCCGATTTCCCAAAGAATAAATCTTGCCAGTTGACTTTTCCCTGTTCTAGCTGATACAGCGTTTCTTGGGCTTCATCTGTAGAATAACGGTTATGCTTGTCAATCCAGCGGTTCAAGCCTTTGCTACAAGTGTAGTGTGGATATGTCTCTTTTAAAAAGCTAGTTGTACCCTCACAAACTTCCCGCTCAGTATGACCGTAGTCTGTAAACCAGACTTTACCGTGGCGGAAGAGGCGCATTTGGTAACGGGGATACTGTGTGCTGTGGCGAATCCAACGATTCATGAACATAACGCGTTCAGCTACATAGTAACCAATGTAGTCTGGATTCTGACTTGCCTTTTCGCATTCCGCGAACAGTTCTGGTGTCATGCGCTCGTCAGCTTCGAGAATGTAAACCCATTCGTGCTTCGGGGGGATAGACTCTAACATCCAGGTGCGTTGGCGTCCGTGGCTTTCAAAAGCGTGTTGGACGACGCGGATGGGATAGTGACTGGCGATTTCCACAGTGCGATCGCTACTGCATGAATCCACAACAATGATGTCATCCGATAGCATCGCCGATTCGATACAAGCAGCAATATCTAGCTCTTCGTTATATGTAAGTATGTAAATTGAAAACATTACCCAAGTTTTATAGCGATTTTACTCAGTGATAATTGCCTTTTTATTGTTATTAGCTATTGGGAGCATGGCAGTATAACCCATCATTCAGAAGGCATAAGGCAGGAGGCAGAAGTAACCCACGCTTGCAAACGTCGGACTTAGGTTGTAAAAGCTTTGTATCTCGCGCTACGCATCTCAATACAATCCTTATTTTTAAACTGGGTTTTTGACCCATAACTAAAGTAATCAATTATACTTCATTCCTCCTGCCTTCTGCCCGACGTTCGCGGACTCGCTCTAAGCGAACGCGAGTGCGTCTCGTAGAGAAGGCTTTACGCTGCGCTATCTGCCTCCTGCTTTGTCTTATAATTTTTGGATACGTTCTACTGCCATGCCAAATAGTGGATTAGCGTGCGGCAGCTCTAGGTTTACCACCTTGTATAGCACCCCTACCTCTTAAGCCTGTCCAGCCGATGATAATGTAACCAATAGACAACAGCAAACTGCTAATCCCAATCCGCAGTCCAGACTTCCAAGCAGTATCTTTAGCTTGTTGGAGTGCTTCGTCTCTGCGCTGGCGAACTTGGCTCAGTTGTTGAGTTTGCAACGTCTGAATATCTGTTTGCTGTTCGATAGCTTTGTCAAGTGCCTGAGGATTTGTTTTAGCCTTCTTCAGTAACTCTTTGATATTTGCCGGAATTTGAGAGCTTTCAAGCGCTTGCTTATATTTTTGATCGTCTTTGAGGATTTCACTAAACTGAGCTTTGGTTTGGTTTCGCAGCTGTTCTAGTTGAGCTTTTCCTTGCTCAGTATTCAGTTGTGCTTGCAATTGCGATAACCGAGTATTGAGTTGATTTTCTGCTTGATCTGCTTCTTGGGTGATTCGGTTGAGTGTTTGAGTCTTAGCTTGATTGACGTTATTGAGGTGCAGAGGAAAAATCAGCAAGAACATCAACCCTAAAATACTTGAGACGATCAAAGCGGGAAATCTTAAATCAATACCTTGGGGGCGATCGCCTCCTGCATCAGCAGTATCAAACCAATAGGCAGCAAACAGAAGCCCCAAACCTACCAAAGGAACAATTCCTCGATCGACTAGCGCTGTTGCCAAGTTGATTTGCCATACTCGATCGGTAGGTTGAAAGGGTAACAGCAGAATCAAAAAGTCAACGAAAAACGACAAAATGCAGATTATTCCAACTACCTTAAGTGTGAGGGTAGTACTCATGGAAGCAAAACGGTTAACCATAGTTTTTCAAACTGGCGGTGAATACGAGTGATTTTCATATTTCAAGCTACTTGAATATTGTGCCCATGACTGTGACTGTTGTGTAGAAACATAAAGCAGATTCAATACTGGTAAAGGCTATCTGCCTCTTGGTTTTCAATTAGGCCACAGTAACATTTGTTATGTCCAGTGTCTTCAGGAAATTCCTAGTATTTGAAGATACGAAGCTAATGCGGGGTTGGAGTCAAAGACTCATTAATTAATCGATTTCCCTTATTGCAGTTCTCAATCGGTCGTAATACAGGCGTTTTGTAGGGGCGCATATCTGTGCGCCCCTAGTGTATCTTGCATCTTATATAAAAATCCCGGCGTTGCATAATTAAGGGATGAACTGTCCATATTGTGCATCCAACCTTAGCCGTAATAATGGGCGTCGTCGTGGTAAACAGAACTACATCTGTACCTCTTAACGCCCCGCTCCGCTAACGCCAATTTATAGAATCATATTGAAAACGCGGATACTAATTCATCCAGCAACTATGCAACGCCAAAATCGCTATATCTCCCCTGCAAGGGTCTGTTCCCAAATTGGTAGATCCTCTGGTCGGTCAATATCAGCTAAAGGCGACAAGTTCATATGCGATAAATCCAGTTTCTGGGCAATGTCCACGGTTTTTTGGAATACTTGAGCAGTTCCCCACTCGATGTTAACGAATAACTCCGGGATGGGTTGGCGCAAACCTATTAAGTAATATCCACCATCGATCGCAGGGCCAAGTACGAGGTCAAAGGCGTGTAACTTTTCAAAGGCTGTTGCTAAAGTCTGGGCATTCACTCCAGGACAATCTGTACCAATGATAATTACTTGTTCTACACCAGATTGAAAGGCATCGAAAAGCGATCGCGCCATCCGCGAACCTAGATCCCCTTCACCTTGATACTGGTAAACCAAATCCAACCCCAGCCAGTCTTGCATGAGTTGCAAATTACCACCTGCAAACCGCACTTCCACAGATACAGCAATTGCTTTTTGCAATTCTTGAACCTGAAATATTGTATATTCAGTCATTTCCCGTTGAAGATTGGCAGCACCAACAGTTCCTAAAGCAGGAATCAATCGGGTTTTGGTTTTCCCTGGTTCTGGATAGCGAGTGAAAATAATTAGGTGCTGTTTTGGGTTTGCTAGTAAGTTCAGCACACAATACCTTGTTTTAATAAACTAAGAATATCTTAATAGCAATACTTGTCGTTTTCGTTGGCTCTGAGATGATCGTTTCCAGTTTTGATTGCCCCTATAATCGTAGATACATAGACGCAACGTCTAGCCTTTCCAGCATTTTGGCTATATAGGGTGATCTGCCCAAGTGTTCTTAGTGATGTGTTAGTACATTCATCTCCAACTTCATAAATAGGACAACCTTGGTAGTTAAATATAACTCGCCAGACTTGCGGTGAAGTCTGTTGTCGTAAAGTTGTCTCCTTTTGTCCTCGATTGTTTTCCTCTTCATAAATGCGAATGTTTGGCTCAAGGTTATGCCATAAATTGCCATTGTTTTTAACAGCATCAGGAATGAATTTTCCTGCTTCTGCTTGATGAACTGTCCATTGCATGACACCATTTTGTATGCGAAAACTAGCTTGCCTAGTCAATTTATCTTTGGTGGCTTGGCTTTGGGCTTGGCGCATTGCATAGTAAATCTCATTTTGGGCAGTGTTGAGACGGCCAATTTCTACAAAAGTTAGCCAGTTAGATGTTCCTAGCGTAGCTAATATACCAATTAATACAACAACTACTAACACCTCTGGTAAGGTAAAACCATTGTTAGAGTGCTTATTCCAGAGGTTTTTTGCATTAACTAGAAATCGTAAATATACCTGGGTATCCATTTTTGCTTTCTGGTCGATTTTCAGCTACCCAAATGTTGAGCAATGTTTCAGCTTGTTGGCTTCTGACTTCGCGCCGCTTAATAATACTGTAGAGCAAGCTGGGCGAAGTAAAAATTATGACAATTTTCAATAACAATTTTAAGGTGAAATTTATATTTTGAAGTCTTGAAGGGTCATTAAGAAAATACTTCCACAGAAATCTAGCAGCGGCTAGACCTTTTTGCCGATTAAAGGGCTTTTGTAGGGCTTTGCAGGTCAGATATTTGTATAAATTTGCTAGGCTTATATTCCAACTATTCTTAAGTGTTGTTCGCGTAGCGTCTCGTAGAGAAGGTCTTTCCTTGTATGCTCTCTCAAGCACTTGCAAGCAGGCTTTTTCCTGCCTGACAAGATTGGAAGAAACTGAATAAGGACTTATGCGATATAAGATTTGTACAGATGGTACACATATAAAATCAAACTTAGAGGCTAATCGCAGCCACATATCCCAATCTTGAGCCGCACTGAGAGATTCGTCAAAACCACCTAGTGTAATTAAAGCTTTTCTATCAATTAAGGGATTGGAACCATTCTCTAGAAAGTTATTTATTAACAATTTTTCGTAAACATTTTGATTTTCATTAATGCGCTTACCTGAAAGTATAAATTGGCCATTTGCGCCAATATAATCAGTCCAACTGTAAGCAACTTTTGCACTAATATTTTCTTGTAAAGCCTTTAATTGAGACTCAAGTTTATCAGGTGTCCAAAGATCGTCTGCGTCTAAGAAACTAACAAATTCTCCAACCGCACGGTTTAGCCCTCGGTTACGGCTGACGTTTCCGCCAGCATTAGAATAGGAAAATACTTTTATTCGTGAGTCTTGGATTTGTGTAACAACTTCTAAAGTTGAGTCTTGTGAACCATCATTAATTACAATTAATTCTAGGTCAGTAAAAGTTTGATTAAGAACAGATTGAATTGTGTGCTTAACAGTTTTTTCACTATTATAAGCGGGGATGATTACAGAAATTTTTGGCAAATTTTTGCTGGTTTTCATCTTTTTATAGGGCTAATTTATTTTTTAATACTTTGCCTAGACTACATTTTAAGTAGTAAAGAGGACTTATCATACTAGCCAAATAAAACTCCATCTCGAAGATAGCAATTAGATTACTTTTGAATTGCCCTCTATACTGAATGAGGTGCTGTAATACTCGGCGTAAATTCCCTAAAATCGTTTTCACAAACACTATTGGTTTTTGCCAATTTTTAGTATTTATCAAGCGTAGCTGGAAAATACATAAGCCACAGCCGCGTGCCAGAGTTAAGAGGTAATCTCTCTCAAGTCGCCAATGTGGTATTTGATGATAAGTATGCATAGTAGGGTTATACCAAATTTGCCAGCCTGCATAATGTATGTAAAGCAATGGTTCATAGTCATCACCCTGCACCAAAATACCAGGCAGCTTCCCGCTTAAAGTAGGCCGTTGTGGTACATTTTCACACCATACCTGTTTCCGAACAACAAGCGCCGCACCAGGAGGAAGTCTTAAATTATCCGCATCAAACAAATGTGGATTTTGCCCATGTTCTCTAATGGCTAAAAAAGCTTGAATTCTTTCAAAATTTTCTGGCGGATTTACTTCAAAATCACCATGAATCTGCCCGCTCCAAGCACCTGCTTGAGGATGTTCCAATCCAAATCTATATGCTTCTGATAACCAATCATTTGCAGGTAAGTTATCATCATCTAAAAATGCGATTAGCTGCCCTCTAGCTTCACGTACTGCCCGCAGTCGTGCAAAAGCGGCTCCCTGCTCGGTTTCTAAAAAATATCTTAAATGACAGTTTCCATTATATATTTTTTGGTAATCCTGGATTATTTCAGATGTATTATCAGAACTATTGTTATCCACAATAATAATTTCCCAGTTAAGTTTTTCTACTCCTGTCTGGGTTAAGAGTTTATCTAATATTTTAGGTAAACGGGTTGCTCCATTATATGCAGGAATGGCTACGCTAACATCTAAACTTTCAACTGCTAATTTAGTCATAATACCTAATTTTTTGAAATTTTATTTTTTTAAATATCCATTTTTCCAAAGATAAAAAGGACTAATGAAACTACTTAAAAAAAGTTCCATTTCGCAAGCAACTACCAAATCATGTTTTAGCTTAGTTCGATATTTTAGAAAGTGGAAAGCGATTTTACGCAGATCGTTTATCATATAAGATAAAAGAGCAACGGGTCTATACACCTGTTTGATATGAACCATTCTAGTTACATAACGGCTAAGTCCAATACCTCGAAAAAACGGAATTAAATAATCTTTTTGTAACCGAGATTTTGGGATTTTATGAGAAATTTCCATTTCTGGGTTATACCAGATTTCCCATCCTGATTTTTGGATGTAAGACAACATCTCTAAGTCTTCACTGGCAATCATATTGCCTTGAACTCTCCCAGTTAAAATAGGCTTATCTGGTACACTTTCTAACCACGTTTGTCTACGGACAACAAGTCCCGCAGAGGGAGGTAATATTTTTTTGGCTGTTTCGTATAATAGGGGTAAATTACCTCGCTCTGTAATCGCCAAGAATGGAGCAATTCGCTGAAAGTTTTCTGGTGGTTCTACTTCCCAGTCAGCGTGAATTTGGCTGCCATAAGCTCCCGCCTTAGGATATTTTTCACCAAAAGCATAAGCTGCGGATACCCAATTTGATACTGGGTAGTTGTCATCATCCAAAAAACCTATGAATCTACCTTTAGCTTCTGCAACTGCTTTTTTTCGAGCATAAGCTGCGCCTTGTTTTGCTTCAAAGCAATATTTTAAAGGATAAGGACACCGCCAATTTTGTTGAGTTTCTTGAACAACTTTAGCTGTATTATCAGTGCTGTTATTGTCTACAACTATAATTTCCCAAGATAAATTTTCGGTATGAAGTTGGTTTCGTAGCCGTTCTAGTAGTTCAGGCAAACGACTTTCACCGTTATAAGTTGGGATAGCTACAGTAAAGTCAAGGCAATTGTTCATTGCTCTAAAGTTATATTTCTAAGTGTGATGCTCTTCATAGTATGCTCAATAAATTAACATACTATAAAATGTTACAAACTCTTCCTTGTGGTTAATAATCAGTCAAATATGTAAAACTAGAGAAACTGCACCTTCTCTATCAATTTTGCTATCTATTTTACCGTTTTATATACCGTATTTTTAGGTATCTTTTTTATTTAATTGCTACAAGTACGTTTAATCGCAGTCAGCATCTCTTTTCTTAAGAGCTGCGCCCAAGAGAGTATTTACAATGATGCATCGCTTTAAGCTATTAGAGGAAGAACTTCCAGCAGAAGCCAGCACAATTTTTAAACCTAGTGCGTCTGGTGATGTTGGGGTTGTGCTAAAAGAAAGAGTCCCCATATAGTCAAAGGTAATAGTATTTTGCTGAGTAGTAGAAACGTATGGTGTAGACGATAGAGTACCAATTGTGTTTGGACTAGCAATGTTACTACTCAATAACACTGAGCCTGCTGGAATTTGTAAACCTCCGCCCAAGCTTTGCCAGCTATTATCACTTAAGGCAATACCAGAGGAACTGCTGGGATAGACTGCAACTTTTATTACATTGGCGCTATCAGTTGTAAAACTGACACTGTAGCTAAGTTTGTTCTTTTTAGCTGTTTGCTGTGCTTGCTGTATGGACGCTAAAACCGCATCTTGAGCTTTATTCAAGCGTTGTCGGTTTACAAAGCTAAACCAGCCAGGAACTGCGATCGCAGATAAAACTCCGATCATGAACACCACTACAAGCAATTCTATTAAACTAAAGCCAGCATCATGTTGAGGATGAAATCGCTGCTTGGTATCTTGATTACACATCTTAGTATGGAATAACTTGAAAGTTAAGTTGCCCATCATAACCTCACCATTAATTGTGCTGTCTATTTTTAAGTTCATCTAGTAAATAAATATCCACGTCCCTGCACGCGGACGCTTGCTGTTGGAAAGTAGGTTTGGTTATTTGAAGAGTAATCAAAATTGCTATTTTGCAACCGAGCCAGTGCATTACCTCGTAAAAACACCTGTGCTGTGGTGTTAGCTACATCAACGCAAGCATAAAAGCCCATGAGACTACCTGAGCTAAGTGTTGTTCCAGTGGGGCAAGTAGGATTTGTGGTAATAGAGGTTTGATCGATAAAATCGACTAGTACTAAAGGCTTTTGAGTGTAAGCTAAGGAAGCTTTTTTCCATGAATTCATTTGGTTCTTTATACCTACGGCACCTGGTAGATTCAGGTTAAAACGCTGAAAACCTGGATCGGGACAGTGGCTGGTATCAATATATGAGTCATTCGGATAGTCAGTAGTATTACAATTAGGAGTACCACTAGTAGCGAGAACTCCATCACTAATTTCAAATCTGGCAATGCGAGCCGCTTTTGACCAAGTGGTGCTAGTACTGGTATCTTTGATTAAATAGTAGGCAACTAATGAGTAAACAAAAGTATCATCTTTGCTTGTTGTCGTGCCAGAAGGTGTAATCACATTTTGGATAAACTTGCGTTTCCAAAACACTAAAACGGGTTTACAAGTAATAGTAGTAATAGAAGAATCACAACCACTAGCAGTTTTAACAGGGGGTATTTGGTCTTGAATTCCTGAGCTTGCTGCGACAGTGTTTGAATTGGTAGTTAGTGCAGCTCCATCATATATGTAGACGGCTTGTTGTAAATCACGGGCAATGTAATCAATTGCTGACTGGATTTCTTGTTCAGAATTTGCCTTTGCTTGCTCTTTTTGATCTGTGCTAAGAATATTAACCATAAATCCTAGCAGTGGTGTAAGCACTAGAAATGCCAGCAATAAGGCTACTAAAAGTTCTATCAGGGTAAAACCATTAACCTGCTGAACCAACTTAGAGCGTTTCATCTGAATGCTGAGAAGAAATCTGAGTAAATTCTTCATAACCACAGTCTACCCCTTAGTCATAGAAATATATTTAGAGAATGATAGTGTAAACTTATACCATGTGTTGGCGATGTTAACCCAATACGGTTCGGTTAGCTTGTTTATCGAGGGAAGATCCCCCAGCCCGCCTTAAAAAGGAGATGGTCAGAGGCGGGAGGATTCCGATCTGAACCGTATTGGATGTTAACCATTACAGTAATTGAATTACCACTTTCTTAAAAAGTCATATCTTTCAAACTTACTTACTGTGTAGGAATTAATTACAAGTGGTGTTACTAGTAGTGCTGCCAGTAATAGCAAGACGTTGACATAGAGCATTGAAGCTAGTGTTTCTAGAGGCGATTTCAGTTGTCATTTCTACTAGTGGGGATTGACGATCGCCTAAAGTACCTGTGAAAGTTCTTTGTGTTTTTTTGTCACTACCGTTGCTAGCCTTAGCATTAGTAAAGTCAATATCTGACCGATAAACTCGAATTCCCAAACGGTAGCCATCTTTTGGTAGACCGGTTGTTGTATCTGTTGGAGTGCTTCCTGTGACTATAATTTTTACAGCCTGAATGTAAAATAAGTTGCTTGTACAGTTTGGGTTACTAATGGTTAGGTTGTTGTTTGTGTCTTTCGTGATGCAATATAAGGATGTTGATGCTGTAGGAACTGGCATACTTGCGGAGTCTGTGTTGAGTAAATTGTCACCTAAACTCCTGGGTGTTGCAGCGGCTGATTGGGTCAGTGTAATAGTGGTAGCAGGGGTTGTCACTACTCCCGTTTTTACACCGTCAATGAAAGTTCTGACAGCTTGGGTGGCTAGTTCTACGCGTCTTGATTGGACACGAGTTGCTGTTGCAATCACGATGGTAGGTGCGATCGCTGCCAGTAAAATAGCAACTACTAGCATTGCTACCAGCGACTCAATGATCGTAAAACCAGCTTCACCAGATGGGTAACTTACTTGCTGTTTTTTGTGCTTAATCATAGTTACTAATCAGTTTCTGACATTTTTATGATGGGCAGCTAGTAGGAAGTTGATCGTTATCAACGACATGAGTACTATCTGAGGCTTTTTTGGCACATAACAAAGCTTGCACCCATGCATCATCTCGACCGACTTCTCGGAAGTACTCATTGGGTTTGTCATCTGGCGTTATCGCTAACTTTTGGGAAAATGCATCTGGTGATTGAGACAGCAAGGCGACATCATAACCCCACTGCCGTTTAGGAGCCAGGTAAAAAGGTACTTGACCACCAGAGTTAGCGATCGGATATGCTGCCAGAGATGAGCCAGAACTTAAGTACGCTACAAATGGTGCAGTAGCATAAGCACTACGAGTTCTTTGGATAAAAGAGCCATTAATCTTAGCTACAATGGCAGCGCTTACGTCTCCAGTTGGGTTCCAATTTTCTAAGAAGCGGACAAAGTTGTGTAAACCACCATTATCTTCTGTCGGGCGAGCTGGCGTGTCTCCCCCTGCTGCGGCTACGTTAAAGGTGGTGGTTGTTGCCCACTGCATCCAATAAGTATTCTGTTTATTGGGAGTAGGGCCCATTAAGTTATCAGATCCTAATGGTTGTGTAGTTTCATCACTAGTGTTGAAAGCAACGTTAATTTGTAACACTGGCGATAAAATTGGTTGGTTTGTTGTAGGAAATGTTGTTGATGAAGTAAATGAAAATGTTGGGGTATTACTGGGACTGTTGCCTGATTTGAACCATAGAGCATTAGCTTTGGTATCTGGACTACTAGTACTAAAACTACCCAACGGAAATGAAGTTATTTTCCCGCCCTTGATACCTATAATGGTTGGTTTATTACTACCATCAAGCGTGAGTTGTCCCAATGCACTACGGAGAAAGGCAACACGCCGAGGATAACTTAGATATTTAGAATCAGCCGATAATTGTGCTGTTGTACCTGCTTTATGGGTAGTTAGAGAAAAAGTCTGTCCATTTCCAGGAGTACCAGTAACATCTGAGGCTCTTAAACCTGCTGGATATGCAGCAACATCGCCGGGTAGTGCTACCCACCAATCAGTACCCGGATCGCAAGCTGAAACAGGTAGTTTTGGACATACTTCCATTAAATATTCTGGTTTTAAATTACTTGTATCATTTATTCTCCGCTGGATGGGTGTAACAAAGTTATTGAGGTAAGAACTACTTTTACTGCTCAGGGGTAAGCCGTCACTACCATACCAAGCAGCATTGACGACATTGGTGTTGTTGGTGGCAAACCCATTGTTCTGAAATGCAGTAATAGAAGTGTTATCCCCCAAGTTATTATTCAGGTCATAGTCTCCATCACTGCGGTAGCCCAACTGGAAGTTATTGGAAAGAAGTGTGATCGCATCTGACAACACACTGGCAGGTCGCCATTGATCTCCATTTGGTAGACACTTATTTGGTAGCCGAGTGTCATTTTTACGACAGGCAAATTCAGTATTACGGTTTGTTGCAGTGCGATTGTAAAAATTGTTCCAATTAGGATCTAGAGCTGTTGTAAACTCTTCTTGAGTATGTATATTAAAGTCGCCTCTAATATACACGGGCAAATTAGAAGCTAGAATTAAACCTTTTTCTCCATCTCTGTAATCACTTGTACGCCAGATTGGGTTGCCATTGATTAACATGATGGCGTTAGGGCGGCGAGTTGGGTCAAGTCTGAAGTCTACCGGGCTACTTGATTTTTGAATATCTTTTTTGTTCTGTATTTGTGTAGCTGTGTCTGTTGCTGTAATACCAGCAGCAAAACTCAAATCTAAGAGAGCATCATCACGAGTAGCGTAAATAATACCGCTATTGGGAATTAAGTATTCTTGTAGTGTTGCTGTGCCATAAGTTGTTGTCCGCAACTTATTAATGTCTAATACAGTGGTGCGAATTTCTAGAGGTTGGCGGCTTTCCTTGGCGAGTTCGTAGTCTGTAAACGGGTTTGCTATAGTTCCAGTACCATCTCCATTTACACCATCAGCGTTGGTGAATGTTTCTACACCAAGAGTTGTTTTATCCTTATGAATTGCTTTAACTTGCCTTGCATCTAAAAAGGCAGTTTCGTAAATTGTACCGTGAGGGATAACTGTGCTATTAGGAGTGAGAGTACCATCTAATATTTGGATGGCACAAATAGCAGCATCAATAGCAGACTGTTCTGAGAGCGTCCGAGAGGCAGCTGCTTTGCCCAGAGCTTTGCTCAGAACTTCATTCACCATCCGCCCATTAGGATACTTTAAACTAGCTTCATAATTTAGCAAATTCTGATAGTCTGAAATAGCCTTTGTTGGAGCTGGATAGACGATGCCATTGTTGGATAAGCCATTTGCAGCTTTGTCATAGATAAAACCTGTCGCAGAAGGAAGACTATTGAGGTTACGAGCGGTAGTACTATTAGTTGGGTCGTAGTAACTACTTATACAAGCGATTGGTGTAGGGCTTGTCTGGCTGTAGCCACTAGCTTGGTAGTGATAAACTGCTGTAGCCCGCATCCGTAAATATGGTTGATTTGCGACTTGGATTGTTGAGTAGTCAAAGCCGCCTGCTATATCCCTAGCATCAGGGCTTGTGCCTACGGTAGGTGATTCCGAAGGCACTGGCATCATATCTGACCAGATTTGGGTTGCAGCTGTGCTAAAGCTGGGACTACTAACAATCAAATCACTGGGCAAATAAATCCCTGCACCAGTCACTACGCGCAAGCCACCCACGGGATCTTGAGGAGTACTTGGTACTGTAGCAGCAGATGATTCCCAGTCTCCATCTCGCTCAACAGTTCCTAAATCAGCTAGTTGCTGTACGCGACTACGGCGAGTGCGATTTGCAGTTGACGGATCGTCCCAGGTAATGCCTGTGATATTTTGGGTATCTGCGCTATCTGAACCAATAAATGTTGTCCCGTTCCACCACAATGCAGGTAGGTTATTACCCAGCAAAATGCGATCGCCAACAAACTGTTCTTTACCTACTTGTCGCTGCTTAGTTGGCTCTGTAGCACTGGGTAATAGCTTGGTACTATCAGAAGTATTAGCTTTGAGTGTTAAATTGGCATAATTAGTTCTAGTTTTACCATCTGCGGGATCAAAAGGATAAACCCAAGTGTCTGGTGGACGCAGCGAATCACCACTTCCTTGTAGCACTGTAGTGAGAATATAAGTCCCTAGTGCATTATTACCAAAGAGAATCTCAGCATAAGGCACACGGCGTGTACGTTTTCTAAAATAAAGTCCTAGCTGGTTATTGCGGATACTAGCTTGTAGGTCTGTGGAGGCGGTGGAGGTAGTTAGATTTAATACTTTTAATTGCTGTGTAATGCCATCTTTGACTTCTTGTGGATCGGTAGATGCAGCGTTAGCAGCCTGTGCTTGCACCAAAAGATTAATGCGTTGTACATAAGCTAAACTATTGTACGCAATCTTATTCGCTGTTCCAGCGACTGATTTGTTATCTGTAACATTAACACCAGAAGAAGTATTAGGATCAACTCCTAAACCTTGGAATAAATGTACCACAGTAGGATTGGTTGCATCATTAGTGTCACTGGTGAAAAGACCTGCGCCTAAATTTCCACCGACAATAATTTTGGCGTTTTCATCATCGTAGAAACAAGAATTTTTACTACTGACCTGATAAAGTGTGACCGTATTAGCATTACTACCAGTGAGGAAGTTACTGTTAGTTAATATCCGTCCATTTAGGTTAAATGTAGGACCTGGGGTAAGTTCTATATCATCGTCATAAACCACCGCATTGTTAACTAGCGGTAGTTGTACGCGGTCTTGTTGATACTCTAAACCTGAAAAACCTTTATTTCCAGTGAAAGTTTCGTATTTATCTGTATCAGCAGGTTGGTTAGTGATGGGAACATTAGCAGTGTAAACAAAAAAACTTTTCCTCAGCTTACCAGCAATATTAAACCAGCCGGTACTGCCCACCAAAGTAGCACTCGTTCCTAGAGTATCTTGACAACCGTTGGTAATACTACCAGAAGTCATGGGCGGAGTTCTTGCCTCCAGAGGATTTCTAGCACGATTATATGAGCCAGTAGTTATAGGCGGATTTCGGAAATAAATTCCATAAAGAGTATAGGTGTCAAATTTCCCATTGTTATTTGTATCAATGGGGAACATCCATGCAGTTGGCAGTGCTGTTTGACCGGTATAATTTACATTTAGTTGAGTTTCGTCCCCAAAGGTATATTCATTCAAATAATTTTTTAAAGCACTCTCTAAAGCTGTATCTGAGGGTGTGGCTCGTGGCAATCGACGGTCATCAAATAGCTTGTCTAATTTTGCTCTAGCTCTATCAAGGGCTGGTGCTGCGGCGTTCAGCACAGCTTCATTAACCCTGACATTACTAGCATTTTTGGAGCGTTCAAAAGACCGAAATAAAATTGCAGTTGTTAACAACACAACTACTAAAATTACCATCGCCACTGTCGGCAACAAAAATCCAGCATTCTCCGAGATGCGTTTTCTTCTAGTGCCGAAACAAGTCCGCAATAGCCAAACAATTTGCTTGTTAATTGCAGATAAAAACTGCTTACTAATTTGTCTGAAGTTTTTTTTAATTGCCTTGAATAGCTGAGGTTTTCGTGGCATAGCTGCTTCCCTATTAAGTGGTTTATAGCGGATTTACTATTTTTTCTATATCCTAAATCATGCCTTAAAAATATTTTCATAGGCACAATATGAGGCTATATTTATCTAACTACTACATCTGGTTTTATTAGCTTCCAAATCAAGTAGCTACAACAAAAGACAATTTGTTTAAAGTTATATCATTTATGAATGGTTTATTTTATCCGGAAAACACTGATTTTTTCATATTTATTTAATTAAAGTCTCCTAAAGAATAAGACCATAGCTTCACAGTATATTTGCGGAAATGTATTTTATTTGAAGGCAGATTTATGAAGATGTTGTAAGCAGAGTTAAGCTTATAATACCCATCTGTTAAAGGAAAGATATCAGTTAGGTGCGAAATAATTAGATATAGCGGTTTTCCCTTCGGTGTAATACAGTCGGAACCTCACCCTATCCTTCTCCTTAGTAAGGAGAAGGATAGGTTATGCTACGCAAAACCAGGGTGAGGTTTTCTTGAGCTATTAGATAAACCGTAAATTGCATCGAGAAAGACTTGTGTATAAGACTGTAGCTCCTTAATAAGGAGAGGGGCTGGGAGTGAGGTTCAACTACTATGCCCTTAAATTTCGTATATTATGAACAATATTTTCTAATACCCCAGAAAAATTAGCATCTAGATCATTATTGGTAAATCTAATAACTTAATTCCTGCTGATTCAATAAATTATTGTCTTGCCTTATCATATTCAGCAGCACTTTCTTTAAAATGACTTTCGCCATCAATTTTTATAGCTAACTTGAATTTAGAACTATAAAAATCTATAACAAATTTATCTACACTATATTGTTGGCGAAATTTGCAGTTGTCCAACTGTCTACGCCTTCTTTTATCTCAAATAAGTTTCTCGGCTTTTGAGATATTTCTGCGTAATAGTCGCCTTTTTTCTATTTCACTATTTTTGTTATAAACGTTTAGTCATTTTATTTTCGATTCTAGTCTCCTCTCCTTTATAAGGTGAGGTCAAGCGAGAACTATAAATGTTTATCTAACCTTGATTGAATTGCTCACAATATAATAATTTCACCCCGCCCTTCGGGCACCCCTCTCTTTATTAAGGAGAGGGGATATAGATTAAGCGCTAAAGTATTTTGCTAACGGGTGGTAAGCAATAATTGCAGTGGTAGACTGTTCTGGATAAAGTTGTTCGCTTTCATCCATATACAAGTTAATCCTGTCAGTCTGCAATAACTCCAGTTGCTTGTACTGGTCTTGAATATTTGGACAAGCTGGATACCCAAAACTATACCGCGAGCCACGATAGCGTTGTGCCAATATATCCCGAATATTGTCGGGTTCCTCAGCAGTAAAACCTAACTCTCGGCGAATTCTGGCATGTGTCCACTCAGCCACAGCCTCCGCTACCTGCACTGCCATGCCGTGGAAATACAGATAATCGGTGTATTGATTGGCAGCAAACAGCTTTTGGGCGAACTCTGTGGCAATTTCACCCACAGTCACCGCTTGCATTGGGAAGACATCAATAATTCCCGATTCCTTCGGTGCAAAGAAATCTGCTATGCACAGCCGCCTTAACGATTTTTGTCTAGGAAACTCGAAAGTTGCAACCTGTTGTGATTGGTTCTTTGAGTCATATATATGTAGAGAATTCCCCTCGGCTTGACACGGGAAATACCCATAAATTACCTGGGGATGCAAAAGATTTTCTTCAATAATTCGCTGTTTCCAAGTTTCTAAAATTGGGTACACTTTTTCAGCCAAGAAAGCCTGATATTCTTCCTTAGATTGCTCTTTTGGTTTGCGGAATTGCCATTGTCCAGCAATTAAAGCTTGTAAATCTAAATGCCAGAATATTTCTTCGATGGGAATATCAATAGGCTGCAACAATTTCGTTCCCCAGAAAGGCGGGGTGGGACGTTCAATATCTATTGCCACAGCATCAGAACGTCTGGTATCTACTACTTTTGGTTCAGCAGATATTGTTTCCTCAGCAGTTTTAGTTACTGATTCTTTGTGACCATTCGTCGAAACTGCTGAAGTTTCGACTTCGTTCAAAAATCCCTGCAAATCTTCCCAGTTATTAGTTGCCTTTGCTGGCATTAATTTATCCATGAAGTGCAAGTCAGAAAAGGCATCTTTGCCATAAACAACTTTACCTTTGTAGGTATTTTGGCAATCTTCATGCACAAATTTGGGAGTCAGCGCCGCACCACCTAAAATTACGGGGACACTAATTCCCTTTTCGTTGAATACCTCCAAGTTCTCTTTCATGAAGGCGGTGGATTTTACCAGCAAACCACTCATGGCTATACAATCAGCTTTGTGCTGTTCGTAAGCGTTGATGATGTTTTCTACTGGCTGCTTAATTCCCAGGTTAATCACCTTGTAGCCGTTGTTGGACAAGATGATATCTACCAAGTTTTTACCAATGTCGTGGACATCACCTTTAACTGTGGCAATGATAAAGGTTCCTTTGGCATTGTTGCCTGATTCTGATTTTTCCATGAATGGTTCAAGAAACGCCACCGCCGCTTTCATGGTTTCCGCAGATTGCAAGACGAAGGGTAGCTGCATTTGTCCAGAACCGAATAATTCCCCGACAACTTTCATGCCATCTAGCAGGAAGGTGTTGATAATCTCCAAGGGGGGATGTTCTTCTAAGGCTTTTTTCAGATGTTCTTCTAAGCCAATGCGTTCGCCGTCGATGATGTGGCGTTTGAGACGTTCTGGGATGGGGAGACTTTCATCTAAGGAGCGATCGCGTTTAGTTGTCACCCCAGCAAACGCTGTGGTAAGCTCTCCCAAGGGATCGTAAACGCAGACGTTACCCTCAAACTTCCGCTCATCATAAATCAACTGGCGACAAATTTCTTGATGGCGGGCGTCAATCTTCGAGAGCGGTAAAATTTTGTTAGCGCTGACAATGGCTGCATCCATTCCCGCCGTTGTCGCTTCGTGCAAAAACACCGAGTTCAACACCATCCGCGAGGCTGGATTTAAACCAAAGGAAATATTGGAAACACCCAAAATCACATGACATCCAGGCAATCCTTCACGAATCCGCTGGATAGATTCAATTGTGGCTTTACCGTTTTCTCGGTCTTCTTCAATCCCGGTGGAAATGGGTAACGCGAGGGTATCAAAAAATATTTCTGTGGGAGGTATGCCAAATTCTACAGCTTGGCGGTATGCGCGTTGGGCGATCGCAAACTTTTTGTCTGCCGTTCGCGCCATTCCATCTTCATCGATAGTACCAATGACTACACCAGCACCGTATTTTTTTGCTAACTCCAGCACCTTCAAAAAGCGCGGTTCCCCATCTTCGTAGTTGGTGGAGTTCAGCAAACACTTACCACCGGCAACCTTTAAACCTGCCTCCATTTTTTCCCATTCGGTGGAGTCAAGCATTAAAGGCAGTGTGACATTATTAACAATGCGCGAAACTAATTCGTGCATATCCCGCACGCCGTCGCGTCCCACATAATCGACGTTGACATCGAGGATGTGTGCGCCTTCTTTGACTTGCGCCCTCGCCATTGAAACGAGTCCATCCCAATCTTCGGCATTTAGCAAATCGCGGCACTTCTTGGAACCACTGGCGTTCAGACGTTCGCCAACAATCAAGAAAGAATTATCTTGGTCGTAAGGCTGAGTGGTGTAAATTGATGCTGCTGCTGGTTCTAAGCTAGGATGTCTAACTTTTGGCTTCAGACCTTTAGCTACTTCTGCCAATTGTTGAATGTGTTCTGGACGCGTCCCACAGCAACCCCCGATCACTTGGACACCCAAATCTTCAACAAAATGCATCAATGACATCCGTAATTCTAACGGTGTCAGGCGGTAGTGCGCTTGACCGCCGACGTTCTCAGGTAAACCCGCGTTGGGTATACAAGAAACGATGAAAGGTGAATGTTCTGCCAAATACTTGATATGTGGTTTCATCAAGTCTGGGCCTGTGGCACAGTTTAGACCGAGAATGTCAATTGGATAAGGTGCCAAAATTGTCAGCACAGCACTGATTTCGGAACCAACCAACATTGTGCCCATGCTTTCCATTGTCACAGAAACCATCAACGGTCTGCGATCGCCCTTCTTAGCAAACACTTCTTCAATGGCATTCAGCGCCGCCTTAATTTGCAGCACATCTTGGCAAGTTTCCACCAGAAATAAATCGACACCACCATCCCACAGCGCCTCTGCTTGTTCAGCAAAAGTCGCTTTCATGGTGTCAAAGTCAATATGTCCCAAAGTAGGAAGTTTCGTTGTCGGGCCGATGGAACCTGCCACAAACCGGGGTTTTTCTGGCGTGGAAAATTCCGCCGCTACACGCTTGGCCAATTCTGCGGCTGTCTTGCTGAGGTAGTAGGCTTGGTCTGCCAAGTCATATTCTGCCAGCACCAGGGACGTACTGCCAAAGGTATCGGTTTCAATGACATCTGCACCAGCAGCGAGAAAGTCGCGGTGAACCTTAGCGACAGCTTCGGGTTTTGTGTGGACTAAGTACTCGTTACAACCTTCATACTGTGGGCCGCCGAAGTCTTCAGCAGTCAGATTTTGGGTTTGTAAGTTGGTTCCCATCGCCCCGTCGAAGACGAGGACTGGGCTATCTGGACTACGCAGGCGTTCAAGGAAAGGATGAGTCATATTTTCCTAGAATAAATGAGGATATCAAGTGAGTCTTGTGATACTCGACTTACTTTATTATTTTGCAAGATTGTGATATTTTTGGCACCTTTTAATAAAGTCTGTTTTGCTGAAACTCACCATTCGCTCATTTTGACCTGATTTCTCAAGGTTGGCGAGGACAGAATCAATATTTCAGCGTGCATTCTCAGACTTGCCGACTTAAACGAAAGGTAAGGGAGCATTTTGGGAAATTAACCTATTTTACTAAATCTAAACTTAGCTTTCTCTAACATCTCAGGAGCTAAGTTCAGCAAGGTGAACTCTAAGGGAAGACGGACTGAACCATACCTGAGTAAAGTCCAGTACTAGCACCCAAATCTAGAACCTTTAGCGGTGCAGTGCCGTCGCCTGATATGATTTCAACGGCTGTTTTGTAAAAGTCATCAAAACAGGGAATTAGAATACGACGTAAACTATCGTAATCTGCCACGGCAGTATTAAAAGCTTTTTGAATATTCATTTTTAATCTTTAATCCTTAATAAAGGTAGAACTTTCTGTTTTAATAATCCAATTAAAGCTGGTTCCATATACTCATATTCATCTGGAATATCTAAACATATAATTCTTTTATCTTTAAGCAAGGGCTGAAAGTTTTTTGATAGCTTGTTTTTATGGGATTTTTCCATTACAAAGATAATATCAGCCCATGCGATCGCTTCCGTTGAAACTGGTACTTCGGCAGAGCGATCTAAACCTGCTGAGTCTGTTTCAAGTCCTTCATATTCAGAAAAAACAGCCTCGGCGGTGGGACTTCGCAGTTTATTTTTACTACAGATAAATAAAAGTTTTTTCATTGAGAGTTCCTTGCCGATCTAACTCCAAAAAAAGTTCTTCAGCATTCCAAATTAATTCTTCGTTTGACAAAAATGGAAAGTCCAAATGTCTGACCATTTTCAAAATCTTCAGACTTATTTTCAGTCCTCTGACACTTAATAATGCTTCCACTGGAGCAGTCATGACTCTTTTCATTAGACACTCCAATAGTATGACCCTATATAAAAGTTCTGTGAGATGAGATTGCTCTACAGACAAGTCTTCACATTATTCAACGATTGCAGGAAACAAGCGATCGCTTACAATACACTCAGATAAGTTTGTTCAGAATTCATCGGTAAAACCCGCAACTTCCGATTTTTAAGGTCTGGTTCTAACCCTAAAACTTCCATAGGCGTCACGCCCAAAAGGGCATAAGGTACTTCTGTGAGTTCCAGACAATCAAAAGTTCCTTGACGTTCTGCAATACTAAGTTCAACATCTCGGAAAATCCGCCCCTGTTGCACTCCAGCAGCAGTCTCTACCTGGGCTTCTCCACCTTGGACTAAACCTAGTTGACTAATAATGCTAGCAGGTAAACACAGCAAGGTTGCACCCGTATCAACTAAAACATTATCCAGAATATAAGAGCGAACTTCCTCTGGAGAAATAAAGCCTCGTTGAGCCAAAACTCGATCGATTCGATTCGTGAGAGTGAGGGTAACTATTACTTGTCCCATTTGCTTACCCTGAAAATTTGGCAGTACGAGTTTACCCATTTCAGCCAACTCCTGAAAACAAAATATTTTTGAGAGATGCCTTAAAACACAAAGACGCAAAAGCACTCTCAGCGCCTTTGCGTCTGTGCGTAAGAGATATTCCTTACTTACACCATCTCAGACGAAGCCTGCATCATCTGCTGCGGTTGCGGCTGGAACATGAACAATGAGTACACCACATCTCGGCGAATGTTAACCATCATATCCAAGAAGAGTTCGTAACCCTCGCTCTTATACTCAATCAACGGGTCTTTTTGCCCATAACCACGCAATCCTACCGATTCGCGCAAGGCATCCATTTGTTGCAGGTGTTCCCGCCAGAGGGTATCAATCCGTTGCAAGATAAAAAAGCGTTCAGCTTGGCGCATTAGTCCGGGTTGAACTTGGTCAATTTGCGCTTCTTTAAGATCGTAAGCAATTCGCACCTGTTCGTGGAGGAAGGCTTTAATCTCAGTAACAGACATATCCTCTAATTGATTTGGCTGCAAATCCGCTAGCAGATAGACGAATTCTTTGACTTTCTCAACCAACTTTTCTAACTCCCACTCTTCCGAGGGCAAGTCTATGTTGATGTAGTAGTCAACGATGTCATCCATCGTTTTTTCAGCGTATTTAATCACCTGTTCTTTCAAATCTTGACCTTCTAAAACCCGGCGGCGTTCAGCATAAATAGCACGACGTTGATTATTCATCACCTCGTCATACTCAAATACCTGTTTACGAATGTCGTAGTAGTAGGTTTCAACTTTTTTCTGTGCGCCTTCCAAACTGCGGGTGAGCATCCCAGATTCGATGGGCATATCTTCTTCTACGTTGAAGGCTTGCATTAATCCAGCAACGCGATCGCCACCAAAAATCCGCAGTAGGTTATCCTCTAAACTGAGGAAGAATCTTGTTGTTCCAGGGTCACCTTGTCTTCCTGCACGTCCGCGCAACTGGTTGTCAATCCGCCGTGACTCGTGGCGTTCTGTACCAATTACGTGCAAACCACCGATTCCCACTACCTCATCATGTTCGCGAGTAGTAAATTGTTCGTATTCTCGCTTAACGCGGTTGTAAGCTTCCCGCAATTTCAAAATCACAGGGTCGTCGATGGGAGCTTTTTCGGCAGCTACAGCTACCTTGTCTTCTGCTTCCAGTTCCGATAAACTGCGCTCGCCATACTCACGCACGGCAATTTCTACTGCATCTTTAAGTAGTTTTTCTGTTTCTTTTGTTAACTGGGTGGGGAAAATTTCTGGCGAAGCCCGCCAAGTTTTGACTTTTTTGCCAGGGACGAAGCCTTGACCACCGCCGTGTCCTGTAGGTAATCCGGCTGGTCTTTGCACGCCAAAGGTATCTTCATCTTCTGGCATGACGATTCGGGGCATGAAGTATTCCCGCAGTTTCAGACGCGCCATGTATTCGGAGTTCCCACCGAGGATGATGTCTGTACCTCTACCAGCCATGTTAGTAGCAATGGTAACAGCACCTTTGCGTCCGGCTTGGGCGACGATTTCCGCTTCCCGCTCAACGTTTTCTGGTCGGGCGTTGAGTAATTCGTGGGGAATCTCCAGTTGCTTCAGCAGTCGGCTGAGAAGTTCGGATTTTTCCACACTAGTGGTTCCCACTAATACAGGTCTGCCGAGTTCGTGCATTTCGGCACATTCTTTAGCGATCGCTCCCCACTTGCCTGCTTCTGTCTTAAAGACCATATCAGACAAGTCTTCGCGTCTTCTGTCACGGTTGGTGGGAATTACTGCGACTTCCAGTTTGTAAATTTTTTCAAATTCTGGTTCTTCCGTTTTTGCCGTTCCGGTCATTCCACCGAGTTTTGGATACAGCAAAAACATATTTTGATAAGTAATTGTCGCTAGAGTTTGAGTTTCTGGCTGAATTTCTTCGTGTTCTTTGGCTTCAATCGCCTGGTGTAGTCCATCACTCCAACGCCGTCCGGGTAGCACCCGACCGGTAAATTCATCCACAATTACCACTTCCCCATTGCGGACGATGTAATTTACGTCCTTGAGAAATAGTTCTTTGGCTTTAATCGCATTAAAAACAAAGTGCGCCCAAGGATCTTCTGGGTCAAATAAATCTGTGACTCCCAAAAGATTTTCGGCTTCAGCAAAGCCTTCATCTGTTAATAGCACGTTACGAGCTTTTTCATCCACATCGTAATGCTCGTCTTTTTTGAGTGTGAATGCGATTTCAGCGGCTTGCAGATACTTTTCTGTAGGTCTTTCTACCTGCCCGGAAATAATTAGTGGTGTCCGCGCCTCATCAATTAAAATCGAGTCTACCTCGTCAATCACGCAATAATTGAACGGGCGTTGCACCACATCTGCCATTGATGTCGCCATGTTATCCCGCAGGTAGTCAAACCCTACTTCGCTGTTGGTGACATAAGTAATATCGCAATCGTAATTTTTCTGGCGTTCGCTGGGAGTCATGCTTGCCTGGATTAACCCCACACTCAGCCCCAAGAATCGATGCACCTGTCCCATCCATTCCGCATCTCGACGAGCCAGGTAATCGTTCACCGTGATCACGTGGACACCTTTACCAGTGAGGGCATTCAAATAACTTGGCAAGGTGGCAACCAATGTTTTACCCTCGCCGGTTTTCATTTCGGCAATTTGCCCTACGTGCAAAATGATACCGCCAAGGAGTTGGACATCAAAGTGCCGCAAGCCTAAGACTCGCTGTCCTGCTTCCCGGACAACAGCGTAAGCTTCTGGCAAGATGTCATCCAGAGTTTCGCTTTTGGCAAGCCGTTGTTTAAATTCGGCGGTTTTACCTTTTAACTCATCATCAGAAAGAACTTTAATTTCTTCCTCTAAAAGGTTAATTTCAGTAACAGAAGGTTGGTATTTTTTAAGCTTACGAGCGTTGGGGTCGCCCAACAAAAGTTTTAGCATGGCAGATTATAGAACTGAATCAAGGGGGATGGCGATTAAAGGGTCGGCATTGATTATAAACATTTAACCCAACCAACCGTCTTGGTCGTGGATGGGTGTGAAAGGAGAATTAACTCAAAAACAGGACAAAAACTAGCCAATCATTTAGTAAACTGATTGGTTTTAACTCTTATCTTATATTTAGTCTTTCTTCATAGTATCATTTTGCCCTCAGATGGGGCCGGAGAAGGAGCGGGGGAATAGAGTTAGAGACGCGATTAATCGCGTCTGTACAAGAGTTATGAGTTATGAATTTTTCAACAAGAAAGGCAGTTTTTTGCTGAAGGAATACTGTATGCCTTCTGGAGCGACTAGAAGGAGCAAGGGTTTGAATCCCCCACAATTTCTGCGTGGCTTCTGAGGTGAGGTTAAATCCCCATTATTTTCTATCCCCCTTGCTCCCTGCCCCCTGCTCCCTTGCCTCTTTTTCAACTCCTAATTCACTTCCACTCTGGTGTCAGGCGGCGGAAATTGTAATCACTAGCACTGGGATGACAGCTGACACAGCTGCCAACCTGGACGGGACGCGGTAACTTAACTCCTGGATGCAAAGCTTTGAAATAACGTGAGTTGTCAAGGCGATAGGGTGTTTCTTCGTCGTCTAACTGGACACGAGAGAAAGTTGAAAGATATTTCCACACTAAGATACGGGGCGGATCGACTAAAGGCTTTAGTTGTGCGCCGTAATGCTGCGAGTCTTGCAGGAGATTTTTCCAAGTTTGAGTGGGTAAAACGCCTGGTGGTAAGCCGATGTGGCATGTGGAACAGTTTTCTAAATACAGTTCTTGCCCCAGTTGGTACTGTGCAGGTACTACATCAACAGTGCCAATTTCAGCGCTGGGAGTAGCACTTTGGGCGTTAGTTGCCAAGGCTAGAAGCCAGCCCATAGCTAGGCTCCAGGTTACAATTACCAGAAGTAAACCGAAAAATTGGCGTTTGAATTGGCGTTCGGCGCTTTGCTGTAGCGTTTGGCGATGGCTATAGGGCGGGCGACTTTCGCGATCGCGGGTTTTGCGCTTGACAAAAATTGACATTCCTCACATTCCCAGATATTTAGAAGTGGCGCTTGTGCTAATCATAGGACTTACGCAGTCTTGGCAGTGTTTCAGGTTTTTCGTAAGTATTTTCGGTAAGCAACATGGCGATGTCTATTGGCAAACCGCTCTACGTCGGGCGTATCTCTCCATGAATAACAGTAATATAAATGTCTATTCAGCACACCACTGACCATGCAAGTAAAAATATCTTGGTAGTTTTAACCTGAGTAACTAAAAAATCAGCCATAATATTTAAGATTTCATCATTGGTAACCGATGAGAAACGTTTAAAATGTGGTTACAACAGCTTAAATTGTCGTTAGTTTGTTTCTGACTAAAATTTTTTAAATTAGTTTTTAATTTTTATTAAAATTTTCTCTAAAACTTGGTATTTTTAGTTAAAAATAGAAAAAGTTACAAGATTGATTTAAACTTTTTTATTGAGTAGTGCTTTCTCATAAATTACTACTAAAGTAATAACACTTATTTCAACTAATCAAACTCTTTACTGACACAACTTTCTGAGCTTCATCTACTGTTATCTGCGCCAATCCAAACTGTTCAATAACCGCTGCATTTGTCGTCAAATGTCTACTCACCTCAGCCACGCGATAGTGACTTTCTTGTGAGGCTAAAGCAGCTGGCAATAATAACTGATCTGCTAAATGTTCATCTACTGCTGCACCGGTTTGATGAAACTCAAGCAGTTGCTGACAAGCAATTTCTGCAACTGTCTCCGCCGACAACCGTAATCGCCCGAATCCACCAAAGCCAGTCAAGCTGTTCTGATACTCAGCAGTTAAAAAAATACCTGCCCCAGGTGCTACACCTTTTTCTCGCAAGGCGTGTACAGCAACTTTCAAATGAGCTTCCCGTAACAAATTTTCGGCACGATTCGCCATCCGTTGGGGAATATGGGAAGGCAATTCTGTCACCACTGCTAGCCCTCGCACCTGTTGTAAGTCTCCGCGTTCTAGCAAGTTAATACCGTTGAGTTTACCACCGCCACTCACCTGCAACTCTACCTCTCCCCCGCCTTGGGGAAACCACCCCCAAGCACCTAACTTGACTTGGGCTTCCACTCCCATACGTTGCAATATGGGCAGATAAACTTGCTCTATATACGTCACTGTCGGGCTAAAGTTTACATGAGTTCCCCCCTTTAGTGTTACTTGGGAATTGCCAGATGCTAGTGCCAAAGGTAAAAGAATTGTCTGTAAAACTAGAGCGATCGCACCCGCAGAACCACCTTGTTGTGCTTTACTAACATCAAAGGTATAAGTTCCAGGTTGCACAGCACTACCTGGGATGAATTCCAGCAGCATTGAACCCAAAGCATCACCCTGTAGTTGGGCATTACAAATTCTCGCCGCAGCCCGAACTGCGGTTAAATGTTGTGCTGCTAATCCCGGCTTTTTGCGTCCAGCGCGAATGCCTGAAATCAGTATGGGTTCGCCAGTGATGGCCGCTAGACTTAAGGAAGTACGAAGAACTTGTCCGCCTCCCTCTCCGTAGGAACCGTCAATTTCAATCATGGGCGATTTTAGAATGTTGGATTTTGGGTTATCCCCACGGTTCTTAAAATCAAACCACAAATTATAAACGCCCAGCAACTAGCTTTTTGGAGGGAGGTTACACAAATATACAGAGAGAGTTCTGATATGTGTTTCTGTAGTTTGCTAATTTTGAATTGGGAATTGAAGAACCTTGCTTTTACCGGGGTTCATCAACCCATAGGGGTCAACTATTTCTTTAAATTTTAACTGTTCAGGAGCAATAACTTTTCTGCCGCCATCTTCAATAATATACGTATGAGGATTGGCAATACTCACACCCTGTTCTTCGTGATAGCGGATAATCTCCTTGAGGCGTTCTTCTGTGGTGTAGCGCACAAGTTGCAAAGCACCAGGAACTACGGCACCGTTTACCCGAAAAAATTCCAAATGCATCATTACCTCATCGCCGAAGTGATGATACATGTGCTCTACTAATTGCAAATTGCGTAAGCCCAGCCCGCCGCAGGCATCGCGAGGAAACATACTTTGTAAGTAGGTAATATCAGTATCTACACTCCGGGCGTGTAAGGTGGTGTGATTCCAGCTAAATTCTGCTAAATGTGTACCTTTCTCCGCTTCCTGCGCTGATTTTTCATAAGTAATTTTGCCGCCATATTGCTGCACCAAACCCGGTAAGAATTCCAAACTCGGTTCGGAAATTATCAAAAATACTGGGTGAGTCCCTTCAGGAATGTACTGTTGTAGGGCGTGAAAATATTGGGGAATTTGGGATGCAAAGACAGAAATTAACTTCTTAATCATGCCATCAGCATTGCCAAGAGCCTGACCAAACTTTGCTGCCTTCATAAACTCGTCAAAAGTGACAATGACTTCAGCCCAAGGATAAGCTGGCCCTAAGGGGATTTCGGCTTCGGTGATGATGCCGTTAATTCCCCAAGCGTGATTCACCTTTTGCACATCGTCACCGCGTAATTCGATCGCACGGGGTTCATCTTCTACAGTTATTACTCGCAGTGCTAGGATATTACCGCGATCGCCTAGTAACCCATATTGTATCGAACCAATGCCCCCACTTCCCCCAGCAATAAATCCGCCAATTGTCGCTGTGCGGTACGTGGAGGGTGCCATGCGGATTTCCCAGCCGATTTCTCGTGTTTTTTTATCTAACGCCGCCAACTTCACCCCAGCTTCTACCCGCGCCACCCCCGGCTTTACCCAAAGAATCTCTTGCATCCGCGTCATATCTAAAATTACGCCACCGTGCAACGGTACGCATTGCCCATAATTTCCAGTTCCCGCACCCCGCACTGTTACGGGTACACGATGTTTCGCACAGGCGGCTGCAACTTTTAAAACCTCTGCTTCATTGGCGGGACGCACTACGATATCCCCGACTTTTCCCTCTAGTTTCGGCACAAGCACCGGGCTAAAGCTGTGATAATCCTGGGATAATTTTGCGACTTGGGCGTAGTCAGTGATGGTTTCTATGCCTTCTAGAGAATTAATTAGGGCATCTAATGTTGTCGTCATAAATATCCTTTTTTTAACGCAGAGGAACGCTGAGGGAAGCGCAAAGGTTCTCAGAGAAGTTTATTCTCTGCGTAAACCTTTGCTACCTCGTGCGTTTTAAAATCTTAATTCTCATGTCTCACAGCACTTTCATGCCACTTACTTAATATAAAGTCAGATAGGGCACTCAAACCGACAAAAATTAATACACCGAACCTGGTTGTGAGGAATAATGCTGCAAACATCTGAGGAATTTGTAAGTTGTAGCTGGAGAGTAAAATTAACAAACATCATGGTCACGCATCTATGAAAAAAGCGCTCATACATCAAACTGTCTTACTATTTACATGCTCTATGCTGCTGGTAGCTTGTGGTAAAAGTGGCAGTAATGATGCAAATTCCGCAAATAATCCAACAGTGACCACAGGTGTAGCTAATGCTATTCCTATCGGTATCGCCTTTGCACAAACGAGTAATGTAGCATTACTTGGTCAAGAAGGAACTGATGGAGTAAAAATTGCTGAGAAATATTTTAATAAAAAAGGAGGCATCAATGGTAGACCAATTAAATTAGTCTATCAAGATACTGGTGCCGATGAAGTTGGAGCCATTAATGCTTTTCAAACTTTAATTAGTAAAGATAAAGTTGTTGGCATTGTTGGCCCTACCCTCTCACAACAAGCTTTTAGTGCTGACCCCGTAGCAGAACGCAATCAAGTCCCAGTTATTGGAGCATCAAATACTGCTAAGGGTATTCCCGAAATTGGTAATTATGTGGCTCGTGTTTCTTCATCTGTTGCTGTTGTCGCTCCTTATTCAGTAAAAGCTGCACTCAAACAAAATCCTCAAATCAAAAGAGTAGCTGTATTCTACGCTCAAAATGATGCTTTCAATAAGTCGGAAACAGAAATATTTCAGAAAACAGTTAAAAATTTAGGATTGGATTTAGTCACAGTCCAAAAGTTTCAAACTACAGATACCGACTTTCAAGCTCAAGCTAGCGATGCGATTAATTTAAAACCAGATTTAGTGATTATATCCGGGTTAGCTGTAGATGGAGGTAATTTAGTTAAACAATTACGAGAACTTGGTTATAAGGGAATAATTGTTGGTGGCAATGGTTTTAACACATCACATATATTTTCTGTATGTAGAGCGCTTTGTGATGGCGTGATTGTGGCTCAAGCTTATAGCCCTATCTATGTGAGTGAAATTAACACCGCATTTCGCAAAGCCTACCTTGAACAATATCATAGGGAACCACCCCAAGTAAGTGCTCAAGCTTTTGCTGCTTTACAAGTATATGTAGAAGCTCTTCAATCTTTAGATAAAAAAAGTAACATTAACAAATTAAAACTGCCACAGTTGCGTACAGAATTGAATAAAGAGTTACTAACAAAAAAGTTTCAAACTCCTCTCGGTGAAATTGCTTTTACCCCAGTAGGTGATGTAATTCAAAAAGAGTTTTACGTTGCACAACTCAAGATGGAACCAAATGGTGTCGATGGTAAATTTTCTTTTTTAAGCATAAAATAGTTACAATATTGCTGATTTTATGCAAAATGCAAGAGGGAAATAGGGAAGCAGTGTTTAGTAACAATTAAAATGCGTTCGCCCTATGCTGTGCCCTTGACTGCATGTGACATAGCAGCAATAATCTCAAAATATTACAAATTATCTCAAATTTCTATTGAGAATTACATATTTATAACTACTGAAAGCATATATAAAAAAGATGTAGAAGACTATGCTGCTAATCTTTATGAAAAGACGGGAGGCGTAGAGATTGTAGTACTTGATTGTCTTAGGTTTTTACGGCATTTTTTGCACTTGTTTCATCGCTTACGGATGCAGTTTGTGGAGGAATATCAAAAGCTTGTGCTTGCAGAACCCGACAGTGCAGTTAGTCAACCCTTAAAGGAGGCTTTTTTGGCATTGCGCCAAGCTGTTGAGAGTGTTGAAGTGGAAATCAACTCAGATATTGAGACTGAATTAGATACTCCACTTTGAGAAATAGCTAAAAAGCTGGAGAATAGCAAGCGATCGCTTACTTCTTGTAATAGCCTACCCCTTTATTCGCAAATTGCAAGGTGTGTGCTTTCTTGTAGTTAACGTTGGATTTAGAAATCTTAGTATCAACCATGCTGTCAAATAGTGATTTCCAGCTTGCGTCACTCATCGCCCCAATACCTTGTTTTTCTGCGGCATCAGAAAGGATAATTCCATATTCTGGAAAATTACTGGCTGCGACTGTGATTTTGGGAATACCTTGTGCTATGGCATTCACGGCATCTATGCCATAACCCACAAAGAAATCTACCGCACCCCCCATCAACAATTAAGTACCACTGGGAATCTGCGGACTGCCCATTTTAAAAGTGACATCTAAACCGTAGTCTTTGTAAATACCAGTTGCGTAGGCGCAGCCCGTCGTAGACATCGCCTGGTAAAATCCACCGTGTTCTGCTTGTGCTATCCAGTTTGTACCAAATGTAACTTTATCCAACCCAGAATTGCTATTTGATGGTTGGTTGCTGTTAGTATAAACAGCAATTAAGCTACTACCAATCCTGATAGAACCGTATTGAATAAAATTGCGGTGACTAAGGCGATGAATTGCTGTTGATGAGGGTGATGACGGATTCATAAAACAGTATGACGCTCTCTCCTATTTGCCGTTGTAGCTGAATCTAAATGTACATTCTAGAATCAACTTTTGATTGACTAGCGAATAGGGCTGAATTTCTAGAGCGCGTTGAAAAGCTTGGATCGCTTCACCATACTCTCCTAGTGCCGCATAACACAAGCCCATACCGTGAAGCGCACCAAAATGTATTGGATTTATCTGCACAACCATCTGACAATCTAGCAGAGATTTTTGATAATCACCAATACTATAATAGAGGAAAGCTCGGCGATTCCAGGCTTCGGCAAAATCTGGCTGGTCTTTAATTAGTGCCGTCAGCGCTGTTTCGGCTTCAGTAATTTCACCTGCATCCAGTAATTTTTGACTGCGGTCAATTATTTCCAGCCCATAGATTCCCTTTTGTTGAAACCAGATCCGCCAGATTTTTCTGGTTGCTTTTTCGCGGACTGTGGCATCCGGGTTTTTCAACTCTTCAAGTAAGGAATTGATAGATAAAGAATCCATGAATTTGAGATCAGTGAATATACGTTTGTATTAACTTTCTCACAAAATATATCTATTAAATGGATTTTAAAGCCATCTTTAAATTTGCGGTAATTTATTGGTAATTATGAATTTTCTGTGTTATTTATTGTATTCAGCATATGACTAATACCACACTCGACATTTAGAGTCCTAAAAATAAAAACTGACTAGAGGGAGTTGACAAATCCCTAGTGGCTAATAGCCGATTAAAACATCCTAAAAAAAATAATGACAATGCCAAAGCAAAACGACGTTTCCAGGCATATTGTTCTTACTTCCCATCCTAGTAGCTTTGGCCCTAAACCAATCCCCATTCAATGGGGAGCAGCCAATCCTATGGAACGCGGACCGATTATTGCCACGCTAACTAAGCAGGCACATCGCAATGTGATTGGCACTCACTCTGGCAGTTATGCGATTTATCGTGCTCTAGCTGTGGCTAGCGGTGCTTTACAGTCGGATCATCGGGCGGATCTGACGAATACATCCCCAGTAGAGCATATCGGGCCTCATCCTAGTTGGGCTGACCCTGATAAAATAGTATCCCTCGACCCCTTTGGAGCGATCGCATCTGAAGTTTTTGCATCCTATTACCAACAGGGATATGATATTCGTCCCACGATCGCCATTACTCAAGCTCACATCAATATGCCAGAACTGCAAGATGCAGTAGACAAAGGTCGTTTGCAGGTAGATGGTAAGGTGATGAAACCAGGTGGCGATTTAGTTGTCACCAAAGCCGCAGTTGAGCCAGTTTGGTATTTACCAGGAATTGCCAAGCGTTTTGGGATTGCAGAATCACAGTTGCGTCGCGCTTTATTTGAACAAACTGGGGGGATGTTTCCAGAATTGGTGACGCGATCGGATTTGGAGGTATTTTTGCCGCCAATTGGGGGTGTGACAGTGTATATTATCGGTGATTTGGCTGCGATCGCCGATCCCAATAAACCTGTAGCTGTGCGGGTTCATGATGAATGCAACGGTTCTGACGTGTTTGGCTCAGATATCTGCACTTGTCGCCCCTATCTGGTACATGGGATTGAAGTGTGCGTCCAAACGGCACAGGAAGGCGGTGTGGGTATAATTATCTATTGTCGCAAAGAAGGCCGCGCTTTAGGAGAAGTGACGAAATTCTTAGTTTACAATGCCCGGAAGCGTCAAGAAGGAGGCGATCGCGCTGATGCCTACTTTGCGCGTACAGAATGTGTCGCCGGAGTGGAAGACATGCGGTTTCAAGAATTGATGCCGGATGTGTTGCATTGGTTGGGCATCACCCGCATCGATCGGATGGTATCGATGAGTAATATGAAGTACAACGCCATCATTCAGGCGGGAATTGAGATTGTAGAAAGAATACCAATCCCAGAGGATCTGATTCCCCCTGATGCACGGGTAGAAATGGAAGCTAAGAAAGCTGCTGGATATTACACCACAGGGGATGTATTAGATGCAGATGGTTTGGCTGAGGTGAAGGGACGAGGGTTGGTGGAGTAGGGAGTGGAGGGGCAGGGGAGGCAGAGGAGGCAGGAGGGGCAGGGGAGGCAGGGGAAGAAGAATTATTGATTAATGCCCAATGACAAATGACTAATGACTAATGACAAATGACAAATGACTAATGACAAATGACTAATGACTAATGACAAATGACTAATGACAAATGACAAAGAAGAATTGATTGCATATCTTCGTTCCCCGGCGGCAATTCGGGAACGTTGTGGGCAACTGTTTGCATTGGTAATTGAGGGACAATCGCGTTATTTTACTTGCGATTTAACACAGTTGACAAAGGTAGCTGATTATGTAATTGAAGTCATACGCTGCGACTACCCGGATCTCGAAATTCCGTTTCATAGTCGTTGGCGACATTTTGAAGTTGGGGGTGTACCGCGTTTAACCCAGTTAGATAGCCAGTTAGCGGGACTAACGCCTCTGGAAAAAGCTGCTGCTAAGTTTGATTTGGCAATTGTCAGTGTATTGTTAGATGCGGGTGCGGGGAATGATTGGCATTATGATGAGCAGGAGACTGGGTTAAATTTGGTGCGATCGGAAGGTTTGGCTGTAGCCAGTTTCCAAATGTTTTGTCAAGGAACTTTTTCGAGTAATAATTTGCCTCAGGTAGATGCTCAAAGATTGCAAGTATTCACAGAAGCAGAACTTACAACTGGGTTTCAGGTAAATATCAACAATCCTTTGGTGGGAATTTATGGGCGGTTGAGATTATTACAAAAATTAGGTCAAGCTTTAGTTGATTCACCTAATTTGTTTGGGAATGAAAACCCCCGTCCAGGGAATTTGGTAACTTATTTATTGAGCAAATCTCAAAACGGGCAGTTAGCTGCTGCAACTGTTTTCAGTGCAGTTTTAGAAGGACTGAGTGATATTTGGCCTAGCAGATTAGAAGTTGCTGGCGTGAATTTGGGAGATGTTTGGCAACATCCATCTGTTGCTGATGATGGTTTAGTACCATTTCACAAATTGTCTCAGTGGCTGACATACTCTTTATTAGAACCACTACAGGAACTCGGTTTGGTAATTACTGGTTTAGATGCCCTGACTGGATTACCAGAATATCGGAATGGGGGATTATGTATTGATTTGGGACTGATTAATGTTAAACATCCAGATGTTTTGCGATCGCCCCACTCAGTAGCATCAGAAGTTATAGTTGAATGGCGTGCTTTGACTGTGATTCTCTTAGATAAAATTGCCGCTACAGTGCGCGAAAAGTTGGGTATGAGTCCCAAAGAATTACCACTAGTAAAAATCCTGCAAGGGGGAACCTGGACAGCAGGACGTAAAATTGCCGCTGAACTCAGAATAGGTGGTACATCCCCTATCCAAATAGATAGTGATGGCACAGTATTCTAGTCAGCTATTAAATAACTATTCACTAAAATATGTACAACCAAGTAACACTAATTGAACATCCATTGATTCAGCACAAATTAACGTTGATGCGTAAAGCTGAAACCAGTACGACAAAATTCCGTACTCTCCTTAAAGAGATTAGCCTATTGTTAGCTTATGAAGTCACACGCGATTTACCGCTCAAATATGAACTGATTAAAACACCACTAGCCCCAATGAATGCGCCAATGCTTGCTCCTGATAAAAAGTTGGTGCTAGTTTCTGTAATGCGGGCGGGACAGGGAATTTTGGATGGAATGCTGGAGTTAATCCCATCAGCACGGGTGGGGCATATTGGTTTATACCGCGATCCGAAAACCCTGATTCCTGTTGAGTATTATTTCAAAGTTCCTCATGATGTTGACCAGCGAGATATGCTCGTGGTAGACCCAATGCTCGCCACTGGGAATTCGGCTGTGGCCGCTGTGGAACGGCTGAAATCAACTAATCCCTTATCAATTAAGTTTGTCTGCTTACTCGCTGCACCGGAAGGTATCGAGCGTTTTTGTGATGTACATCCTGATGTACCCCTGTATACCGCCGCCATTGATGACCATTTGGATGAACATGGCTATATTATTCCTGGGTTGGGAGATGCAGGCGATCGCTTGTTTGGCACAAAATAAGCTGATGATCCATGAGTAAGTGACGATCGATGCAGTAATTAAACGGACACTGGATGAATCATTGATTTACCACTTTTACATCCGTCAAATTTGGTATTTTTAAGTAAAAAAACATAGTAAATACATTACTTTTTTACACTAAATTCATATACAAAGTAGATAATTTTAACCGACTATTTTACGATAATTTACTATAATATTGAATACTTCGATTCCGACAGTCAAACGATAATATTACATCGTAGCTGCTAATGATACAAGCTAATATTGGACAATTAGAAAAAGAAATATCACAGCAAATCATAAAATTATATATTGATAGAATAGGTAAGGCTCCTAGCCAAATTATTTGCCATTTTTTTGATAGTGAGATTGTAATTTCTTTAGAAAACTCTGTTACCCAAGCTGAACAAACTCTTCTGAAGGGAGGTTATGATAGTTTAGCTGAACAAGTACGATTGTATTTAGAGAAATTAATTAAACCAGAATTGAAAAATTTGATTGAGATAATTATTGGTCAATCTGTCCTTGACCTGATGACAAATACAAATTTAGCAACAGGTCGTACTGGAATTATTGTGGTTTTAAATCAATTACCTTAAATTCGTAATCCTAAATCTATTCCCCAGGAAAATGTAAATAATTTAGCTGACTGATGTGGCGACTGATTACCTCTTCTAACTGATTAAAATCATAGGGTTTAGTAATGCAATCATCAAATCCTATGAGCATTGTGGAGTCATCATCTTGTGTCATTGTTAGAGGAGTTACTGCAATGATTGGGATAGTAGCAGTTTTTGAGTCGTGTTTGAGGCGATCGATGACTTGGTTGGCGTTCAAATTAGATAGCATCATATCTAGCAAGATTAAATCTGGTTGATGAGTTTGTGCCAATATCACAGCCCTCACCCCTTGTTTGGTACAGATGCATGAAAAATTTAATATTCCTAGATGAGAATTAAGTAGCTCTAAATCATGTAGGCTCTGTTCTACAACCAAAATTAAAGGCTGTCGATTCATAAGCGGTTAATCCTGTCCAAAAAATGCTAGGCATAAAGACTCCAACCATCAGGAAAACCTAGAGGTCTTTTTTTGTGGTAAGTGCTTAAGTAAATATATAAGACTATCTTCAGACCGCTAATATTATGTCCGGATAAATAATTATGATTCCCACAGTCATTGCACCCCTCCCCGCTCTTCGGGAGGGGAGACAAAGCATAGCTTTGGCGGGGTGGGGTTCTTCGGGTTTAATAAGTAATCAAGCGGACATGATATAACTAGGGCATGAAAAGAATAGGCTGGTAATCCATCAGGTCGTGCATCTGCGCTGAATTTTAGGGAAGGATATAACGAGGCAGTCATAATATCAAGCAAATAGTAGCATAGCTGATGCTTGTAGCTGCAAATTTAACCCTAAAGTAACTTACGTGCAAATGCGATCGCCTCTGTTGGTGTTGAAACTTTCCCCTCAGCTTGTGCTACGGCAATTTCTGTCAACAGTTGGCCGATGATTGGCGAAGCTGGAATATCTAGTGCTATAATCAACTCCTTCCCGCTCACTAGTGGAGTGGGATGAGCGACTAGATCGTCAGGGTTTAGGTAGCGGTCGATCAAAGGTGCCCAAATTAGGCAGCGTCTTGCTTTGGTTTCCACTGCTGTGTGTAGTGGCTTGTCATCAGACATTGCCTCTACCAAATTATCAAGTGCTACAGCTAGTACTGCCATAGCGGGAAAGACAATATCTGCGTCATGGAAGAAAAAGTATTGTTCTCGCAAGGACATATCGACTACTTGAAGTTGCGGTAGCAGTTTCAAGGCAGTAGTTACACCCCGGATTTCGGCACGACTATAAGTTAATTCCTGTAGTTCTATTTCTGCTAATTCCGGATCTGGGTTGACAAGACAAGCAAGTTTAGCAATACCTAACCAACTAGTTTTGATACTATCGCGGACATACTCTTGCAGTTGTGTCCCTAGTTGTTGCCAATTTTGGGTGAGTAAAGCTGCTGCTTCGTCAACTGCTGCTAGTTTAAGCAAGCTTTCACGGGTGGCGTTTTTGAAGAAAGGGGCAAGTAAACCATCTTCCCAAGCACTTGTTATCCAAGGAGTACCCTGAGAATTTGCCAGGAGATAGCCAATTTCTACCCTAACTCGTTCGGTTGCTACTTTGCTGATATGTGATGCCAAAGAACGAATTGCGGCTTGGGTAGCTGGCTCAATAGTAAAACCTAATTGGCCGGCTTGGCGATAACCTCGCATTAACCGCAAAGGGTCATCTTCTAAGTTGGCGGGTGATATCATTCGCAAAATGCCCTGTTGTAAGTCTGCATAACCTTGCAGAGGATCGACGAATTCTTGCGTATGGGGATTATAAGCGATCGCATTTACTGTAAAGTCCCGTCTGTGCAAATCAACTTCTAAGCTATCTCCTTCTTGTTGGGCAAAGTCAGCTGTAGCGTGGGGAAAAACCACACGGGCAATTTGTCGCTCTGCATCGAGTAACACAAAACCAGCTTTGTAATGATGAGCGATCGCTCTCGCTACCTTTACCGCCTTAGATGGTATAACAAAATCTAGATCCAGATATTCGCGAGTTCTGCCAAGGATAGCATCTCGGACAGCCCCACCTACCATATAAGCGGGTTGTGGCAAGAATTCCAAGCTGAAAGGCCAATTTTCGGGAGCTAGGGTAGAAAGAATTGATTCGTGCATTGTAATAAAAATCAACCCAGCAACTCATGAATAACAGTTGGGCTTAAGTTAGATTAACAATAAAGGCCCCTGGAGTTGGTTCTATTATGTGTATTTGCGTGAACTGCCACTATGTAGACCGATGTGTTACTTATCATGCTGTAGAAGGGCAGCACCAACAGCCTCACTTGACCGAAACACCAAATTTTGATCCGAATGAACCTTCTATCAATGTCAACATTCGGACTAAAGATGATGTAATTGAAATGGAATGGGATGTTGTTGGTTGTCTGAGCTTTAAGCGCGAAACTGGTAAGTGGTCGAAATTGCGTCCTGGTGAATTAGTGCCGACTTGAAAAGTCAAGAGTAATATGTTATCCCTCAGCCCATTAATAACAGAACCTTGACAATTCAATTCCAAATTTCTTAGTGAGAGTAAAAGTATTTATTTTGACTTTACACACGTAAGTTTTTCGTGGGGGTATAGCGATCGCTCAAACTCTAATTCTTTCGTTTACCCCCTCGACAAGCTGCTGTGTAAACATTTCAGGGGATGTACTGTGAAATTTTTGTCAATAGTTTTTGCTTATTGACAAATAAATTAGACCCCCTCGAAAATGAGCCTTCAAAACCAGCCACCGTAAAGGTTATAGAAGGGTGGGGTTTTACAATCACTTACCCCTCACGGGGATGGAAACTCTAAAACAGTAGCCGAAATAGAAGTTTGTACCATTTTTGTTTTCTAATCACTTTCCCCTCAAGGGGATGGAAACCCGCCGATGGCTTCATTCAGACACTTTTCAACATCAAGTTTTCTAATCACTTTCCCCTCACGGGGATGGAAACTCTAATAGCTGGATTACTCTTACAGCTAATTCTCTAGGTTGTTTTCCAATCACTTACCCCTCACGGGGATGGAAACTCTTTAATATGTTGAATGACTACCGGAAACTGCGAGTTTTTTAATCACTTTCCCTTATGGAGATGGAAAAAAGCTGAAAACTTAGAACTATGATGTGGTTGAATAGATAAATCCAGCCAACTCTAAACAATCAATATTTTAATTAACTTTGACCACAGAACTAAAACACCTCACAGCCACAAAATACGCTTTATCACTGCACACCACTACTCCCGAATTAGGACTAGCAATTAGTAATTTTGCTGGCGATACTCGCTCTCAAATTTGGAATTTGGGGCGTGATTTATCTAGCCTAATACATCGATATTTAATTGAATTTATCAAACCGCAAACTTGGGCAGATTTTTCATTTATCGCCGTGGCAAAAGGCCCTGGCGGCTTTACAGGAACTCGGATTGGTGTTGTTACTGCTCGTACTTTGGGGCAACAGCTAGATATCCCTGTATTTGCGATTTCAACTTTGGCTGCCGTAGCTTGGGCAGAAGTAGGTAAAAGTCAAAATATAAAAACTTTTGCTGTGGAAATGCCAGCCCAACGAGGTCAAATTTTCGTTGCTATTTATCAGTTTGAGCCAGATACTTCTAAACTAAAAGTGTGTTTGTCAGATAGAGTGTTGACACCAGAAGCATGGCAGAAAACTTTAGCAACTTGGAACACTAATTATCAGTTGATTCAAGCTCAATCTGGTTTAGCAGGAACGGTGACAAGTATTTTGGAACTAGCTAATCTCGATTGGCAAGAGGGCAAATTTCCTAATTGGTCAGAGGCTTTGCCATATTATGGGCAGCATCCAGTAGAGCTTTAACTGATATGCGTCAATTCCTTCGCCACGTTCTAATAATGTTAAGGAATCGCGCACAAATAATTTACTTATAGAGCAATACGCTTGGCTTAACGCTAAAACTAGTTGTCAAAGTCAATTTTTTATTATGTAAACGGGTTCGCGCAGCGTCTCGTAGAGAAGCGGCTTGCCACAGAACAAGAGTTTAAGCAAATTTATACAAGCATGATAAGTAGCACTTTTTCCACTTGTGATGTTAAAACCGTAAAAGTTGAGAGTAGCAGCTATTCTGGGGTTATGCAAAATCCCTAGCTGATATTGATATATAAAATTTGTTCTTCTAATAAAGATTAAATGTATGGATCTAACAGAATTAAAGTGGACTAAAAATGTCAATCATCAGAATAATGATAAATATTGGGCTTATCAAGATATTGACCTAGATTCAAATATTTTTCACTTAAATTGGAAAACAGAACAAGCAGAGAATGCCCTTAAACCACAGGAAAGCCAACTCATTCTTTTAAGACAGCGTACTAAAGTAACGCATATCGTCAAACTTCTAAACAATACTTTGTATCCAGATCCTGACGATGGAGAATTTGGTATCTCCCGTCTCGTTCAAGTCGTTTGGATAGCAGATTATCCGAGTGCATCTCCAGAACAAAACATGGTGTTTGGTTATCGTGTACATCTTCAAGGGGGTAAAGTGATGAAGTTGGGAACCCCTACATTCAACAAACATTGGGAAAGCCGAGGCGGATTAGTAGGATTTCAAAATCATGTTGCATCACAGTGCATAAATTCAAAATCAAAATAGCCACAGCCAAACTGGGAGAGTAACCAGCAATACTATAGCCCCAGCAGCTAAGGCAGTAACTGTCAAATCGCGATCGAGATTGAATGTCTCAGCAATTACCAGCGTGGCGAAAGCTGGAGGCATAGCCATTTGTAAGACAATTACCTTTGCTGTGGAACCAGTTAATCCAAACAGTGGTAAGATGCTGCCCAATATCAAGGGAACTAACAGCATTTTGATTCCCAAGCTCATCCCTACTTGTGGTAGGCTACGCCAAGATTTGAGCAGCGCCAGTCGCATTCCAATTAACACCAGAGATAAAGCTACACTACTCCAAGCAAATTTCTCTAACCAGAATTCCGCGACTGTGGAAATTGTCACCTGCCGAAACAGCAAGCCAAATCCGAAACCCCACAGCGCAGGATTAATTAAAATGGCCCTAGCAGTCTGCCAATGATTCTGGACACCGCCGCCAAAACGGGCTGCTAGTAATACACCCAAGCCATAAGTTCCTGGGAATGAACCTAACAAATCGTAGAATAGCGCCCAAGCAAAGTATTCCTTGCCTAGCATTGCTAAGGTGATGGGAAAGCCAAGATAACCTGTATTACCCAGCATTGCGGCTAATATCAAGCTAGCCTGAGTTGGTGCTTGGGGGATAGTATTTCTAAAATAGGCTTGTGCTTTAATCCCTAACCAAGCTAAAAATGCTCCTAGTAAAATGGCCAGGTAAGCGAAGGCAGGTGCAATCCAAATTTGCCCTGACAAGCTGGATTGACGCAAAAACGATACTATGCTGATGGGTACTCCCACCCAAAAAAGAAACTGTCCCAAACGTGTAGGAACTGTTACAGGTAGTTTGCGTCCCAGAATAAAACTTACCAGGACTAATCCTCCCAGCTTGACGTATAGTTCTAAAAGGTTTGTCAAGATTGCGCCTAAGAACCACAGATGTAAAATGCTACCTGTTACGTTTACTTTTGTCCAGTGCAAAATCTGTTATGGCTATTCCACAAAAACAGGAGTTTACCCTTGAATAAGGCAGGGTTTTCTGGAAGACCGCAAAACTCATCGAATGACCTTGGTGATGATATTCCAGTGGCTGTACGCGATACCCCTGATGCAACACCTAAATTTTGGTTGCAACCCCGAATTGTGCTGATTGGGGGAGTAGCGGGATTTGTCTTGCTAGCTTTAATTAGCGGTTTTTTGTTTTTCGTCACAGCACCCAAAAAAACCGCTGATTCTCAACCTTTACCAGCTACTTCTGCTCCTGCAACTCCAACAGCATCTAATAATTCCAGCGATACTGTGTTAGGGCATTTTCCATACCCAGAAGCGCCTGAGTCAGAACTAGTAACCATCTCCGCAAATAGGGGCATTAGAATGCGAAAAGCTGCTGCCCAAAAGTTTGAGGAGATGGTAGCAGCAGCGCGGAGTTCAGGTGTAATTTTAGTGCCAATTTCTGGCTTTCGCTCAGTCAAAGACCAGGAGCAGTTATTTTTTGCTGTCGGTGCCCAACGAAATCAAACGCCAGCACAACGGGCTGCTCTCAGCGCTCCTCCTGGTCATAGCGAACATCACACAGGTTATGCTGTGGATGTTGGAGACGGATCGGTACCAGCAACTAATCTCCAAACTAACTTTGACAATACCAAGGCTTATCGGTGGCTGCAAGCAAATGCAGCGCGTTTTAGCTTTGAAATGTCATTTCCTAAAGATAATGTTCAAGGTGTGAGTTATGAGCCGTGGCACTGGCGTTTTGTAGGCGATCGCAATAGCTTGGAAATGTTCTACAAAGCCAGAAATTTGAAACCCGCCAAGATTTCGCCATAGGAGTTACTCGATTTCAGATTTTTCATTAAATCCAAAATTCAAAATCTAAAATTGGCAGAGTCAGGAGTAATTGGTTTTACTCCCTCTCCCCTAATGGAGGCTGAAGCACTAGTTCTGTAAGAACTGGACAGTAGTATTCAGCAATTTTCTTAGCGATCGCATCTGGTCGGGAAATTTTATCTAGATTGCAAAGTAAAATCACAGTAATTTTGTCATCAATAAACCGGGTAATGTTACTTGCGAATCCTAATATTGAACCATTATGACCAACTACTCGGCGATCGCCATAATTGAATACCCACCAACCTAAACCTGCAACATATCTCAACTTTTCCCAATCAACGTCCAATGCCTTATATCTACCTTCATCTGCTGTTTTACGGACTCTTAGGCGCTGGTTTCTGATACTTACCTGGATACTTGCGCTGAAAATATTCTTCCATAATTTGTAAGATCATCGGCGCAGCAATGCTACCACCACCGCCACCGGAATGTTCAGCAAATGCCACAATCAGAACTTCTGGCTGTTCAGCCGGCGCATAGGCTCCAAACCAAGCGTGATTTTGCTTAACACGACCCTTCCACGCTTCAGCAGTACCACTTTTACCAGCGACTGCGGGAACTGTTGGTTGCTTCAAAGCCTTACCAGTACCTTCAGCTACCACTTTCCGTAGTCCCTGACGCAGAACACTTATGGTTGTCGGCTTCATATTTAAAGATGAGCGCCAGCTTTTTGCTTGTTCATTGTCTTTAAGCAAATGCGGCTGGACTCGATAGCCACCATTAGCAGGCACAGCAAACATAATGGCGACTTGCAACGGTGTAGTTTGTAAAGCACCTTGACCAATTGACATATTAATGCTGTCCCCTACAGTCCAAGGTATCTTCCAAGTTTTTTGCTTCCATGCTTCATCTGGTACTAAACCTTTTGCTTCTTCGTTGGCAAACTCAAAGCCAGTTTTTTTACCAAATCCATACTTGCGAGTCCATTCAATTAAAGTTGGGCCGCCAACTCCCCGACCAATTTGATAGAAGAAGGTATCACTACTCCACTGTAATGCTCCGACAAAACCCAATGGGCCGAACCCGGCGTGATTCCATTCACCAAATCGGGTGCCACCAAAACTTAAGGAACCGTAGGTTTGCAAGACTGTGCTAGGAGAAAATTTACCTGATTCTAGTCCGGCTGTGGTGGTGACAATTTTGAAGGTGCTAGCAGGGGGAAAAGCGCTGAGGGCGCGATTCACCAAAGGATGATCGGCACCTTGGACAAATTCCCAATCTTTTTGGGTAAGCTTCTGCTTTGAGAAAATATTTGGGTCAAAAGTGGGGTGAGATACCATTGCTAAAACCGCACCGTTCTTTGGATCGAGTGCCACGATCGCACCGTCGCGATCGCCCAGAGCTTTTTCTGCTGTTTTTTGCATATCTAAATCTATGGTCAAGTGCAAATCGTGACCAGCTTTCGCCTGTTTCTCCCCCAAAACCCGGAGTGGCCTACCTGCACCATCCACTTCTACCTGCTGACCGCCCCATTCGCCCCGCAGACTTTTTTCATAAGCTTTTTCAACTCCCATTTGACCAATTACATCACCCAATCGGTAGCCTTCTTGTTTCTTTTCCTTTAATTGATCGGCAGTCAGTTCTCGCGTATAGCCTAATACATGAGCTAATTCCTTGCCGTGGGGGTAGTAACGAACGGCTTCTGTATGAATTTCTACGTCTTTAAGTTCGGTTTGATACTCCTTCAACGCTGTAATTTGCGCTTCGTTCAAGTTACGAGCAATTCGTATGAGTGAAGAAGAGTTAGCACCTGCCTCTTCTAACTTTTTTTCAATCTCTTCTTGGGGAACGTCGAGAATTTGAGACAGACGCACTCCCACAACTGACCACGCAGGCTTAGTATGCGCCATCGGCCACAAATATACAGAGCGAGGATAGCGAGTACTGGCTAAAAGTTTGCCATTGCGGTCAAAGATATTGCCTCGTTCTGGTTGTTTGGGGATCATCCGAATCCGATTTGACTCGGCTCGTTTTCGGTGGCTTGCTCCTTCAGTAATTTGCAAATATGCCAAACGAACGCCGATTCCCGTCACCATCAATAGAGTAAATATAATTAAAAATAGCGGCTGGAAACTCTGTCCGACTGTACGTGTATTTTGTTTTCCGCCAAGTGGAGATGGTTTTAATAAAGTCATAAGACAAAGAGGATTTCAAAATTAAGATTATCTGTAAGTAACTCTGCTAAATTCTTAGCAGGTATTTAATGGCAAACTAATTGGCAATGATTAATTGTTTTCAATTGATACCATAAGCTAATCTCTTCAATTGCATCGCCCAAAGGCTTTTTGAACAAAAGGTAGGGGGCCAGGGAAGCAGGGAACAAGGGGGATAGTTCAGGCGGGGATTTGACACTTCGGCCCTTCTTTAGGTAGACGCTGCGCGTAGCTTGCTTCCACGAAGTGGTACGACTTGCTTAGGGCTTCGCAGAGCGTCTCCTAGAGAAGCCCCGTCCTTCTTTGTCCGCTTGAACTGGGGCAGAGTACAAGCTCTGTCTCAGTTTTTCCCCCAGCAAAGCGCCCCCTTGCCTCTTTTTACTAGTCTCCAGTGCTATGCCCTGAACTCTGAGTTTTAGCTTCTGATGGATCGGGCTGAGGTTTTTGATATTTACCTGGATACTTGTGCTGAAAATAAGCTTCTAGTACTTGTAAAACCATCGGCCCGCAAACAGTACCGCCATGATCGCCAGTATTTTCCCCAAAGGCCACAACCACAATTTCTGGCTTATTACTGGGAGCATAAGCACCAAACCAAGTATGATTGGGGCGACCAGCACCGGCTTCAGCAGTGCCACTCTTTCCAGATGCTGGGGCAATTGTCGGCACGTCCAAGCGCTTACCAGTACCTTCACTCACCACCTTCCGCAGTCCGTCGCGGAGAACTTTGATAGTTGTCGGCTTCATATTTAAGGATTCTCGCCAACTTTTTGCTTCTTCGTTGTCTTTAAGCAAATGTGGCTGAACTCGATAGCCGCCATTAGCAGGGACAGAAAACATAATCGCCGATTGCAAAGGTGTCACTTGTAAAGCGCCTTGACCAATTGACATATTAATGGTGTCACCAACAGTCCACGGTATCTTCCAAGTTTTCTGCTTCCATGTTTCATCTGGAACCAAGCCTATTGATTCTTCATCACGAAATTCAATGCCAGTTCTTTGACCAAAGCCGTATTTGCGACTCCATTGGATTAAAGTTGGGCCACCAACTTTTCTACCAACTTGATAGAAGAAAGTATCACTACTCATAGCCATCGCTCTCGGAAATCCCAATGGGCCAAATCCAGCGTGGTTCCACTCACCAAAAGTCACCCCACCAACGGTAAGAGAACCAAAGGTCTGTAATATTGAATCCGGAGAGAATTGACCTGATTCCAGTCCAGCGGTTGTAGTGACAATTTTGAATGTACTGGCGGGCGGAAAGGCGCTCAGGGCACGATTAACCAAGGGATGATCTTTACCTTGCACGCTTTCCCAATCTTTCTGGGAGAGTTTTTGTTTGGAGAAGATATTCGGGTCAAAGGTGGGGTAAGATACCAGTGCTAAAACAGCACCATTATTCGGGTCAAGGGCTGCGATCGCACCTCGATGATTTCCCAAAGCTTTTTCTGCTGCCTTTTGCACATCTAAATCTATGGTTAGGTGCAAATCGTTACCAGCTTTTGCCTGTTTCTCCCCTACAACCCGGATTGGCCTACCCGCACCATCTACTTCCACCTGCTGACCGCCCCACTCGCCCCGCAGTGTTTTCTCATAAGCCTTTTCTACCCCCATCTGACCGATTACATCTCCAAGTCGGTAGCCTTGCTGCTTCTTGCCCTTTAACTGGTCGGCGGTCAACTCTCGTGTATAACCTAGTACATGTGCCAATACCTTAGCGTGGGGATAATAACGTACAGAATCTGTATTGATTTCCACTTCTGGGAGTTCATTTTTATACTCCTTTAATGCTGTGATTTCTGCTTCGTTTAGATCGCGAGCGACCCGGATGAGTGAAGAAGAATTAGCGCCTGCTTGTTCTAATTTCTTTTCCATCTCATCTTGCGAAATATTGAGAATTTGCGCTAAACGCGGGCCGACTACAGACCAGGAAGGCTTAGTATGTGCCATCGGCCACAAATATACAGAGCTAGGATAGCGAGTACTAGCTAAAAGTTTGCCATTTCGGTCAAAAATATTGCCCCGTTCCGGTTGTTTGAGAATCATCCGAATTCGGTTTGCTTCGGCTCGTTCCCGAAGTTTTGGCCCTTCAACAATTTGCAAATATGCCAAACGCGCCCCAATACCAGCGGCCATTAATAGTGTAAATACGATTAAAAATATTGATTGGAAACTACGTCCAACTGTACGTGTATCTTTTTTGCTGCCAATTGATGGGAATAAAGACATAAACAATTAAAAATTAAAAATGAATAAACGCAATCCTAGCAAGCCTTTTAGCAATTGCTAATCTGCAATTCTAATGCATATTAGCTTAATCAAAGATGTTAAAGCACTAGTATAAATAAATTTACAGCTTTTAAATGTATACATAGTAATGAGTACATAAGAATTGGGCGAGTATATTCTTGAACATTTGTTTTTGGCGGATACAATAAACCAAAGTGTCAAATCTAGTCTGCCCATATAGACTACATCAATTGACAAAATAACGTAATATCACGGCATTCTACTGAGGACTATGGCTCAAATTGTCATTCAGAATCAGAGGGGGATAACAACTTTTCAGCCACTTGATGTTGAACTGCGTAATATCTTCAAGTTTTTTAACCAAGAACCAGCAGTAAATGGAATCGACTTGGATGTTAGACAAGGAGAATTCTTTAGTATTTTAGGCCCCTCCGGTTGTGGTAAAACAACAATACTGCGCTTAATTGCTGGATTTGAAACCGCTGACGCTGGCAAGGTGTTGATTCAGGGTCAGTCTATGACTAATGTGCCGCCTTACCGCCGACCCGTCAATACTGTGTTTCAAAGTTACGCTCTATTTAACCACCTGAATGTATGGGATAACATCGCCTTCGGACTAAGATTAAAAAAAATACGCAAACCGCAAATTGAAGCTAGAGTCCAAGAAGCTTTAAAGCTAGTGAAAATGGAAAGTTTGCGATCGCGCTTTCCCAATCAACTTTCTGGTGGTCAACAGCAGCGAGTTGCTTTAGCAAGGGCCCTAGTCAACCGTCCTACCGTCGTACTACTTGATGAACCTTTAGGAGCGTTAGATTTAAAGCTACGTAAGGAAATGCAGGTTGAGTTATCAAATTTACACAAAGACTTGGGATTGACCTTTGTGATGGTGACACACGACCAAGAAGAAGCATTGTCTTTGAGCGATCGCATTGCAGTGATGAACCAGGGCAAAATTGAACAAGTTGGTACTCCCAGCCAAATTTACGAACGTCCCTGCACATCTTTTGTTGCTGATTTTATTGGCGATACTAATTTATTCAGCGGTGAAATTGTCGCGGTAGACTCCTCTAATGTTAAAATTTCGACCAAAACGGGACTCTCAATTGTTATTAGCCGGGCTGAAGATACACCAACTGAATTATCACAAGCTGTGGTCGTAAGCGTGCGCCCAGAAAAAATACAGCTTTCGCTTTATCCACCCAATTTGCCAGCTAACTGCTTTGAAGGACGGCTTGTCAATGTTATGTATTTGGGCACACACGTTAATTATGTTGTGGAATTAACAAATGGAATTAGCATAAATGTGCTACAACCTAATACTTTTGGTGGTTTACCAGACCGCGAGACACCCATTTACGCTTGGTGGCCAGAAAATGATTGTTTAGCTATTAGTCAATAGTTATAATAATCTGCCTTAATTAGTAAGAGAATCACAAATTCAGTTCCCTCACCTGGTAAGCAATTCACTTACAGTAAGAAATTATTAGTTTGCTCGGTCTCTCACCTAATATTTATAGTGGCTTGGTGGATAATTTTTCTTGACCAAATCCTATGGGTGCAAACGGTGAGTTATAACATTCAGTAATGGAATAATATCTTGACCCCGTACTAATAATATCAACCCATGTCAATTTTGAAAAGAGTTCCTTGGGTGTCCCTGACGCTAGTACTGCTTAGTTACAGTACTTTGGGCTGGTTAATATCTGAAACACGTGCTCCTCTGTCTGTATGGTTGGTAACTGTTGTTGCTATCTTGCTTTTAATAGTAACGTTGACCGCTCCCTGGGCAAAAATGACATATTACTTCGGTATTTTGCTTAAATCAAATACGAGGTCTTTCGGCGTTGCCGTATTAGCAGCTTTCTTGTTTTTTATTATGATTGCTTGGTTTGGGGTATTTCTTGATACCTTACTTATCATTTCAGCAACTATATTAGTCAGGATAGACTTTCAAAAAGCGGGTCTTAGGGAAGGGCTAGCCTTTTGCACTGCGTCTATCTTTTCATTGGGAGGTTTAGCTTTGGGTGCTCTAATCTACAAGTTAATATATTCTCAAATTCCGCTAACGTCATGAAGTATATCTAAAAAAGCTAGTGATGCCTGTGGCAAGCTGCACCAATGCTTCAGAACCGATATTGCTTACCTAAATATTCCTTTTTGGCTCAAATTCCCGGCTTTTTTTAGAAGTCGGGAATCTTATTCAATAACTTGCTTGGGTTCAAAATGCGGGCTGTTCAAATAGCAGTAGAGAAAGGAAAAAATCCATGATAAAAATTGACACCCAACTCGTAACAACTGCTTTTGTTGCTGATTCCCCCACTTCCTTGGCTCCTCCCTTAGTCGTTAACCCCCAACTACAGCCAATGACAGCAACCAAGACTCCAAAAATAATCCCTTTTAGCAAAATAATAAACAAATCTGAGGGTTCTAAAATATCTCTGACTGATTCTAAAAATGCTTCTGGAATAATTTGGTAAAAGTGTGATGCGGCAAAAACTCCACCCATGATACCAGTAACTAAAGCTAAAATCGTCATCAAAGGCAGCATTAAACTACAAGCAATTACTCTCGGAAGTACTAAATAATCAATTGGATCGGTTTTGAGCATATAAAGTGCATCAATTTGCTCTGTTACCCGCATTGCACCTATTTCTGCTGCAAAAGCAGAACCTACTTGTCCCGCCATAATACTAGCGGTCAAAATTGGAGCCAATTCTCTACAAAAAGCTAAGGCAAAAGCACCTCCGACAGCATTGACAGCCCCAAACCGGACTAATTCTCTCGCTGTCTGAATAGTAAAAATCATTCCTGCAAAACCGCTGACAAGGAGAACTGGAGAGATAGAACCTGGCCCAGCAGTCACCATATGTTGCAGAATCTTGCGGTAGCACGTTTTTCCTTGGAGTAAATGTAACCACACTTGACCGAAAAGCAGTACTGCTGCAAAACAGCGTACAATCCCAGGTTGCTCAAAATTTGTTTTTAGTCGCAATTTTATCGTCCTTAAGACTGACTTTTTTTGCACACATTTTATATCAATTCTCCAAAATAAGGCTACAGATACAAATAGTGGAAATCCAGCCCAGTCTGGAAAAAAAGGAGACTTATCAAAATTTCTGTGCAGAAATTTCGCTTTTGAGCGTTGCTTTGCTTGGTACCGGCGCAAATACCGCCGTCTCGTTGTCAGATGGAAACGTCAAAAGTTTACTTTTACACATTCATTAACCTTGCTACAATCCACATCTGGATTCACAAAATATTATTAGTGAGATAGGTTTATGGAATTTTTTATAAAACAAGTTGGTGTAGAAATTGATTTCATCAAATAAATCCTTGGGTTAATATCGTTCCTGCAAAAGAAAATGATAACACCAGGATATGAATGAAAATAAAATATTTTGGTTTTGACTATTCGCGAAGTACATAGCCTACACCACGCACCGTATGAATCAAGCGTTTTTCATTATTCTCCTCTAGTTTTAAGCGCAAGTAGCGGATGTATACTTCGATGATATTGGAATTACCCATAAAGTCGTAACCCCAAACTTTTTGTAGAATTTGGTCTTTAGTAAATACCTGACGGGGGTGTGAGAGTATATATTCCAACAAGTCAAACTCTTTAGCCGTTAACTCAATTGCCCGCTTACCCCGGTAAACTTGGCGAGTCCGGTGATTTAAACTCAAGTCTTCAAACTGAAAAATATCCCGATCTGTTTCTTGAGTGCGGCGTAGATGAGCGCGGATTCTAGCTAGCAGTTCCTCAATACTAAATGGTTTGACTACATAATCATCAGCTCCTGCATCCAAACCTGCCACGCGATCGTTAACTTCATCTTTCGCTGTCAGTAAAATTACTGGTATCTCGATTCCAGTTGTCCGCAATCGACGACAGATTTCCAAGCCTGACAACCCTGGGAGCATCCAATCAAGAATGATTAAATCTGGCGATAACTCCCGTGCTAACGTTAAACCAGCGATGCCATCATGTGCGACGCTTATATTGTAACCTTCGCTACTTAGTTCTAGTTCAACAAATCGCGCCAGTTTAACTTCATCTTCAACCAAGAGAATATTTGCGGTCATATTTGTGATTTTAAAGTGGATAGGGTTACGTCGCTTTGCTTTAAATTCAAAATGACGCTCGCAACTTGCTAATGCTGCGCTAACAAAATTCAAAATTTTATATCATGAGTCTGTTTCGGTGACAATCAAAGTGCTACTTTAACCTGACTTTGACTAGTTATGTAAGTAGAGTGATGGTAAACACACTCCCTTCTCCTAATTTTGATTGCACAGATACACTACCACCCATACCCTCTACAAGTGTCTTAACAATGGATAAACCCAAACCACAACCGCCAGTAGCATGAGAGCGGGATTCATCTACGCGGTAAAATCGCTCGAAAATGCGTATTTGGTGTTGTAAAGGAATACCATAACCTTTGTCACAAACTTGAATAATCGCTTTGTCATGAAACTGATTTAACTTTAAAACTATAGGCGTACTAGCTTCAGAATACTTAATAGCATTATCAATCAAATTGAGTAATATTTGTTTAAACCGGCTGTAGTCTATTTTAACTTCGATGGGGTAAGTTGTTGACTCGATTGTAATTACGCGATCGCTATATTTTTGCGCCATCACCACGACTTCTTCAACTAAGTCATTCAACACATAAGATTTCATCTGAAAATTCAAATGGCCACTATCTGCTCGTGCTAAATCAAGTAAATCTTGTAGCAAGCGAATGGTACGTTCGGCTTCTGAAGCAGCAGTTTCTAAAGCTTCTTGTTGAATTTCTGTTAAGTTATTCTGCCGTCGCAAGACGCTTTGTAAGTAACCATGTACAATCGTCAATGGCGTGCGTAACTCGTGAGAAACATTGCTTACAAATTCTCGTTCTTGCTCCCAAGATTGCGAAAGACGCGATAACAGCATGGTTAAAGTTTTAGCTAATTCTTTGACTTCGCTGGGTGCATTATCAACATATAGTTGTGCTTGTCCTAAATCTTCTACAGAAATGACAGAAGTCATCTGACTTAGCTGGCGCAGTGGTTGCAGAGAACGCCTAATATAAAATGTACTTATCGTTATTATTACAATAATTGCCACAATACTGCTAATATTCAAACTTCGCAGCATTGCCATAAACATAGTTTGTTCGCGGGTAATATCCTGCACTACAAAGAGTTTACCCAACAACTTACCCTGCACTTGTAAAGAACCACTACTCATAACAAAGTAGCTTTGATTAACTTTGTAAATTTGTGCTTTAATCTGCATATTACTCAGGGACATTAGCTCAGTCACCGTAGAGTCAGATAATAAATCCAAATTAGCAGATTTTATCAAAATTTTATGATCGGGACTTTTTACCCATAAAAGTATGTTGGTATTTGCCAAGCTATTGATAGCCTTTTGCAATCCAGTTTCCGGTTGCATCATTTCACTATAAAGTTGCACATCGTGTGGCAAACGTCTAGCGATTTTTTCTATATCATGCTTACGACTATCAATTAAAATTTGCTGCATTTTCCAATTAGTCCATGCAGCAAAACTACCTAATATTAAAGTTGAAAATGTAGCTATACCAATGATTAGGCGTAACTGCAATGAAAAAGGGTCAAGATTTATCCAAATCTTTCTGGGTTGCTTCACTTTTTAGTTTTATCTAGGGATTGAAAATTATTGTTAGTTCTATTCATTATTGATTTTTGGGGAGAGAAAGTGGCTGGATTGTACAATCTTTATTATCACATTTTTGCTTATAAAGCATATTGATATAGGGTTCTTGCCAAGTGAGTGGAACTTCTAACAATGCACGCGTTCCTGTTATCCCCTGTCCGATAAATAGTAAGAGAGCGAGGGAACTAAGAATAATGTGAACCTTGCGCCAGCGATTGGTCTTATCTTTATAAATGTCTGGCAAAATGGAGAGTGAAATAATCATCAGCAGAGCAGAGGTTAGCCCATAATAATAATGGGAGATATACCACTGGTCAGTTTTGCGGTAGATACCATCTTGACATCCAAGCACTACTAATGCAATTCCTGTGAGGGTTGCAAATATGCCACGCCAGTTTTTCTGCTTTGCCTGATAGAGTAGATACAGAGAAGCGATCGCAGCCACAAACAATAAACTGATAAAGGCTACCTGAAATGGTGCTTTCATCCAAACTTGATTTTCTAAAATATTACCAAAAATATCGTTGGCAAACGCTATTAAAACAATACCTACAACTGCTCCAGCTAGCCAGCGCCCCAACTGAGTATGCTCTTGTCCCACAGTGGGGGGGATTTTACTCTTACCTGTGGCTAAAGTTTGCAATCGGCGTTGACGGACTTGTAAAGCGCGGTTGACAATGATGCCAATTAAGGGAAAGACTACGAGTACAGCGATCGCTGGATGTAACAACAAGATAGCATCTCTAAATTCCATATTTAACCTCTCACCAGAAGTTACAAATTAGTTTTTATCGAACAGAATTCAGGAGTTAGGAGCAAAGCCAAAGACGCTCCTGAATTCTTCTTAAATTATTTATGTCTACCTATTTATCAGAGCTATTTCGTTCTAGACATAAACCGCCCAGAACTAAAGTTCCGCGGCTCATAGCAAAAGTCGTCTAAAGACGACTAAAAGCCTTTATTAGTCGTCCTTTAGACGACTTGGGATATTAGCCTCAGAATTTATTTTGAGGCGATTTATTCTGAGGCGGGCTAGATGAGAATGAAATAGCCCGACCTATTTACAAATAAGGATTATTTGACCTCATCAGCGTCAAACTTTGTTACTTTACCTTTTTTAACCGCAACTATTACATCAAAGGTAGAACAGTAAGCAAAGGTCACATTATTGGCTTTATTGTAAAGATTAACCACCATACCTGCACCACCGGGTTGAACAGCTAACGGTTCAAGATCGCCAAAAAAGAAACGACGTAGTTCATCACCACCACCAAACTGACCTTTATGCTTGATGACCAAATCAATCTTTTGTTGAGTACTCAAACCTGTAGCATCTTTCTTTTCTGCGGCTGATGCTTGCATGAGTGAAGGACTCACAGTTTGAAGTGGAACATCCCAGACTGTTAGCATACCAGCAAGAGCAACACTTGTAAGCAGAGAAGAAGCAATTTTCATTTGTTTTTCCTTGTGTTGAAGTTTCCCGATGAACTAAAGCATCTCATCTGCTACTGAAGTTCAAGTGAAACCAATCTAGTAATTGACTGAATTTATTCCTTAGAAAAATTTAGTTTAGACTCAGCAGATTCTCAGGAAACTCTGATATTTTCAATCTCAGCCTGGTTTAAGTGTTTTATCAGATTCATTTCACCTTAAATTACCCAAGTTAGCTGAGTATAGTAAAGAGTATTTTTTGCAGCAGTATTATTATGAGCAGACCGAAAAGATGGCATTCTTTTATTTATAAAATTCCCGGTCAAACCTATCTCTGGCTAGCAATTTTGATTTTTGGAGCTTCGAGTGCAGTTACCCGCAAGTTGACACAAATTGGCGCTCAACATTTAATGGATGGTCGAAATCCGATATCTCTCTGTAATGTTTTATTTGTAGGGAATCTATGTGCCTTGATAGTTATGTTACCTATTTATCGGCGACAGTGGAACAAAAAAGCTTTGCAGCAATTGTCAAAGAAAGATTGGTTGGCGCTGATAGCGATCGCTATTTTATCAGGAGCGCTTGTCCCTGGCTTAATTTTCCAGGCATTAGCATTAACAGGGGTGAACAATATTATTTTGATTGGACGCTTGGAACCACCTCTGGCTATAGCTTTATCAGTCTGGTTGTTGAAGGAACGGGTAAATCGTTGGGAAGTTGTAGGAGCGATCGCTGCATTTGTCGGGGTTGCCCTAACTATTCTCCTGCAACCCTCACAGACGAATACGATCGACATGGGTGTTTTAAGAGTAGGCGTTGGGGAAATCTTAGCGGCGATCGCATCTGTAGTTTCAGTAGTTTCAACGATTATTTTTAAAGGATGGCTTTCCAATATCCCTGTGGGAATCTTTAGTATCTTTCGTACTGCTCTAGGAACTGTAATATTTTTCTTTACTGCTTTAGTTCTCTATGGCAACGACCACTTTATGGATGTATTTTCACCTTTCCTGTGGCAGTGGATGCTTGTTTATGCTGCTGTAATTGTGGTTTTAGGTCAGTCATTTTGGCTCAAGGGCTTGAAAGCTTCTACCGTGTCAACGGCTTCCTTGGCTGGCTCTTTTACTCCAATTGTGGGAATTTTGGCAGCTTATTTGGTATTGGGTGAAGTCCCTACCTTTGCTCAATATATCGGTGGTAGCTTGATTTTAGTTGGTTTATTCCTGGGTCAACTTGGTGTTCGCTTTCAGATTTCTCGTAATGTTGCAGCTCAAGTAGAACAAGGTATGGGATTTAAAGGGATCTGAAAATTTCTCATTTCTCCCTCATCTTCCTTGTCTGCTTGTCCCGAATGGCACTTTGAGCAAAAAGATACTGGTGAGATGATATGCAGCTTTTTTAATTCTTCTGGGTGGAAAACACGCGCCAGATAATAAAGACCGTGAAACCTAGATAGGTGAATACTGTCAGCCATTCTTGCCAGCTACCAAATTCATTATTCATCAGCAAAAGTCGGAAAATTAATATTTTTAGATCCTACACGCTGAAGCTGCCAGTCGCTTGCTGTATTTTGGGAGATAAAGGCTACTCAAAAATTTTTAGCAAATTTTCCGGAATCGATAACAGCAAAGTGGTATCACTTATTAGAGCATCGATATTATACTGAACTTCTATAACTAACCTTCGGGGAATATAGCCCCATTGTTTCAAAAGCCTGGTCATGAAGACTGGGCTTTTGATGTTTATACCAAGATGAGTACGGGAAAAACTAACCACAGAGGCACAGAGAACACAGAGAAATAAGGGTTCGAGAGAGCTTTTTGTGAGCCAGGGTTAGAGCGAGCGCAGCGCTTGTCTAAACTATCCGCGTATCAAATAAAACTTTATTCCAGAAACTTTTAAGAGATTTTATCGGTCTGGTTCTCCAAATTCTGCAAAAATCAGCCAATGTTATCTTCTGCTCAAGGTATTCCCGGATTACCCGATTTGACGCATCCGATTGAGCTTGTCAAATTTGGAACTCAGGCGCTCAAAGCGTCACTGCTATTAGTATTTTTGGTCGTAGCTTTGGGAGTTGCGATCGCACTAATCAGTTTTTCTCTACGTCGAAGCAAGCCGGAACAAGTTATATTCATCGGCGAATGGGCTGTTGGTTATTCTCAACTGCTGCGGGGATTACAGCATTTAACTTTAGTATTAGTTCTGTTAATACCGGGATTTTTTCTCTGTTCAACTTTAAGCAATCGCTACCACTACTGGGAACAAGCAAGGGTGGCTCAAGTTGCTGAAAGTGTTGCAGGTGAAAAGCTCGAACAATTTGCGCCGCAAGTACGCTACTCTATTCGAGAGCCATACTCTTATAACACTCAAGTCAATGGCAAGATTGTCAAGGTAAATGAGACACGAGAAATCAACCGCTTCTTGACGTTGGCTGGTTCGCAAATTCAAGTCAAGCTTGACCAAAGCGTAGATGTTCCAGGTCGCAGCTCGATTTATGTGGTAAATTATACTGCTGATTATAAAGTAGTTAACCAACTCAAGGATATTAATAATTTTTTCTTTGAAGTACCGCCACCTAACGGCTACACACTTCTTGCTAGCTACAAAGTTGAACGTGATGGTACTAGGTTACAACAAACCAATCCGGGAGACTATGGCTTTCCCTTCCAGCTACAACCAGGGGAAGAAACCACTTTTCGAGTCACCTATCAGGCTCAAGGAGGGCCTCGCTGGGTTTATAGCGCAACGGGACAGTTGCTTTCTAATTTTAGCCTCATAGCAACTGCTAACTTTGCTCCGGCTGATTTTGCTAGTGGTGTTGTACCGAATGAGATTAAAGTTAACGGACGCAGTACGCAATTTACTTGGAAGTTTGACGATAATGTTTCAGTCAAAAATCCATTTGGAGTGTTTACCAACACTGAACCTATTCGTCATACGGGCGTAATTCCGCGTCTTTTATTGCTAGCACCAGCAATCTTTTTGTGGTGGATATTGTTGTTATATTTGTCACTACCAATGAGTTTTAAAAATATTGCGATCGCTGCTAGTATTTTCTTTGCTTGTCTATTGACTTTGACCTATCTAGCTCGCGTCATGAATGCTGAGTTAGCTTGGACTTTAATTTCCATCATCTTACTGTTTCTGACATGGGGATTGGGGGCAAATCGCAGTGCTTCCCTTGCTGCTATTATCTGCACTATTGCCGGAGCAGTATTACCCATCTTTGGCTTATTAGTACCGTTCAGTGGACTAACCCTCAGCCTCGCGGGTTTGCTTTCAGCCGTTTGGCTAGCAGTTCGTCACTGGTATGGTTGGTACAGTTTGCATCCAAAAGACCAAAGATTGTAGGGCTGTGGAAAATGCTAAATATTAGATTAGCGAAATTTTAGCAAATAGAATTTATGGATAACGATTTACTGGCTTTTTTGGCGGGTGCTGGGTTACTCGTCCTCTATCTCATCTTTTCTGCATTGACTGAAATGGGAACTAAACTCCCCTGGAAGAAATAAGCAGATGGGGGGATGAATCAAGAGATTGACAGTTATTAAAATCAAAAAAATGTAAATTTAATGCATTAAGCCTACTTAAAAAATTTACATTTTTAAACCTGATTGGGCTTGGAAAAAGGAATAAATATCCTTTACGCTGAGTTAATATACTTATTGTTCGAGGGAATGCCAAATGCGCGATCCACAAAAGAACCAGATTAAAATTGAGCCAGCAACCCTCGTATTAATTGTGTCGCTACTAATACTTGTGCCTCTACTGTTTGTTGGTTTTTTATCGCAATGAGTTAGCTTTAATTTTCAAACGAATGTTAGCACGATGCCTTTTCTATCAGGTGCGTTAAGCTACTGTTAACGCACCACGATCGCCCGAAAACTACTTAGGTAAAACTTGCCGTAGTGCAGCTAAAAGTTGGTCAACACTTTCCTTTCGACTATTAAAGCCCATCAATCCGACGCGCCAAACTTTACCAGCTAGTTCGCCAAGACCACCGCCAATTTCAATATTATGCTCATTGAGTAACTGCCGAGCGATCGCTTTCCCATCTACCCCTGTTGGAATGCAGACAGTGGTAAGTGTTGGCAGTCTATACTCTTGCTCAACGTGCATACTCAGTCCTAAGTTCTCCAACCCTTCCCAGAGATATTCTACGTTTTTCTGATGACGCTGCCAGGAGTTTGCTAACCCCTCTTCTGCAAGCAAACGCAGTGCTTCCCGCAATGCATAATATAAATTAATCGGTGCTGTGTGGTGATAGGTGCGTTCAGGGCCCCAATACTTACCCAGTAACAACATATCCAAATACCAGTTTGCAACCTTTGTTTGGCGCTGCTGCAATTTCTCAACGGCACGCGGACTCATTGTAAAAGGCGAAGCACCAGGGGGGCAACCCAACCCTTTTTGGCTACAACTATAAGCTAAGTCAACTCCCCAAGCATCCAAAAACAAGGGGACGCCACCTAAACTTGTGACTGAATCCACTAACAGCAAAGTGCCAAATTCACGACACAAATCAGCGACTCCTTCCAATGGTTGACGTGCGCCGGTGGAAGTTTCGGCATGAACTAGGGCTAAAATAGTTGGACGATGAGTTTTTAAGGCAGTTTGGAGTTCATCTAAGTTAAAAACTTGTCCCCAAGGTTTGGTAATGGTTCGCACATCCGCACCATAACGTCCAGCCATATCCACAAGGCGATTACCGAAATAACCAGCTACACCAATCAAAACCACATCACCGGGTTCTACAGCATTGGCGATGGTTGCTTCCATTGCGGCTGTTCCCGTACCACTGACTGCAATGGTGAGTGGGTTTTCTGTTTGCCATACGTAGCGTAGCAACGACTGAATTTCATCCATCAGTGCGAGAAAAGCTGGATCGAGATGCCCAACCGGTGAAGTATTCATCGCCTGGAGAACTGTGGGATGGGCATTGGAGGGCCCAGGCCCCAACAGCAAACGGGATGGAATTTCTAACGGTGTGAGTTGCAAGCGCCCAGAGTCGTTGATTGAAATTGTTTGCGTCATAATCTGTTTTCGCTTAGACGATACTTACCGGATCATAGAGCGAACGCATCACCGATGTTTTAGCGAATCTGTCATGAAGAGGAAAGGGGCAGGGGGGAGAACCCGATAAATAAATTTGTTTGCTCTGAAACCCTCGATTGCTGGGAAATTACAGTATCTTCTCCCCTGCTCCCCTTCCTCTTCGGTCATTTGCCAGAAGATGCGATTACGGCAAAGTATTACAGTGATTCAACCAAATGTGAGAGAGTATACTTATTCACTTACCCGAATACATAATTATGGTTTTTGCTGGCAAACGACCAAATAATTTAGGTATTAGCAACGGTAAATTAGCACCCTGCCCTAATTCCCCTAATTGTGTTTCTAGTCAGAGTACAGATGCAACCCACAAAATTGCACCACTGACTTTTACATCTACCCCAGAACAAGCCATTACTAATCTTAAACAGATTATTGAGTCATTACCAAGAACCAAAATCATTAGCGAAAGCCAAGATTATTTATATGCAGAATTTAAAAGTGCTTTACTGGGATTTGTGGATGATGTAGAATTCTATCTAGACCGGAATGCTAATGTTATCCAAGTACGTTCAGCCTCACGCTTAGGTCAAAGCGATTTGGGTGTTAATCGTCAACGAATAGAAACGATTAGGGATCAGTTAAAATAATTCGTAATTCGTAATTGAATTAGTTAAAAATTTACACCACAAGAAGTAAGCTGATGCACTTTTAAGTTGAGTAGTTCAAATCGCTAGAAAGATGGAGATGCAAAGACACAAAGATGCAATTTGAATGATGATTAGCTTAAAGCCTACCAATTTTATAATTTGGTGCGATCTTCCACTGACAATTAGGTTAGCGTAGCGGTAGCGAGTCCGCGAACGTCATTACGGATTAGTTATACCAGTCTGGATAATATCTGCGATCGCAATATTTGTGAAACTTAATTTATTTAAAAACTTTGACCCCCGCCCCAGACTGATAATTGCAGTCGGACTCGCTGTATTAGTTTCAATAATCCTTCCATCTTGGCTGCACTTACCTACTCGCATTCTCTGCGCTTGGAACTCTTGTGCTGACTTTTTCTTAGCCGTAACCTGGTGGAAGATGATCGAGGCTAACCCAGAAAAAATTCGCCGTTATGCTGAGAATGAATATGAAGGGCATTTAGCTATATTTATGCTGGTGATAGCTGCGGCTTGTGCTAGTGTTTTAGCGATCGGGTTTTTACTAACTGAGAAAAAAGGGTTAACAACAATTCTGCTGACCCTACATGTCATACTTTCAATTATGACCATTGTCGGTTCCTGGTTACTAGTGCATACGATGTTTGCAGTGCAATATGCACACAGTTATTACAAATCTATTAGTCGTAATAATAGAGAAGAAATCACCAAAGGTTTAGATTTTCCTAATAACGACTATCCAGACTATTGGGAATTTTTATATTATTCATTTGTAGTTGGGATGACTAGCCAAGTTTCAGATGTGCAGACGACATCACGCGAGATGAGGCGCTTGACTCTGCTTCATGGCATATTATCCTTCTTTTTCAATACCACAATTGTAGCGATGAGCATCAATATTATTGCATCGCTGATTTAAAAATCGCTTAACTCAGCCAAAAGTATGATTATTTGCTTCTCTACTTGCAGAAAGAGGAAATTCTATTGCAAGTTTTTTAGCATGAACTTAACTTGAGATAATCGGAGTAAGTTTATGACCGATCGAACAATAAATGAATTACCTGGTGAAATCAGAGAACAGTTGCCCGAACACGCACAGCAGATTTTTCTAGCTGCATATAGTGCTGCTCAAAGTAATGGTTCAAATGAAGAGGGTGCGCGTGAAATTGCTTGGAATAGTGTAAAAAATGAATACGAACCAGGCAGCGATGGCAAATGGCAGAGAAAGGCTGAAGACACTGCTATACATAATAAATCTGTTGTCTCTGGTGGCAATTGAGTAAATTCAAGCTTGGCATAGGCATCTTTTGTTAGAGATAAAGCAAAATTTAAAGGGAATTCCATTTTTACGAAGTCGGCATGGGATTCCCTTTTGCTTTTTCAGAATTTTTGCAAGATGATAGACATTTTGAACAAACTATAATTATTTAAATATTGGCTAGAAAAATCTATATAAAACATGCTAATTGAACAAGACGAAATTGCTATTCGTCTAATGGAAGATGAAATATATGATTATGAGTTGATGGCAAAATGGTTAACTGATGCACAAGTTTTGAAATTTTATGAAGGAAGAGATAATCCTTTTGATTTAGAAAGAATTATAGAAACGTACAAACCGATGATTAGGGGAGATGACCCGGTTGTTCCCTGTCTGTTCTACTATCGAAATATTCCCATTGGTTATTTGCAGTATTGTGCGCTCAATGACTTATCTCAAACTGATAGGCAATTGTATCATCTCGATCGAACTGATTTTGTCTACGGAATTGACTTGTTCATAGGCGAAACCGACTATTGGAACAAGGGAATTGGTACAAAAATATTGTCAGCAGTTATCAGTTATCTTTTTGAACGGCGACAAGCTCATAAAATTGTCATCGATCCTCATGTTGACAATCCTCGCGCTATCCGTTGCTATGAAAAATGTGGTTTTGTGAAAGTTAAGCTATTGCCCGCCCATGAACTACATGAAGGGGAATACTCAGATTGTTGGCTCATGGCAATAGATCAAAAGAATCCATTGCACTCCTAATTTATGCATCATGACTGGTAAGTTGGTATGAGAGGATGTTACAAAATTAACTCGCGTGTTCCCAGTCACTGAGTAACTCATGCTGTTGTACTATTTTCTTGCATTGGCGGAATGGTACTTTAGGAGTACCAATATTTATGCCAGGAAAAGACTGTTTTTTTGTCTTGCTCGGTCTATTTTCTTGTGTCGTTGTCAACTGTTGGGTTTTCATTGGTAAATCAATTTCTGATTAAAATCTCAGCACCAATTTATAACACCAATTTTCAAATGGCAACTTTCACTTTAGATAGCTTATTTCGTACAAATATTCACAATGCGATCGCTACTAACTGTGAATTCAATTCAGTTTTGTTAGAGTTTTGCTCCCGCTTGTTTGGTCATTACTGCTAAATTCATCACACATTCAGGAAATTGGCGCTTTAATGCTGGAAAAACCGGACAAGGCGCTTGTTCTTGTAAATTGTCCGGTTTACTCCAAGTAAAGGGGGCTTTCTGCGCTGCTGACATCCACACCAGACGCTTTGCTCGTGTCATCGCAACGTAGAGTAAACGGTATTCCTCAGATATTTTCAAGTGCTTTGCTTGTTCCCATGCTTGTGTAACATCTGGTATGGTAGATTCACCGTGGAGAGCAGCACGAATTTGGGCGCGGGCTACTTCTGATAAGGTAAAATCCCCTAAGAACTGGCTTTGGGGAGGAACCCAAAATCTCCCAGGAATCAAGTTTTCGTGGAGAAAGGGAAGAAACACATAGTCCCAATCTAGCCCTTTGGCTTTGTGCATCGTAATAATGGTCAGTTGACCGCGACGAGTGTAACGTTCTTCCGAATCTTCGGTTTCCACTGGTTCAAACCGTTCGGAACTGACGATTTCACTTAAAGCTGAGAGCATTCCCCCCATCGAACTATTCCCAGCTATCTGCTGGTTTACCCGTTCTGCAAGTTTGTCAGCAGTTGCCAATTCTGCCTGGTCGTAATTTAAGGTCAAGGCGAGAAAGGAAATTAGCTGGTACAGGGGTAATTCCAAGCGGGCACGAAGTAAATTGCGACACAAGCGAGCAGCTTTTTGGACTGTTTCTGGCTGGGTTGCTGCTAGGGGGCCAGGATACAAAAATTCTTCTGGGAGACTAGCAAGGGCGTTGAGGTCTTGAGTAGGTATTAACTGGCGCTGTACTAATGCTTCTAGTGCGGCTTTGAGGTAATCGGGGGAGTGGGGGCGATCGCAAAATTGCAGTAATGCTAAAATTTCTTGGGGAACATGGGAACGGCGATCGCGTTCTCCCACATCGTAAAGTGTAATATTATGCTCTTTGCACACAGGTGTCAGAGCTTCTGCTAACCATCGTCCTTGGCGATTTTCTCGCACTAAAATCGCTGCACTATTTTGTGTTGGGTCTTCGCCAAATAACTCGATTACTCTTTGAGATAACAATTCAACGGTGTGATGAATGTCACGCGGGGTATAAAGTTCTAATCCTCGCCCTACTGGTGCTGGGTTGGCGTTATTTTGCGGATCGCCTGTTTCAACAGGGCGAATTGTCTGCAAGCGAAATGGTACTTGTCGGTTGTCAGGAATCAGTTGTCCGTTATTCGTTTTTGCTAAGGACTGATTATTGATCCATTTGAGGGCAAAGTTAGCAGCTTCAATGATAATTCTAGTACTGCGACCAGCTCGATCCATCGTTGCCAATCGTTCAATGCGATCGCACTCTTCGCAAAATTGCCGAAAATAAATCGGATCGGCTGGGGTAAAAGTAGAGTTAATTGCTTGGTTGGGGTCGCCAACTCGGACTAGATTGAGTGGGGAGTGCGTAGAGACGCGATTCATCGCGTCTGTATTCATCCCCTCATATCCCCCATCACTCGCCAAAATTTCTAACAACTGCGTCTGTAGGGGGCTAGAATCTTGGGCTTCATCTTCAAAGACGGCGAAAACTTGGTTTTGCTCGATGCGACGGGCGCTGTCGTTTTCTAAAACGCGCAGTGCGGCTAAAATCATATCGTCGTAGTCAATGAAATCACGCGATCGCATTAAGTTTTGATATTGTTCATACAATCCCGCTGCTACGCTCAAAATTGCATATTCGTCTGTGGTTTGTTTACTCCACTCCCGTAACCTTTCTGGCGATATCCCAGAACTTTTTGCTTCATGAATTACCGTATTAGCCAATTCCGGCAATACTTCTGTTCGTAGCACCGATTGGCGACGCAATCTTTCTGTCTCTTCTCCGTCAAATTGATGACCTTCTAATAACCGCAAATATATTCCGGGATTATTTGCAATCCATTGCTCTACGGCTGTTCGGATAAAACGGTGACTTTGGGTTGGTGTAATTAATGTGACATTTTCTAACTGCAAACCCGATAAATCAGGATGGCGACTGGCAATGTTCAACGCTAGACCATGTAGGGTATAAACAAAAAAGCCCGTCTGAGGTAGAGATAATTTCTTTAAGTCTTTGCGGATCTTCGCTTTAATGTTGGCAGCAGCAGAGCGAGTAAAAGTAACAACGACTAAGTGACGGCGCGAGGATAAACGTTCGTACTGACGTGCGATCGCGATCGCTGCCGCCGCCGCCATCCCAGTAGATTTGCCTGCACCAGGGACGGCGGAAATAGCTAGGGGGCCAGATTGCCAATCAGCCATTTGCTGCTGTCCGGGGCGGAGACTGTTGCGAATTGCTAGAATTTTCTCCCGCAGAGAAGGAACAGGCGATCGCTCAGACAATTCTGAGTGGAGTGATTCTTGAACCACAGGAGCAGTAAATTTAGAGTCTGACATAATTTTATATATAGATGTTGAATGTAATTTGCAAACCGCAGAGATAAATAATCTTTGGTGATTATTAATCCCAAATTACTAGATTGCTGATAGTAGTCTATCAAGTTTTATTTAATAGGTTCGTAGTTTAGACTTTCTAATTTCCACTACTCAATTATTTTTTGCCAATCGGAACCTGGAACAACATAATAATCCCCCGACAAAACAAATTTCGCTTTGCTCATTTGTTCTCTAAGTCGGAGGATTGTTAATAAATCTCAAAACTAAATTTCAAGCGATGCCTACGGCGATCGAGTAGCTCTGCCGTACCCCCTACTCAAAAGCCAGCTACGCGCAGCCTGTCGGAGAAAAGTGCGGGGTGCACCTACGCAACTTCATCTGAAGATTGATTATAGACCAATACAGTTCAGATAAGCCCAAAACCCTCATGTAAAAACGCAATTTATCGCTCATGTAGAGACGGCGATTTATCGCGTCTTCAAAAACCAATTATCTACACCAATAATTTTTAACCCAAGCGTATTGAGATATAAGGCAATACGCTTGGGTTAAGCGCCACTTGTACAAAATCGTGGGTTTTGAGACGCGATAAATCGCCGTCTCTACAAGTTTTTTGGTCTTAACCCAAGCGTATTGGATTATAGGCACAAAGCAGATCCAATCTATTGCCCGTTATCAAAACCAGAAATACCGGGCTAACTCGTACAGTTGAAAATGACATTTAGACTAGCTCTTTGACATTTTGCCGTTCATCCACAGTTGATTCACTAAAGACGGCTACGTACAACCATCCCGCTACAATAGCCCCCAAAATAGGAGCTATCCAGAACAGCCAGACTTGGGAAAAAAGTTCTACACCTGCAAATAGAGCAACTCCAGTACTACGGGCAGGATTAACCGAGGTATTGGTTACAGGAATACTAATCAGGTGAATCAAGGTGAGTCCAAAGCCAATTGCCAATGGAGCAAATCCTTTAGGAGCACGCTTATCAGTCACACCCAGAATAATCAGCAGAAACATGAAAGTCATCACAACTTCACTAATGAAGCAAGCAAACAAGCTGTATCCACCTGGAGAGTGAGTCCCGTAGCCGTTAGTGGCCAATGGGTTCGAGCCAGTCAGGGAAAATCCAGTCTTGCCGCTAGCAATCAGGTAGATAATGCCCGCAGCAACAACTGCACCGATTATTTGAGAGCCGATATAAGGTAACAAGTCAGACCCCGGAAAGCGTTTACCTGCCCACAGTCCAAACGAAACAGCTGGATTGAAATGACCACCAGAAATATGACCAAACGCATAAGCCCCTGTGAGGACGGTAAGCCCGAATGCCAAAGATACACCTACTAATCCAATACCCAATGGAAAAGAAGTATTCTCGCTGATTTTTGCTGCATCTGCTGTGTAGGCTGCGGCTAGAACAGCACTACCACAGCCACCTAAAACAAGCCAGAATGTGCCGATAAATTCGGCCAAACAACGTTTTGTAAGAGACATTTTTAGACAACTCCTGTTCAGCTAGAAACGAGTGATGGCTATGTTCCACAATGCTTGAGTTATTCCTGTCAACAGGAAATCCATTGCGTTTATTTCGTGATGAAATTAAATTCAAAAAAGAGAAATTTGTTTTTTCTTGAATAATTGTGGTGATAAAATATGAAGATACCGGAAAAACTAAAATCACAAAAAAAATGCTTAATTTCTTAAGCATTTTGCTCTCATAATTTATCTGTTAAGATTCTTGAACCAGTGCATTTTATTAAAATTCATTACAACACTCAAATAACTTTTGTAATGATTTTATACACTTTTTTAAGCAAATGAATCGAAGAGTTGGGAGGGCAATTTTAATCGCCAACGGCTAACCCTCATAAATAGGATTTAGGGGCTAGCCCGCCGTTAAATTATCTGTCTAAAATTGAATTTATTCGTCAATCTGCCAGGAATCCTTAGTTAATTCTTCATCCAAAATTTTCTTAGGACGAACGATGATGATAATTTGTCCTAGTAAGGGAATTTCTGGCTCAGTTTCAAACCACTGAAAATCTAATTCACCACCATTTTCAACGACAAAGTAGCTGGAGGCATCCCATTCTCGTTGGGCACGATCTATCACTACTACAACTGGCCCTATTTGGCTTTGGGTTTGGATGGGGAAGCGATCGCTATTCGCTAAAATCACTACTGGATCAACTGCTGCCAACAACACTTGCCAACCTGGTAATGGTATCCAAGCTTGTTCTCCAGAAAACTTGACCAACCGAAATGGTTCAATTTCTGTCAGTATGGGCACAGCTTGCAAGTCTTGTCGTGATAACGGCAACTCGCCTACCACGGGCAAAATTCGGGGTAATTGTTCTTCAAATTCCAGACGGTAAAAGGGTAGAATTGGCGCTGGACGTTGGGGAGCAGTAGTAAAATCAGTCAGTAGTTGTTCGATTTTTTGCCTTGCTGCTGGCGTGTGAGCAAAACGCAAACCTTTGGCGATCAGGCGCGATCGCTGTTGTAAATCTGCATTTTGGCGTGCCAGTTTCCAAACTTGATGAGCAACAGCATCTCCAGGATGGGCAGAAAACCCTTCTGGCAAAGTGCGGTAATAAGAGAACTCTTTTAGTGCTTTTGCTATTTCCCGTGCCTCATCGGCATCAACATTGTGGACGAAGATTAGTTCGGCGGCGGCAGCGCGTTCTTCTTGGGTGAGCAAACGCAGTTCGTATAAAACATCACTACCGCGTGTGGCATAGTGCGATCGCGTTGCTTCCGATACTCCAAACTTTTCCAAAGAATTGTAAACTTGAGAACCAACAACTACCTGATTTTGTTGAATTGGCTCAAATCCAGTCGCCTCAAAAATGTCTTGGGGGTTGTAACCAGTTTTTAGCAACGAGGCGATCGCCGTTCCCCATTCCACCCAGTTGCCTTGTTTTTGCCTCAGCCTTCGCAGTAATTCTTGCGCTACATCGTTGGTAGTATCTTCTTCGGGATTCTGAGCGTTGGGTGGTAGATCAGTCATAATCGGAGTGCGAACTTCAACTTGAGAGGTTGATTAATACCTCATGAGCAAGTCTTATTCTAATCTATGAACTACCCAGACCTACTGCCTTGAGTTCATCTGTAGAAACTTATCTCGATTTTTAGAGTTTTAAAATATGCAAAATAACTCCGTATAAACCCTTGGCGATTTTCGGCTATTCTCAACTAAACTTGGTATGGAATATAACAAGAGAGTGAATATTTAAAGGAAATATCTTATGGATAATCCCAGTGTCGAAATTGATAAAGTCCAATATCAAGTGATGACTCTCGAACGACCAAAAAAGCTGAAAATCCTGGTAGTTGACGATGAGCCAGATAATCTCGATCTGCTTTATCGCACCTTTCGACGCGACTTTAATGTTCTGAAAGCTGATAGTGGGGTGAACGCCCTACAAGTTTTGGCATCAGAAGGGGAGGTAGCGGTGATTATCTCCGATCAACGGATGCCAGAAATGAAAGGAACTGAGTTTCTCAGCAAAACTGTACCTCAGTTTCCCGATACAGTCAGAATAATTCTCACTGGATTTACTGATATTGAAGATTTGGTAGAGGCGATTAATGCTGGGCAAGTCTATAAATATATCACCAAGCCTTGGGACCCAGGCGAACTGAAGGCAGTAGTACAAAGAGCAGCAGAAACCTACGACTTGCTCAAGCAACGTACAGAAGAATTACGCCGCGCTCATGCTCAAATGGCGCTGCTGAGTGTTTTGGTACAGGTAACTCAAGCAGCTTCTAGCTTAGAAGAAACTCTGGCTCCAATTGCTAAGGCTGTGAGTGAGACTTTTGGGGCAGAAGGCTGTATCCTACAACTTACAGATGGAAATACTCTGATTGCGACTCAAGGAAGTTACAGCGATACAGGTACAATAGAAAATTGGCTATCTCTTGACCCACTAACAAGGGAAGCGATCGCCACCAGGCAAATGCAAGTTTCCTTAAATGTACTTAAAGACACTAAATTAGTTGAGGCTAGTCACTACCAAAATACGGGTGTGCAAGCACATTTAGTTATTCCAATTAGCTACCGCAATCAACTTTTGGGCGTATTGTCGCTACAGTGGAAACAACCTTGCACTTTGCGAGAAGATGAATTAATGCTAATTAATTTATCAGCGCAACTGGTGGCGATCGCTCTTACTAGTAGTGGTTGCCATTAAACCACTGTGTAGTTGTCATTTGTCCTTTGTCATTTGTCCTTTATGCTTGGCAAATGACAAATGAGTGATGACCCTTCGGGTGACGCTCGTGCCGACGCTCGTTCCTCGCTAACGCTGCGCTATCGCTAACGCTGCGCTAACGCCAGTTGCTCATGGGGGAAACCCCCAGACGCTCGATAACTCGCTCTAAGCGAAGCCATGCCGAAGGCTTTACGCTACGCTATCGCCCTTGGCGTCTCCCCTTGGGAGAAGACCGCACTGGCTCACCAATGACTAATGATTTATTGACCAATGACTAACGAAATTCAGTCCATTTTTAACCGTATTGCTCCAGTTTATGACCAGTTGAACGATTGGTTGAGTCTAGGACAGCATCGAATATGGAAGGAAATGGCAGTGAAATGGAGTGCAGCTAAATCGGGCGATACTGCATTAGATTTGTGTTGCGGTAGCGGTGATTTAGCTTTACGTTTAGCACGGCGTGTAGGGGCAACAGGGCAGGTGTACGGAGTGGATTTTTCCCCAAACCTACTAGCAACTGCTAAAGAACGCTCCCAAAAGCAGTACCCTCAACCTGCGTTGGCAATGCCTGCCGTAGGCATCGCCTGGGTAGAAGCCGACGTGCTAAATTTACCCTTTGAGGATAACCAATTTGATGCCGCAACAATGGGCTATGGTTTAAGAAATGTTAAAGATATTCCCCGCAGTCTCCAAGAGTTATACCGGGTTTTGAAGCCGGGTGCGAAAGCCGCAATTTTAGATTTTCATCGACCGAGTAATCCTCAGCTACGTGCCTTCCAGCAGTTGTATCTGGACGGTTTCGTGGTGCCAGTTGCCAGTTATTTAGGCTTAAAAGAAGAATATGCTTACATCAGCCCTAGCTTAGACCGCTTTCCCATCGGGAGAGAGCAAATAGAGTTAGCGCGGCAAGTTGGTTTTGCTGTTGCCACACACTACCCCATTGCGAACGGTATGATGGGAGTGCTAGTGCTTAGTAAATTAGGAGTTATTAGTTGAAAGTTATGAATTATGAGTAGTGATAAATTCTCATTTAAAATTTATCATTCCTAACTCGTAACTCTTGTACAGACGCGATTAATCGCTTCTCTCCTAACTCCAGGCTCTAAACTCCTAACTCTTTTAATTCTTCCCTTGGACTGGTCTCATCTTTGGCTTTATGTGTCTCCCCCGGTACTGGGTGGAATTATTGGCTATTTCACAAATGATATAGCCATCAAAATGTTGTTCCGTCCTTACCGAGCAATTTACATTGCTGGACGAAGAGTACCCTTCACCCCTGGATTGATTCCCCGCAACCAGGAACGTCTGGCTTTGAACATTTCTAAGACAATCATGGGGTCACTGTTGACACCACAAGAATTGCAAAATCTGGCGCGGCGTCTGTTGCAAACAGAACGCGTGCAAGCAGCAATTCTCTGGTTGTTGCGGCTGGCGATTGAACAAATCAAAACAGATAAAAATGAGAAAAGTGCCAAAATTGTGGCGGGGATTTTGCGGGATTTACTAGGAGAATCCTTGCCACGGTTACTCAAGGTTTTAGCGCGACGTGAAGACTTTTTGGAAGCGCAGATCAATCAAATTTTTGACCAGATATTGCTGGAATTTCAATTGAGTGAAGAACAAGCCACGCGGCTTGCTGATTGGTTGTTGCAAGCAGTTTTCCCGCCAGATGTGCTGCGGCAGACGATAGTTGATTTTTTGACCGATCGCACAATTCAAATTATTGATGAAGGCTTCCGCGAAAAAACCAGTGGGACTTATTGGGTAGTAGCAAATTTGTTTGGCTTACGTAATACTCTCACACGGTTACGGAGTTTTTGCTTGGATGAAAAGGAGGCTGCCAATACTCGCTTGCAGGAATTGACTCAAGATTTGCAAATGCGCGATCGCATTCGGAAATTACTGCAAAATTTATCATTACAAAACTTGCCAATGGGAACGGTGCGCCAACTCCGAAAGACCACCCGCGAAAGTGTCCGCCATTATCTACAAAATAGTGGCAGCGATTTTTTACAAGGATTAACTGATTCTGTTGATTGGGAAAATATTGCTGTAGTCTTGCTAAATCGTCTGAGTACTTCACCTGTTGTCAGTACTTCTTTAGAAGTGATGAGTCAAGAGTTGGCTTTAATATTAGATAAGTATTTGGAAAAAGATTTAGAAGTAATTGTGGCGCAAGCAATTCCAATTTTGTCGATAGATCAAGTGATAGTTGACCGAGTAAAATCAACTTCACCGGCTGATTTAGAAGCTGCTATTGAAGGAATTGTAAAAAATGAATTGCAAGCAATTGTGACTTTAGGCGGTGTTTTGGGTTTTGTCATCGGGTTATTGCAGACAGGGTTTTTAATATTTAGTCAATATTGATTTTGTATTTTTGACTGTAAATTTTTATCAAATTAGAGTTGCAAGTTGCCCAGATTGTGAAATGAGTGAAATTGAGCGATGTCTACGACGGGCTACACCTACGCCTTTTGAGAAGAGGTGCGAGTGAGAAGCGATCGCTTAACTCAAAATCTGTGCTAAATCAAGAACAAACCCAGGCAATACATCCTCTCCTGATAAGCTAGTAGGCGATGTCTACGACGGGCTACGCCTACGCAAAACCTCAACTTCCTGTCCTAGACGGTAAATTTCTACCTGTTGGTTTTGCGGATCGATCAACCATCCTAAACGCACACCGTTGTCAATATACTCCTGCATTTTTTGTTGCACAGTTTTTAAGCTGTCTGAAGCAGAGCGTAATTCTACCGCAAAATCTGGAGCGAGTGGTAGGAATCCTGCGGGGTCTGGATTGAGGGCTTCTAATCTCTCTCGGCTCACCCAGGATGCATCGGGAGAGCGATTTGCACCATTGGGGAGTTTAAAACCAGTTGAAGAATCAAAAGCCAAACCTGTGCCATCAGCGTCAGCCCAATTACCTAAGCGCTGCGTCAGTCTACTATTACGATTTCCGCTTTCCCATCCAGTTGGTGGCATGATAATCAATTCTCCCTCTGCCGTGCGCTCAAGTCGCAAATCTCGATTATTTTGACACAGTTGGAAGAACTGCTCATCTGTTAGTTCAATGGTGGGGCTGAGGTTCAGAATCACGGCAGTCATAGTTGCCTCTCAATCTTACTAACTGTAGCCTAGCACTGGCTTGACATACTAGGTTCACCATCAATTTGTCAAAAGCCTGAAAAGTGGCAGTCTGATTTTCTAAATACCTACAACTTCATACTAGATGCGGAAAATCGATTTGTTTCATCAAAAATTTATGTTTGACTTTTCAAGGGATGCTTTATCAGCAAAGGCTCAATACATGCTTCTAGAGTATCTTTAACTTTAGAAGGCTGACGAATTGGAGCGATCGCAGAATAATCTGGTTTTACTGTCCAGTCATAATGGCGAAGCAGTATGGAAAGCACGATTTTCATTTCCATTTGGGCAAATTCCATGCCTAAACATTTGTGCGAACCATAACCAAAACCCATTAGTGCTAAAGGATGTTTTTTATCTTCTTCACGAGGTGGTGCAAAGCGATCGGGGTCGAAGCGATCGGGATCGGTATACAGTTCTGGTAGACGGTGAGTCAACATCGGCGAGATAGTCACAAACCAACCAGCAGGAATGCGAAAACCTGCATACTCAATATCTTTGAGGACTCCACGATTATATGCATACACTGGCGGATAAAGCCTTTCTGCTTCTTTGAGGACGTTGGTTAAATCTGGAAGTTGTTTGAGATGAGACAGATTAAGGGGATTATTTCCCACAACTGCTAATTGTTCTTGGCGCAGTCGCTCTTGCCATTCTGGGTGATTACCTAGTTCAAATATTACCCAACTCAGCAAAGAGGCTGTTGTCTCATGTCCAGCAAACAGTAATAGCAATGCCTCGTTGATTATCTGTGCTTCGCTTAATTTATTGCCGTCTTCATCAACAGCTGCTAGCAGTAATCCCAAAACATCTTTTGATTCTTCTAAGTTACCTTGCTCAATACGCTGTGCGATCGCTTCATGCAAGAAAGCTACTAACTTACCCCTAGCATTTTGACCGCGAATAAAGTAAAAGGGACATTCAATTTGAATATCGTCATACTGCCATCTAGCAGTTGTGTAAACCACTGACTAGTTTGCTCAACTTCGCTCTTGTTCTGACTTCCCAAAAACAGGCGAGTAGCAACCATCAGGGTAAGCTGGCGGAAACTAGAATTTAAGGGAATCGTTCTCTGTCCCCAATCTTTGAGGAAGTCTTGCACAATATTTTGAATGGTGTCGAAATATGTAGCGATCGCTTTTCCGTGAAATGCTGGATACATTAAGCGACGAGTTAGGCGATGTTCTTCCCCATCTTGTAATAAAATATTGTTGCCAAATGTTGATTCTAAGAAATACCATCCTATCCGCGACGACATGTGTTCCGCCTGTTCCACCAGCACCACCCGATTAGCATCAGGGCCAATTAAATAAGCACGTTTATACCCCATGACGCTTGTTTTAAAAACTGAACCATACTGCTGGAATCGTCGCCATAAATACAACTCTGAACTCCGAAATATTTCCAAAGTCTCCCCCAAGATGGGCAAGCCATAGCTACCAGGCATTTCTTCGGCGGATTTTAGCTGTCGCATATTTGAGTACCTCCAGCAGTAATTAGCTACAGTTTAATTGTAAAACGTAGTTAGGTTTTGCAAATCTAAATTACCACTCGCGGTAGAGTCTTTCTGCATAGAACATAATCTCTTCATTTGGCAATCTAATTTTTGGTTTTTGCCGAGTATACAAACTTTCAGCTGCACCTGTATCCTGTTCAATGACTGTGGCTGCTGCTTGTAAAACTGAGTTTTTAAACATAAATTTCATCAAAGGATTGACGACTTTGGCATACATCAAAATAAATGTCTTGGTGATTTTTTCTGTTTCCGGGTAGAGAATATGAATTTGAACAATATCACCAATAGGCGTTTTAGCAAAAAAAGCTGTAGTTGAAGGAAAAGCGTATTCTAGTGTGTTAGCAAGTTTTTTAGGGAAGATTCCCAAAATAGGGTTTTTGAGAATTTCTCCTAGCGTGTTGTTGGCTCTTGTCAGTTCTTGTTTAACTGTGGAATAGTATCCATTTTCTTCAAAATGACTTACATTGCAAGATGTAATTTTAAATAGTTCTTTATGAGTCCCATTTTGGTGGTTATAGTCATAGTTAACCATCAGATTAGTCAAAAAATCACCCTGAATACTTTTGTCCCCAGTTACTCCGATGAACTCGTAATCATCGACAATTTTCTGATGCAAATCTGGTATAGGCAATCTTGGCTCAAATCCAGCATAAGTCCAGATGCAATCATTGCTAATAATTAGCTCTAATGGTTTTGTAATTGGCTGAGTATCTTTTTTATCTCCTTGCTGTAGTCTGCCTTGTCCATCAAATTCTAGTGCATGAAAAGGGCAAGTAATAGTATCCCTCTCTTGACAAACCCAGCCGTCTGATAATGGTGCTTGCATGTGTGGACAGATATTATCAAGGGCAAACACTTCGCCTTTTTGGTTTTGCCAAATAACATAATCCTGCCCATTTAATGTAATTTTATTCGGTTTATTCACTCCCAATATAGATTTGTGCGCGATTAACCAAGGCGCACCAGGTACAATTGGTTCCATTTTTCCTCCAAAATCTTGATAATTTATTGAAAAATCGCTAGATGAGTTAGTAAAACGTCACGCAATATTAAAACTTGGTGTCGCCTGTCCTACATCACTCTTTTGAATGCAAATTGGGATAATTAAAGTCTTATCTGCAATGGACGAACTAATACAACCGCGCATTTACTCGGCTAATTTTGGCTACTGCATTGCTGAATTACGCGATTAACTAACTAATTTTTTAGTTAGTAATAACTTAATAAATTTCATCTTCTATGTCAACTACTAACCAATTTTTTAGTTAATATATTTTCGTTATGATGATGGAGCAACGTGGGTCGTTCAACGCAGTCAAAATTCTCAGGTAAAAAGCCGCGTCAGGTGCGGGATGCAGAAGCGACGAAAAAGCAGATTCTTGATGCGGCGGAAGCGGAGTTTGCCAGAAATGGACTTCAAGGGGCGCGGACAGAAGCGATCGCTAGAGGTGCAGGTGTCACCACAGCGATGATTTACTACTACTTCCAGAGCAAAGAAGGACTATATCAAGCTGTTCTGCAACGTCCGGCGGTAGAGATGCACGAAGGGTTTCAACAGCTAAATTTGGATCGATTCCCACCAGAGGAGGCGTTAAAGGTACTTGTCAAAGGAGCGATCGCTTATGAAGCTGCTCACCCGCATAGAGGGATGCTTTGGTTTCAAGAAGCAAACCAAAATCAGGGAAAGTATTTCAAACAGGGAAATTGGCAAGAAAATTTTAGCTATCTCATCAAGATTTTAGAGCGGGGGATGGCGGAGGGTTGTTTCCGTCAAATCGATCCATTTCTCACCACCCTGCATATTATTGGGGTTTGTAATTTATACTTCAACGCTTACGAAAACATCAAGCATACTAGACCCGATTTGCAACTGCTGAGTCCAGAAATGATTGAGCAGCATACTCAAGCAGCAGTTAATTTTATTTTGGCTGGTATGCGACGAAATTGACGGCAGCTATATCCAAGGCAATATTACGAATTCCGCACAACAGTACTAGCCTTCAACTTAGGATAAGCAATCCGTTTGTGATGAAATTGTTGCCAAACATCCACAAATATCTGAGCAATTTGTGGCATCTCTTCCCGTTTTAGTCCTGAATCTACGAGTTGATTGTCTTGCCATTTTGCACGCAGAATGTTGTTGAGCATTGTTAAAGCTTGTTCTGTGGAGACATCTTTAAGTAATGGCTTTTCCCCCACATGCTTACCTGAACCTGACGCTTGCAGCGATCGCAACGCCGCTTCGCAAGAATCTGCCAACATGACAATTCCTGTTTCCCGTGATTGGGGAATCGGGCCATCGTAGCGAAAATCTGCGTCGTCTACTGTTAAACTTGGGTTTTCCTGAGCCATTTGCTGGGCTTGGTGATGGAAATATGCAATCAGAATCGTTCCCTGATGCTCTGGGATAAAAGCTTGAATCGCTGTCGGCAAAAGGTGTTTACGCGCCATCACCAACCCTTCAGTTACATGCTTTTTAATAATTTCTGCACTCTTCCAAGGGTCTTTAATCTCTGTATCATGTTTATTCGGCCCCCCCATTTGATTTTCAATAAAGCCAAGGGGGTCGTGCATTTTGCCAATATCGTGATATAGCGTCCCAGCCCTGACTAGTTCAACGTTGCATCCGAGTTCTTTGGCAGCAGCTTCGGCAAGGGTAGCCACAAACAGCGTATGTTGAAAAGTTCCGGGAGTTTCAGTAGCGAGTCGTTTTAATAAGGGGCGGTTAGGGTTTGCCAACTCTGCTAAACGGATTGGAGTGACTAAATCAAAAACTTTTTCTAGATAAGGACTCAAGCCTAAGGCGATAACACTCCAGCCTAAGCCGGATAAAGCAAACAATCCGGCTTCTCGGAGGACGATATACCAAGTTGAACCAAATGCTTGACCAATTAAGATTTTAACAACCAGGTAAATGCCGCCCTGAGTTAAGGCGATCGCAACACCTAATAATGCTAATTCTTCACGCGATCGCAATCGTTGTGCAATGTAACTACCTAATAATCCTCCCCCCGCACCAGCTAAAAGTGCAGCCTTACTCATATCCAAGCTAATTCCTAATATCGGCAACAGCAGCCCGACAACTGTTAACCCCAAAGTGGGGCCGTAGAAGCTTCCCAACAATAAACCAAGGGCACTCCAGGTGGTATAAGGCAATCCCATTGTTACCAATCCTGGCACACTCAAAGTCAGCAATAACACTAATAGGCGATCGCGTTGCCGCAATTCGTAATCGATATGGCGTTCTATCCAAACAAAAATGCCAATGGCGATCGCAATAACGCCTCCTAATGTCACCAACTCCTGCCACTTTACCTCCCGACGAATCAGGTGGTAATGCTCTAGCACCTCAAAGTTCCATGCAGTAATCGGCTCTCCTTTTTTGACAATCACCTCACCATGCCGTACCTTCACCATCATAGGTGCCACCCCAGCAGCAGCTTTTTGAGCGTTTTGTCTGGTTTGTTCTTCATCTTCTTGCAGATTCGGCTTGAGTACAGCTAACAACAGGTTCTTTGCCAAAGTTTCGGCGGATTCTGGTACAAAGTTCTGCAATTGTAAACTCACCGCATCTTGTAAGATATTTTTTGGCAGTCCTTGTGGGATGCCTTGGGTGAGAATCCGCTCTGTACTCTGATGGATTCCCATTTGTGTTTTTTCCCACTCCCCATCTGACAAATCCAAAAGGAGGGATTCTTCGTATACTCCTTCTGGGCTAACAGTCTCTAACTGTAAAAGTTTGGCTGTGGCTTGGGTGTATCTTTGGCGTGCTTGAGAAATTTGGGCGATCGCTAAGGACAAGTTTTTCTCAGAAGTTGTGAGGCGGTAAGATTCTAGTTCTGCTTCTGCTTGAGTAAAGTCAGTATTTTGAGAAAAATCAACTGGCTCTGTCTTCTGTGGCGTTACCTGCGGACTCTGGGAATCAGATTTGGAAAGCCAGGGGCGTGTGGAGGTTTCCCCCGTTGAGCGGGCTGGCGTTGGTGTGGTGCGCGGCTGGCGTTGCTGATTGGGTGCACCTATAGATGATGGACGAGATGAGGCGGCGGTTCGTCCTGTTCCTTTCTTCTGCTGATTTTTACTATTTTCTATAGTCAGTAGCAGTGCTTGCCATTCTGAGTCTTGGCAAGAGCGGAGGTAACGCTGAGTAAAGATGGAGAAAACTACAGGATCGAAAAAAGGAAACGCTCCAGCAACGGCGCGAATTTCGTTGCCATCATCCAGAAGTTTTTGCAAATTTTCGTTGATTTGTTCGTTCATTCGCGCATCAATCATCAACATTTGTAAGGAGCTTTTGCTGACGGCTTTGCGCTCGGCTTCTGTTTTTTTCCGATCTTCGATCCTAGCTGTGGAAGGCGCTGTAATTGTCTGAGGCGCGGGATTTCCTATTTGGATTTGAGTTTGATTGTATAATTTATGTCCAATAATACCTGTGAGAGACACTAAAGCGATCGCTAAAATCACCCAACAACGCTGTTCGTGTGCCCAATCTAAACCGACTGCATAAATACTACTTTTAGTGTTGGCCTTTGCCTTTGACTTGAGCAGTCTTTCTTGTTTTCGGCGTTCGCTTTTCTCATTGGTTTTTGATAAAAACAGAAGTACATTCTTGAACATAGTCCTTAGAAGTTCCCTTCTATGGCTTTGACCTTTGGGACTTCTGATTAACTTTCCCTTACGGCGTAGTACTTTATACTCTCGCCGCCAATGATTCAATTGCTGGGTCAAGAACTGCAAAAATTGCTGCATTTTCATTATCTCTACCTGCAATTGCCGACTTTGATAGATCAAAAAAAGACAATCATCAGGGAAGTTTGATCTGCGGCTGCTGCAACTACGGTGGCGGGGGCTTTTTTGTTACCAATTTGCCACAATAGCTACTTACAGAATCAGTCTGTTCGAGGATTGGCGGAAAAATTCTAGTATATAAGATTAGTACGCTGTGGCGGAAGTTTGCCTAGCTGAGTGAAGTAGGCGTGAATAATCAAAGGTTTGTACTAAGCGGCTCTAGCCCTATTTTTGGGGCTACATCTGCTTACTATGAGCTAATTTAATTAAATTTACATTGCGTAACATGGTTTGATTTATTCTTGCCCACTTACCTACCTTTAATCAGTTGCTCTGAGCAACTTGTCTGGTTTGAGATGCTAGCTGGATTTTTACCAAGCTGTACTAGTAAGCTTTTTAGTTTTTGGCTAGATTCTCTAGTCTTCAGGGTTTGGCACCCGCACCATTGTTCGGTGAAAATAGGATTAACGCGACCGAATAACCCGAGGAGCTGCGTAAACTGAAAGCGGAGCCTCCACACATCCCTCCTCTGTTAACTCCCTTACATTTAAGGCAACATCGTACACTCCTGACCACACCGCCACCAATGCATCGCTCAATTTTAACATTTGGGAAAAGCTAGTTAGTCCCCATATTGGAGAATTCCTCTGCAAGAGCAAGACTTGCCAAGTTACGGGAATCCCGCTTATACCGTTATATGCTCCTGATAAAGCACCAGTAATTGCACCTGTAGCTTGTGAGCTTATAGGCCTAGCGGCTTGCACTTTAGAATTGCCATTGTCAGTAGCCCGCAAAACAGCCAGGCGAAAGTCTTCTAAGGTACTCAAAAAGCAATAAAATGCCATAGGAATAGTGTTACTGAGTTTTTCTTCCTTAGCAAACTCAGCTTGCGCCCTTGACAATCCAGCCCCTTGCTCTAATAAATTCTGGACTATTAATAAATTTTTTGATATTGATGTCGGTGTTTCTCCGAGAAAAGAAATTGTTTGCGGGATGAGGGTTATGGGGTCGAGTTTTTCAGTTAGAGCAAGAGCGATCGCATATCCTACTGCTAGTGTTCCATCCCGTACTACTGGGTCATCATCCCAGATTTTTAGGACATGCAGCAAGTTTTGTCGGAGCTTAATTGGGTTTTCGTGAAAAAAAAGTGCTACTGGTAGTGTGGCAATAATTATTTCGATCGATATGTCATCAGTTGCAGCTAAATGAAGAGATTCTTGTTGCTGACGCCCTATCCAATCATCTAAATCTAATCTACCTAAGGCAATTAAACTTTCAGTACCTAGAAGCGCCATTCTGCCCAAATTCGCGTAACTCTGAAACTGTATGCCAGCAGAGGCTACACTTTCTCCCAGGAATGCTCCGAGTAAAGTACCTTTAAACCGATTTGCAGGAGAGTAACGCATATAATTTTGGATTTTAAATTTTGGATTTTAGATTAAATTCTTCAATCAAAAATCTAAAATCAATTCATTTCTCATGCTTATATGCTTCTTAAATGATTCACCAAAGCTTGTAAGCCCAACAAGTAACTTTGTCCGCCGAAACCACTTATTTGCCCGATCGCTACCGGAGCAATGTAGGAATGATGGCGAAAATCTTCCCTACGATATATATTGCTCAGATGTACTTCTACTGTGGGCAAATTAACAGCAGCGATCGCATCTCGTAATGCCACACTTGTATGGGTATATGCTCCCGCATTAATCAAGATTCCTTGATATACTCCCAATGCGCCATGAATAGTATCTACCAAAATTCCTTCATGATTTGACTGCAAAGGAAAAACTTTCGCCTGCAATTTGAATCCTTCTTCTTCTAACAGGCGGTTAATTTCAGCCAGTGTCAACGAACCATAGATTCCTGGTTCTCGTTGTCCTAGCAAATTTAAGTTTGGCCCGTGCAGTGCCAGAATGTTTAAGGGTGTTAAAGTCGAGTTCAACACTTTCGGGCTAGTGGCGACGGCGCGAGCGATCGTTCACAGGAATCGGAATCAGTTCCGGTTCCGGTTCAGCCTCTGGTCCAAACAGGCTATCAATTAGCCTACGTGCTAATTCCTTAACCTTTTCCAGCACCTTTTCTATATAGTCCATGAACTGATCGCTCCTGAGATACTACCTCAATTTTTGATTAACAGGTACGCAGAAAATGGCATATTTTCGCACCTCTGGCTTCCAACCGGGCTGATACACAATCCCGTGTTTGGGACATAAGCCACTTCTAAAATTTGGCGTTGTGTTTTCCCTTACTTTTTAGAGTATCACACTTGCAACCTACTGAACCGCATCCTATCAACGATGAATATTAAGGGTCAAGAGTTAAGGATCGGACTTTGGACTCTTGACTTGCAACTAACCTTCTGTACCTTTTTTTTTCGCAGCAGTCGTTGATGACTTAGCAGTTGACTTAGATTTAGAACTCGTTGATTTAGAACTCGTTGATTTACTACTTTTGCGAGTCGATTTCGCTGTCGATGCTTTAGCTGACAACAAGTTCAACGCCTCCGTCAGGGTTATATTTTCTACTGTTTGACCTTCTGGGATACTCACATTAGTTTTGCCATGCTTGATGTAAGGGCCATAGGGGCCATCGTAGATGTTAATTGTTTCCCCGTCCTCTGGATGTGTACCCAATTCACGTAAGGCTGCCTTTGACTTGCTGTTGGTGGAACTGCGTCCCTTTTTGGGTTCGGACAATAATTCCAATGCACGTTCTAAGCTAATTGTCAATACATTATCAGCAGCTTTTAGGGAACGGTAGTCTTTACCTTCCTTACCTTGGTCGTGAACGACATAAGGGCCAAAGCGTCCCAAACTTGCTTGGATTTTGCCGCCAGTAACTGGATGAACTCCCAATGTTCGGGGTAGTGCCAACAGACCAACAGCCATTTCCAGGGTAACGGTTTCTGGGGTAACACCTTTGAGTAGGGAGGCTTGTTTCGGTTTGGGGTTTTCGTCGGTTTTATCACCCAATTGGACATAAGGCCCATAAGCACCAATTTTCACATAAATCGGTTCGCCAGTTTCGGGATGCCGACCTACCTGGTCAGGCCCTGTAATTTTTTGTCGCAGCAATACTTCTACCTGTTTGGGGTCGAGGTCGGCTGGGGTCAAGTCTTTGGGAATTGAAGCGGTGATAACTCCGTCACCATTATCGACTTCAATGTAGGGGCCATATTTCCCAATGCGGACTTTGGCATCTAGATTCTCCAGTTCTACAGTCCTAGCTGTGGTGGCATCAATTTGACTTTCCCGTTCTTTTACAAGGGTTTCTAACCCTTTTTCTCCCAGATAGAATTGCTGCAAGTAGGGTAGCCATTTCGCTTCACCTGTAGAAATATCATCAAGGGTTTGCTCCATCTTCGAGGTAAAACTAGGATCAACGATGTCTGGGAAATGTTTTTCCAGTAAGTCGGTGACGGCGAAAGCGGTGAAGGTGGGAATGAGAGCGTTACTCACCAAATGGGCATAACCTTTGTCGATAATCGTGCCAATGATGCTGGCGTAGGTACTGGGACGACCGATACCTTCGCTTTCTAAGGTTTTCACCAAAGTTGCTTCGGTGTATCTAGCTGGCGGTTGGGTTTCGTGCCCAACTGCTTCTAGCTCTGTACAATTTGGACGATCTCCCACTTTCAGATTCGGCAAAATTACTTCCTGGTCTTCTAGTGCTGCTTCTGGGTCGTCTGAACCTTCGACATAGGCACGTAAGTATCCTGGAAATTCAATCCGTTTGCCAGAAGAACGAAATCCAGCGTCCTCGACTTGCAATTGCACGGTAATTTGAGTTTGCCGGGAATCAGCCATTTGACAGGCAACAGTCCGCTTCCAAATCAAATCGTAAACGGCAAGTTCCCGACCGCCCAAAGCAGTTTCTTGGGGCGTGCGAAAGGTGCTACCTGCTGGACGAATTGCTTCGTGCGCTTCTTGTGCGCCTTTAGATTTGGTGGTGTATTGCCGGGGTTGGGGACTGAGGTATTGTTGACCGTAAAGCTTTTCTACACAACTCCGAGCAGCTGCGATCGCTTGATCTGACAAATGTACCGAATCTGTCCGCATATAGGTAATATACCCCTGCTCGTACAAATTCTGAGCAACCCGCATCGTGTCACGGGCTGAGAGGCGTAATTTACGGTTAGATTCTTGTTGCAGCGTCGAGGTGGTGAACGGTGGCGACGGTTTGCGCGTCACTGGGCGTTCCTCCATCTCGGTAACACTCCAGGTTTTCCCAGTTAGGCGTTCCTTGAGGGCTACAGCTTGGTCTTCGTTGAGCAACAAGACATTGCGACCTGCGGTAATTTGTCCGGTCGTTGCGTCAAAATCACTGCCGTTAGCGATTTTGGTTCCTGCCAATGTTACCAATTGGGCGGCAAAGGGGGTTTTTTCCTTTGACAAACTAGCTTTCAAATCCCAATATGTACCCTCATGGAAAGCGCGGCGTTGGCGTTCCCTAGTGACTAAAAGTCGCACGGCTACAGATTGCACTCGTCCAGCAGATAATCCCCAGGCGATTTTTTTCCATAGCAGTGGAGACAGGGTATAGCCTACGAGTCGATCTAAAATCCGCCGCGTTTCTTGGGCGCGAACCAACTGCTCATCAATATTGCGGCAGTTTTTCAGAGCTTTTTTGATCGCCTCTTGGGTAATTTCGTGAAACACCATCCGCTTAGTGGGAACTTTCGGCTTGAGCAATTGGTATAAATGCCAACTAATGCTTTCACCTTCCCGGTCTTCGTCCGTTGCCAGAATCAGTTCATCTACATCCTTGAGGGCTTCTTTAAGCTGGGTGACAATTTTCTTTTTGTCTTTCGGGACAACATATACCGGTTCAAAGTCGGCGTCCACATTTACCCCTAGCTGTGCCCATGATTCCCCTTTGACGGCAGCGGGAATTTCACTAGCCGACTGGGGTAGGTCACGCACATGACCCATAGATGCCTCCACCCGATAGCCTGCTGGCAGGTAGTTGCGAATGGTACGAGCTTTGGTTGGAGATTCGACGATGACGAGAGTTGACATGGAAATTTCAATAAAAAGAAGAGCTACAAAGCTAAACAGTCAAATTGAGGTAATTTTTGCAAATTGTCAAGATAAAAGGTCACGCTTAGAGCGGTGATTTAATCCTCACATAAACTGCCTGCTTGGGATAGAATCTGCTGAACTTAGGGCCCAGCCTGTCCCAGAGGATAGGAGAGGTGAACGCTGGGTGTGAATTTCCAGCTATTTCAATCTTTAACTTATCTAACGCATAATTGGCGACTACAGTTTTCAAAATATTGGGAATGGGGAATGGGGAATAGAAGCAGGGGGAGCAGGGAAAGCAGGGGGAGCAGGGGAAGAAGAAATATTGAATTGACCTATGCATAATGCCCCATACCCAAGAGCTTGTGCCAAAATTAAACCAAACTTGAGAGCAAAAGCGAAGTGGGGTTTGTACCCATGTCAGGAAAGCAAAACCATGAAACCGATTCGCCAAGGTGATGTAATCTTACTGCCTGTGCAGCAAATTGAAGGACAAAAAATACCTCACTTAACTTTGGCAGAAGGCGAAGTTACTGGGCATAAGCATCGCATTACTGAGGGAAACGCAGAATTATACGAGAAAGATAGCACACTCTACTTGCGTGTGTTTTCAGAGTCGGCATTGCTTGCCCATGAGGAGCATAAAGCTATTTCTATTCCCCAAGGTGACTGGATGGTGAAAATTCAACGGGAATACGAGCCTGAAGGTTGGCGATATGTCGCTGATTGAGAAGTTAACGCCTGAGCAAGAGGCTTTGATTCCAGTTTATCGAGAGAAGTGGAGAGCGATCGCGCTTTCAACTGAGCGGATTGATCGTGAAAAAGCGGCGGAAGCGGTAAAAATAGCCTACGAAGTTTTAGGCTTACCTAAGCCGAAAATTTTATTTTTTGATAGCCCTCTTGCAGCTTTTAAAAGTGTTAATGCTGATTTAAAAAATAGCTACAGCAATCTTGAAAATTATTGGTATCGATGGAATTTACCAGGCGATCTGCTAAAAACATACCATGACTTGTTTAATAAAATACTTAATTTTTTAGGAGAGTTATTGTCTGAAGATTTATTTTCCTCTCTATCCAATGAACTCTACTTTGACTTAGATATATGTTTTTTCTTCTGGCAACAGGTCATACAGCATTTAATCACTCAAGAAGATATTCCTAATGAAGTTTTGAGCTTCTTAGAGAGCGATATGCGAGTGGAGCCTGAAGAATGGATACAAAGATGCTGTTTGATTGAAATTGGTTTTGTTGTATTCAATGCACCTTACAATTCCAAAGGATGGCAGTTATTGCGAGGACTGGTTGAGAATTGTGGTTGGGTTTATCCTTTTAAGGAAATTTGTATAGTATGCGATCGCCCCCTTCACCTGCGCTTCGACAATCAAAATCGCCTCCACGCTGAAGGTCAACCCGCCATTGAATTTACTGATGGATATAGCCTCTACTCCTACCACGGTGTAACTTTGCCGGAAAAATACGGTAAAATTCACCCGCAGCAATGGCAATCTCAATGGCTTTTAACAGAGCATAATGCCGAACTACGGCGAGTGTTAATTCAGGGTATTGGTTACGCCAGATTTTGCCAATAATTACAAGCTATTGAATTAGATGTTTGGAAAGAATACACGCTATTAAAAATAGATAATGATGTCGATGAAGAAGCAATTTACTTGTTAAAAATGACTTGCCCCAGTACAAGCTTTATTCACGCCTTGCGAGTTCCACCGAATATGAATTCAGCGCGTGAAGCAATTAGCTGGGTAAATTGGGGTGTAGATCCAGAAGAATTTGGTGTGCAAACATAATTGCTTAAAGGATTTCCCAATTTAGAAATTGTTCAAATAGGTAAAAGTTCTTGATTAGTAAAAATAAATGATTTACACGCTAACACCTGAGCAAGAGGCTTTGATTCCAGTTTATCGGGAAAAGTGGCGAGCGATCGCGTTTTCTACAGAAAGAATTGAGCGAGACAAAGCTGCTGAATCTATAAAAGCTGCTTATGCTATTATTAATGAGCCAGAGCCTACAATAATTTTCTGTGATAGTCCTTATGCATCTCTGTGCCTCGATATTGATCTTCAGCTAAAATACAGTAATGACAAACTTTATACTGATATAGAGTACCTACTATTCGATCAGTTAGAAAAACAATTAGGTTACGACAGTTTATATGTGTTAAATCAAAGATTAAATATTGATATTGATAGAATTAATCAAATAGAATTTGAGTTGGGAGTCTTATTAGAGAGAGAACTTAAAATAAATGGCTTAAAGTATTTTGTAGATGGCAGCGTCAGATTAGACGGTTTGCTACGTCAATATAGTCTTTTTGAGTTTTGTATTTATGTATTAAAATGCGATTATAATCAAGAAATATGGAAAATTTTACAAAATATATGCAAGCATTGCGGTCGTATTTTTGCTGATGATAACATTTGTATGATATGCGATCGCCCCAAAAAATTATCTTTAGACAATCAAAATCGCCTCCACGCTGAAGGCGAACCTGCTATTGAATTTACCGATGGATATAGCCTCTACTCCTACCACGGCGTAACTTTGCCTGAAAAATACGGTAAAATCCACCCGCAGCAATGGCAATCTCAATGGCTTTTAACAGAGGGAAACGCCGAAATACGGCGAGTACTAATTCAGGGTATAGGTTATGCCAGAATTTGCCAAGAATTACAAGCTATTGAATTAGATTTTTGGAAAGAATATACTCTATTAAAAATAGATAATGATGTCGATGAAGAAGCAATTTACTTATTAAAAATGACTTGCCCTAGTACAGGGTTTATTCACGCCTTGCGAGTTCCACCAAATATGAACTCAGCGCGTGAAGCGATTCGCTGGGTAAATTGGGGTGTAGATCCAGAAGAATTTGGCGTGCAAACATAATTGCTTAAAGGACTTTCCCCATTTAGAACCCAATACAGTTTAGTTAGCGTCAAAAACCATAAACTGCTCCCGGTTGGGTTGTAGCAAGATCCCCATAGGGGCAGGGCTATTTCATTCTCATCTAGCCCGCCTCAGAATGAATTCTGAGTCTAATAGCGAAAGTCATCTAAAGATGACTGAGAAAAAGTTCTAGTCCGTTTTAACGGACTTTAGCTATTAGCCTAGAACTTTAGTTCTGGGCGGTTTATGTATAGAATGAAATAGCCCTACCGTAGGGGTACGAAGTGAAACCCTTACACAAAAGAAAAGACGCAAATTTAACTTTTGCGTCTTCTTTGGAGTTTTGAAAATTAGAAACTGAATGTAGTTCTCAGTGCGCCAATAACAACATCATCGTTATCATTGTTATGATCTGGCGATGTTAACCAGATGACTCCTGGGGTAATGGTGATATTGTCAGTCAGCTTATATTGGTAGAACGCCTCAAGATGATAGGATGTATCAGGATCGCTATCCAATCCTGCGATGGTAGAGCTTGTTACTTTCGGCTCTATACCAGCGATGATACCTGCTAAGTTACCTTCTCTACCAAGGTCGGGAAAGCCGAGAGTGACGGCATAGTTCCAAATGTCAACCTCACCACGATCGCCATTTAATGTGCGGCTATTGGTGTATCCAGCCCAACCACCCAAGACAATGTTCTTAGTGATGCCAATGGATGCTTGGACACCGTAAGAATTACTAGAAAATCGGGAATCTAACGTACCATTTCCATCTAAATCCAAGGGCGCGAAAGTTGCTGCATTGCTACCAGTAAGTAGTGGCTGATTGTAGGAATTGATGTAAGTTAAACCAATAGTAATGCGATCGCTTGGTTTAACTGTCAACTGTGCCAGCGCACCGTAAGAACCATTAAATAAACCATTATTGGGCGTAGGGTCATTAGCTGTACCACTCAAATACCCTAGACTTAGTGCCAATTTCTCACCGAACTCGTGCGTTACTCCCAATCCTGCGCCGTTTATCTGGCCATAAATTGGGTTGCGCGTACCAAAGGTGGACAAAGCACCAAAAGCGCCATCACCGTCAAAGAGATTGACAGTATTGGTAAGGTCGTCTGCTGCACCTGCGTTGGCGATCGCGACAACCTCTGTTTTTTCGCCCAACGGAAATCTGTACAAGAGTGCATCTATAGCAGCATCAGTAGTACCGTCTTCGCCAGCAAAAAATAAGTTGCCCTCTGGTGTACCAATGTTAGGGGTGAGAATATTATTAGCCTGGATTCTGGTGAACAGCGTATCTTTTCCTGTGAAGCTGGTCACAAGTTCTATCCGTGCGCGTACCCCTAAAGTTGTATTCTTGTCTGTAATTTCCGCACCGTTGACTGTATTTCCTGACAAAACATCGCTGGCGACTGCGACAACTTGTCCTTGCAGTTTGGTTGTGGTTGAGAACTGATTCGCCTCCAATTCACCAGTGCGTGCTTCTACTGCATCCACACGGCCTCGGAGTATCGCCAATTCTGCTGAAAAATCTTCTTGCAGCTTTTGTAATGTCGCTAAATCTTGTTTGTTAACTAAATCGCCAGTGGCTGTAGCAATAAGTTCGTTAACCCGATCGAGACAAGCATTCAAACCAGCCGCAAACTCATATCGCGTTAATGCCCGATTACCCCGATAAGTGCTATTTGGGTATCCTGCAATACAGCCATAGCGCTCAACCAATGACTGCAATGCTTGGAATGCCCAGTCGGTGGGTTGTACGTCGGAAAATTGAGACACGGAGGTAACTTGCGCCATTATCCCATCTGGCGCTATGTTCGTAGCTTTTATATCTGGATTAGCTAAAACTTGCGGTTGATTGATTTCAGACTTACTCGATGTTTCACCTGCAAATGTAGCAGTATGAAAAGATAGCATGACACCGCAGACTGCTGGACTAACTAGCAGATATTTCCAGAATTTTTGCATTTTTCTCCTCACACCGATCTCCAATTCACACCCAAACCACGTTTTTTTTAAACGTGTATTTTATAAGAATATTTGTCAGCAATCTTATCAGAAGTAAGCAAACTTTTTAACAAAAAAAGTCAAGAAATCCTAATGATTCAGGTAAAACTAAATTGCACAGGGCTGTACCGTCTGAAAAATTTTTCTTGTTACTCATTACATAGGTAATCCAGAACGATCTTGTCTGTATTGAATGAGAATGAGAATTATTATAGTATAAAATTTAGAATACGTCTTATTGTCAATAGCAATTGTGACAGAGGCAGAGTAAGCATCGGTTTTGAGGAGAAAATACCGTGATTGTGAATTGCAGAGGAATTATCACAGGCAGGCAAAGAAGCGGCTTCTTGCCCATAATTGCTTTGCTAATGTTATCTATGGCTACTGGCTGTAGCCAATCGAATCCGAATCGGGGAACAACTTCCGAACAGTCGCCGCAAGCACAGGAAGCTGCCTCTACCCTACGGGCGCAGTCGGGAAAAACTAAAGTAGTGACAACATTTTTGCCGATATATTTGTTTACTAAGGCAGTAGCTGGAAATGTGGCAGATGTAGAAATTCTAGTGCCACCGGGTACGGAGGTACATGAATACCAAGCGACACCCCAAAATGTCAAAGCGATCGCAACTGCAAATGTGTTAGTAAAAAATGGTTTAGGTTTGGAGGAATTTCTAGAAAATACTGTTAAAAATGCCCAAAATCCGAAATTAGCCGAAATTGATGCAAGTATTGGTATTAAACCTTTAAATGAGATTTCACCTGTTGTGAAAACGGGACAACAGGAAAAAGACGACGAAGATGCCCAAGGTAATCCTCACGTTTGGTTAGATCCAGTTTTGGCAAAACAGCAGGTAACTAATATTCGGGATGGATTAATTGCTGCTGACCCAGCGAACAAAGCTACTTATGAGGCGAATGCTGCGACTTATATTAAAGAATTAGAAAGTTTAAATAGCGAATTTCAACAGACTTTGCAGAAAACTCCTAGTTGTACCTTTATTACCTTTCATGATGCGTTTCCATATTTAGCTCAACGCTATAAACTCAAGCAAGTTGCTGTGGTACAAATTCCCGAAGATCAACTTTCGCCAACGGATGTGCAAAATGCAGTCAATGCGGTGAAAAAGTACAAAGTTAAAGCTTTATTTAGCGAACCAGGAGTAGATAACAAACTTCTATCCAGCCTTTCCAAAGACTTGAAGTTAACTTTGCGTCCTTTGGATTCTCTGGAAACTGGCGAAACAGATCCGCAGCATTATTTCAAGGCTATGAAAGCAAACTTGCAAACTCTGCAAACCTCATGTAAATAGGTTTGTCATTAGTCAGTTGTCTTTTGTCCTTTGCAAATGACCAATGACCAATGACCAATGACCAATGACTAATAACTAATGACCAATGACTAATAACATTGCTACTTTGAAAGTAGAAGGATTAACTGTCTATCAAGGCAGCTATCTAGCTGTTCGAGATGTTTCCTTTGAATTATTGCCAGGAACAGATACAGCCATCGTTGGCCCCAATGGTGCCGGTAAAAGTACCCTGGTAAAAGCGGTTTTAGATTTGATCCCTCGAAGCGCTGGGACGATTGAAATTTTAGGTCGTCCAATTGCAAGGCTGGGGCGTTTACGTCACCTGTTGGGCTATATGCCGCAAAACTTCATCTTTGACCGCAGCTTTCCCATTTCTGTTAGCGAATTGGTGGGGCTGGGATGGGACAAGGAAGAGAAAAGAGGCGATTCATTTTTTTCCAAGCTGTGGAGACAAGACCAAGAAAAATCGGCAGCAGTAGGAGAAGCTTTACGGCGAACCGATGCTTATCATTTACAGCATCAAGCTATTGGGACTCTTAGCGGTGGTCAACTCAAGCGGGTTTTATTGGCTTATTGTTTGGTAATGCCTCGCAAACTCTTGGTACTTGATGAAGCCTTTGCTGGTGTTGATGTCCAAGGTGCAGCAGATTTTTACGCTTTGCTAAATGAATTAAAGCGGGAGGAGGATTGGACAGTATTGCAAGTTTCCCATGATATTGATATGGTAAATCGCCATTGCGATCGCGTGCTTTGCCTGAACCAAAGTATTGTTTGTACTGGTAAGCCGGAAATTGCCCTTTCACCGCAAAACCTGTTAGCAACCTATGGCCCAGGTTTCAGCCGCTACCAGCACCAACATTAACGCCCATAAGTATGAATTTATTCAATGATTGTCAAATAGCTTGGCTTGCGATCGCTAGTAGTAATGACTTGCTAGAGTTGTTACAACTTGCCTCAATACAGCGTGCGATCGTCGGTGCTGCCTTGATGGGAATACTTGGCGGGATGTTAGGTAGTTTTGTCACCTTGCGCCAGTTATCCTTTTTCAGCCACGCGGTTGGTCATGCAGCATTAGTAGGTGTGGCGTTAGGTGTGCTGCTACAAATAAATCCTACTTGGATGCTGTTACCTTTTACCTTAGTGTTTGGCGTTATTGTCCTTTACTTTATCGACAAAACCGATTTAGCTAGCGATAGCGTACTTAGCATAGTGCTATCTGGGGCATTAGCGATCGGTTTAATTCTCACGAGCCTAATTAAAGGATATCGTGGCAACTTGATGACTGTGCTGTTCGGGGATATTCTAGCGATCGATACCACAGATTTGATTTTGACGTTGCTAGTACTTGTGGGAGGTAGCATATTCTTACTATCAACTCTGCGGCAACAAATTTTATTGACCCTTAACCCCGATGTAGCCCAGGTTCAAGGCGTCCCCGTCCAATTGTACCGCTATGCGTTTGTGGTCTTACTTTCACTCGCCGTTGCTGTAGCGATAAAAGCTGTCGGCGTTTTACTGGTGAACGCCTTTTTAGTTATTCCCGCCTCTACTGCCAAACTGATGAGTCACCACTTTAGCCGCTTTCTAGTCATGTCGGTGATAGTTGGTTCCATCAGCAGTATTGCTGGCATCATTATATCAGGTATTTTCAACTTTGCTTCTGGCCCGAGTATTGTTCTTGTCCAGTTTTTGCTATTTGTAGCCGTTTTCATCTGGTTTAAGTTGAGGTTGAAAGCTGCATAAATACTTTTCTCCAAGGCCTTGCTATATTCTTTAATCTTTGCTACATTGATTAATCGTGGCTCACAAAAGCCCAGCCGGGATAGCTCAGTTGGTAGAGCAGAGGACTGAAAATCCTCGTGTCACCGGTTCAAGTCCGGTTCCTGGCATACATTACAGACAAAAACACCACTTGCATCCTGCATCTACTCGCAGTGAACTTGCATCCAGTCTAGGACTGGTGTAGGTATCAATAGGAGCAACAATGCTTGTGAGTCATACAGTTGACAGCATGAATAAAAACGCTGATGCCGTGGTGTTTTATCCTTTATCTTCAGTACATGATGCCGAATGCAATACATGAATTGTCATACAGTAGTACTGAACTTTTATAAAATCCTATTATCGTAGTATGTTTTGCCTAACTGTTGGCACGATGGTTTAGCGCAAAGGTAATTCAATATTTATATGACAAATCTAATATATGAATTATCGTGTAATATGATTTTACAGATATATATATTAAGTAAATATTTTCTGCAAGTATATATTTTTGGTAACAATGTTATTAAAAGTACAATGGAACAAGAAAATAAGATGCTTGTAACTCTGTCTAACTTTCGTACAAGCGTCTTATCTCATATTCTTTTTGAAAAAAATAATATTAGCTATCTTTAGCTATCTTTAGCTATCTAAGTTCGATTGCTCGTCTTCATCCAGTGCTTTTTGAATAGCGCGTCTACAGAATTCTGGCGGGTCATCTTTGGTAGATAATTTTTCCTTCATTGTTTTGGTAACACGTAAATTCAATCTTTCGGTTAACGACTCTTCCCTATCTGTAGTGAACGGCCGTAAATTTTCTGGGTTACCTTTGTTTTTAGTCATTTATGTAGAAATATAACTAACGCTATTCTTAACGTGCCTACCAGTGGAGAATAATCATTTAGTGGGTAGCTGTTGACCGTGGAAAGTTTTAGCTACCCAGTGTCCATCTATTAAATGAACAATTCCATGTTTACACGAACGGAACTCGAAATCAAAACTAAACCAGAATTAGCGCAATTGTGTTTGCGCTATGGGTTAAAGCCTACAGGGAACAGAGCATATAAGACTAGTTACATTACATCCCTTATGGTGTTCCCTCAAATAGCACTTTCTCAATTTGAGGTAGGTAAAGGACTAAGGAATGTCACTTTTGCCTTTATGCAAGAGTTATCAAGCGCTATAGAACAGATGAACTCACCGACCGATGAGCAGTCAGCACTTATCAAAGCAAGCTTGGAAGGAAGAGTTTTAAATGCTCCCGATAGGTACGTCCAAGAGAAACTGCTAGCACTGCATAAAGCTAAACATCACCTAGAGGTAGCGTTAGGGCTGTTAAGCCAGTAAACCCAATCCCTGATGCCCATTGCCTGTTAGCTTCCCTTGTGGAAGCTTTTTTAATGGGTGCGTAGGCATGGAAAATAGGGTCAAAATTTGACCCTAAAAATCGACCTTATAATGGGACTTAAAAAACAAAAAGACCAGCCTCCCACAGCTGGTCTATAAAATGTTTTTTTGCGTTGTCTTCTCAAGAGAGTTAAAACCCAATTGCGCGTTCCCAAAATGCAACGGGCAACTTTTCTTAACAATATTGTAACAGTCAACACAGATTTTTCGTGAAACTTCATCAAAAAATATCCGAACAAAGCTTAAAAGCTTCTATCTATAAGGATAATTCAGCAAATCGCAAGGTAGAAATGGAGTAGAGAAGCAGGGGGCAGGGGGAGAAGAATTAATAGCCAGTTCCCAATGACTAATGACTAATGACTAATGACTAATAACCATTTGTGGTTTTCCCCAGAGGATGCTTTCCTGCTTGTAAATTGCAATTCCCGGTTTTGCTCCTTTGGGTTTGTAGACGTGTTTTGGCTGAGTGTAAACTACTGGGACTTGTTCGCTTTGACGGGCGCGACTGTAGTAGGCGGCAAGATTAGCTACAAATTGCAAATCAGCTTCTTCTGCAACAGCACCGGGTTCTAGACGCAGTAGCACATGGCTGCCTGGAATTTCTTGAGCGTGGAACCAGATGTCATAATCCCCGGCTACACGAAAGGTCAATTGGTCATTCTGGCGATTGTTGCGACCGATTAATACTTCAAAGCCGCTGGGGGTAACGTAACGATGAAAGTTGGTGCTGGGGGGTTCATTGGCACTGCGGCTGCGATATTCTGGATCTTCTAAATACTTTTGTCCAATCAACTCTTCGCGGATTTCTTCTAAAGCTCGTAAATCTTCTGCTGTTTGGTAGGTGTCTATCTGGGCGATCGCAGCTTCTACTTGTTCTAAATACTCAATTTCTGTCTCTACTTCTAACAGTAGCGGTTCCACAGCAGCACGAGCGCGTTTGAGCTTTTGGTGCTGTTTGTAAAGACTTTGGGCATTTTGGACAGCATTTTTATCTGGTTGGAGAGCGATCGCTACTGGCAAACTTGTATCAAAATCAGAAAGGATCATTTCCTTCATCCCCGGTTCCCAGTTTTGCAGATGAGCCATCAATAAATCAGCTTTTTGTCGATACTCATCGGCTTTATCTGATTGCTGCAAGCGCGTCTTAAAGGTTTGAGCTTTATTGCGTAATTTTACCAGAATATTATTCAATTTCTGACTCAACTGATGGCGCAATTGTAAAAATAACTGTTGGTCGATCTGTTTACTGTAGTAGCGGTTGAGCAACTCCTGGATATCTTTGACTTTTTCAACTGCACCCCAACCCATGACGGTGTAGCCAACTTTTGTCCAAGCGGGTTGAAACTTACTCGAATCCAATGCTTGCAGCCATTCTTGCCAACGTTCAAATAGCCGTCGCCAATCGTCGGGGTTGAGGCTATCGGTGGATGTTTCTGGTGCGATATTTGCTTCTAACAGCATTAACTCCAGCAGTGCGGCACTCAAGCCACTATAACTTTTCAGCAATTGCCGCTTGATTGCTCCTGGCACTAAACTTACCCGTTCTTGCCAACGTTCTTGTGATTCGTTCAAACTGGGGACAGTCCCAGTCAGTTTTGGCGGTGTTTCATAAGGTTGTCCGGTTTGGATGGGACGGACACTAGATTGTTGCTGACTGACTTGATGAGCAGCAGTGATAATTATATTGTTGGCGTCGGTGAGAATGACGTTGCTATACTTGCCCATGATTTCTGCATAGACATGATATAGAGCGCTTTCTCCAGGACGACGGGCAAATTGTAAATCAATAACCCGCTCCCAAGGGGCGATCGCTTCAATAGCCACCAGTGCCAAACCACTCAATTGGTGTATCAGTTGTTGGCTAAAGGTAAAGGTATCTGGCGATCGCGGTGGTGGATCGCCGATGCAAATATGTGCAGCTTGGGGATGCCAAGAAATTTGTAGCCAATCTCGCTGTTTGAGGGTGCGTAATGCCATCGCAATAGTGTAGCGATCGCGCTGGTAAACCTGTTCTAAGCGTGATGGTAGCCAGTTAGCGCGGATTTCGCTACAAGCAGCTGTGAGAGTGGTAAAGTCAACTGGTTGCAAAGCGATTAGTTTTTAACATTCAAATGGTAGCGATCGCTATGCTTCTATTTTCGTTTAGTCAAAGCATAGCAGACCTAAACTATCATAGCGGTTACTTGCTTTGGTGATAGCTGCAAACAAAAAAACGCACAAATCTATCATCAGATAAACTTCTGCACTTAGGTGACAAGTTACTTTTTTATACAGTTTTTTTAGCGTCGAGTTTTCCAAGCTAAAGAGTAAGGTGAATGATTTCCACTAATTAAACTAATAGTGGAAATCATTCACCCTAGAGAAATATTGAACTGATTGAGTAATGGTGACTGGGGACTAGGGAAAGAAAATTATTGCTTACTTCCGAATTACCCACTCACCATTCTTTGTTACGCAAGAGAATTATTTAGCAACCAAAACTGGCTGTTTTGCTGTTGCTTGCACTAATTCGACTGTTGAGTGCACTAGTTCTTTGGCTGTTGATTGCACTAATTCGGCTGTTGACTGCACTAGTTCTTTGGCTGTTGACGCTACTGGTTGTGGCTGTAACAGTTGAGTGTAAAGTTCGCTCAGTTGAGTTGCTACGCCATCCCAGCTAAACTTAGTTTCGACGCGCTTTCTACCAGCTTTACCCAATTCGTCTCGCCACTCTGGATTTAAGAGAATTCGGTCTATGGCAGACGCAAAGGCATCTACATCTTGTGGTGGTGCTAATAATCCAGTTGCTTCATTAACTACAGTAAACTGAAGTCCGCCGACATCGCTAGCCACAACTGGTGTACCGCTTGCCATCGCCTCGATCGCCACAAGTCCAAAGGGTTCGTAGTGACTGGGAACAACGCAAACATCGGCTGCTGCGTAATAAGTTGGCAAAATATCTTGACTCAGACGACCAGCAAAAGTGGTAAAGTCACTCATCCCCAATTCGCTGACGATTTGCTCAATGCGATCGCGCTCAATTCCGTCGCTGTTACCTGGAGTACTACCACCACCAATGATTAACTGAAGATTGTTAGAGTCGCGTAGCTCAGACTGGTTTACTGCACGCACCAAGGTTTCTATACCTTTGCGTTGGTCAAAACGCCCTACGTATAATACAACTTTCGCTTCTTTGTCAATTCCCAATTCAGCCCTAGCTGCTTCTCGTGCAATCGAACCAAACCGCTGAATATCTGTACCGCAGGGAATGGTGTCGATATTGCCTTTAGTGGAAACTAGCGATCGCATATGTTCCTGTTCTTGCGGACTTGTCGCCACAATTCGATTTGCTTTTTCCAACACATCTTTTTCTACTACTAATCGCTGATTAGCAATCAAAGGAATATTTTCTATAGTGTTGTACTTGACTGCTCCTAAGGAGTGGTACGTGTGAACCTGTTTACTCTCTTGGATTTTATTTAACTGCATCCCTACCCAACTAGAGAGCCAATAGTTAGTGTGAACTAACTCGTATTTAATCTCATTTTTTAATTGAAATTTGAGGAAATTATCCACAAATTCTGGCAGAAAGTCAAAAAGCTCATCTCGCGGCACAAACTCAAGGGGGCCAGCTTTTAAACGAATAGTTCGGCAATTGTTGCTGTGTTCAATAATCGAGTCTTGCTCTAGACTCGCCTTGCGGGTAAACATATCAACTTGCCATCCTAGCTGCGCTAGTGCTTCACCCACGTTACGCACATAAACATTTTGTCCCCCAGCTTCTTCTTTCCCTATTTCAATCGCCGGGTCTCCGTGGACGGAAATTAAGGCAATACGTTTTTCGGTGATAGAGTTCATAGTTTGTGTGTTGCTGATTTTAACAAAGTTTTAGGCTCTTCCAAGCTCGTGTATAACACACTTGCCTTAATTGTTTAGGAACTTTGATTAATATTGATGTTAATTTACTATGCCTAATATTTTTTTACATCTTCTGCCAGAAGTATACTTTATAGATAAAATACAAAGATTTAATTTCTTTAGATAGAGAAAAGATATAGAAAATTTATATCTTTATATTTCATACTTTTGATAGATGAAAATTATATTTTTCTGTATCAATACTAAATATTTTCTGAGAAATAAAATCGCTGAAAAGCTTATAGTTACTTACTTGTAGCTTCAGTACTTTCTCTTGTTTCAATTCGGATTGCTATATTAATTCAGCATATTTAATGCTTTTGATAGGGAAATATCATATTTTCGTCTTGTTATGTGCAGATATAATCCCATCGATACATGCATTAACCTGAGTTTGACGAACTAAAAAAGCAGCCACATGCAAAACAGTGTGGGGGAAGCAGGGGAAGCAGGGGAAGCAGAGGAAGCAGGGGGGGAATTTTAGAAGTTGGCAAATCCATCCCGGTTTGTCTGCAAGGGCGGTAGTTCAATAAATTAGCTTTTTGGCGAATTTGCGTCAGTCCTGAATTTATCCCGTTGAACTCACATTGTATTAAGTAGTAAGAATAACTGTTAAATATTGATGCAAAATTGGGTACTTTCTGGAATTTGCTTCGGAAAGTTTCAGATTATGTTTTCAATCATTAATAAATTTCAGGAGCAAATCAGGTGTTTACTTCAACCTTACTCGCTGCTGCAACTACACCTCTGCAATGGAGTCCAACTGTTGCACTGATTATCATTATCGCTAATATCATTGCCATTGCCATTGGCAAATCTACCATCAAGTATCCCAACGCAGAACCAAAACTACCCTCAGTCAATTTCTTAGGTGATTTTGGTTTACCAGCTTTTATAGCAAGTGCCGCCTTTGGTCATATCTTAGGAGTGGGCGCTGTCTTGGGGCTGCATAACCTGGGAAGAATTTAGGTTCTCACCCAAGTTAGCTTTATTTGATGATAATTTTGTCTCCAGCTTTGAGCCAGAAAGTTAGTTCTCTGGCTCTTTCTTATTGAATACTAAGGAATGAAAATTTAATAATTTCCAGAACTCGTGGGTACAGAAGAGGGCTAAGTTCTAATTTCTTAAACAGATCGCTAAACTAAAATTACCACTAACCGCACCTTTGGGGGCGGTGACCACTACAATTACAAAGATTAAAAGCTACTTAACATTTAGTTACACTAAGAGATATCGAGAGGAGCGAAACTTAACCTTTCGCAGATCAAATCAAAGGTGAACGACATGAATGGCACAATTCGCGTTGGTAATCTCTTCGGAATTCCCTTCTATATCCATCCATCATGGTTTTTAGTTCTAGGTTTAGTAACTTGGAGCTATAGCAGTGGACTGGCGGCGCAATTTCCCTTATTATCCGGGGGATTAGCTGTAGTACTAGGATTGATGACAGCGCTGTTGTTATTTGCCTCTGTCGTCGCCCACGAATTAGGACACAGTTTCGTCGCCATTCGCCAGGGAATTGATGTCAAATCAATTACACTCTTCATATTTGGCGGTTTGGCCAGCTTAGAAAAAGAGTCGAAAACTCCAAGTGAAGCTTTTTGGGTTGCGATCGCTGGGCCTTTAGTCAGCCTACTATTATTTGGTAGCCTTACAGCTATTGGTTTTGCTACCGCCGCATCAGGCCCCTTAGCAGCAGTTATTGGTGTTTTGGCTTCTGTTAACCTGGCATTAGCGCTGTTTAATCTGATTCCTGGCTTACCCTTAGATGGTGGTAATATCCTCAAAGCAGCTGTTTGGAAAATTACAGGCAATCCTTATAAAGGTGTAGTTTTTGCCAGTCGAGTTGGACAAATCTTTGGTTGGGTAGCGGTTCTTTCTGGTGTCCTTCCACTACTATTCTTTGGCAGCCTTGGTAACTTCTGGAACTTGTTAATTGGTTTCTTCTTGTTGCAAAATGCTGGTAATACAGCTCAATTTGCGAGAGTGCAAGAAAAACTTACAGGTTTGACGGCTGAGGATGCTGTAACTGTCAATAGCCCAGTTGTATCTGCTAATCTTACCTTGAGAGAATTTGCCGATCGGCAGGTAATGAGTGGAGAAAACTGGCGTCGGTTCTTAGTGACTGATGATGGGGGACAATTAGTAGGTGCGATCGCTGTTGATAATATGCGTTCTATTCCGACAGCTATGTGGTCAGAAACTCAAGTTAGAGAAGTAATGCAACCAATTGCCCAATCTACCACAGTCCAATCGGATCGACCACTATTAGAAGTAGTGCAGCTACTCGAACAACAAAAGCTATCTGCGCTTCCTGTCATTCGTCAAAACGGTGTGTTAGTGGGAATTTTAGAAAAAGCAGCGGTTATTCAGCTACTTCAGAGTAGAACTCAACCTAACCCTGCATAGTTGTCCAATCAAAAAATACTTTTATAAACCCTCCTCAAAAATCTTGAGAGGGTTTTTTCATAACATGAGGTGAGTTCGACGGCTCATATAATATTCGCTTAATTAGCCCAATCAAAAGACCTCTCCCTGGTTTTACTATGCAAAACTGTCCCTCTCCGAGCCGGAGAGGGACAGACTTGAACTAAAGTTCAAGGGAGGGAGAGGTTCGTCGAACTGATGTCACGCCCTAGCCCTAACCTTTGTCTTTTTTGCAACTGTGTGTAATCTAACTCTTAACGAATGTCCACTCTAGTACCTTGATGGGAGCTTCTTGTAGTGCTTGGCTTAGTTCGGCGCTGCTTTCATATCTAACTTGGGAAAGATCGCAGGCTTCGACGTTGACTGTAAATTTCTCGTTCTCAAAGGGCCAAGGTTTGACAACAACCAAATTATCACTGCGCTGCATGATGTCATAACGTTCACCTTCAGGGCCCTTGCTAATTTCTAAAAATCGCTCATCGTCAGGTAGTTCTTCCTGACATAAGATCAGAGAAAGGCGATCGCACCATTGCATAAATGCATAGGCTGCATCAACTTCCTCCTTTTTGATGCCCAGCTGTTTGCGCCAACGTTGCTGATTTTGAAGTTGCTCGTCTAAAAGTTTGTCTAATTTTGAAGACTTACCCCGGCTTGACTCATTTAAACGGCTGATGTGCATGGAAATTAATAGAGCCACCCATCGTCCACGGTAAAGGGCATTCTTTGCCAGTTCAGCCAATTCATCGACACCTGCATCTAAATCGGCATTTGAGGAGAGCATGAAGTCCTTTGGCGCACCTGCTTCAGTTAGAATATCTTCTTCCCACTCTTTTTCTAAGTCATCGTGATGAGAAATTGCAGCGATCGTTTCATATAATCTTGCTGGAGCATTTTTGCGTCGCCACTGTCCTGCCAGTTGAGCTGCTAATAAAGCATGAGCACGATGATAAATGACTTCCCAACCATTTGGCGTCGCCTTAACAATCACAATTAAATCTCCTGATTCTGAGTTTTGATTTTGAGTTGAATTAATTTCTGAAGTCAGAAATGTTGATGTAGATATTGAAGAGGCGATCGCTCTGACTTCTTCAGTCTGGCTAAATATTTATAGCCGGACTGAATTTTAACTTGAGTGTAATACCCAAATACTCAGATGAAATTCCCGACTTTTATAATAAGTCGGGAATCTTTTTGTTCGCTAAATATTGCTAAACAAGGCGAGCCAGAACTCCACAGAATGATTGAAACTTATATAGAATCTGCCAAAAATCTCTTTACCTCAAATCACCCTATAGTCTAACTCCAACCTATGGGATTAAGAGTGACTTTCTAGCGGATTAGCAATGTATTTGAATGTTGGCTCAGAATTCCAAGGGCCACGCTCATCTTTACCGTCACCATTTGTAGATAGGTTGTAGTAAAGAGCAACAGTTTCATCTGGCTTAATATTACCAAAGAATGGATCTGTCAACTTACCCAGTGAATCTAGAGCTTTCATAAACATCTGGGTATGAGAAATTTCTCGTGTTAGCAGATGCACTAAAGTCTCTTGGGTTCCTTTGTCAGTTGCCAACTTAATCAACTCTTCGTAAGTCTGACGAGCGCCAGCTTCGGCTGCGACGTTAGCTCTCAAATCACGCACTACATCTCCACCCTCATTCAAGTAACTAGCAGTCCAAGCATTACCTTGACTATCTAGAAAATGAGGCCCAATCCCACGGACTGCAAAGAGAGTACTCTTATAAGCCTCTGTTTGATCCGTGTTTTTGGTATGAGCTTCAATGAGTTTACCAACCATTTCTAAATGGCTGAATTCCTCAATTGCAATATCTTGGAGCATGTCTTTAATGCCAGCATTTTCCACATGGAATGATTGAACCCAATATTGAAGTGCTGCACTAAGTTCTCCAGTAGCTCCGCCAAACTGCTCTAAAAGCAACTGAGCAAAACGAGGGTTTGGTTCAGTAACGTTAACTGCATGAATAGGCTCTTTTTTGTGAAAAAACATAGATTTACACTTCCAAAAATTATGATGTTACAGAAAGGATCGGACAGACAGAAAGGAGAGGCTATTTTATAGTCATGCCAGTGTTGATAACTCTCAATCAGCGATTATGCATTGCTGCTTCTTCTGATTAATCCCCATAGATAAATAGCAATTATTGCGCCGAGCACAGCTACTAAAATACCAGGAAGAGTTAAACCAGTGCCAGCCGCAGTAATTTGTAGAGTTCCTGTTCGTAGCAGAGTAAAAACACTTCCGCCGACGAAAGCACCAATGATACCCAAAATCATTGTGGACAGAATTCCACCGCCTTGATAGCCAGGATAAATAGCTTTAGCGATTGCACCTGCCAAAAGTCCTAAAACTACCCAAGCAATAATACTCATAACTGCCTCAACAATCTCACTTGTATCTAAGTTATCAACTCTGATTCATAATTCTTTCTACCAGATGGGATAAATGCTAAATCCAAAAGTAAGACAAAAGAGTTTATATCAAGTATTGGATAATAATTTGCATTTATACTATGAAAATGGTAAACAAAAGTTTTTTCTAGATTAAGCCATGAATTATTAAGTATATATAATTCTAGACCTGATTGGCTGTAGAAATAGACAACACTAACAAGCTAATTAATTTATATTATTTTATATCTATCTTCAGAAAGAAAAATTTTATCTAACTTTTTGGGGATGAAAAATCAAAATATAAAATTTTGCTCGCACTAATTATTGCGAACATCGAATTTATCATATTCCCTCAACCGTTATTTTTAAGGTAGATTGAGGGGATTATATATAGCCAACATTTGCAGAAGCGATCTCAAATGGCGCGGGAAAATTTTGTCTCTCGCGTTCTGGTGTGAGTATCAAATATGACCGCGATATTTCTGACTAGTAATCTACCAATATCTGTAATCTGGATTTGATTTTTTGATAAACTGACTAGACCATCGGCTTCTAGTGGTTTTAACGCCTCTAGTTCCTCGGAGAAATATTCATCAAAATTGATATGATATTTGTTTTCAATGTCTTGCTTATGAAGCTGAAAGTGAGACATAATACCCATGATCGCATCCCGTCTGATGATGTCATTCTGAGTAAGTTTAATACCTTTACTAACAGGTAAAGCACCTGCTGCAAGTGTCTGATAATAATCCTTTAATTCTTTGTGGTTTTGGGCATAAGCATCTTCTAGCATACTGATGGATGTGGCACCAAAACCAAATAGTTCTGTCTCAGCGTGGGTAGTATAGCCCTGGAAGTTGCGTTTGAGAGTGCCATTGCGTTGAGCGATCGCTAGTTCGTCATTAGTTTTAGCAAAATGATCCATCCCAATAAATAGATATTCGTTATTCGTCAATTCTTCAATGGTCATTTTCAGAATTTCTAACTTTTCGTCTGCTGGGGGTAGCGCCTCTTGAGGAATATTTTTTTGTGTAGGTTTGAGCCACGGTACATAAGCAAAGTTAAAGACTACAATTCGGTCAGGATCTAATTCGATAGTCTTTTTCAGCGTCTCCCGAAAAGTCTCGCGGGTTTGATAGGGTAAACCATAAATAAGGTCTACATTCACACTTTCAAACTTAGCTTCTTTGACCCAACTCATAACATCAAAGAGCATTTCTTCTGGCTGAACACGATTTACAGCTACTTGAACTTGGTGATTAAAATCCTGAATGCCAAAACTAATGCGGTTAAACCCAATCTCTCTCAAAAAGAAAATGTAGTTTTTATCGATATAACGAGGATTAATCTCAATTGAGATTTCTGCTTGTGGATCGATGTTGAAATGGTGATTAATGTTTTTCCACAAAAATTCTATTTGGTGACGATCCAAGTAATTAGGAGTACCACCTCCCCAGTGGATTTGCAGCACTTTTCTGTCTGGATCGATTAAAGCTGCGGTGTTTTTAATGTCTTGAGCCAAAGACTCCACGTAAGGTTTAGCAATATTCTTGTTGTTGGAAATTACCGTATTACAGCCGCAGAAGTAGCAAGCACTTTGGCAAAAGGGGATGTGGAAATACAAAGAAAGAGGAGTTTTGCGTTGATTCGATGCTGCGATCGCGGCCTTAAAATCAGTTTCAGTGAATGTTTCGCTTAATTCTGTAGCGGGCGGGTAGCTGGTGTATCTGGGTGCGCGAGTGTCGTACTTTTGGATCAGATCCAGATCGAACTTGACACCAGGTAATAGAAAAACCATTGAGTTGCTTTCCAATGAATGTATGAGGGGCAGGGGGGGCAGGGGAGGCAGGGGAGGCAGGGGGAGCAGGGGAGCAGGGGGGCAGGGGGCAGGGGGCAGAGGGCAGGGGGAGAATAACTAATGACTAATGACTAATGACTAATGACCAATGACTAATGACAAATGACTAATGACAAATGACTAATGACCAATGACAAATGACAAATGACTAATGACTAAATTAATTAGCCGCAGCGACTTCAGTGCTACCTGAATTCTGGGAACCAGTAAGGCTATTAAACAGAACTTGACCGAGTGCTTGAATTAAACTTCCTTCTAGCTCTTGAGCCATCTGTAAATTCAATCCAAAGGCATTATTAGCTTCTGCAACGATCTGTTCTGCTGTTATATCATCAACGGGTAATGCATTTAATGCCTGACGATACTTATCCTTAAATGCCTTTTTGTCAGGAATTTGCTCAAAATTGTAAAAGGATGTGCCTTCATAGCCAGAAAGCTTCAGAGCTGACTGAGCAACTTTTTGTAGCATTTGACCCCCAGAAAGATCGCCCATGTAGCGAGTGTAGGCATGACCTACCAATAAGACTGGTTCACTAATAGAAATTTCCCGAATGCGGTCAATGTAATTCTGGGTAGCAGGTGAAGGTGTAACTTGCTCTCTCCAATTATCGCCATAATAGAACACCATGTCTTTTTCGAGCGAGGATTGGCGATTAAGTTCGGGGAAGTAAACCGCACTAATCACAGGATGCTCTAAATGGCTCTTTAATGCTGCTTCTAGTTCGCTGTAGACATAATAGAAGTTGCTTAAGAACTTGGCGAAGCAGTCTCTATCCACAACTCCTTTCAAAAAACATTTCATGAATCCCACATTTTCTGCCGAGGTGTGGGCTTGTTGAGTTCCAGAGCGCAGTTTGATGGCTAGATTGCTACTCATTGTTGCTTCCTTCATTTTCAAGCGCAAGGTTTCTGGGCAGTCACCGACTCAGGATGCCTGCCAGGGCCAGCTAAAAGATTGTTATTCTAGGTTTAGAGAGGATTTGCATCACTCTATCTGGCAATTACCACTGCCGATGCAAATCCCAGCTATTTTTATTTCTCCTAAGATTATTTAACTATTAATTTATTTATAACTAGAAAGATATTAATATTTTTTTATGTTTTTCTGGTGCTCGCGTTCACGTATATCCCCGTTGAGTAGTAACAAAAATGGTTGTGAGATACGCATTTAAACTCTTCTGAAACGATGGGCGATAAGTTTATTTCTCACAATTTACTTTCAATAATTTAACTGATGTCCTCAATACTATATTTATGGTTATATAACTTTTGAGGCATAAAATAATAAAAGGATTCTTATGGTTAAGTCTCTGGAAACCTCTCAATCTGAGTTGCTGAAACCAGGTGTAAAAGCACCTGTTCAGGAAACATTATTAACACCCCGGTTTTATACCACTGACTTTGAAGCTGCGGCGCAGTTGGATATTTCGGCGCAGGAGGCGGAGTTACTGGCAATTGTAGAGGAGTTACGAGCAGACTATAACCGCCATCACTTTGTCCGCGATGAAGAATTTCAGCAGTGTTGGGATCACATTGACGGGGAAACACGTGTCGCCTTTATTGACTTTTTGGAACGTTCTTGTACTTCAGAGTTTTCTGGATTTCTACTGTTCAAAGAATTATCGCGTCGTCTAAAAAATCGCAATCCTATTTTGGCAGATGCTTTTAATTTTATGGCGCGGGATGAAGCACGCCATGCGGGATTTTTGAATAAGTCAATGGCAGATTTTAATCTTTCTCTTGACTTAAGTTATTTAACCAAAAATCGCACTTATACCTTCTTTCCGCCAGAGTGGATTATTTACACAGTCTACTTATCTGAGAAAATTGGCTACTGGCGCTACATCTTGGTGTATCGCCACATGGAAAAACATCCAGAACACCAAATTTATCCGCTGTTCCGTAAGTTTGAGAGTTGGTGTCAGGATGAAAATCGACATGGAGATTTCTTTAAAGCATTGCTGCGATCGCAACCTCAACTATGGAACAATTGGAGAGCTAGATTGTGGGTGCGTTTCTTTTTACTGACTGTTTTTGCTACCCACACCTTGACTGTATTTGAACGCGCAACCTTTTATCAATCCATTGGGATAGATCCGCGCGAATATAATACTAGAGTCATTGAAGAGACGAATAACACAGCCGCACGGGCATTTCCTCTGATTTTGAATACAAATCATCCAGAGTTTTTCCGGCGGTTAGAGAAGTGTTCTGACCTTAATATGAAACTAGCAGAGATTAACAAGAGCGATCGCTCACCAATTGTAAAATTCTGCCAAAAATTACCCTTGATAGCCTCCATTGTTGGGCATTTATTGCAGACTTACCTAATTAAACCCGTTGATGCTGAATCATTGAGAGGGACGGTTCATTAACTGGTAACTGCATAGATAAACTGAATCTACTAGTCTCCTTTGGGAATCTCTTCACTGGAATTCTATAACCGATTGCATGGTTTCCACAGCTAAATATCCTATCTAAAAATATCTGCGATAAGTGCTGAGAAAAAACAATAAATTTTACAACTCAGAGGATGTTTGTCAAGTTCAATTTGGTATAATTTGTTAACTATAAAATTATCAATATAGTTATTTTTACCGCTACGATGGTGAGCGATCGCAGTGGTAACCTGTAAATGTAGGTTAACTGGAATAGATAGCCTTTGCTACCAAGTATTTGCAAATTTCAGCGATATTGAAGAAAAATTTTAACTTAATCTTATCCTTTTCTTGGTTGTGCTAAGACTTTTAATACAATATATTCTGTTTGATTAGTATTAAATCTTCTATAAAAATCTGATTTAATTTTTGAAAAGCTTGACTGCTATAGCTTTGAGTGACGTAAATCAGAGCTTCAGTGTACTTAACAAGATTAATACCGGATTATTAATAATTCTATGTGATATTCTCAAAACAGGTTTAAAGATTCAGCCTGAGTGTTTGGTATCGTACTCACTAAATCAGGATAAATCTCTATGTATCGATTCCAGATACGTGCATACACGCAAATGGGCGAATCCATCTGTCTGGTCGGTTCTACTCCAGAGTTGGGATTGTGGGACATTAGAAAATGTGTCCAGCTGCGTACAAGTGGCGATCGCTATCCTTTATGGTGGACAGATACAGAAATTGACATTCAGCCGTCTTTAGAATCAGACAATGGCCAGAAAGTTGAATACAAGTATGTGCGTCTCACAGCTACACGATCGCTCCCGATTGGCAAGAACTACAAACTGCACTGCAAAATCAGGCTGGATTGATACCAGGTATTTACATTGCGAAGTCTGCCAAGCCAGGAACGCTCCCCTTCTTTGCTGTAGAGAATGGCGCGATCGCAACCACAGTAGATATCCCTCCTGGTGCCGACCTAGAATATAGTGCCGCCTTCAATCTTTTTTCGCCAAACAACTCACAAGTTTTGTTTTATGACGGGCATCTGGGGATTTTGCAAGCGGACGAACGCCACCTCTGGGTAATCAACGAATCAGATAATGAGTACAACATCCAGCCGATGTGGACGGAGGTTTGCAACGCACTTAAAGCCATGCCATCGGGTGTCTATGAAGATCCGCTTCATCCCGATGCCCCGTTTCGCACCATGATGATTGGCAACGATGGGCTAGAAAGCCGAGTTAAAGCACCACCGAAGTCTGCTGTGCTGTTCCAATATAAATGTGAGTTATCGGATATCAGCCGTGTGGCGATTCTTCCCCTTGGCGATCGCTGTGCCATCCGCATGATGTTGTATAAGATGGAGTACGATGGCCCCGCCTTTCCGTTCGATCTAACGCGCACCACCAATATTGCAGATGTTGCGGATGCGATCGAAAACGGTTTTGATGATATGTGGAACCCTGCTTTTCTGCACTACAGTCCCGATGCAGATAGAATTTACCACAGTAAATGGTCGGGTTTATCCTTTGCCCATGAAGTTGAGGAGACAGACGACGCTGTTCAAGATATGTCTCCCGTCTATGAACGGATGCGGGTTCGTTACACAGCACGCGCTGAAAGGTTTTGGTACGCACTGCGGCACTGCGACAAAGTGCTTTTTGTTCGCACAGGAATTAGCGATCGCGGTGGTGCGATCGATCTAGTCAAGAAGTTGGAAAAACAATGTCAGGGGAAGCCATTTCATCTGTTGCTTCTTTCTCCCCAAAGCGATGATGAGTTTTTAGACCTTCCCAATGTGCTGCACTACAATGTTGAGTTTAATCCCGATAGCATGTATGACGATTTGGGGCATTGGATGTACTGCACAGAGGTGATGCGAGGAATTTTAGAATCCCTTGGTGTATCCAGCAAAAATCTCTTTTGGTGTCCGCCTAAAATACCAAAGGGGTGAGAAATTAGGTAAAGGCGAACTCATTTGTTATTTCGGCGTTCGCATTTGCTATTTCGGCGTTCGCATTTGTTATTTCGGCGTTCGCATTTGCTATTTCGGCGAACTCATTTGTTATTTTGGCGAACTCATTTGTTATTTCGGCGAACTCATTTGCTATTTCGGCGTACGCATTTGTTATTTTGGCGAACTCATTTGTTATTTCGGCGACTGGGTTGTTTGAGTTTTTCAACTTACCCTGAGTTTTGACCACGCATGACTACCCCTTCGCTATCTGTATCATAGACGTCATCGATGGTTCAACTCCGTAATTCGATACTCTCAGGATTTTGATAGGGATAAGATTATAACTAAACAACAGAGATATTTCATTCGGCAATGAGCTTGGGTTTAAAACACTATCAATGTCTAGCTTTTGCTCGTAGAGTTTTACAGGTTTTTCAGAAGGATTGACATAAGCATATAAAGAAATTTTGTGGAGTCCACACTCATACATAAAATCTAAAGTATCAGGATGAAAAACGTAGTATTTAACGGCACTTTCACCAGACTTAAGAGCTGTAATTTTAGGTATTTCTACCTGATTATAATTGAATTCTTGACCAACAAGGATGCTTTCTTTCCAAGCGTAAAACCTTTCAACTTTATGATTTGCAAGGTTTGTAAGTTCAATGTAAAAAGCATCAATAACTCCAGTTCGACTACCAATGTTTATAATCGCAATTGGGAAATTGATAAGTAAAGTATGATTTGGTAAACGCCCAAAAGCTATCCATCTTAGTGGAGGACTAACGAACTTTGCACCACGCCAAATATTCCAATAAGCAGTAAAAAGTGAAATTAAAAGGGACGTAGCCGCTATAAAGTCTTTGGCTTCTATCTTTGGCAAAACGATATTCGGTAGAGATAGATAAAACATGACGTTTTAGTTATAAATTTCATCTAACTACAAACCGTATTGAATAAATTCCTGACACTACTATCAACTTTAAAACTCCAAGTCTAATTAGGCGTTGACGATCGCTATCAGCAAAATAGCTCAATCACTGTCGGCTTAGTCACTTTCCCCATAGCGTTGCGCGGTAATTCTTCAACTATCAAAATTTGGGTTGGCACTTTATAAACCGCCAATCGCTCTTTTCCCCAACTCCTGAAAGCTTCTAAAGTTAAAGGTTGTGAGCCTTGCAATACTAACGCGGCGCACACCCGTTCGCCCCACTCTAAATCGGCAACCCCAACCACTGCACATTCCTGAATATCTGGATGCGATCGCAATACTTCTTCAATTTCCAAAGCTGAAACTTTATACCCTCCGGTTTTGATGATATCCACACTCATCCGTCCCAGAATTCGGTAGTTGCCGTTCTCAACTACGGCGGTGTCTCCAGTACAAAACCAGCCATCTTGGAAGGCTTTGGCAGTTGCTTGGGGATTTTGCCAATATTCTAGAAACACTCCGGGCCCTTTAACTTGGATTTCTCCTGGTGTTCCTGCTGGAACTAACTTCCCGTTCTCATCTACTAATCTCACTTCAACTTGAGGTAGAGGCTTGCCCACATATCCAGACAATCGTTCACCGTGTAAAGGGTTCGATAGCGCCATACCAATTTCAGTCATACCATAGCGCTCAAGCAGAAAATGACCGCTGATATTCTGCCACTTTTCTAAAACTTGAACTGGTAACGCTGCGGAGCCAGAAACCATCAGACGCATCTTCGCACAGCCTTCTGACATACTTTTTTGGCGTTCCTTAGAGGCAGTTTCCCAAGCAGCAATTAGTTTCACATAAATTGTTGGTACTGCCATAAATAGGGTTAAGTCGCCATCACAAATTCGGTTCCAAACAGTTTCGGCATCAAACTTGCTCAACATCTGACACTCCGCACCAGCCCATAAAGCACAAGTCAGAACGTTAATAATCCCATGAATATGATGCAGTGGCAGGATATGCAAAATGCGGTCATCCGATGTCCATTCCCAAGCGGTACTTAAGCTAACCACTTGCGCTTGAATATTTTGGTGAGTTGTAACTACACCCTTGGGTTTACCTGTTGTACCGCTAGTGTAGAGAATTAAGGCGCGTCTAGTGATATCTACCTCTGGGAGGCAACTAATGTTATGTGGGAGCGTTTCTGAGGTGAGGATAAATCGCAAATTGTGTGCTTCGGCGAGCGATGCCTGCGGCGGTAAACTACGCAATATACCCTCAAAATTAGGATGGGCAATAATAATTGATGCTCCAGAATTGGTAATCACATACTCTAATTCTGGTCGCGGGTGGGAAACACACAAAGGTACAGCTATGCCACCAGCACGCCAAATCCCCCATTGAGTGGCTACATACTCAAATCCAGGCGGGATGAGAAAGGCAACTCGCTGCTCCTGTAAATCTTCTGCATTCTGAAGAAGACCTGTTGCTATTTGACTGGAAGTGTGAAGCAAATCTCGATAGGTAAATGCTCCATCCGTTGTAGCAATTGCTGTTTTCTCGTTGTGTTCTTCAGCACGAATAATCAATGGGAGATTCACGTTTATTTCCCGATTTAGGGTTGATTCAGTCTACTTACAGAAAGCATATAGCAATGCCTAACGATATGTAAATTTTACTATTTCACTAATAACCTATAACCTAAAATATGTTATAGCCAACGTTGTTTTTTAGCATAAAAAATACTACCAATTACAATTAATACCATCACGCAGACCGCAGCAGGATAAGCTAAAGGTTGATCTAATTCCGGCATATATTTAAAATTCATACCATAGAAACCAGAGATGAAAGTGATTGGTAAGAATATGGTCGAGAGGATAGTCAAGCGATTAATTCGTTCACCAGTTTTGCTAGCAATATTATCGCGTTGAATTTCCATTAATTCTGACATCCAGGCTCTCAGAGCTTGATATTCTTGCCAGAGTTTATCAACGTGATTAACCAATTCTTGATTGAATAATTCTTTCACAGGTTGGGAGAGCCATTGGAAATCTTCGCCGTCCATAATAGCCATAAGTGACTTGATGCTTTGAAAATTACGGCGTCCTGAACGAGAGGATTGCCTCATCGTAGCAATTTTTTGGTATGTAGATTCATCACCAAAGTTATCTAAAACTTCATCTTCTAAATCATCAAGTTTTCTAGAAATATATTCAAATACAGTATGATAATTATTCAAAATCTCTTTAAAAATGAGATAAAAAACATAGTCAATTCTCCACTTTTCAATATCTAGCGTTCGTTTCTGCAAATTATTAACTAAAATATTTAAAGCTTTTAATTCTGTGATTTCAAAGGTGATAATAAAATTATCTCCAAGGACAATATTGCCACGCGCAACCTCAAACTCATGATTTTTTATTTTAGGAGTTAGGATTTCATAGCTGTCAAATAAACAATCTTCTACGTCTTCATCAATTCCTAAAGGGGAATGGTTGAAAATCATATTAACACGAGATGAATTGAGACCAAAGTGCTTGATAATTTTGGCGGTTCCAGTCCGATCGCGGAAGTGAATACAGCGCAACCAAATATTGTGAGAATTATCAATTTTTTTCAGTACCGTATCGACATCCCTACTGGTAAATAATTCCACGTTATTTTGAGAAAAAGTAAGGAGAATTAGCATATATAGCAATCCTATTTGATTCGTGAAAAATATAAAATTTGAAAACGAACCACGTACTCCTACGGAGAAGCAAGCTACGCGAAGCGTCCCGAAGGGAAGGACGCTAAGGACGCATAGGGAAGAAATAAAAGAGAGTGATATATTTTTCACAAGTGATTTAGGACTGCTATAGCCATCCTAATTGAGTCGTGAAAAAACACTGTGACTCATGTTGAGCGATAATTTATTTGACTACAACGACACATAAAATGTCAAAGCTTATGCTTTTGGACGGTGAATAGAGATATTGCAATACGGTTAGTGTTAATGATATTTTACCCCGGAATATCCCCCCAACCTCCCTTAACCCAAGCGTATTCGGGCATCTTAGGCTAATGCTATAAAAAGTATAGTTCTAAAATGGTATTACTGTATTGAGTCATAGCTCAATTTTTTTCTCTTTTTCCAGATTTAGGGCGAGTAGTTGGCGCTGGTGCAGAATTATTTTGCAGAATTGAAATTTCTCTCTGTGCATCTTGATAACTATTTTGTTCTCCTTGCTGTTGGAATAGTTTTGCAGCTTTTTTGAAATCTGCGATCGCACCCTGTTTATTTTTCTGCTTGGTGCGAATCACACCCCGGTTATAGTAGGCTAAGGCATTGTTCGGATTAATTGCGATCGCTCGTGAATAATCCTGATTTGCAGCTTTTTTATTTCCCAGTTCGAGATAGGCGTTACCACGGTTGTTATAAGCTGCTAGATTATTAGGATCGAGTTTTAGCGCTTCGGTGTAATCTTCAATAGCGCCTTTATAATTTCCGAAAGAAAAGCGGTGAATACCTCTGTGAATATAAGCTGCAATAAATTTAGGATCGATCTGTAAAATTTTGTTGTAATTTTCAGTAGCTTCGAGGTTATCTCCCAAATCACTGTAAACATCACCCCGATTAAGATAGGCTTCTATATATTTGGGATTGATATTAATTGCGTCCGTGTAATCTTTAATTGCTATATATTTTTGCTTATTAATAGATTGAGTTAAACCCCTTTGATAATAAGCTTTAGCATCGCTCGGATTAATCTTAATTACTTTATCAAAATCTTGGATTGCTTCTTCTCTAAGTGTGAGGCGACGGCGGAGAATGCCTCGCTGTAAGTAGGCTTCTGTATACTGAGGTTTGAGAGCGATCGCTTTGCTAAAATCTTCAATTGCACCTTTATTATCCTTCAGTTGAGCGCGGGCTAATCCCCGGCCATAGTAAGCATAAGCATTCTCAGAATTTAACTTAATCGCTTCGGTATAGTCAGCGATCGCTTCTTTATATTTACCTAATTCAGAGAAAGCAAATCCTCGATCGAAATAGGCATTAGCATCTTGAGGATTGAGCAAAATGGCTTGGCTAGAGTCTGCTTGTGCTTGCTCGTAGTCTCCTAATCGATAATAAGCATCGCCTCGTCTATTATAAGCCAGAGCGTTTTGCGGATCTAATCCAATAGCCTGATTGAAATCTTCAATTGCTCCTTCATAGTTCCCTGCGTCATATTTATTTAATCCTTCTTGATATAATTGTTTCTCGGCATTACTTACAGGTTTTGGCAACTTCAATTGCCATACTCCAACACCAACTGCAATACAGCCAGCTACCCCCGTTAGAACTAGTAATAATTTTTTATGATGCTGTTTTTGCTGTTCGCGATCGACATTTGTTATCTTTTTTAGATCGTCTAAAACTTCGGTTGCATACTGGTAGCGCTTGCGATAGTCAAAACGCACCATTTTATTAATAATTTTTGCTAATTTTCTATTAACTTTTAGATTTTTGTTCTGCCAAACTATTTCACCCGTCAGTTTATTTTTCTGAGTTCGCAAGTTAGATATTTCGTTTGCTGGTAAACCTAGAAGTGCTGCGATCGCAACAAGACCTAAAGCATATATATCGCTGTTGTATTTGAGGTTACCGTTAACTTGTTCTATAGGTATATATTCGAGATTGTCAGCGGTATTAGTGATGGCTTCATTAAAAGTACCAAAATTAACCAAAACTAACTTTTTATCTGATTCGCGGCGAATAATATTTGCTGGTTTAATATCTCGATGAATCACGCCATAGCTATGTACGATCGCCAAAATTTCTAATATCTCTGATAAAATAATAATAACCTCGTCTTCCCTCAGAGGTTCTGCCTGGATAATTTCGTCAGTTAAAGGATTACCGGGGATGAACTCTTGGACTGTATAAAATTCTTCATTTTCTTCAAAATAAGCAATTAGCTTTTGAATTTTATCGTGTTCCTGCCCTAGTTTCTCTAAAGTTGCTGCCTTACTGGCAAACAAGCGGCGTAGAATTGTTAAAGCTTGAGGATTGCTAGAAGGATATAACTGCTTTACTATAAATTCGCTCCCAGGAAGATTAACATCTTCAACTAGATACGTTTTTCCCTTTTCACCATCATTGAGAACTTTTAGTATTCGATAATGTCCATCTAGGAAATGACTATTCATCAATATAAATATAGTCTGATAAATTGTTCGATTATAGCTTACGTGTTATTAATGTAATGTTAAAAATTAAAGACCTCTTGCATAAATCAAAAATAAGAACCCCACCCCGCCAAAGCTATGCTTTGTCTCCCCTCCCCGCAAGCGAGGAGGGATTGGGGGTGGGGCGTTAGGGACTTTTGCAAGAGGTCTAATGCAAGAATAAAATAGTTGCTATATCCACAACAAAGAGGATGTTAGACTCAGGTTTTACGCTGGGACTACAAATTTCTCGCTACCCGCAAGCCCAAAGGCTGCATGAATGGCTTGCAAAGCTTTAACACCTTGCTCTTGCGTCACGACACAACTAATTTTGATTTCTGAGGTGGCAATCATTTGAATATTGATTTGTTGTTGGGCTAAAGCTTCAAACATTTTAGCGGCAACACCTGGTTGTCCGATCATACCTGCACCGACAATACTTACCTTAGCGATCGCACTATCTAAAACAACTTCGCCCCATCCTAACTCTGCCGCTACTTGGGTAAGCATTTCTCTGGCATTTTCCCCGTCTATTCGCGAGACTGTAAAGGCAATATCTCGCCTGGGAACACCATCAATCACCCGACAGCGCTGAGATTGAATAATCATGTCAACGCTAATATTATGTTTCGCCAACAGTCCAAACAGTTTTGCCGCCATCCCCGGCCGATCTGGCAATTGGCGAATAGCAAGACGCGCTTGGTTCATATCGAGAGCGACACCACGAACGGGAGGACAATTGGGCAGAGGGGCAGAGGGGCGGAGGGGCAGAGGGTAATCTATGCACGCACTCTCCCCTGCTCCCCTGCTCCCCTGCTCCCCTGCCTCGATCTCAAAGGCGCTGCGAAGTGCGTTGACGGCGCGATCGCATTGGTTGGCATCGACTACGCAACTTACTTTCACTTCACTGGTGGATATCATCTGGATGTTTACGCCTGCTTCTGCTAAGGTAGCGAACATCTTCGCAGCTACACCGGGACGCCCAATCATTCCTGCGCCCGCGATGCTGACTTTGGCAATGTTATGTTCTATCATTACCTCGGCTTCGTCAGATTTGGGGTTAGATTGACTCCTCAGTGCTGGGGCGATCGCTGTTGCTACTGCTTCTGCGCGTTTTAATATTGGTGTGGTGACAGTAAAGGCAATGTCATTACTGTTACCTTCATGAACTGACTGAATAATCAAATCTACGTCTACTTTTTGCCGGGAGATTTCGCCAAATAACCTGGCTGCCACGCCTGGTTTATCGGGGACGCGCAACAAAGCAACCTTTGCTTGGTTGGTGTCAAATTCTACATGATCTACGGGACGGGCAATTTCTAAATTAATTAGCGATCGCCCTTGGGGTTTAGTTGATGTCACCCAAGTACCTGGTTGATCCGTCCAACTAGACCTTACTACTAGAGGGACACCATAGTTACGGGCAATTTCCACAGCACGGGGATGCAGCACTTTTGCGCCCAAGCTAGCTAATTCCAACATTTCATCGCAGGTGATGGCATCCATTAACTGGGCTTCGGCAACTAAACGAGGGTCTGTAGTTAAAATCCCTGGAACGTCTGTATAAATTTCGCAAAAATTCGCTCCTAATGCGGCTGCGATCGCCACGGCTGAAGTGTCGGAACCACCACGCCCCAAAGTGGTAATTTCCATCTCTCCGGCGCTGGATATACCTTGAAACCCTGCAACTACAACTACTTTACCTGCATTAATGTGGCGAGTGAGGCGAGTAGTTTCAATATGCAAAATTCGAGCGCGGCTGTGTTCGGCTTCAGTAACAATTCCTACCTGAGCGCCAGTCATAGAAATTGCAGGCTGTCCGAGTTCCTGCAAAGCCATACTGAGTAAGGCAATAGTTACTTGTTCGCCAGTGGAAAGTAGCATATCCATTTCCCGGCGGTTCGGATTTGGAGAAATTTCATTAGCTAGTTTGACGAGTCCATCGGTGGTTTTGCCCATTGCCGAAACCACTACTACCAGAGAGTTTCCAGCTTTAACAGTTTTATAAACACGCTGTGCAACAGCTTGAATACGTTCGACTGAACCGACAGATGTACCACCGTATTTCTGAACTATGAGCGCCATAACTTTTATGCAATCAATTGTGTCTGTTTTGCTCAATGCCCCCGCCGGGTTAGGAAGCCTTGAAGATATTAATAGATATTTAGTTTACTAAAATTTGTGTAGCATACCCAATCATAAGTTGATTATTCAAAAACTACATCTTCGGAAAGTGCTGCCATTGTTTCCTGCCTTGACAACACCATCATTCAAGGCTTTAAGACGAGATAATACAGTTATGAACTCTATTTAAGCGATCGCTTTTCTTTCGGCTCAATAATATACCAAAATGAATGCGTGAATTACTCAAATGAGAAAGCAAACTGGAGTTTGAGAAAGTAAGCTAAAAAACATCTAAATTACATAATCAGATTAAATCAAACTCTTGTGGGGTGGGCATCTTGCCCACCCTAGCTATGCAATTTAAATGTGGAACAGCTTAAAAGCTTATTTTACTTGCGGAAAACACCAAAATGAGAAAGCAAACTGGGGTTTGAGTAAGTAGTAGGGGCGCAAGGCCTTGCTTTTCTATCAAGACATAATAGCTGTTAGATTTCAACAGTCAAAGCGATTTAGTGAATTACTTAGGAAATATCTTTTTATCTCAACCTAATCAGGAAGATTAAGCTATCTCTACGCAAAAGGAAGGGGGGCAGGAATTAGGGGAAATCCTGCATCTTTCTCCCCTTCTCCTTGCTCCCCTACCTCTGCGATCTAAATTATCAAAAAGCGTTACAGCTTTGTGCCACACTCAGCACAGAAGTTGTGGGTAGGAGCATTTTTCGCATCGCAGTGACCACAATACACTGGCTCTGCTGCGGCTTTAGGCGCTTGCTTCTGCAAACCGACCATTTGAGCGTTGCTCTTACCTGGGGCTACCATTGGATAGCAGTTTTCGTCTCTGGTGACGTGGACATTTAAGATAACTGGGCCTTTGTGTGCCAGCATCTCGGCGATCGCATCTTTTAATTGACTGCGATCGCTGATTATCATGCCCTTAATCCCGTAAGCTTTTGCCAATAACTCTACGTCTGGCATCCCTACTTCCATGTTGGAGCATGAATAACGCTCACCATAGAAGGCTTGCTGCCACTGGCGCACCATCCCTTGCCAGCCGTTATTGATGATTATTGTCTTGACATTTATTCCATATTGTGCAAGCGTACCAAGTTCCTGCAAGCACATTTGGAAACTGGCATCACCGCTAATGCAGATGACTTCTTCATCAGGAAACGCCACTTTCGCGCCCATTGCGGCAGGTAAGCCAAAACCCATCGTTCCCAAACCAGCACTAGAAATCCAGCGCCTCGGGCCATTCTTCAGGAATTGTGCTGCCCACATTTGATGCTGTCCTACATCTGTGGTGTAGAAAGCGTTGGGTGCTTGGCTATTGACTTCTACAATTACTTCTTGGGGTGAAATGCTGTCGGCATGGTGCGGCACTATTAGAGGATACTCTTCGCGCCAACGGTTAACTAGATTTAACCATTCTTGGTTTTGATTAGGTGTAGCCTTAACACCTGTTTCTTTGCAGCGACGCAACAAGTCTACTAACACGTTCCGCACATCGCCGACGATGGGCACTTCGGGAATCCGGTTTTTGCCGACTTCTGCCGGATCGATGTCGATGTGAATTACTTTGGCGCGGGAGGCGAATTCATCTAATTTGCCTGTAACGCGATCGTCAAATCTAGCGCCGACGCAAATTAGCAAGTCGCAATCACTAACGGCAAAGTTAGCGTAAGCTGTGCCGTGCATCCCCAACATTCCCAAAGCTAGGGGATGATGTTCGTCAAAGGCACCGATCCCCATTAAGGTTGTGGTGACAGGGATATTGAATAATTCAGCTAGTTCTTTTACTTCTTCATGAGCGCCAGCTGCGATCGCACCACCACCGATATACAGTAGAGGACGGCGACTTTCAGAAATCAACTGGATCGCGGCATTAATTTGCCGGGGATTTCCCTTTACTGTGGGACGATAACCGCGTAACTTCACTGAACCTGGTTTCACAGGCACATAGTCAAATTCTTCTAAAGCTACATCTTTGGGGACATCAATCAAAACTGGCCCCGGACGCCCAGTGCTAGCGATGTGGAACGCTTCGGCGACAATTCGCGCCATATCCTTGGGATCGCGCACTACATAGGAGTGCTTCACGATTGGTAGAGTAATCCCGTAAATATCAGTTTCCTGAAACGCATCTGTACCAATGGAAGCACGTGCTACCTGTCCTGTAACCACAATCATCGGGATCGAATCCATGTAGGCTGTGGCGATACCCGTCACCAAGTTAGTTGCTCCTGGGCCAGAAGTACCAAAGCATACTCCTACTTTCCCTGTGGCACGGGCATAACCATCAGCGGCGTGGGCTGCACCTTGTTCGTGTCTCACGAGAATGTGCTTCATAGCACCAGTTGCTTCCACCTTATACAGGTCGTCGTAAATTGGTAGAATTGCTCCACCAGGATAACCAAAAATATAATCAACGCCGTGGCGATGAAGGCTGTCAAGCAGAGCAAAACCACCTGATGCACGTTTGGGCGCAACTGGCGTACTAGAAGTACGAGACTGTTTGTGATTCTCGATTTGTGGGAGACTAATTTGGGAAGGCGATCGCACGGTCAAACCTCAGACTATAGCTAAAATTAATGCTGAATTCTGTAGTTAAGATTTCATTTTAATTGAAAACTTCAATCAAAATCTTATATCTTTGGATTTTAAATATTTAGGATAGATTTCCATCCTATATCGATTAAATTACGTCTTGCAAGACTCTGCGGGTATTTTTCCAAGCCCAAACACCCACAACTGCAACTACAAGGCTCATTCCTATAAGTACAATTCGCAAGCCAAACTCTTGATTTAACCAGCCTGTAATCGCTAGTGGTGCGGAAAGAGCTATGTTTACAGCATGATTTTGAAACCCAAAGACCTTACCATGCATAATCGGTGGGGTCTGCTGTTGAATGAGAGTTTGCATTGGTACACCAATTAGGGAACCACTCACACCCAGTAAAATACACAATCCGAGTGCTAGTACTTGACTATTGGTAAAGGAAACCAAAGCCAAAATGAGCGCCATACCCAAAAAGCCCATCAAAGGTAAAGGTTTGCGATGTGTTTTCTCGCCCAAATGGCCCAAAATGGCTGCACCTATGACTATACCGATTCCGACTGCGGCGATAAAGCGTCCAGATTGTTTTCCTTGTAAACCAAACTTTTCTGCTAGGGGAAGCGCAAGTACCATCAACGCTGCAAAGACGCAGTATAAAACTGTAGTTTGCAGCATGGCATTTAACACCAAACGGTTTTTCTTGAGGTAGCGTAAGCCTTCTTTAAACTCACCCCAAAGGTCGATGCGATCGCTCAAAGCTTCGCTCGACAATTTTTTTTCTTGAAAGTGAATTGGGAGCATAACTACAGCCGATAACAGGTATAGTAACGCCACCACTAACTCTGGGCCATACTCTTTAGCTATCCCAGTTTCAGCCAAACTCAGCAGCGGATCTCCTAACAAAAAACCGACAATTAAAGCACCCATCATTGTGCTAGTAAACAGTGCATTGGCTGCTATCAAACACTCTCGCCGCACTAGTAAAGGAATCGCAGCTTGTTCGGCTGGGGCAAAAAATTGGGTAACGGTGGAAACCCCAAAGGTGATGAGAAGAAGTATATGAAAATCCCTTGGTAAAAAGGCTAGTCCTACGATCAATAGCCCGCGTAAAATATCAGAGCCTATCATAATCAGCTTTTTTGGTAAGCGATCGACAAATACACCTCCTGCTGAACCAAATAAAACTGCTGGTATAGTAAACGCCACCATCAAAATTGGGTACATCGATTCTTTTCCTACTCCCAAAGGAGGCAAGTAGCTGCTGTTTTTGTCTACTACTAGATCGACCAGCATTAAAAAGAAGACCTTATCTGCTAATTGGGAAACCAGTTGCCCAATCCACAGGAACATAAAACCACGGTTTTTTAGCAGTGCGCCAAACCCGTTATTAACAGCAGCAGGTTCAGTTGGAAACATTAGATACTTTCTTTAGGTAGATGGGGTATTGAGTATGGAGCATGGAACATTGGGCAGAGGGGAGAATAAATACTAACTCCAAACGCCTGTACAGACGCGATTAATCGCGTCTCTCCTCACTCCTAACTCCTGTTTACTTACTCCATTGTCCGGATTAATTTGCTTCATAGCGCTTTAACAGCATAAGCAAAAATTCAGCTGCTGTCAGATAACCTTTGGGCGGAGAAATTCCAATGGAAGAATCTATCCAGCAGCCTTGTACAGTTTGGGGCGATTTCCAAATTGATAAATGATCGACTGCTGGCTCTGCATAAAAGTTATCTTGCCCACTACCTAGCAAACAGGAACTCCAATGAGTGAAATAATCATGGCTTATCCGATGAATAGGAAAATTACCCTGTAGCGGTACTCCCCATCCATCTATAGCAATAAACGCTTTGACACGACCACCCAAGAGTTGCCACAAACGCGCCGCCCCTATTGCCCCTACTACGCCTGCACTAAAGCTTATGAATATAATTGGCGATCTTAAAGAGCCGATCGAGCGATACCTGCGGTGAGCTACGCTAACGCGTAAAAACTGCAAAATATGGAATGGTGATAAAACTAAAAAATCTTTACCGGGATAAACCAGTAGATTTGGAGCGTTAGGAGCGATCGCGCTATTACCAACTACATCTAACAATCCTACTCTAAAGCTTTCAGTTAACTCTGGCTCATGAATTCCAGGGCAAATAATTATACTCATTTTTAACACTACCTTTGATTTTTTGAGTCTTCCCATGTACAGAGCTTTTTCAAAAATCAAGAAATTTATATATCTTACCTTGTTTTTACTGAGTAAATTATAGCCTCTTCATATAATTTTCCGAAAGAACACTATTTTATAAAAGTATTAATTTAGCTTATAAATAATATTAGATTAATCTCCTAAATTAAATGTTTATTTATATTATTGTTTTGATATTTGTATTATTGATTATCTTTGCAAGTCTATACAATAGTTTAATTCAAAAAAAGAATCAAGTTCATAATGCATTTTCTACTGTTGATGTGATTCTGCAAAAAAGAAGCGATTTGATACCTAGACTTGTTACTTTAGCTCAAATGTATATGCAATTTGAGCAAAAAATATTGATAGAAATTAGCAGACTCAGAAGTACAGTAACTTCAAAAAATTTAAGTGACAATAGTCGAGTTTCTGTAGAAAACCAAATTTCGAGAATGTTAAGCAAGATTATAGTACTACTTGAAGCCTATCCCGAATTAAAAACAAACGACCATTTTATCCAATTACAATATTCCTTGAGTGAAGTAGAAGAACAACTTTCTGCGGCTAGAAGATTTTATAACTCTGCTGTAACTGAATATAATAACGCCGTAGAAATGTTTCCGACAAATATAATAGCTTCGTTAATTAAATATAAATCAAAATTGCAGTTTCAAGCTAATACACAAGCAAGAAACAATGTAAATATTGAAATAAACCATAAGTAAGTTAAAAAAATGCCAAAATTTAATTCTGCACAAAATCAGGAATTATTAAATGGAATAGCTAAACTATTACAATATCAAAATTACAATTTAGCACTTCAAGGATTGGAAAAATTCTTCCAAGATAATACAGAAACCAATACAAAAGAATATTTATATGCACGAGTATTGCTTTTAGACGCATACCTCTACAATGGACGCTTTGATAAAGCAATTAACTTATGCCAAGAATTGAGCAACAGCAAACATCAAACAACTCAGATATTAGCACAATACTATCTTGCCGAAATATTTTCAGAAGCTAAACCTACAGAACAAAAATCATCACTAAATTTAACTAAAACTTCACTCACTCCTACACAAGCAAGTGAACTGATAAACACTGGGTATGAAGCTCTTACTAAAAAACGCTATAAAGAAGCAATTCGAGCATTTAAAATTTTCTGCAAAACCGCTTCTCCGGCTACAAAAGAATACTTGCAAGCACACAAATGGCTGATAAAAGCATATCAAGAGAATGGGCAAATTAATCAAGCGATCGCTCTTTGTCAGCAACTTCTGATTAATGAACACGAACCAACGAGAAAATGGGCAAGGCGACTTTTATTTACAGACCTATTTATAGATAATATTGATGTGTCTGAGACTTCACCAAATCCCACTGAATCAGAAGTTAAGCTACAACCACCAAGCGAAACCTTCCCAGAAGAACCCGAACCAGTTATTGAAAAATTTACCCCAAAAACATTAAAGGAATTCAAAGTATTTTGTCAAGAAAATCTCTTGAGTGAATTAAAAACACTTGAAGCTCATAGGAAACAAGTTTTATTATCTATTTTTACTGCTCATCTAGTTTTTTTATCTCTTGCAATTATATTAATTAGGTTTTTTACAGTTATATCTCCTTTTATTAAAGTTTCTAGCGAAACTAGTTTGTATTTTAAAGTTGGATCTGAATTAATAATATTAATACCATTTGGATTTATCATTTTCTTTTTCTGTTATTTATTAGTCTTTTTATTCCTTTTTTGGGCTTGGATAATTTTTTATAGTGCAGCATTTGAAACATTTTCTAGCCCATATAAATCAAAAATACCCGAAAATATATTCAATTTTATTCATGAAAAAGAAACATTAAAGTATATAAATCATTCTTCACCTATAGATATTAAAAATATTACAGATAGCTTCAACCGCAGCCAATTGTTTCAAGGAATTATAAAATCAAATAACATTATACAAAATGATTATATTTATGGCAGAATCAATGGTATTAATATCTACTTTTCTAATATTCGCGCAGAATCACAATTGAAACACTCTTGGATAAATCCTCTAGATATTCCATTAGGTACAACTTTGCAAGAGGACATAACTTATTCAAATTGGTATTTATTGTATCATCTTACTATTATTCCATCATTTATATTTTATGTATTTTTTTTAATTGTTAGATTAATAAAAATAATTCCATATATATTTGGCAGTATTTTGCAAGGTAAAAATATTGAATATAAGAAATTTGAAGCTGAAGTTTTTAGAAATCAATTTACCCGCGCAAGTGTAGTCTTCAAAGGATTATTTTTTAAAGCTAAATTTAATAAAAATCTCCGAACTGTTACAATCGTTCAGCCAAAATTTATTAATGCTAATATTCATACTATTAGTCTTGCTAAAAAACAGGTAATTAAATTAGAAGATCCAGAATTTTCTAACCTATTCACTGTTTATGGCGATGACCAAATAGAAGCACGTTATGTCTTGTCTACTAGTTTAATGGATAAGATAGTAACCTTTCGCAAGAAAACAAACAGAAATATTTATATTTCCTTTGTTGATGACATGATATACATAGCCCTTGAAGAACCAGTAGAAAATAATATATTTGAGCCTAATCTATTTACAAATATGTTAAAGTTTGCACCTTTAAGAGAATATTTTGAAACTCTCAACTTGATGTTGGGAATTGTTGAAGATTTAAATCTGGATAGACACATTTGGCCAAAAACTGCACCAAATTAATTTCACTGATAATGCAGCTTTTTGGCACGTGAACCGCTTTCGCTATTCCAGCGATATAGCAGATGGCGTATTGGTTCAATTTTCCGTACCTAATGCCCCACGTAAGTTTTGTATCTCAGAAATTACGCAAAATACCTTTCAAACTCTTACTACTCCGTATTCTCTGCGTCTCTGTGGTTCGATTTTCCCCGATCTATGCGTAAGTCTTGTATGTCTTTTGATGTATTATTCTGATTTTTCCACCTATCCTATCCCCCTGGATGGGATAATAAGTTAATAGTGGGGAAAATGTGCAAACTATTCTCTGACTCCAAATCTCTCTGCACTTTGGTTATATTGAGGAACTGATTGTGGTTGCCACGCCGGAAAAAGTACAACACACTCACGAGCATCTATCAGGTAAAGACCGTGTAGCCGTACTGCTTATGGGCTACGGCGAAGTCGAAAGCTACGAAGATTTCGCCAACTATAACGAACAGGCTTTAAATCTACTGACAGCAAAATTTGCACCAGTGCCAACCTGGATTTATCCCCCCTTGGCAAAGCTTTTGGCGCTATTTGACCGCCATGAGTGGGGACACACACACCACGATTTTATTTCCCCGCATAACGCCATCTTTGAACAGCAGCGGGCTGGGATTGAGAAGAATTTACAAGAAAAATGGGGCGATAAGGTTCAAGTTTTCAAAGCTTTCAACTTCTGCGCCCCTTTCTTACCCAATCAAGTCTTGGCAGAAATCAAAAACCAAGGCTTTGAGAAGCTGCTAATTTACCCACTGCTGGTTGTTGATTCTATTTTTACTAGTGGGATTGCGATCGAGCAAGTTAACAACGCTCTCGTTGAGTTGGCTGATGGTGAAGAACATTGGGTTAAAGCACAGCGCTACATTCCTTCTTTCTTCAACGAACCAGCTTATATCGATTTGATGGCTCATCTGGTTGAGGAGAAAATTGCTGAGTTAGCCGGAGCTTATCTACCTTCTCAAATCGGCATTGTGCTAATGAATCACGGCTGTCCCCATAAAGCTAAAGGCTTTACTTCTGGGATTGCCGAAAGTGAAGCAATGTACGAGTTAGTTCGGGAAAAGTTGATTAACCGCTATCCTTTAATCTCCGTGGGTTGGCTCAATCATGACACACCCTTAATTGATTGGACACAGCCAAACGCCGAGCAAGCTGCAAATAACCTGATTCAATTGGGTGCAAAAGTGGTAATTTTTATGCCAATTGGCTTTGCCACAGAAAACCACGAAACTTTATTGGATGTACACCACATCATCCATGCTTTGGAAAAACAGCATCCTGGTACGAACTACGTGCAAATGGCTTGCGTCAACGACCATCCAGAATTTTTGGCTATGGTGGCGCAATGGGCTGATGCTCATATTGCAGAGCTGTTGTCAGAGCAAACTTTGGCAGTTAATCCCCAACAAGCTGGGGATCATCATCACCACCACCATCATCATTAACGTGCCTCTTTGAGGGAGGCGCACGAAGATCGTTAAGTTTAGTTTTGTAGATGGGCACATCTGTGCCCACCTACAACTAATTCACGCCCCGCAGCTTGCGAGTATTATCAACTAAACTCTGAGCAAACTGATCGAATCTTTGAGAGAGTTTCTCATCTACTAGCTTGCCTTCAGGACTGAAAGCACCCCAAGCTTGTCCGATCGCAATTTGTTCTGGAATTACCCAACCATGTACCCAGCGGACAATTAGCCGTAGGTCATTTAAAGCATTACTATTAGACTGACCACCCAAGACACTAATTAATCCTGTCACTTTATCAGACAGTTGCTCAAAACTCATCAAATCCAAGGCATTTTTCAGGACACCACTAACACCACCATGATACTCAGGTGTCGCTAAAATTAACCCATCGGCGCGACTGACTGTATCTTGCAACCGCTGAACATCTGGATACTCTGGATACTCCTTTGCGCCAGTGCAAAACGGTAGCTGCAACTGCCGTAAATCGAGAATTTCTACCTCTGCACCCACAGCTTCAACCCTTTGCACTGCTACTTCTAAAGCAAGCTGGGTATAGGAGTTGGGTCTTAAACTACCACCAATGCCAACAATTTTTACCATAATTAACCCATAAACTATTAACTAACTACTATCACCAGATTTTTTTTGATAAACGGAATCGTTATGACTATGCTTATCTTAGCGATTTGTGTTCAAATGTGTCAAATTAAAATCTCCACCAGGAGGCAGAAAAATTACCCAGGTTGCTCAACTTCATGTAATAGCCGGAAGAAATTTGGGAATGGTTTTGTGTGGAAGTTAGACTAGATAAGAAAAGTGTAATTTCCAGTTATTACAATTTTTGCTAGAAGAATAGGCATAAAACCATAGCTCAAATTGTGCCAGCAGACAAAGGGTAACTATTATGACAAATTTGGGAAAAAAAGCATTGATAAAAGGGCAGTCCTCAAAGCGCGTTGCTTGGGTTGGTGCGATCGCAGCTAGTTTGATTATGCTGCCAGGAATTTTTGGAAGTACTCCTGTCTTGGCACAAAAAGCAGAGACCACCTCTCTAAACTATGGCGACTTGATCAAGAAAGCGAAGGCGGGAGAAATCCAAAAAGTAGAGCTTGACGAAACCGAACAGATAGCGAGGGTTTATCTCAAGGGGCAAAAGGATGACACGCCACCGCAACAGGTGAGACTTCTGGCACAAAACACAGAGTTAATTAACATACTCAAAGATAAGAATGTTGATTTTGGCGAAGTTTCCTCTGCTAACAGTCGAGCTGCTGTTGGGTTGTTGATCAATCTCATGTGGATTTTGCCACTGCTGGCTTTAATGCTATTGTTCCTCCGTCGCTCTACTAATGCTTCTAGCCAAGCGATGAATTTCGGCAAATCTAGAGCTCGCTTCCAAATGGAGGCAAAAACTGGAGTGAAATTTGAAGATGTAGCCGGGGTTGAAGAAGCGAAAGAAGAACTTGAAGAAGTTGTTACTTTCCTGAAACAGCCAGAAAGATTTACCGCTGTAGGCGCACGTATTCCCAAAGGAGTGCTGTTAATTGGCCCTCCAGGTACAGGTAAAACTTTACTAGCAAAAGCGATCGCAGGTGAAGCAGGTGTACCATTCTTCAGTATTTCCGGTTCGGAATTTGTGGAAATGTTCGTTGGTGTGGGTGCATCTCGCGTGCGCGACCTCTTCAAGAAAGCGAAAGACAATGCCCCTTGCCTAATATTTATTGATGAAATTGACGCAGTAGGTAGACAACGGGGCGCTGGTATCGGTGGCGGTAACGACGAGCGCGAACAAACCCTCAACCAACTGCTCACCGAAATGGATGGTTTTGAAGGTAACACAGGCATCATTATTATTGCTGCCACTAACCGCCCAGATGTTTTAGATGCAGCGCTGCTCAGACCAGGACGCTTTGACAGACAAGTGATGGTAGATGCACCGGATCTTAAAGGGCGACTGGAGATTTTGAAAGTCCACGCGCGGAATAAAAAAATCGATCCTAGCGTATCATTAGAAGCGATCGCTCGCCGCACTCCTGGTTTTACTGGCGCAGATTTAGCCAACTTACTCAACGAAGCCGCCATTCTCACTGCTAGGAGGCGCAAAGAAGCTGTCACCCTTTTAGAAATTGATGCTGCTGTAGATCGAGTTGTTGCAGGTATGGAAGGTACTGCCTTGGTAGACAGCAAGAGCAAGCGCTTAATTGCCTATCATGAAGTTGGACATGCCTTAGTGGGCACATTGCTCAAAGACCATGACCCTGTGCAGAAAGTTACACTCATCCCACGCGGACAAGCGCTAGGATTAACTTGGTTTACTCCCAACGAAGAACAGGGGTTAATTTCGCGTTCCCAACTCAAATCCAGAATTACTGCTACTTTGGGTGGTCGCGCCGCCGAGGAAATCGTTTTTGGTAAGCCAGAAGTGACCACAGGTGCAAGCAATGACTTGCAACAGGTTACAGGGATGGCACGGCAGATGGTAACACGGTTCGGGATGTCAGAATTAGGCCCGTTATCCCTAGAAAATCAGAGTGGAGAAGTATTTTTGGGACGCGACTGGATGAATAAATCAGACTATTCTGAGGAAATTGCCGCCAAAATTGATTCGCAGGTGCGTGAAATTGTTAACACTTCCTACATCAAGGCAAAAGAACTGTTGCAAGAAAACCGCATAGTTTTGGAGCGTTTAGTAGATTTGCTAGCAGAACAGGAGACTATCGAAGGTGATTCATTCCGCAAAATTGTTGCCGATCATACCCAAGTAGCGGATGCAAAATTGGCTGTAAGCTAATTGCCCAGAATATAAATTAACAATTACTTAAAAGCCCGGTTTTGATAAAGAAGCCGGGTTTTTTTTACCCTTAAATTTCAGATTAATCGCTCGCAAACTGTTGAGACGATTAATAATCCTTTTTTGCTCACTTAGTACAGCTTGGCTCAACTCCAGCTACCATCTCAATTAACCAGATAAGACAAGGGGATTTTGCGCCTTGTTCAAGGTAGGCAAACTTCCGCCACAGTATACTAAGCTAAAAAACATTTAAATTGCATAATCAGATTAAATCAAAATCTTGTGGGGTGGGCATCTTGCCCGCCCTAGTTATGCAATTTAAATGTGGAACAGCTTAGTGGTCTGTCAGGCGAAGTTTGAAGAATAAAGGAACGAACCGCGAAGACGCGAAGTACACAAAGGAAGAAGGAAAGAAGAGAAATTGAAAAATTTATCTACTCGTCAAAGTTGACTTGCCAGACTACTAGTTGCTTTCCATTCTTTTTTAAGTAAGTCGGCACAATAAAACCAAACTGTATGAAGAAAAGTAAATAAAACTCAAACCCTCTTTCCCCCTGCTCCCTGCCCCCTGCCTTATCTCAACGATAATTATTTACGCCGACCTACTTATCTCCGTAGACTGACAGCATTAACATTGCATATTACGCCACTTCATGTTACATGTGCAACGTCATTTTTTGGGTGTGCTGCGATCGAGATGATAGTAAGCAATCAGTTTGCAATACTTAATGTTAGAAATACTAATAATTAGTAGTTCATGATATTGTGATCGTCAGTACATATTTTTTTGTATGCATCGTGTAAACTCTATCTGCGGAGTAAGATTGCTACATAAATTTATGATAATTCGAGCGCCAAGCAGCAGCATCAATAGTTTTGCTGTGGTATTAACCTGACTTAAAGTTCGGTTATTTCATTCCTTCTAGAGCAACTAGTAGGCAACTGAAGCGCAAATTTAGTTGTTGAGAAAGCATTCCATTATTACATTCAGTGTCTAGCAACAGGTGAATACCTAAGAGTCAGACACGAGTACTTCAAAGCCTTATGGGGAAAGTATTTTATCGAGCTGCTATGCGAGTATTTTCTGGGCGGATGTCAGCGGTTGAAAGCAAACATATTGTTGTCTTCTCATCAGACACTTGCCAGCTAACCATAAGGGTTTGACCAAAATGTGTCAGGCATTTGAGCAGTTAGGAATAAGCCAAGCGATCGCACTAGCAGTGAAAGTAATAGCTGACGTTACATAAAAAGCCATTAGCTATACGCAAATCAGCAATCACACTATAGAAAAGAAAAAAGCATATGAGTAGAACACGCAAATTTCGTTTAGGTGCATTCATTCAAGCTACCGGACACCATATCTCTTCTTGGCGACACCCCGATTCACAAGCAGATGCTGGATTGAATTTCGAGCATTACAAGGAAATTACCCAAACTGCCCAACGCGGCTTGTTCGATGCAGTTTTTCTAGCAGATAGCCCAGGAGTCTGGGGTGGCTCTCCAGAAAGTCAGTATCGCAACGGTAAAATCGCCCATTTCGAGCCGGTCACTCTTTTCTCGGCTTTGTCCTCCGTTACCAAAAATATCGGCTTCATTTCTACCGCCTCGACTACTTATGAAGAACCCTACACCTTGGCGCGGAAGTTTGCCTCGTTGGACTACTTGAGTAACGGTCGGGCAGGCTGGAATGTCGTCACCACAGGTAATGAGAACGCCGCTCGTAATTTCGGGCTTGAGCATCACCCGGAACATAGCCAGCGTTATGAACGCGCTGAAGAGTTTGTGGAAGTAGTGAAAGGATTATGGGATAGCTGGGAAGACGATGCTTTCATCCGTGACAAAGAATCTGGTGTCTATTTCGATCCAGACAAATTGCATACACTCAACCATAAAGGCAAATATTTTTCTGTTCAAGGCCCTTTAAACGTCGGTCGTCCGCCTCAAGGCTACCCCGTGATTGTTCAGGCTGGAGCCTCGGAATCTGGACGGGACTTAGCTGCACGCACCGCCGAAGTGATTTTCACCGCCAATCAAACCCTAGCTGATGCCCAAGAATTTTATGCTGATGTGAAAGGGAGATTAGCACAATATGGGCGATCGCCAGATGATTTAAAAATCATGCCTGGTGCTTTCCCAATCATTGGCCGTACCGAAGCAGAAGCTCAAGAGAAGTACGAATTTCTGCAATCGCTAATTCATCCCGATGTCGCATGGGGGATTTTAAAGAACTATTACAAAGGTGTGGATTTATCTAAATATTCTTTAGATGATTTGGCTCCCGAACTACCTAGCGACACCAACACCAACAAGAGCCGTCTCAAACTAGTCAGGGATTTGGCTACTCGTGGAACTCTCACACTGCGCCAGTTGTATCTCTCTCTTGCCACCGCACGAGGACATCGCACCATACTTGGTACTCCCGAAACCATTGCCGATCAGCTAGAAGAATGGTTTAACAACGGTGCAGCAGATGGCTTTAATATCATGCCGCCAATCCTCCCCACAGGATTAGATGACTTCGTTAACCTAGTCGTTCCTGTCCTCCAGAAACGCGGACTGTTCCGTACCGAATACGAAGGCAGTACCTTGCGTGAAAACCTGGGATTGCGTCGTCCGGACAATCGTTTTACCGCTAAACAAGTGGATGAGAGATTGGTGTTGGCATAAATGACTTTTAATATCTGCACTGTGCTTAAGCAGCCCACCTTCTGTAGATCGCCGCCCTATAGAACCTGAAGATCGTAGCCGAAGTGGCACAAAATATGCTTATTTCCTTGCCTTTTTCTTTGCGATCGCAGTCGCTACAACGGTGAGGTAGTTTGTCGTGCGGCTTTGCAGACATGGACTAACACAAATTAACCAGCATCCAACGCTGCTGGAAAAACCCTGTAATTTTTTGAAGGAAAAAAACATGAGTGAATATAGCCGATTAAAGACCTCACGCTCCGCCGCAATTAGAGCAACCCTTGATTATCCGGTAATTGACACCGATGTTCATACGAATGATTTCACTCCAGCGTTTGAGGATTACATCGCCAATTACGGCGGCGTGAAACTCGTAGACGAACTACGTAAGACGGAATCCTCTCGTCTTAACTCCAAGAGCAACGGTAAAGATTGGTATCAACAAACCCCTGAAGAACGTCACTACAACCGCACAATCCGATCGCCTTGGTGGGCCAGAGTGACCAAAAACACACTGGATCTCGCCACTTACACCCTCCCCGGACTGCTCTATGAGCGTCAAGCGGAGCAAGGGTCAGACTATTCGGTACTATTTCCCAACAATGTTTTGGCACCTGCTGGAGCTAGTGCAGAGAACCGTCAGGCACTGCAACGTGCAGTCAATCACTATCATGCCGATATCTACCGGAAATATAGCGATCGCCTGACACCGGTAGCTGGCATCCCCTTAACTACTCCCCAAGAAGGCATTGAGGAGCTAGAATTTGCTGTGAAAACACTGGGATTAAAGGTTATTAATATCACTGGAGGTGTGAAGCGGCCGATTAAAGCGATCGCGGATAAATATCCAGCCGATAAATTTCCCGAAATCGCCAAGTATGCATCTTATATCGACTTTTACGGACTGGATAGTGAATACGATTACGATCCCTTCTGGGCCAAAGTCGTGGAACTGGGCGTACCCGTCACCACCCATTACGGCAGTCAGGGTTGGACTGGGCGCTCCTCTATTAGTAACTACATGAACAATCACATCGGCCACTTCGCCGATGGTTCAGAAGCCTTTGCTAAAGCATTGTTCTTCGGTGGTGTTACCAAGCGTTTTCCCCAGTTGCGAGTAGCTATGCTGGAAGGTGGTGCAGCTTGGGGTGCCAACGTCTACATTCATCTGGTGGATCGCTTCTCTAAGCGCAATTTGAAGGCACTGCAAAACTACAATCCAGCGCTGACGAATGCCGATGATCTGTTTGAGATATTTGAGCGTTACGGTGCGGAAATTACTCAAGGGCATTCCCTCGATAAAGATGAATTAACCAAGACTGTACTCGGATCTTCATTCAACCGTCACAGCCGTGCGCCGATTGGTAGCGAATTGGAAGATTTTGCCGCAGCAGGCATTGAAACAACCGAAGACATCCGCGATCGCTGGGTGAATAGTTTCTTCTTTGGTTCCGAGTCCGACGATCGCACTATCGCTACGGCATTCAACGACAAAGCCAATCCCTTGGGAGTCAAAATCAACGCGATCTATTCTTCCGATGTTGGTCACTGGGATGTACCAGACTTGACTGCCCCCTTAGCTGAAAGTTGGGATTTGGTTCAAGAAGGCGTTATTTCCGAAGCTGACTTCAAATCCTATGTATTCGCTAACCCCTACAAGTTTTACACCCAAGCTAACCCCGAATTTTTCAAGGGGACTGCGATCGAATCCAAGGTAGGTAATACCGAATTTAAACAAGTGGATAAGAGCCTGGTAGTGGCTTAATCCGGGAAGGGGAAGAATAAAAGGTTTTTCCCTGCCGCTTCCTTCTTCCCCCTCACCATGAATGGCACTAAGTTAAGCTGAAAGGTAAGCGGCGTAGGGATTGCAGAGGTGCAGGGGAGCAGGGGGGCAGAGGGGAATTTCTAAATATCTGAACGCAATGCCTAAAATTTCTTCTTTCTCCCCTGCTCCTTTGCTCCTCTGCACTCCTGCTGCCTCAACGATTTTCCCTTTTCTTAGTGCCATTCCCCCTCACCATTTATCCTCACTTGTGGAGTTCTCCCGTACCTTCCTCTTCTAACGGAAATCGATATGACGATAACGACTGACCCCGATGTTGTAGCCCGTGAGGCGCTACGCCTAATCGGCCCCGATCCCGATAACTGGATACCCGACCGCCCAGGCGTCGATCGCAATGTCACACTGGTTGGTGGCAGCGGCAGTGGCAGCACCTTTGCATTTGCGCTGCGGCGTGCCGGCATTGGCGGTGTGACGGTAATCGACGCGGCCGACGATGAGGCTCATGCCGGGGTGTGGCTGAACCGAGCGCGGATGAATAAGCTCCGCACACCGAAAAACCTGCCCGGCCCCGAACTTGGTATCCCAGAGCTATCGTTCCAGGCTTGGTACGAGGCGCGACAGGGTGCCGAGGCATACGCAGCGATCGACCGTATCCCTCGGTTGGCATGGGCCGAATACCTCAGCTGGTATCGGCAGTTTTTGGGCATCCCGGTTCGGTATCGGACGCGGCTGATGCGAATCGAGCCAGTGGAAGGTTTCTTTCGCCTACACCTTGAGGTGAACGGTGTTCCCCAAGTGGAAACCACACGGAAGATCGTCTTCGCCAACGGTGTGGCTGGCACTGGTGGCCCCTACGTGCCGCCAGTTCTAGCAGATAGTCTGCCGCGCCCGCTGTATGCCCATACCGCCGATGCGATCGACTTCACCGCGCTCCGGGGCAAGACTGTAGCGATACTGGGTGCAGCGGCCTCAGCTTTCGATGCCGCAGGGGTAGCGCTCGAATCGGGAGCCAAGGCGGTGCATTTGTTCGCGCGGCGATCGACGATCGCATCGCTGCCAGTAAATCGCGTGCGCGGTTATCCCGGTGCTTACTACAACTATCCAGAACTGCCCGATGCAGATCGTTGGTTCCAAGCTTGGCGGTATCGCCAGGTTGGTTCTACGCCCCCAGCCGACGCGATTCAACGGGCGATCGCATTCCCGAACTTCCACCTGCACCTATCAGCGACCTGGAGATCGGCGCAGGAGCAGGGCGGCCGGATCGTCGCGCAGGTGAACGACGATGCTTTCGAGTTCGATTTTGCGATCGCTGGCACCGGCTACTTCGTTGACCCGACGAAGCGGCCGGAACTGGCTGACTTTGCACATCACATTGCACTTTGGCGCGATCGCTACGAACCACCAGCCGACCAACGCGACGATGAGCTAGGCAGGCATCCCTACCTCGGCAGCGCTCATGAATACCAGGAAAAGGTTCCTGGTAGCGCCCCTTACCTGAAAGATATTCACGTCTTTAACCCAGCTGGCTTTGTAAGTTTTGGTCTGCCCATCGGTGACGTACCCAGCATCCGGCGCGACGTGCCGGCAGTGGTGGCACGCATCAGCCACGACTTGTTCTTCGCCGACTGGGCACTGCACAAGGCACGCATCACCAGCGATAACATCCCCCCAGACTTCGATGCCTCGCTGTACGCCGCAGCAGTGTGGAAGCAGCCGGTCAAGGCGGCAGTTACCTGAGTTTGCGTAATCCTCGCGGCATTGGGGAGTAGAAATTTTAGATTTTAGATTCAATTCCAATCCAAAATCCAAAATCCAAAATTGAATTGCCCAATGCCCAAATCAAATTAGGAGTCAAGACTATGCCTGTCAAACAACGCTCTCATGACACGATCAATAGTTCCCTGCCTTATCTTTTCTCGCCTGTTTCTGACAATGCCAAGCAACCCGCACCCTTAGTGTTGTTTCTGCATGGAGGACGCGATCGCGGCACGGATTTGAATGTGCTATTGAAATGGGGTCTACCTCGTTTCGTGGATTTATCTGACTCATTATCTTATGTCTTCGCTGCCCCCCAGATTTTGGCGGAACAGACTTGGGCAGATCGAGCAGATGATGTGCTTGCTTTGCTTGATGAATTGATTCTTTCCCAGCCCGTCGATCCAGCGCGGGTGATATTAGCTGGGTTCAGCTTAGGCTCGGCAGGTATCTGGCATATCGCTGCTTTGCATCCCGATCGCTTCGCCGGTCTAGTAGCAGTGTCTGGCCGTGTACCCAAAACATTAGGAGAAAGCGAACTAGCTGCACTTAAAGACATTCCCGTTCAGATATTCCAAGGTGGACAAGACAAAAATCTGCCGATTGAGGATACAGAGAATTTTGTTGAGCGCTTACGCCAAGTAGGGGGGAAAGTCGATTTGACAGTACTGCCTGATGGCGATCATTTTATTGCAGACGAGGTATACGGCGATCCGAAGTTGCAACAGTGGCTAATTTCCCTGAGCCGTCGCAACACTGCCTTAGTTGTCTAATTCACAAAACACCCCAAAAGTCAACGCTCAAGGGCTGGGGACTGAGAGACAAGAGAGAATTTTTTTAATCCCCATGACCGAAAAGGAAAAGGATACCAGTCCCTAAATTTATTTTTGGGGATTATTAATTTTGAATTTTGAATTTTGAATTTTGAATTCGGAGCGAAGCGACGTGACCTTAGCAACTACTAATCTCGGTAAAACTGGATTGACTGTTTCCCGCCTTTGTCTCGGCACCATGACCTTTGGATTGCAGACCGACGAAGAAACTTCCAGAGACATCCTGGACACCGCTGCCGATGGCGGAATTAACTTTTTGGACACAGCCGACGTTTATCCCCTCGGCGGCGGTCTTGCCACTGCTGGGCGCACCGAAGAAATCGTTGGGCGCTGGCTCAAAGGCAAACGCGAACATTTTATCTTGGCTACCAAGTGCGTCGGCCAGGTTGGCCCTGCACCTTGGGATCGGGGGGCTTCGCGTAAACATATTTTGGATGCGATCGATGCTTCTCTACGACGCTTAGGAACCGATTATATCGATCTGTACCAGTTACACTCCGACGATACTTCCACCCCCCTCGATGAAACCCTGGAAGCGCTGGACGCGGTAGTTCGTGCTGGCAAGGTGCGCTACATCGGGGTTTCCAACTTCTTAGCTTACCGACTCGCCCGCGCCTTGGGCCGCGCCGAAACGCGCAATCTAACCAGATTTATCTCGATTCAGCCCCGCTACAACCTCTTGTTCCGCGAAATTGAGCGAGAACTATTGCCCCTGGCACAAGAAGAAGGACTGGGTGTAATTTCTTACAATCCCTTAGCAGGCGGTCTGCTCACCGGCAAACACATTCTCGCTGAAGGCCCCACCTCCGGTACCCGTTTTACGCTAGGTGCTGCCGCAGAACGTTATCAAGAACGCTACTGGCACGATCGCGAGTTCGATACTGTGGAGGCTTTACGCACAGTAGCGGATCTCGCTGGATTGTCGCTCACCACCCTAGCAGTAGCTTGGGTTTTATCTAATCCCATTATCACCGCCCCCATCATTGGCGCTAGCCGCCCAGAACAACTTACTGACAACCTCAAGGCAGTGGAATTAAAACTTGACGACAGTTTGAAACAAAAGTTAGACGACATAACCGCCGAATACCGAAGAGGAGATTCTCTTCGTTAGAAATTAAGGAAATGGGGACGCGACGAATAACAAATAACTAATGACTAATGACTAATGACTAATGACTAATGACTAATGACTAATGACAACCAGAATTCCTTCAAACCAGAAATATATCATGGATAAAATAGCTAGGATTAAACGCCGTCGTTTTCTCAATTTTGCTACTTCCGGGCTATGTGGCTTTTCTATGGCATATCTGTTAGGAAGTTGTAGCGAACAAAGCCAACAATCTTCTTTGATAAACAGTAGTGCTGCAAGTGGGAATTCCCTGGGGATAAAAACTAAAGTTCTCCGCATGGGGTATCAAAGCGCCGGGGATCTCTTCAGGAATCGAAAAGTTTTAGAGAAACGCTTGGAGCCGTTGGGGATTAAGGTAGAATGGGCGCAATTTGTCCAAGGGCCTCAACTTATGGAAGGGATGGCTGCGGGAAAAATTGATGTGGGATCGGTGGGAGAAACGCCACCAATTTTTGCACAAGTGGCTGGAGCGAACCTTGTTTATGTAGTCGGGACACAAAGAGACCAAAGGACGGGGACAAGTACTGTTATTGCCGTTCCTCCGGAATCTCCACTTCAGAAGTTTGAGGATATCAAGGGTCAAGAAGTTTACTTTCAAAAAGGCTCGGCATCGCATTACTTTATTATCAGAGCGTTGCAGTCAATCGGCTTGACTCTCAAAGATATTAAAGTCAGAAGTCTACCGACTATCGAGGCGCGGGCTGCTTTTATCGAAGGTAAAATTCCAGTTTGGATGACAGGAGATCCGCACTATGCGATCGCTCAAAAGATGAATCGAATTCGAGTCCTCAAAGATTCTGTTGGGCTAGATTCTCCTGGAGCTTATTATATTGCAGACAGAAAGTTTGCCGAAGAAAACCTTGGCTTGTTAAAAATTATCATTGAGGAGCTTAATAACCTCGACAAGTGGGCAGAGGCAAATCGAGCCGAAGTTGCCAAATTGATGATAACTGAACAAAAGCTCGACGCGGATGTGGTAGAAAAAGTGATGTCTCGTCGCTCTTTTGTCGGACGCAGAGGACTCAGCCCTGCACTGATTAAGGAACAACAGCGTGTGGCAGATTTGTTTTTTCAAGAGGGTGTAATACCAAAGAAAATTAATATTCAGGAAGCGTTACTCCCGCCTGATGTTTATGCAGCGATCGCACCACCAGAAATTATGGTCTAGTGGAGTACTTTTAGAAGTCTCTAATGCCATCGGACGGCTTATCTAGTCGTCCATTTTTATCTAGTAGAAAAGCTAAAATGATGCTAAGAGATGGACTTTCATGACGAAAAAGACTAGACAATTCAAATCCTTTCAACGTGCTCCTGATGCACCAGATTTGCCATCAACTCCATTCAGGTTCATTTGCTATTTTGTTAACCAGTTCCGCTGGTGGTATGTGTTAATGGTAATCCTGGAGGTAATACATGCAACCTGTGGCATTATGTTGCCTTATGCTATTGGCGAGATTATCCGGGGCGTAACGCGATCCACGGGCGACAGCAAGCCCATTTTTGATGCCATGAAGCAACCCTTGATGTTATTCATCGGCTTGAGTGTGGGTGAAGTGGTATTTGGGCGATCGGCTGGACTTTTGCAAACTATTCTCCATCCAATCCACCGACAGCACATTGTGCGATCGCTATATGCATACTTACAGCACCATTCGCATCGCTATTTGAGCAGTAGTTTTTCCGGGGCATTAGCACATCGGATTAGCGAAACTTCTCTGGGTGTTACCCAAACGATGCAAATGATGATTACTGAATTTATGCCAGTAATTGTTGTCTATTCCGTCGCCACGACGATACTGTATCGCGCCTATCCTCCGCTGGCTGCACTCGTGGGGATATGGGCAGTTCTCTTCATCAGTATTTCGTTCTGGTTAGCAACTCGCTGCCGATTTTACTCCCGGAAAGCCGCAGCCGCCAGAAGTGAAACAACTGGCATCATCGTAGATGCGGTAACAAATCTCACTAGTAGCCGACTGTTTGCTCGCTTCGGTTTTGAACGACGTTATTTGAATGAGCAATTAAGACGCGAAATCAAACATGTGAGAGAGTCGAACTGGTACTCGGAGCGCATTCGCTGGTTTCAGTTCATCTCAGCAGCCATTTTGAAAATCAGTACCCTGTATTACTCGCTCTCTCTCTGGAGTCAAGGAAAGATCGCTACTGCTGATTTCGTTGTGGCAACCAGTCTATCGCTGTTGATCATCAGTGAAGCGCGTAATTTGAGCCGCCGCTTTCTGGAATTTTTTGAACATGTCGGAAATGTTGCCAATGGTGTCTTCACCATCATTCAACCCCACGAATTGGTCGATCGCGAGAAAGCGATCGCCCACTCAATCACCCAAGGTAAGATTGAGTTTCGGCGGGTGAATTTTAACTACACAGATGAAAAGAAAGTTTTCAACAACCTTTGTGTCACCATCCAAGCGGGAGAGCGTATTGGACTAGTGGGCTTGTCCGGCTCTGGAAAATCCACCTTTGTCAATCTGATTCTGCGTTTATTCGACCCCCAATCTGGACAGATTATCATTGATGGGGTCGATATTCGAGATATGACTCAGGATGCCTTACACGCTCAGATCAGCTTGATTCCCCAAGATCCGTCTTTGTTTCATCGCACTTTACTGGAAAATATTCGTTACGGACGCTTGGATGCAACCGATGAAGAAGTAATCGAGGCGGCGCGAAAGGCTCACGCTCACGATTTCATCGCCCAAAGTAAAGATGGTTACAATTCTTTGGTGGGCGAACGTGGTGTCAAATTGTCTGGAGGACAGAGGCAGCGCATTGTAATTGCGCGGGTAATCCTCAAAGACGCACCGATCCTGATCTTAGATGAAGCCACTTCTAGCCTCGATTCAATCACCGAAAAAGCGATCCAAGATACTCTCGACTTAGCAATGAATGGGAAAACGGTCATCGTGGTAGCTCATCGGCTATCTACCATCGTCCATCTAGATCGGATTCTGGTGTTCGACAAAGGTCGTATTATCGAAGATGGTTCCCACGCCAAACTACTGGCACTTGGCGGCGCTTACCACAGGTTATGGAAAATGCAAGCAGGTGGATTTATGCCGGAAAATCTTGGTGAGGAAGGCATACGCGATACTCGTGCTGGCACAGATAACGTGGAAGAGGGAATGATCGCTTGATATTTTCCGCTACTTTAAAGATCGCAGCAAGTTGAATTCAGGAATTGTGCAAAAAAGAGACAATTACAATTACCTAGATTTTCACCGATAGCGGTTCTGGTTTGCATGAAGTAAGTAACCACGCAAAATTAATTACAGTCATTGCGAGCGTTGGCGGAGCGTCTCTTAGAGTTGCAATTCGCTTGCGGCTGGGATTGCTACCCTTCTCTTGAAGGAGACGCTACACGAACGGGAAGGCTTCGCCTAGATTTCGCTTCTCTACGAGACGATACCGCGAACGCTACATTCGCAATGACATTGTGTAATCTCAGAACTTGCGCCAGTTCCCACGACCGCCTCAGAATGAATTCTGAGGCTTATAGCTAAAGTCTTCTAAAGAAGACTAAGTAAAGGTTGTAGTCCACGCTTAGTGGACTTGGGCTATTAGCCTGAGAATTTATTCTCAGGCGGGATAGACAGGTGCAAGATATAACTAATTAATTATGCGTCTCAAAGAGAAGGAAGGGGAGCCAATCTTCAAAGCCCCTCCGGGTCGGAGAGGGGTTTGGCAGGGTGGTTTCATACAAAGAAAGAAAAAACCTTTTGAATTTGATTGGCTAAAGCACGTTGAGCTTGAGGGATAGTGCGAAAACCAAGAAATC
>NZ_JBALFH010000054.1:0-141705 GCF_036917095.1 Nostoc sp.
CCCGATTGTACCAAGCTTCGTGGTAATCTGGTTTAAATTTCAGTGCTTGGTCGTAGGATGCGATCGCTTCTTCATTGCGTCCTAAATCATCTAGCACAATGCCCCGATTGTACCAAGCTTCGTGGTAATCTGGTTTAAATTTCAGTGCTTGGTCGTAGGATGCGATCGCTTCTTCATTGCGTCCTAAATCATCTAGCGTAATACCCCGATTGTACCAAGCTTTGTCTTTATCTGGTTTAAATTTCAGTGCTTGGTCGTAGGATGCGATCGCTTCTTCATTGCGTCCTAAATCTTTTAGTGCAATGCCCCGATTGTACCAAGCTTCGTGTAAATCTGGTTTAAATTTCAGTGCTTGGTCGTAGGATGCGATCGCTTCTTCATTGCGTCCTAAATTAAATAGCGCAATACCCCGACTGTACCAAGCTTCGTGGTAATCTGGTTTAAATTTCAGTGCTTGGTCGTAGGATGCGATCGCTTCTTCATTGCGTCCTAATTTGCCTAGCGCAATGCCCCGATTGTTCCAAGCTTCGTGTAAATCTGGTTTAAATTTCAGTGCTTGGTCGTAGGATGCGATCGCTTCTTCATTGCGTCCTAAATCTTTTAGTGCAATACCCCGATTGTTCCAAGCGTTGTCTTTATCTGGTTTAAATTTCAGTGCTTGGTCGTAGGATGCGATCGCTTCTTCATTGCGTCCTAAATCTTTTAGCGCAACACCCCGATTGTTCCAAGCTTCGTGTAAATCTGGTTTAAATTTCAGTGCTTGGTCGTAGGATGCGATCGCTGGTTCGTATTCATTAGCAGTAAATAATAAATTTCCCAGTTCAAATAGTAAAGGTGGCTTCTGATTATCTGGCTGATATTTTTCAGTCAGCAACTCTTGAATTTCTATAACTTTCTCAATTTTTTGTTCGGCGCTAAGTTTTAAATATTCCTCATAGTCTCCTTCCAACAACAAGCGATTTGATTCTTCTACTACTTCTGGCGTTGTGGGTAATTCAAACACCCCAGAACGCCAATCAAAAAAATCTGGGGCGCGATGAATAAAATAGTTTATCGAAAATGAACGCAAAAGAAAAACAAAGCTAATAGGAAAATCATCTCTAAAGCGTTCTCGCTGTTGATTTAAGTGATTTAAAATATGGGGAACACTGGTTAAATTGCTAAATTGCCCTTCGGTAATTTCCCCAAAACTTCTTTTTTCATACTTATATAAAGAATATTCCAGACCTTTAATCAATAAAATATCAATTTGCTTGTCTTTAATAAACTCTGCTACTGGCTGATATAAATTATCAATCGCCTCAACAAAGCGCAAAACTGCAATCTTCTTCTGGGGAATCTCCTGGGGAAGTTTGACAATAAACTTGTCTGCTTCCCCAGGTGTACACTGGACAAAAAACAAACCAAATCCTGATTTTCGCTTCAGTGCGCGAAGCAAATCTTGATAAGCTTCTTCTGGTTCTGGGGGTAAATCATCATCCCAATCGCTTAAATTTGGGTTCATGAAAGTTTTGCTACGGCTTCTTTAAATTCTGGAATTCCTTGAATCAGTGGATGAATATCATACCAACGCTGCATCTCTCCATCATCATCCAAATAGCGGTATTCCAAAAGACAACGATTATACATCAAACTCCGATACAAGTCATCATTAATAATGCGCTTAGAACAAGACACTTCCGCTAACAGACACCATTGATGATTTTCCACAGCGCGGCGATAAGTATCTCTGGCTTGAGTAATTGCTCGCCGCACCGCCTTTTCTGAAACAGGTAACTCTTCAGTGCGTCCAATGGCATCTTGAGTTAACAATAGCAAATTCCTCACATGACCTCCACTCATTAAACAAAGTCTGTCTAAGGTTTCGGGACTGTCGAAAATTTCTGTTTCTAGTGATAGTTCTGGTGCAATTTGCCGGACTCGCTTCTTAATTACTTCTTTAACTTTATTGAGTCCTAGCTGGTAAACTTCTCCCTTGAGAGTGTTTACCATAATCATCGGCAAAATTTGGGGGTCGCCGTAGATATCTCTGAGGTCTGTTGCCCTGCTAGAATAGACCATTGAAATGGGAACAGTGTAAATCAAATGACAATCTAAAGCTTGGAGTTGTTCGCTACGGTCTAAAAAGACTTCCTCATAGTTTGTGCGTCCGTCGCCATCTTTAACTAACACCATCCGGTCTAAATTATCGACAATTACCGCCAGTTTATTGTAGCCATTAGGTAAGTGCTGTTTTGCATCCACCAGAAACTCATTTAACACCTGAATTAAAGTGACGGTGTGAGGATCAATTTTTTGGCGAATCTTCTGGCGTAATTCAGGAACAGCTCTTAAATTTGCGGTCAACTTGGCGAATTGAGCAAGCTGCACTTCTACAGCCATCTTCTCAAACTCTATAGGAGTCAGCGCCAAATCTTTTAAATCTACCCAACGATCTTTCAACCAGTCGAGTATCGGGCGAGGACTAGCAATTCCTTTTAAATCTTTGAGCAAACGGCGGGTACAGGCGAGGAGAATATCTGTATATTGGGCATCTTCAGAATCGATATCCTCTTCATCAGCCGCAAAATAGACAACATAAAATTTCCGATTTTCTAAATACTTCTTTAACCTGAGTAATTCTGTAGACTTCCCCGCACCCCGATGACCAGAGTACAATTGGCAAGTATTTGTATTTGCCAATTGCATCCGATTTCCCAACTCTTGCAAAATATCAGCATCTCCCCGCACATCCTGACAATCTACATATTTTGGATCGCCTGCGGGTAAGGGTTCAAAGGGGTTAAAGGCGTTGTAGAGGTTTGCAAGTAAGTCAGTACTATTAACCATAGGTAAAAAATATAGCAATGATGCTCATAATAATTGAGATCATACAGAATTGAGGTAGATGAATCCAGTTCAAATACTCATTAACGGAGATAAAAGGCGGATTCATCCAGTTCAAACACTCGTTAACGGAGTTCAGAGGTGGATTAATCCAGTTCAAATACTCGTTAACGGAGATAAAAGGTGGATTCATCCAGTTCAAACACTCGTTAACGGAGATAAAAGGTGGATTCATCCAGTTCAAACACTCGTTAACGGAGATAAAAGGTGGATTCATCCAGTTCAAATACTCGTTAACGGAGATAAAAGGTGGATTCATCCAGTTCAAACACTCATTAACGGAGTTCAGAGGTGGATGAACGCACCTCAAATACTCGTCAGCAATAAAACTACTACGAGATGAGAAAATCTTTACTTACCTATTCTTACAAAAGAGAAACTGGGTTTAGAATCTTGCGCCAGCGCTTTACCGCTGTTTGTAATTCTCCCGACAACCAACTATCAAATTGCGGATAAACTGGCAAACGGGCTACCAATTCCCACCCCGCAGGCTGTAAAATTTCTCTTAATGCCTGTTCCTGAACATGAGGATAATCGGGATTCACCTCATCTTTTGGCCCTATTCCACCCAAATCTCGCGCACCAGCTTCGATACAAGCGAGTAACCATCGGTCATCTTTAACTAAATTCGGCGGAATTTGAATAGTAATATCTGGCGGTAAAATCTGACGTGCTTTAGCAATTACTTCTGGTAACTGATGAGGGTCAAAAGGTGGTGCATCAAAGGTTTGCTGATATCCTGGACTATGAGGTTGCAAGATAACTTCTTGAATGTGGTGATAACGTTGATGCAGTTGAGATATAGCTGTTAGTGTTTCCCAGCAATCATCAACTGTTTCCCCGATTCCCAACAGTAACCCAGTTGTAAAGGGAATCTGCAACTCTCCCGCCCATTGCAATTGCTGTAAACGAACTTCTGGTAATTTACTCGGTGCGTGCCGATGTACACTATTTAACAATGTTGGCGTTAATTGTTCCAACATCAGCCCCATCGAAACATTCACACGCTTGAGCTTTTGCATTTCTTCAAAACTCAGTGGCCCCGCATTCGTGTGTGGTAAAAACCCCATTAAAAGAGCTAATTCACACAAATCATAAATCCGCTCAAACCATGCCTGACGCTTTGGCGAATGTGGATGCACTTCACCGCTAAGTATGAGAATTTCACAGACTTTTTCGTTTTGAAGTGGTTTTAAAATACTGTCTGCATCTGAAAGACTCATCCAGGGACTTTTACCCGGTTCGCTGCGAAAGTTGCAGTAACTACACCGATTAAAGCACTCGTAAGTGGGAACGATTGTATAAGCAGGGCTATAAGTGACAAGACGAGAATTATTTATTGGCATAAGCAGAATAAATTTGCTCTTAGTAAGCAGCCCCAGACTTATTTTAAAGGCTGGAGACACTGACTACAAACCTTTAATTATTCACGCCCACTTATTTATTAGAAAAACCAGAACTATTTTGCTTTGTAAATTTCTGGTAACTGCCACCAAGGAATATGAGGATACTCGTGGTGTTCTTCGTGGTAGCCGAAATGATAGCACGTAATAAATGACCACCAAATTGGACGGCTAATAGTTTGGGCACAATGAGGCTGAATATACCCTGTGATTGGTTCACTATGTGGAAGAAAAGTACCAAAATAAAATAATTGGAATGAACTTAAAAGTGAAGGAAGTACCCAAAAATAATTTAGATTGTCACTTGGTATATGAAGTATATATTTTGCAAAGTTATAAATAATGCTTAGAGCAATTATTTGTCCCCAACTCCAGTAACCTTTCATAAAATGTAAATACCAAGCAAAGAAGTTTTTGTAGTTACCATTATGAAAATCTGGATCTATTTGAGTTGCTGGATTGTGGTGGTGTAACCAATGCTTTTTCAATAATTTTTTATATGGTAAAAGTCCATAAAAAGATAAAGTTAATGTCCCAATAAGATGATTAATTTTGCTGTTCTGAGGAAACACTACCCCATGCATAGCATCATGAGATGTAATAAATAATCCTGTATATAAAAATGTTTGCCAAGCTATGCTAGGTAATAGCATCCAAAGTTTTAACTTCGATATGTCAAGGGGAAGTAATAAACTCAAGCTAATGACCCATGCACTCACAATAACAATAGCAACGAAAAGTCCTTTAAACTGAGATTTACTTTTTACTGCTGGAGTCAGTTTTGTCCGATGACTGGGTGGTTGTTCTAATTGAATCACGCTTTTACTCCGCCTAGTATTTAGGTGAAAATTCCTAAAATATAGTCACCATAAAAAGCACTAACCACCAGCCAGAAAACTCTATTAGTAGTCAGTGTTTTGCCTTAGATAGTGCCAACACTTTAAGATATTTAGAAATATTAAGATACTTTAACTATTATTACACATACAACCGCGATACCAACAACTGTTTTTGGTATCGCGGTTAAATTATATAAGTCATAGTACTGGTAGGTTTGGTAATTATAGCAACTAGTGTTTTTAATATGGGGCTTTATAAACAGCCGAAGTCTGGGGAAAAGTCGGTAACACAATTAGCGGCAAGAGTAGGGAATGAAGTGGAGTAATTCGTGCATGACGCTGTAGCCGTTGAGATCCCAAACTAATGTAGGCTAGAAAGCGATCGCTCCAAAGTTCAGACTGAGGATTAAACCTCAACTGTAACGATAAGATTTCCAAGCTTTTCAGGAAACACTTCAAAGTTAGCAAATAGTATTTATAATGTCAAAAAAATCTAATGTAAATTAGAAAATTTACTGATTTTTATTATCCAAACTAACAAAGATAAAATAATAAGTATGGCTCCTAGTAAGCTCAAAATCTGGAGCCACTTACTACAATAGAATGCTCATAATTACTCGCATTCTCGTTTAGTCACATAGTGGCGGTAGCGAAACATCGCTTCTAATTGCGCTTGTACTAGCCAACCACTGACAAATTCAACACCTCCTCCACCAGGCATAGAGAAGGAAATAGCGTCAGTTAATCTGGTTTTGCCATTTTCCGGTTCAAATTCATGTCGATGTACCCACGATTCAAAGGGGCCAGATATTTGTTCGTCAGTAAACAGGCGATATTTTTCACATTCAGTATGACGCGCTAACCAAGTTAAGGGTAACGGGCCGAGAAATAGGCGAAATTCTGTGATAGCGCCCACGTTCAATCCGCCTTCACGACGAACCACTTGGACTGGTTGCCAAGGTGGATTCAGCAGTTGCAAAATATCTGCCCTTTCGTGAAATTTCCAAACTACTTCTGGTGAGGCATTAATTACTGAAGAATGTTTAAAGTGCAGCATGGAAAGAAAAACCTAAAATTCAACTTTCGGATTCGGTATCAATCTCGATATCTAGGGTATCTTCATCAACCCGCACATACAAAATATTTGGGTTACAGCAAACTTGACAATCTTCAACATAAGATTGCTGTCCTCCGGCACTCAAATCAATAAAAGTTAAGTTCGGTTCGCCGCAATAGGCGCAGTAATACTCAGCTGTGTTTTGCATCAAGTTCTCAGCTATGAATTCAATGGCTGTAATTCCTTTGGAGATGGGTTGATATAACTCTTTGCATCAGCCAAATGTTTTAGTAGTGTAGACTGTGGCAGAGGCCCTTGCAAGTGGCTCCAAGGTAATACTTGTTCTGTTGACCATTCGGCGTGGACGTAGAAATCTAAATCAGGGATTTGTCCTTTGAGTTGTTTGAAAGCACGTTTGTAGCTACCCAAGGAATCGCCAAAGTCACGAGTAAGTTGCAGGAGTTGGGACACTCTGCGATCGCCTCTCGACAACAAAGCCTGTATAATCGACCAATTATAGCTTTCTGGGCGAAATTCTATTCCCTGTGGTTTTAGCTGTTTTTGCAAAAACTGCAACCGCTTTTCGGCTTGACGATTTACCCCAAACCATTGAAATGGTGTGTGTGCTTTGGGTACAAAGGTGCTACATCCGTATGTTAACCGCAATCCCGGCGCAGCTTTTTTGATATTACGCATCATTGCCACGGTTTGCTCTAAATCCTCTGTTTCTTCACCAGGAATTCCTGCCATTCCGTAGAGTTTCAAGCTTTTTAATCCGCCAGCTTTGGCATTTATCGCCGCTTGGATAATTTCGTCGTTATGCAGCTTTTTGTTGATGATTTGCCGGATTTTCTCGGAACCACTCTCTACTGCAATGGTAAGCGATCGCGTGTCTCGTTTCGTCAAAGTTTCTGCTAGCTGCACAGTTACGGTATTGGTTCGCACTGAAGCAATACTGAGACGAACATCATCGTACTTTGGTTGACTAATATAATCTAGCAAAGTCTCAAATTCTGGATGCTGAGTTACAGAAGCCCCTAATAATCCTAGCCGATTTGTGACTTCTAAACCTTTTGCGATCGCTGGAATTAATGAACTTTCAAGACTGGCTGTTCTAAAAGGCAGTGTGAGATAACTCGCCAAACAAAAGCGGCACATTTCTGGACAACTTCTCACCACTTCCACCATGTAAATATTTTCCCAGGCGGCTTTTTCGGTGACTACAGTCGATGCAGATAGCGTATTTCCGCGATAAGTCTGCTTTTGCACCACTGCGGGAATTTCGGGAGAAATTGGTTTAATTGACTTTACTGCACCATCTATATTGTGATATTCGACTTCATACAAACTGGGTACATAAATTCCTGGGATTTGTGCAAGTCTTTTTAGTTGAGTTTGTCTAGAAGCATTTCTCACTTCTTTGTACGCCTCAATGAAATTTCCCAGGAGGTTTTCGCCATCTCCCAGTAAAATTACATCAAAAAAAGCTGCAAAAGGTTCGGGATTAGCTGTGAGAACAGGGCCACCACCAAAAATTATCGGATGAGAATCATCACGAGAAGTTGCCAGAATGGGAATTTCTAAAGATTCCAGCAGATTTAAAATATTCACATAATCCAGTTCCCAGGAAATCGAAAATCCGACTATTTCCGGCGTTCTGGGGAGTTGTTCGTAAGTATCTGTAAACAGGCGACTCACCTGCACATCATCACGCATAGCCAAAGTTGCCCAAACTACCTGATAGCCGAGGCTAGTGATACCTACGCTGTACTCATTGGGAAAGGCAAAAATGATGGGGATAGCGTCGGTGTCTGGGTTAGCAGGGGTGAAAAGGAGGCGTTCAGAGGTAAATACAGATGATGTCACAGGTGTTTCTTAGGAGTGTTTGAATAATACAGTCTCATCGAATTCGCGCCTACACAGGCAAAAACCACTTTTCCTTCTCTTTTCTCCGAGACGGTACGCGAACGTGGGTTTTCACGGTATCTGAAAAACCTCTCTCTAAATCTCTCTTTTCTTAGGAGAGAGACTTTGAATTTTCCCCCTTCCCGCGTCGGGAAGGGGGTTAGGTGTTTCATTTTAGTCCGCGTAGGGCTGACGAGAGTTTGTCTAGCCGCGATATATAGTCGCCAGCGTTTCTTTATCTATATTTAATTTTAAGCCATAGAATTATCAAGTTAAAAAACAATGTCACGCTATTAGCAAGAATAATTGGCAAGGCTTGTAGATAAATTCCGTATATTAACCACAAAAAAACACCAATTATGAATGTAATCAACGTCAGCAAAGAAACATCTTTTGCTGATTTGGTTTGCCAGGTTTTAAACATCTGTGGCAAAAAAGAGATTGTGGTTATTGTGGCAGCCGCTAATCCTAAAATTGTCAGAAAATCCATTGCGATGCAAACCTATAAAATAAAGTTTCCATTGGTTAAAAAACTTATAAATTGATTTTTATAATACTGTTTTAATGTCTTCGATTTTACATTGTAACGTAAGGTAGAAAGTGGAAAAAATAAAAAGGTAAAAGAGTTTAACTCTTTTACCTAATCAGTAAAGAATATGTGATTGACACTAGGAAAACCTGTCAATTAATTCTTCACGGGATAACTGCAACAGTAAAGGCGTAAACTCTTCTGGTGGTAACGTCAATAAAGGTTCAATAATTCCTTGAAGCTCATTATCTATTTCAGCAAAGCGAACTTTGAGCAAGTTTTCCACCACCAAGCGTTCTCCCTGCTGAATTCCTGTTTGGAGTCCTGTTTCGAGTCCCCGTTGTTCACCTTCTTGTATCGCCTGTTCTCGGTCTTGTTGGTAAAGTGGTGCTAATCGCATAAGTAATTCCCTATCTTCCTCGTCTTGATTTTGAGTGACTTGTAAGTTTTGTTGCAAGTTGTACAGCAATTCTAACGCTGCTTTTCGGAAAGGATTATCAGGAGTAAGTGCTTCTAGTTCGTCAATTGCTTGCTTTTGAACGTTGCCTCTACCGATGATTCTCAGCCATAAGGTTTCTGAAATAGATGGCAACTGATGAATTGCTACTATCGCGGTACGTAAATATTCTGCCATGAAGTAGATTCCAGGAAGGTAGTCAACTTTTGGATTAGCACCAAATCCTGATAAGAGTTGCGCTGATGCTGTGGGGGTAAGAATCCATAATTTTGGTAAATCAGATTCTAGAATGCGTGTTTTATTTCGATTTGCCTGTCGTTGTAAATCGCCACGTACCTCTAATAATTTTAAGAGGCAATCGCAAATTTCTGTAGCTGATGCTGCGTTACGAAATGGTTCAAGTAGAGAAGGGATAGTGACAAGCTGACCTAATAATCCGAGTGTTTCTGGTATGTTACTTGGTTGTGGTTTGGGGATGAAATAAACGTCAATTTGTCTAACTTCTCCTGCGACTCGTCTAGGTGCTTGGACTTCGCCGTAAGGAGTGAGTAATTGTTCGAGATAGTCTTTGGCAAATTGGTCGTGAATAAATCTGGTCATGTGTTGATAGTTTGGTGATGCAAACCAGTTTATTTACTATTGTCTGACGATTTTTTGAGATACGACTTAGCCCAAGAGTAGCGTTGTGAATCTTTTTTCAGCAAGTACTCTATTACTTCTCGACGCTTGTTTTCATCCTTAGCATTTTTCACTACTCGCTTGATTTCAGAATCCATATCTCTAGGATTAGCACCACGTTTGATTGCTTCTTCAAACCAATGCTCACCATCTGAATATTGATGCCGTTCAAAACAAATAGCTCCCATCAAGGTGTAAGGGTGATGGCTTTTTGGTTGATACTCAATAGCTTGACGAGCGCAATTTTCGGCTTTATCTAGTTTTTCAATATCTCGAAAGGCTCCACCTCTGCTAGTTAGCAAAGCTGACTTAAGTTTATTTTCTTTGATTTTGTCGAATTCTAAATTATTTGTCAGTTGCAATGCCTGTTCTGGTTCATCTGCTTTACGCCAATGGCTACTAGCATTTGCTAAGTTCCATTTGTTGTCAGTGCGCTGAAACTCCTGCTCATAGAAATTTGCTTCAATTGTGTGGTAAGAAATCCAAATTTTACCAGAGACTAAATTCTTCTCTTGATACTTAGGCTCTTTTTGCCAGCTATAATAATTATATGTTGGTTGAGGCACTTTAATTTTAGTCTCTTGCAGCCAAGCAAACTCTGTTGGTTCAAGTCGCTCTTTTAATTCAAGTTTTTGCAAAATTGTGTATAAAAGATTAGTGTGTGATTTATCTTGATAAGCTAAAACATCATATTTTGATTTCAAAGCTGCAAAGTGCTTTTGTTGTGCGAGAATAATTATATCTTCTCGTCCATTATTTTTCAGCCACTCAATTTCTAATTCATTTAGAGCTTTTCCTGATTCTATATTTAACTTGAGATTACTAGCGTATTTATCGTGATAAATTTCTATTGTCTTAGTCAGCTTACGCTTTCTCAAGAAGTTAATATCCTGTTCACCTAAGTGATGTGATAAATCAAGTTTTTTGAGAACTTTATACAGGTGACTCTTAGGCGATAAATCATCATAATGAGTGACCTTATACTTAGCTCTCAAGGCAGTAAATTCTCGTGTTTGTTCTAAATCTTGAGCAATGGCAATTGTTTCGCTAAATCCTTGCTGTTCTAGCCAGTTAATTTCTGACCCACTCAAATTATTTTTTGCGTCAATGTTTTGCAGTATTGGATATAGTGGACTCGACAATGATAAATCGAGGTGTTTATTAGCTTGGTATTTATCTCGTAATTGAGCAAAGTGAGTTTCTTTTTTTGACTCTTGTTGTTGAAAAATTTCTGCTGTTTCCAAGAGTTGGTTATTGAGCAGCCAATTATATTCAGAATCACTTAAACGTTCTGTAACCTCTAACTTTTTTAGTATTTGATGGAGGAAACTATCAGGATATGAGTCTTGATATTGAGTAGCTTTGTACTTAGATTTGAGTTGAGTAAATCGGTTTATCTCTTGAGCAATCTTCTTCGCTTCAAATAAATCATTTTCTCTCAGCCATTTAACTTCTGAATCAGTAAGTAAATTCCCTGAATCAATTTTCCAAAGTATAAAATACAGATGACTAGATTGCCAGGAAATACCATGCTTTGTAGCTTTGTACTTAGACTTTAATTTTGAGAATTCAACCCCTAAATTTACAAAGTCCTTTAATTTATCTTGCTGTTCTTGACATATAAATTCAAGCTCATGCTCTCTCAACCATTCAATTTCTAGTGTAGTTAGTTGAATTCCTAAGTCAACTTTTCGCAGGATGAGATAAAGAAGACTAGAGGGTGATGAATCGGGATAATTAGTTGCTTGGTATTTGGACTTTAAAGCAGCAAAGTGTTTTAAGCGATTTTGAGACTCTTTATCCATGTTGATAGTAGATGCGATCGCACTTAGTTACATGTGTTATCCGCTACTATAGCAATACTAGTAAAAAAGGGCGAGTAAGACACCCACCCACGAAACATAAATATTTTCTGTAGTCAGTTAAGGCGTCGCCACCAAAACTGGAGTCGAACTTAATGGAGTTCACTTCCATCCTTACGAAGCAGATAGCGATCGCTAATCAACTTTAAGACTACTCTACCTACTTCTGGATGCGTTTTTTCAATGACTGGTTGCACGACAACGCCTTCCATAATGCAGTCGGGACTGAGTACACTATTGGCATTATTGAACTGAGACACCGCTTCCCAACTGTAAGCACCAATATAAAGCACAGGTACTCTCGGCAAAGCAAATTCCTCGCAAAAAGCTACAAAATCACTGTAATTGAGAAAATAACTGCCGCGACGCACAGCAAATATAGCAATTCCAATCTTGCCATTATTCAAGCCATATTTGATATCTTGTACGCCGTAAATTTCCCCAAAAATCTGAGTTCCTGGCGGAAGTTTCTGGAAAGCTTCGTTTTCGTTGTAAGCACGAATATAAACTAAAGTTTTGTTTACTTCGTTATTTTTCCAGAAGTAATTATGGCTACCAATTTTAGTTGTGCCATCAGCATCAACTAAGATAGTGAAGTTAGTTCCGTGCAACTTCTCTGTTACAACAACTTCTTCGCCTTCAATTAGTATGTTTTTGTAACGTTTCAAGTTTTCTGGGCTGGGGAATTTGTAATGTCCAATAACATTTTCTGCTTCCCCGCTCATCCCTCGCGGAATTGGATATTCGTACTTTGTTACACCAAAATACTCCGTGTAGTCGTCTCCGACATTTCCTGTAAAGTTATTACCAACTGGGATAAGCAAACCCTCAGAAAAAATTCCGCGAAGTTTAATAGCATACAGTTTTTTCGAGTAGTAGTTACGAATACCAAACTCATCCAAAAACTTTTCTGGAATAACACTATCAATAGGAAAGTAAAAAGCTAAATCTCCTAAGCAAAACTTCCCTTTGACTATAATTACTTGATACCCCATACCTTCAATAGAGGCAATATCTAGTCTATCAGCATTGGGATGAGGATTAATACTGCTGATTTTGACAACTTCAACTTTAAAAATACTCATAGCTCACCTCTTTTGAAAAGAATACATTTTAGAAAAACTCGAAATTTAGTACGTAGTATGGGCGTACATCTGTTGTTGGGGTAAATTTAAGGCTAAAACCTTTAAAAATATATATTTTTTATACTGATGCGGGAATTTTTTGTTAAATAGATATAGGCGATCGCCTAAGTAATCGCTAACTTACTTTAGCAATATTAACTAAATTAAAATGATTTTAAATCAGCTTATAATCAGGCAATTCAATTTCCCAAAATATAATTTATGGCTATAATATAAAACTATTTTTTAAGTATTTTAAAAACCTTTTAATGTTGGTATTTTTAGCTTTTTTTCTAAAATTTATAGCTTGTATTTGCTTATGAGCGATGCAGCACGTAAACTGATTGGGAAGCTCGATTATTTAGTTCAATACTTTTATATTACAAACGTAATACAAAAATGTCAAGTTGAGAATAATGTTTGCAACAGTGCCTCAAATCACAGCCAAACACGTAGATGGGCTTTAGAATCGGCATCTTTCGGATTTAGGATAGCCTGCATAGCACCTGGATTGACGAGTATCCCAATCCTTAGTTGGGTATCTCTGCCTTGGTGGAGATGACTGCCAAAATACCTATCGCTCGCATAGCTGAACCTTACGAAATATGGCAGGCGATGCTTTTTATTATTGAATGTGATTACTTTACTGGTAGCGTCATAGAAGTGGATGGTAGTGCCCGATTTTAACCTTCTCCCGTGTAGATGAGTAATTCGGTTGAACAATTGGAATTATTCAAATGCTTCAATTTACGTCACGGATAAAATAAAAGCATTAAACAAGAATCCCGTTGCCTTAAAGCTAGGGAATGTCGAAATCCAAAAAAATTATATGAATGCAGAAGACTTTTTAAACCAAGGATTAAGCTACAATTTGCAAGGGGATTATCAAGGAGCGATCGCAGCTTACACTCAAGCAATCAAGCTCAATCCTAACTATGCCGAAGCTTACCATAATCGAGGAATTATTCTAAGCGTTCAACTCAAAGATTATCGCAGTGCGATCGCAGATTTTAATCGCGCCATAGAAATCAATCCTAATTTTGCCACAGCCTACTGTCACCGAGGCAATGCACGTTACTTTTTAGCTGATTATGAAGGAGCAATCGCCGATCAGAACCAAGCATTACAAATCGATCCAAATCTCGCCCAATCTTACCACAGCCGGGGTAATGCTTACTTTGCCTTAGAAAAATACGACAAAGCGATCGCTGATTATATCCAAACAATAGAAACTAGTACCCAGTTAGCTGATAATATCAATATTGATATTGCCAATGCTTATCATAATCGGGGTGTAGCTTGTTTTGAGAGGGGCGATCGTCAAGGAGCAATCGCTGATTTTCAGCAAGCTTTACAGTGGCATCCCAATTTTGCCGCAGCTTACAGCAATCGGGGTAATATTCATCATATTTTAGGCAATTATCACGAAGCGATCGCCGACCATAACCAGGCATTACAATTAGATCCTAACTTGGCGGAGGCTTATCATAATCGAGGTAATGCCCACTACTCTTTAGCAGATTATCAAAGTGCGATCGCAGATTACAACCGCGCACTAAAAATTAACCCCAGCTTTGCCGGAGCATACTACAATCGGGGTTTGGTTCTTGCTCATCTCAAAGAATATCATCGAGCAATTGAGGATTTTAACCAAGCATTAAAGTTCAATCCTGATGATGTGCAAGCATATTCTGAACGGGGTCTTGTCCGTAGTACTCTTGAAGATTATGAGGGTGCGATCGCAGATTACGATCGAGCTTTACAAGAAAATCCGACTTTAGCTTTAGTATACGGTTTTCGGGCCAATGCTCGTCGCCGATTAGGAGATTATCAAGGTGCAATTGAAGATAGCAATCGCCTATTACAACTCAATCCTAATTTAGCTGAAGGATATTGCGATCGCGCCGCGGCTCGTCGTTCTTTAGGAGATAATAAAGGAGCAATTAAAGATTACGATCGGGCATTAGAGATTAATGATAACTTAGCCGCAGCTTATTATGGTCGGGGTATTGCCCGTGAAGCCCTGCAAGATTTACAGGGAGCAATTGATGATAACACTCAAGCAATAGAGCTTGTTCCTGATTTTTCTCAAGCGTACTGTAATCGGGGAAATGCTCGTCGTCTTTTGGGAGATGAAAAGGGAGCGATAGCAGATTACGATCGAGCATTACAAATTAATCCCAATTTAATTGAAGCATATTACAACCGAGGTTCTACCCGCTATGCTTTAGAAGAATATGAAAGTGCGATCGCAGATTACACCCAAGCGTTGCAAATAAATCCCCAATCTGCTGCATTTTACAGCGATCGCGCTAATGCTCGCTATGCCCTAGAAGATTATCAAGGGGCAATAGAAGATTACAGTCGAGCGATCGCCATCGACCCCAGCTTTGCTGAAGACTGGTACAATCGGGGTCGTAGTCGTTCTTTATTAAAAGACTTACAAGGAGCGCTTGCAGACTTAAACCAAGCCTTACAGCGTCAGCCTAATTGGGCTTCAGCTTACATCCTCCGCGCAGATGTCTACCAAAATCTGGGAGATTCTCAAGGAGCAATTGCCGATTTCCAAAAATCCGCAGACTTGTATTATCAAGAAGGAAATATCCAGTATTATCAACAAATTATGGAGCTAATTGAACAGCTTCAATAAAAGAACCCCACCCCCAACCCCTCCCGAAGAGCGCAAAGACAAAGCACAGCTTTGGCGGGGTGGGGTTCTCCGGGTTTACAGCAGTTTTTATGTATTTGAACCACACCTGTCGTAGGGGCGCAAGGCCTTGCGCCCCTACTGCGTGGTCTATTTATCTGAAAATAGCTGTAATTAGGTTCAAGCGGACATAATATCACTCGTTTTTTTCAAAGTGAAAGCGTTCCATGAAGCGGCGGTCAATCCAATCTTTGTAATGCCATAAGAGTTTGTGGGGTGGTAAAATAATAGCGCCTCTGATTGCGTAGGCGTAGCCCGTCGCAGACATTGCTCGTCCGTCTCCTGTACCAATTAAACTCAAATATTGTTTCTGTGGTTTATAAGGTTTGAGCGGCTTGCCTAATAAAATTCGCTGCAAATTCTCAAATAAAGGTTTACCTTGCCTAACAGCAAACACCCCAGCTTTTGGACGGGGATAATTTACCATTGTGGCAATGTCACCAGCAGCAAATATCTGCGGGTGCGTTTGAGATTGCAACGTGTCCTCCACCAAAATAAAGCCTTGCTCATCAGTTCCGAGTCCAGCTATTTTTAACCACTCAGGCGCTGATGCTTGTGTTACCCAGAAAATTTTATTACACTCTACTGTCAAACCAGATTCGCATTTAATTTCAAATATTTCTTTAGTTTCCCTATGTGTTATGGGTGCAATTTTACACACACTTTCTCCAAGATGTAGCTCAATACCTTGCTCGGTGATAAATTGCTGAATTTGATGCCGCACTAATTGATGGTAATTGGGCATCAGTTCTTGTCCGCGCTGGAATAAATGAATTTCCAGATTTTGAATTGGTTGTTGAGTTTGACGTAAAATCCGATGTAAATGAGATTGCATCGCCAACGCCAATTCTACACCGCCAGCACCACCACCTACGATCGCAATGCTAATTGGTTCTTGAGGATTTTTATCTACAGCTTCAATTAGTTCATCCCAATGTTCCAATAGCTGCGATACTGGTTTAGCTGCGATCGCATATTCTGCTGCACCTGATACAGACACTGTGGCCGGAGTGCTGCCAATATCAATAGACAGCACATCAAAATCTACTACAAGTCCGTTAGCACAAAGAACTTTGTTATTTTTCAGGTCTAGGGCAACTACTTTGTCAATATACAACTGTGCTTGAGCAAAGTTTGCTAAAGGTCGCAAGTCAATATGACATTCATCATGGCTGTAAAATCCGGCAATGTGTCCTGGTAACATTCCAGAGTAGGCTGTCTTTTGGGTTGCGGTAATCAACGTCAAACGGATTCCGGGTAAGGGCTTTATTCCAAACATTCTCAGGACAATCGCATGACTGTGACCGCCACCTATCAGCACTAGGTCTTTAACTATGGGCTGTAAGTTTTGCTGCATTGAAGTACTTAATAACAATTCTATTTGAGTTAACTCAACTGTATTGCTTTATCATTAATGGTTTTTCATAAATAATTTATGACTGCTCTATCACTGATTAGGCATCAATTTAAATCATCCTTCTCAGAGGTTAATTGATGGTGAATACAACTCATGATTGAGGATGACAGGCAGCATATATGTTAAGGTCTACTTACTTAACAGTTATATTCTCGATTTTATTGGTTACATTAGCATATTCAAATATTGACTATGCATGAAACAATAGCATACGCGACTAAATTATTAAAAATTCTTGTGATTACTTGGATATGTTGACAGTCATTATTGATGCTTTTCATGCGATGAAAAATATTTTACCGACAAATAACAGTCAGTTATCAAAAATATGTCTGGGGATACACGCTTTTCAGGAAAAAGTTAACCAAACTCAGTATCGGTCGCCAAAAGAACGTTTAAGAATAGCAATTGAACAACTGGGGAATAAGACTATAGAATCCAATCTAGCTGTAATTAATGATTTAGAGCAAATTGCCCAAAATCATCCACAGTACCATTGGATAATCATGCAAATGCTGACTAATTTTGTCCGAGAAAATGCTCTTTACATACCCCAAGAGGAAATAACGAGCAACCCATCAGCAAAAGCTCGTGCAGATATTCAAGCAGCCCTTACCGTTATTGCTAGAAGAGATGTAAACAAAGACCCAGAAAATGAGCAACTTGATTTAAGCCACACGGATATGAGGGGGGCAAACCTAAACAAGGCGAACCTAGAACAGACAAATCTCTATCAAGCTAATCTTGCTGGCGCTAATCTCAGAGAAGCTAATCTTGCTGGAGCAATTCTCAGTGCAGCTAACCTAGAAGGAGCTAACTTATATCTAGCCAACCTAGAAGGGACAATCCTCAGTGCAGCCAATCTAGAAGGAGCGAACCTTTGTGGAGCTAACCTGCATTGTGCAAGTTTATATCTAGCTGGGTTGCATGGAGCAATTCTCAATGATGCCATACTCGATGGGGCAAACCTCAGAGAAACCAAATTCTCTAAGTAAAATAATTTATAATCACGCTCAATGAAACGCTTGCGTAATTCGTAATTATTGTACCGCAAGCGTTTCATTAATTTGGAATGGCTGGTTTATTTCTGTCGTAATGTACAAGTATATTCGATATCATTCCCTAGTTCAATGAGTGTTTTGACACCTATTATAATTTTCTGCTAAATGCTATACTATTTTTCCCCAACATCTAAGTAATAATTCTAGGTTGTAAGGAAAATCTTTACCATGTCTTCTAAAAAGACAGACGTTTTGTTGAATTGGTTGATAGCTATAACAGTTATATTTGGCTTCTCATTGACTGTAATTTTTTTCGTATTGTCTAGTATTAAAGAATTGTCAATTCAGGAAAAAATCCAGTATAGAAACCAAGCATTAACAACAACTGCAATAGTTTTTCTAGCATCGGCAGCAATGTTTAATACTTATTATGCAGCAAAGCGTGCCCAAGCGATGCAGAAAAATGCGATCGCAGCTGAGAAAAACCTCGAAATTGGCATTCAAAATGCAAAACTCAATCAAGACAGATTGATTGCAGAGCGCTTTATGGGGGCAATTTCCCAGCTTGGTCATGACAAGGTTGAAACTCGGACAGGTGCAATTTATGCATTAGAAAGAGTTGCTCAGGATTTTTCCACAGAACACTGGACAATTATGGAAATTCTCACTGCCTTTGTGCGAGAGAATGCACCTATCCAGCAGGTAAAAGCAGAGCAACAAAAGGCTGAATATTCACCAGCAGTTTACTCAAGTCGGCGTAGAGGTGGGCCGCGTCCGACACAGCAGTTGGAGCAAAGCCTCCATGAGGAATTGCCAAAAATCCGCACCGATATTCAAGCAGCACTAACTGTTATCGGAAGGCGTAATTTACTCGAAGACCCAAAAGAGCAGAAACTTGATTTACGTAATACCGACATCAGAGGGGCAGACCTACTCAAAGCTAACCTGCAACAAGCAGACCTACGTGGGGCTGACTTGAGTGGGGCTGACTTGCGTGGAGCGGACTTGAGTGAGGCTGACCTCAACGGCGCTAAACTCGTTAAGTCTATTCTTTATGAAACAAAATTACTAAAAGCCAGCCTATGTGGAGCTAACCTGTGTTGGGCTAATCTCAACCGCGCTAATCTTTGTGGGGCAAACATGCGTTCGGCTAACCTCTCTGGAGCAAGTCTGCGTGTAGCCAATCTGCAAGGAGCAAACCTCTATAAAGCTAACTTGCAGCAAGCGACCTTGAAACTCGCCAACCTCTCTGGGGCAAAGCTGTTTTTAGCTAACTTGCAAGGAGCAAAACTGGGCAAAGCCAATCTGCATATGACGGGTTTGATTGGTGCTAACCTCTCAGGGGCTAACTTAAATGGGGCCAACCTTTCAAAGGCTAACTTGAATGCAGCCAAACTCCACCAAACAGAAGTTTATTTTGCCAATCTCTCAGAAGCCAGCTTAACCGAAGCTGACCTGCACCAAGCAAACCTCATTGGCGCAAACCTGTATAGGGCAACCTTTTATCAAGCTAACCTGACTCAGGCAAACCTGATGGGAGCTAACTTCTCAGAAGCTAACCTCAGTGATGTCAAATTGGAAGGGACAATTTTGACAGGAGCTAAAAACTTAGAGTTACAGCAGATTAGAAAGGCACTTGGCGATCGCACCACTCGCCTACCTGATTATATCGAAGCGCCCACACATTGGCGGCAGTCTGGTTAAGTTACTTTAGCATCAATTAGTTATTTCGGCGCATTCTACCATTTTCATAAAATTTTATAGTTTATCCAAGAATTTACGTAAGCTTTATGTAACTAAAAATATGCTTATTATAATAGTTTTAATTCATTCATAAATTCTCTATTTTTCTTGCTTTGCGGCGAACGCTTTCCTTAAATCGGGAAATCCTTCCCTCAATCTATTAAATTTAAATTAAAATCACATGATTAGCATTTCTAAATTAAATAGAATTGACATTCTGGTTTTGATTGTTATTGTCATAATTGGTCTTGTACATTTACCTTTTCCATTTGATGGAGATCAAGCATTTTTTAGGCTAGGTGCTTTGGAAATGCAACAAGGAAAGGTACTCTATCGTGATTTTTGGGATGTGAAGCAACCGGGGATTTTCTGCTTTTATTTTTTGGCGGGAAGTTTGTTTGGTTTTAATGAGATTGGCATCCATGTCTTTGAACTTATTTACATGGTGGTTTTTTCTATAATATTGCTGCTGACTCTAAAAAGCTATTTTCAGCATCAAATTATTGCAAGTCTAGTACCTTTATTAACCGTTGGTGTTTACTATATTGTTTCAGGTGCTTGGCACCTTACTCAAGTGGAAGCATTGGTTGGTTTTCCTATATTTCTTTGTCTTTGGCTGACTTATCAATCTTTAAAATATGAAGGTAACCAAAGATTTTACTTACTTTTATTTTCAGGCTTTTTTGGCGGAATTGTCCTCATCTTTAAATTAATTCTTCTATTTATATTGCTTTCTTTTTGGCTAACTATATTGATATATTCTGTATTCATAAAGCGACAGAATGCTTTTAAAGAATTTATAGAAATTAGTCTACCAATTTTTATAGGTGTTCTATTTCCACTTTTAGTTGTTGTTGCCTACTTTGCTTGGTTTCATAGTCTTGGAATTTTGTATGAAACATTTATTTTATATCCACCTCGCATTGTTGCTAATTTTGCATTCGATCGAACTAGTTTTATTTCGGGAATACGATGGTTTTTAGGTGCTTTTTACCCTTTAATTTTATTGGCTATTGTTGCAGTCAATTTTTCATTGGGTAAGTCTAAGAATATATTGACTTTGCTACTTGTTGTTTGGTGTGCTTTTGATTTTGGTGTTATTCTTTTACAAAGTGGGGCATTCTGGGAGTACCATTATTTACTATTTTTTGTACCTTTAGGGATTTTAGCAACTAAAGGATTAGATATATTATGGCAGCCTTTAAAAGAATTGCGTTCCCCAATTATTACAATTGCGCTTCTGTTTTTATTATTTTTACCTTTATCATACACTCTTACAAGAAAGAGCGTTATTTTAGCTCGGAATAACTTTGCTTTAGCTGAAGATACACGATTTAAATATCAAACTTCCTTTAGAGCGAAATATCCATTACTTCGTTCAGAGGCTGACTTTATCTCTCAACCAGAAAGTCTTCCTGGTAATATTTATGTAGCTGGCGATGCATCTATTTACTACTTTTCTGGTCGTACTCAAGCAACATCACTACGTGGTTGGGCACTTGATTATTTTCTGCCTGAGCAATGGCCAAAACTTATAGAACAGTTAGATTTGTCTAAGCCTCCTTATATCTTTATTGATTATATTCAGGAGCATACAATCAAAAAAAACTTTCCAAAAATGCTGGAATTTATTGACCAAAGATACCGGATGTTACGTCAAAATAGTAACGGAATTTGGTATATCATCAAATGAGAAGTAAGTAAAATTAATCTTCTAGGATTGCTATTATAGCGGTTATCAGTTAAGTGAGGTACAAGAACCCCACCCCCAACCCCCTCCCCGCAAGCGAGGAGGGGAGTATGATGTACATAGCCAAAAATCTAGAACAACACCAGATTGAATCGGCAAAAGGCGATCGCACAACCATCCTACCGGAAAATCTTCAACTACCCGAACATTGGAAAGCTTAAGTTACCCTTTGATACTGAAACTTGAGCCTTTGAAACAATAGGGTTCAGTTAGAGACGAAAACAGAGAAAATATTCCCTAAGTAGGAGAGAAACCATAGGACACGTGTCTTATCCTAGCGATTCTATGGGAATAGGAAAAAGAGATGTCTGTAACAAAGCGGCTGGAAATTTTAGATTTAACTCGCGAACTTCGGCAGCAACTTAATCTTTCTCAGAAACAGTTTGCTGTTAGATTAGGAGTTTCCTTCAAAACAGTCAACCGCTGGGAGAATGGGCATACAGTGCCTTCACGGATAGCCTTAAAACTAATAGAAGAAATGTTGCGGAAGATGGGTGAACCCGGCAAAAAACTGCTAAATCAGTATTTTCCAGAAGCAGAATAGGGTTATGAGTCGTAAGGCGAGAGCATCTGAATCCCAAAACATCTTTGCTGGTGGTATAGACAAGGGCGCATTTATCCGAGAGCAACTGCTGCACTATGGTGTTGCTTTATTATCCGTTGCCTTAGCTCTGTGGGCAACTCTGCTACTCAATCCATATCTCACTCCAACGCCTGCTGCGCTGTTTTTTGCTGCGGTGATGGTGAGTGCCTGGTACGGTGGCTTGGGTTCAGGGTTACTTGCAACCGTTTTGTCTACTTTGGCAATCAATTACTTCTTTTTTAAGCCACTCTATCCGCAGAACATTACAAATCTGAATATTGTAGTTCCCTTGGTAGTGTTCATGCTGACAACAGGGTTAATCAGTTGGCTCAACGAATCACGCCGCATAGCCCAACGGAAAGCGGAGGAAAGTCTGAAGTTACTAAGCGAAAGCGAAGTACGGTTTGGTCGCTTAACAGAGTCCAATGAGGAAGCACTGCGGCAACGAGAAACAGAACTTCGCTTGATTACAGATACGTTGCCAGTTCTAATTTCCTTTGTAGATTCAGAACAACGCTACCGCTTCAACAACCGAGCCTATGAAGAGTGGTTTGGGCAGTCGGCGGCAGAAGTTTATGGAAAGCATATTTGGGAAGTTGTAGGTGAATCCGCTTATGGGGTGGTTCGTCCCTATGTGGAACAAGTACTGGCAGGAGAGCAGGTTACTTTTGAAAGTCAAGTTCCTTATAAAGATGGTGGCACACGCTACATTAATGCTATTTACGTTCCCCAGTTTAATAGACAGGGAATCGTTGAAGGGTATGCAGCGTTGATCGTTGACATCAGCGAACAGCAAGCTGCGCTACGCAAACGTCAGCAGGCAGAGGAGGCGTTGCGCGAGAGCAATGAGCGGCTAAACTTTGCCCTGCAAACCGCAGAGTTAGGCGATTGGGATATGGACTTGAGCAACCAGACTGCTCGCCGTTCCCTACGACACGACCAAATCTTTGGTTATGAGTCTCTCCTACCCGAATGGACTTACAATATGTTCCTAGAGCACGTCTTACCTGAAGATCGCGCTTTGGTTGATGCCAAATTTCGGACTGCTCTAATTAATCAGGATACCTGGGACTTTCAGTGCCGCATTCGCCGTGCAGATGGAGAATTACGCTGGATTTGGGCGCGGGGTCATATTTATCATAATGCTCAAGGAGATGCAGTGCGGATGCTGGGACTGATTGCCGACATTAGCGATCGCCAGCAAACAGAAGCAGCGTTGCGTGAAAGTGAAGCCCGCTTTCGCCAGATGGCAGACACTGCCCCCGTACTGATATGGATGTCCGGCACTGACAAACTTTGTAACTACTTTAATAAACCCTGGCTAGATTTTACTGGGCGGACTCTGGAGCAAGAGATGGGCAATGGTTGGACTGAAGGTGTTCATCCCGATGATTTTCAGCGTTGCTTAGACACATACACCAATGCCTTTGATGCCCGACAAAATTTTCAAATGGAATATCGCCTTAGACGCAATGATTGCGAATACCGTTGGCTTTTTGATACTGGTGTACCTCGGTTTGCACCATCTGGGGAATTTCTCGGCTATATCGGCTCGTGTGTTGATATCGACGATCGCAACTTGGCAGAAGTTGCCCTACGTGACAGTGAGGAGCGATATCGAATTTTAACGGAAGTGTCACCCCTGGCTATTTGGATGGGTAATAGCGATGGTGTAATTACCTATTGCAATCAATACTGGTTTGACTACACCGGACTGACAATGGAGCAGACTCTAGGGCATGGCTGGACTTGTGTCATTCACCCAGATGACTATATGCGCGTCTTGAAAACTTGGAAGCAGGCTGTTGCTGACGGCACAAACTATGAAGCAGAAATTCGCTACCGTCGAGTTTCTGATGGTAGCTATCGTTGGCATCTGGCGCGGAGTTTGCCATTTCGAGATGCAGCCGGACAGATTATCAAGTGGGTGGGCATCACCAGCGACATTCACGATCGCAAAGTTGCCGAAACCGCCCTGCAACAACTCAACGAAATGCTGGAACAAGGGATTCAAGAGCGCACCATCGAACTCCAAGCTGCCAACAAGGAACTAGAATCCTTTTCTTATTCAGTTTCTCATGACTTGCGAGCACCGTTTCGCCACATCGCCGGATTTGTAGAATTGCTTCAAAAGCGGCATAACTCAACAAACTTAGATGAAACGAGTCAGCGCTATTTGAAAATAATTGCCGAAACTGCAAAACAGGCAGGAATACTAATCGATGAGTTGCTCACATTTTCTCGCATGGGGCGCACCGAGATGCGCTATATCAACATCAATATGGAGCAACTGGTGCAAGGGATAAAACGCGATTTGCTCACAGAAACCCAAGGACGCACAATCCATTGGCACATAGAGCCACTCCCAGAAGTGCAGGCTGACCCCTCCATGCTGCGGCTCGTCCTTCGCAACCTAATAGACAATGCCGTAAAATATACCCAGACTCGAAACCCAGCAGAAATTACTGTTGGAAGTACTAACAATGAAAACGAAGTTGTCTTTTTTGTACAAGATAACGGCGTAGGCTTCAATATGCAATATGTTCACAAGCTATTCGGAGTATTTCAACGCCTGCATAGCGAGCCACAATTTGAAGGCACAGGTGTTGGATTGGCAAACGTGCAACGCATTATTCATCGACATAATGGTCGAGTCTGGGCGGAGGCTGTAGTTGATAAAGGAGCCACCTTTTATTTCTCGCTGCCTAAGTTGTTAACAAAGGAGAGTGATGAAAGAACTCAAACGAATTCTGCTGATTGAAGACAGTGCCAACGATGCAGAATTAATACTGGCTGCTTTGTCGGAAAATCATCTCGCTAATGAAGTGGTGGTGGTACGTGATGGAGAGGAAGCCCTGGATTATCTCTATCGCCGGGGGCTATTCCGGTTGCGAATGGAGGGGCATCCTGTTGTGGTGCTGCTCGATTTGAAACTACCTAAAATTGATGGACTAGAAGTGCTGGCACAACTCAAATCTGACCCAATGATGCGAGTGATTCCAATCGTAGTCCTAACTTCTTCTCGTGAGGAGCCAGATTTAGTTCGATGCTACGAGTTAGGGGTGAATGCCTATGTCGTCAAGCCAGTAAATTATCATGAGTTTGCCGATGCTATCAAGGGTGTGGGACTGTTTTGGGCAATGATTAATCAGCCACCTCTTGGCGCTCTACCTTCTGCACCTCATCGTCAACAGGAGAGTAAATGATGAATGTCCTGCGTTTTCTCCTTTTGGAAGACAGTATGTTAGATGCAGAGCTTACCCAAGCGATGTTAACTGAAGGGGGAATTAATTGCGAACTGATACGAGTCGAAACTGGTGCTGATTTCCTAGCTGCTGTGCAAGCGGAGGCTTTCGATTTAATTCTTGCCGATTATGCCTTGCCATCTTTTGATGGAATTTCTGCCTTGGAAATTGCCCGAAATCAATGTCCAGAGGTTCCTTTTATCTTTGTCTCTGCGGCGCTAGGTGAAGAATTAGCGATCGAAGCCTTAAAAAACGGTGCAACCGATTATGTATTAAAGCAACGACTCGGGCGATTAGTTCCTTCGGTGCAACGAGCATTGCGGGAAGCTAAAGAGCGACGTGAGCGCAAGGGAGCAGAGAAATCCTTACAAAAGAGTGAAGCCAGGTATCGCCGAATTGTTGATACGTCTTATGAGGGAATCTGGATGATTGATTCTCAAACTCAAACAGAGTATGTGAATCAGCGGTTGTCGCAGATGTTGGGCTATCCGGCAGAAGAAATGCTCGGTCGTTCCATGTTTGATTTTATCGATCGGATTGATGGGATAACACCCGAAGAGAAATTGAAGTGGCTTGAGAAAGAGGGGAGCGATCTTAAAGAAGCTCGATTGCGCTGCAAAGATGGTTCGTACATCTGGACACTGATTTCTGCTAGAGCAATTTTGAATGAACAAAATGAGTTCTTAGGTGCGATCGCAATGCTAACTGATATCACCGATCGCAAACGCACCGAATCAGAACGCGATCGCCTTTTGCAACTAGAGAAAAGAGCTAGGGAGGAAGCAGAGGCTGCCAACCAGATAAAAGATGAGTTTCTAGCAGTACTTTCCCATGAATTGCGATCGCCGCTAAATCCGATTCTTGGTTGGGCAAAACTATTGCAAATGCGAAAATTTGAGGAGATTCCGCTCAAAAAAGCACTGGAAACCATTGAGCGCAATGCCAAATTACAAGCTCAACTCATTGAAGACTTGCTGGATGTTTCTCGCATCCTTCAAGGTAAACTCAATCTCAACATGATGCCAGTCAATCTGGCATCCACCATTGAAGCTGCAATGGAAACTGTGCATTTGGCAGCGGAGGCTAAAACCATTCAGATTGAGACGATGCTCGATCCAACTGTGGGGAAAGTTCTGGGTGATTCAGCTCGCTTACAGCAAGTCCTTTGGAACCTGTTATCGAATGCCGTCAAGTTTACAGCGACTGGGGGACAAGTAAATGTGCGATTGGAGTGCATCGATGCCCAAGCGCAGATTACCGTCAGCGACACAGGTAAGGGCATTCACCCAGACTTCCTACCTCATGTGTTTGACTATTTCCGTCAGGGTGACAGTACAACAACCAGAAAGTTTGGTGGGCTAGGGTTAGGTTTAGCGATCGCCCGTCACTTGATTGAGATGCATGGTGGAACGGTTTGCGCCGAGAGTCTTGGCGAGGAGCAAGGAGCGATCTTCACAGTTAGGTTACCACTACTTAAGGACAGTGCAATAATTAAGGATGACACAAATGCCGATTCCTCAACTGCTGTTTTTCCTTTTTCTCCCCTCATGGGTCTACAAGTGCTGATTGTGGATGACAATGCAGACACCCGCGACTTTTTTAGTTTTGTGCTGGAACAGTTTGGAGCGATCGTCATCGCAGTAGCATCAGGCGATGAAGCATTACAAGCGCTAACACAGTCAAAGCCAGATATCTTACTCAGCGATATTGGGATGCCAGAGATGAACGGCTATATGCTGATGCAACAGGTACGGACTCAAGAAGCAGCAGTAGGGGGAAAACAGATTCCAGCGATCGCTCTGACTGCTTATGCAGGCCAAATCAATCAGCAGCAAGCAATAAAAGCAGGGTTTCAACAGCACATCGTTAAACCTGTAGCACCAGAGGAATTGCTCGCAGCAATTACTAATTTAGTCCAATCTACTTAGGTATTTGTTATAAACCTGAGTCCATTAGCTGAACCCCGTTAATGTTACAGATTTTAAACTATTCTTTACAGGTAATATCGCGTTTTCAATTGCCTGGACATACCTGCGGTTAACGTATAAAAATCTTGTATCTCAATTACGTATTTATATCGCCCTAATTAATCATTCGTGAATAATCACATCCCTGACTTCTCTAGAAAGTCGGCGATCTGAGCTTGTGACTTTCAAAAAGAGGATTCCTATATAGATGATTATAGATGATTATTATTTGATAGTAGAATTAAGAGTTCGTCAACTATATCCGTGTTTGTACTCTATCATAACTTTACAGATGCTCTTAGAATCAACCTAAATTTGTTTACGTAAGGAGTCAGATATGAAGGCTTATGACATGTCTTTCATAAAGATAAATGGACTTACGAGTTTGTTTGTATTTATCTCAATTATATTTATTTTCTCATTAACTCTAATTTTTTCATTCTTTGAGAATATTGAAGGCTTTTCAAATCAAGAAAAAATCCAATATATTAATCAAGCATTAACAACTCTTGCGATAATCATTGGGGGATTAGCATTAATTATTAATGCTTACTATACTTCCAGACTCTCTTTTGGTGAAAATCAGAGTGTATTAACCAAACTCCTTGGTAGGACACTAGCTTGGAACGACAACATCGTAACTGACATTAAGAGCACTCAACAAACTCCAGAAGAAATTGTTCCAGAACGTTTTTCTAAAGCAATCGAACAGTTGGGAAATGAAAAGATAGAAACGCGATTTGCCGCAATTTATGCTTTAGAACGAATTGCCAAGGATTCTCCGAAAGACCATTGGACAATTATGGAAATCCTCGCTGCTTTTATCCGCGAGAATGCCTCGGTGAATCAGGACGAATCACAGGAGTCATCAAAACTTCCTACAGATATTCAAACAGCCTTAACTGTCATTGGACGACGCGATTCTCATAAAGATCCGGTAAATCAGAAACTAGATTTACGCAATACAGACCTCAGTAATGCAGATTTAACGGAAGCTAACCTCTCTAAAGCAATCCTCGCAGGAGCTAACTTGCAATGGGTCAATTTTACACGAGCAAATCTCTCTGAGGCAGACTTATCAGTAACCTATCTTTGTGGCTCAATTTTCTATCAAGCCAACCTCTCTAAAGCAATCCTCCCAGAAGCCAATCTCCAAGGCGTAGTCCTCAGAAAAGCGAATCTCTCTAAGGCAATCCTTTATGATGCCAATTTGGAAGGTGCAGTTCTTTGTGATGCTAACTTAACAGGCGCAGTTCTTTGTGATGCCAACTTAGAAGGAGCAATCCTTTGTGATGCCAACTTGGAAGAAGTAAACTTTGAGGGTAGCAACCTTCTAGATGCAAACCTGATTGGCAGTAACTTGCACAGGGCAAAACTTGCTGGAGCCAACCTAGAAGGTGTATTACTGAGTACAGCCAACCTCCAAGAAGCTAACTTCCAAGAAGCTAACCTCTATAGAGCAAACTTTAGCGGTTCTGAAAACCTAGAATTACAGCAGATTGAACAAGCAATTGGCGATCGCACAACAATCTTACCGGAAAACTTTAAAATACCCAAACACTGGAAATAACAAAAAGCTTAAATTTTAGCATTTAAAACTAGATTACACATTAGAGGATATTTTAAAAGTTCTCTTGACCGGATCAAAAGTTATAAATACCTCTAAGTCCCCCTTAAAAAGGGGGACTTTGATTTGCCCCCCTTTTTTACAGGGGTTAGGGGGGATAAATAAGTGCCTAAAATCACAGCCAAACATTTTTAAAATAACCTCTTAGGTACGCATATTTTACGTAATTTAAATTCCTAACAATTATAAAATGCCGAGAGGTTCTCGACACAACTGCGATCGCGCACTAAAGTTATTGGTAGCAAAAGAGTTGGTCAATTTCAAAGACAATTCCAATAAATAACTTTTAGCAGTGAAATATATCACTGAAAATTATATAAATATCAAATTCCAAGAGATTTTTTAGTAATTTAAATTTATTAGCCTTTCATGACAGAAAAGATTTCCTTCTAATTGAATTTGTCTGTTGTTTGTTGGCACTGTTACAACCCGAAATTTTGAAACCGTTTACCATACCTGAGTACATTCAAAAAAACAAAAGTAGTTCCTCAGGAACATAAAACTTTTAATTCTGGAGAGTAACTTGTTGTTATTTTATCCAGTTAAATTGCCATAGGTTGGTAAATTATCAACGATTTTCATTTTTTATGAACACTGAATCGATAAATAAAACTAACAAAGGAAGTAAAAATTAGCAAAGAGAACAACTTAATCTATTTAGTTTTTTCTGCGCCACTAGTTAAGAGGTAATCTATGGTGCGAAACTCAAAGCTAGGGTACAGAACGTTCCCTAAGTCTATTCTGCGTCCATCCGTTGCTATAGGTATAATTGCATCTTTATTGGTTAGCGGAATAAGTTTTTATATAGTAAAACGCTGGCAAAATTATGCAAATTCAGAGGCACAAGTGCCAGCAACACAATTGCCACAGTTAAAAACGGTAACAGCTTTAGGGCGGATTGAACCACAAGGAAAAGTAATTAAACTTTCTGCTGCGGTGTCTGCGGAAGGAAGTCGGGTAGAAAAGTTGTTAGTGAAGGAGGGGGATAGGGTAAAAGCAGGACAAGCGATCGCGATTTTGAACAGCCGCGATCGCTTGCAAGCAGCATTAAAAGAGGCGCAAGAACAAGTAAAGGTAGCCCAGGCAAACCTAAACCGCACCCAAGCAGGTGCTAAACCCGGTGAAATTGCCGCCCAAAAAGCTGCGATCGCCCGTTTAGAAGCAGAACGCCAAGGTGATATTAATGCCCAAACAGCGACAATTGAACGGTTCCAAGCCGAAGTGCGTAACGCCCAAGCAGAAGACGAACGCTATCAGCAACTATCTCAACAGGGCGCAATTTCTGCCTCTCAACGGGATAGTAAGCACTTAAACTTGGAAACTGCCCAAAAAAGCTTGCGAGAAGCACAGGCGCAATTAAATCGTACCCAATCAACTAGCCAGCAACAGATCAAAGAAGCCACAGCAAAACTTGATGAAATCGCCGAAGTGCGAGGAGTGGATGTAGAAGCTGCCCAAGCAGAAGTCAATCGTGCCATAGCAGTCATGAATCTAGCAAAAGTCAACCTCAATCAGGCTGAAGTGCAATCGCCTCAAAATGGCCAGATATTCGAGATCCATACCCATCCTGGCGAATTAATATCGAATGATGGCATTGCTGATATCGGGCAAACCAACCAGATGTATGTCATAGCCGAAGTCTACGAAAGCGATATCGGCAAAGTGCATTCAGGGCAGCAAGTGCGAGTATCTGGTGATTACCTCCCGATTGAATTGCAGGGAATCGTAGATCGCAAAGGCTTGCAAGTGCGGCGGCAGAATGTCATTAACACAGATCCCGTCAGCAATATCGACAGCAGAGTAGTGGAAGTCCATATCCGACTAGATGAAGCCTCCAGCCAAAAAGCTGCCGCCTTAACCAATATGCAAGTTAAGGCAGTAATTGAACTGTGAAATTAGTCATTAGTCATTTGTCATTAGTCATTTGTCATTTGTCATTGGTTATTAATTCTTCTTCGTTACTCCCTTACTCCCTTGTCCCCTCATCCCCACACTCCCCACTATGATGGGATTGATCGAACAACTGCGACGGCGAACCCCTCTAGGATGGCTGCAACTGAATCATGAAAAAAGCCGTTTCTTAGTGGCATTGTCAGGCATTGCCTTTGCGGATCTTCTTATGTTCATGCAGCTAGGCTTTCAGACTGCACTGTATGACAGCAACACTAGATTGCATCGTAGTTTGGAAGCAGACATTGTTTTAACCAGTCCCCAAGCCCGTAACTTGCCAAGCTTGTCTACGTTTTCTCGGCGGCGACTTTACCAAGCAATGGATATACCAGGGGTGAAGTCGGCAGAACCAATGTATTTCAACAACACAATCTGGAAAAATCCCCAAACACATCGTGAGACGGGGGTTTTAGTTATCGGTTTCAACCCAGATAAGCCAGCTTTTGACTTACCTGATGTTAACCAGCAATTGCAAGCGATCAAACTGCCGGATACCGTCTTGTTTGACCGTGGCGCTAGAGGAGATTATCAAAAAGCGATCGCTCGAATTAACCAAGGTAAAACCCTGACTGCCGAAATAGAACGGCGCACAATTACCATTAGTGGCTTATTTCAAGTCGGGGCTTCCTTTGGTTCTGATGGCAATTTGATTACCAGCGATCAAAACTTTTTGCGGCTATTTTCTGGGCGACAGTCAAGCAGTGTCAGTCTAGGTTTGATTAAAGTAAAACCAGGCTATGACCCGAAAAAAGTGGCAGCAACATTGAAAGCCTATCTAAGAGATGATGTCAGAGTATTAACCCACGCCGAATTTATTGAATTTGAGAACAACTTCTGGAGAACAAATTCTCCAATTGGGTTTATTTTCAGCCTGGGTGTATCGATGGGGTTTGTAGTGGGCGTGATTATCGTCTATCAAGTCCTTTCCACCGATGTTAATGCCCACGTTCGAGAATACGCCACCTTCAAAGCAATGGGATATCACAATTACTACCTGCTAGGTGTGGTGCTTGAAGAATCGTTAATATTGGCAGCACTGGGCTTCTTCCCTGGATTGGGAGTGTCCTTAGCACTTTACCAACTGACTCGCAGTGCTACAAATTTGCCCATGTATATGACCGCGATTCGGGCATTGCAGGTATTAGTGCTGACTATAATTATGTGTGCAATTTCTGGTGCGATCGCCACCCGCAAACTCCAAGCCACCGACCCTGCTGATATGTTTTAAAAATTGTCATTAGTCATTGGTCATTTGTCCTTTGTAGTAACAAATGACTAATGACTAAGGGCAAATGACGGTCATCACGAGTAATCGAGCTACTTATGACTAGCAAACCCGTCATCTTCATCCAGAATCTCGACCACCATTTTGGTCGCGGCTCACTTCGCAAGCAAGTTTTATCTAATATCAACTTAGAGATTAACACTGGTGAAATTATTATCATGACTGGGCCCTCTGGTTCTGGAAAGACTACCTTGCTGACTTTAGTGGGTGGGTTGCGTTCTACCCAATCTGGTAGTTTGCGGGTGTTGGAACGAGAACTTTGTGGTGCTAGTGCCGAACAACTAGTAGAAGCGCGACGCCATAACGGTTATATTTTTCAAGCACATAACTTGCATGGTAGTTTGACAGCACTCCAAAATGTCAAAATGGCTTTGGAATTGCACAAACATCTTGGGTTAAAAAAGATGCAAGCTAGATCGGCCCAAATGCTAGAACAGGTAGGATTAGGAAATCACTTGCATTACTATCCTGATAAACTGTCCGGCGGACAAAAACAAAGAGTAGCGATCGCTCGTGCTTTAGTCAGTCATCCTCAAATAATCCTAGCGGATGAACCCACTGCCGCTCTTGACAGTCAATCAGGACGAGATGTAGTCAATCTGATGCAAAAACTAGCAAAAGAACAAGGCTGTACTATCTTGATGGTTACTCATGACAACCGCATCCTAGACATTGCCGATCGCATCGTTGACATGGAAGATGGCAAACTCAAGTCAAAAGTCATATTATCAGCCTCAAGTTGAGCAGCATATTCCATGATTCAGAGTTGATTTATAAAGTAAATCTTCTGTGTGCCGTGGCACGACTAAAATTTGTGCATTAGATTTATGGTTTGTTAGCGAAAGCGCCACTAACAAACGCTACGCGAACAATACGAGCAGATTTCTAAGACATTAATATTCTTTACATTTATTTACATTATTTAATATAGTTTGATTTATTCTCGCCGACTTACTTAGCTGGTGTAAGTGATTTCCCTATAGCGATTTTAACCTAACGGTGTGATATTAGTGTCCAGTTGAACAAGTGTCCAGTTGATTCCAAGATTTCCTTCAAGTATCATTATGTAATGACTGTAACCAAAACGAGTTTACTTTGTTGCTTAACAAGTAACACCTATGGCAAGCCACGATAGGCTTTTTGCCATCAATCTAGTTAAATTTTATGCTCATTGCCAATGTCATACACCTTGGTTTTAGAGTTAAGCCCAATTCACTAAAATTACAGATAAAATCATTCCCCCTTGCAAATCCATAAGTAGCTGGAGAATTTCCTAAGATTTATGGTTTTCAACAATATCGACTTCAAACAAGAAACACTGGCGATCGCAAGCTAGTCTATTTTCCAACACAAGCAAGGGATTTTTTGTAGTTCTATGATTATTGAGAATAGCGCTAGTAGTTCAAACAAAAAGTTGCTCGGTTTTGATGTCAAAACGTTGACAGCCAAACGTCGTGCAATAAATGTGTTAAAGGGAATATTTGCTGTTCTCCCTCTCACCTTGGCATTGCCTGTAGATGCTTTACAAGTAAAAGTGACTCCAACTAATCCTAAATTAGGGGATACACTCTCGGTGGAGATTAATCTAGATAATCCGGAGAATAGTACAAATCCAACAGTAGCTAGTGGTAAGAATACATACCCAGCCTTTGAAATTGCACCCAATCAGTATCGAGCTTTGGTTCCCACAACTCCATTAGAAAAAGCTGGAACTAGAACACTTCGGGTTGCAGGGGATAGTCAGGTGCAAAACTTGGCAGTCAACGTGCTTAATCGCAAGTTCCCCGTACAACGCATTAATTTGCCACCTGGCAAAGCCGGAGTAGATGCCACAGAGCATGAACTTAAACGCGTGGCAGCTTTTAAGGCACTACAAACACCAGAAAAGTATTGGAATGGAGTATTTCTAAAGCCAAATGCAGGGCGGATGAGTACAAACTATGGTGTACGTCGCTACTATAATGGTACATTTGCAAAGGACTACTATCATCGTGGTCTTGACTACGCTGGTGCTGCCGGCTCACCGGTAATTTCTCCAGCCGCTGGGCGAGTTGCTTTGGTAGGTAGGGTATCCCAAGGGTTTCGGGTTCACGGGAATGTAGTTGGCATTGACCACGGTCAAGGAGTAACCAGTATTTTCATGCACCTGAGTCGTATTAACGTTAAAGAAGGTGATTTTGTGAAAGCTGGTCAACTAATTGGCGCAGTAGGTTCAACCGGTGCAGCTACGGGGCCACATTTACACTGGGGTCTGTATGTCAACGGACAATCAGTCGATCCAACACCTTGGCGAACTAAGGTCGTTAACTAGTAGAGGCGGAATTGATCGCGTCTGTGCATAATTTGTATTTTTTTTGCTGAGAATTAGGCAAAAGAAATTGGATTAATACCGTCCCTACCTCGCTTGGCTAACATAAATGATGATAAGCGTTATGAGCATCGAAAAAATTGTAGAACAAGCTCTCCAGGATGGTTATTTGACACCAGCAATGGAAGCAGAAGTCGGTAGAATCTGTGACAACGCCTCAGAACTCTCAATTGAAGAGTATATGGCGCTGGATCGGCTGATGGGTGCGCTATTGACTGGTGAGGTAGTGGCGGTACCTCGCAAACAATTCATTAATGTCATGGAAGAATTAGTACTGACGGAAGCGATCGCACGAGTCGCAGAAATTGAAGCCACCAGCGAAAGTTCTCTAGATGTTGGGGATATTGCTGCTTACGCTCTCAATCGGCTACCACCTTTGTATGCTACTACAGAAGAAGGTGCTAACTTCCAACGCCAAACGGCTCAGGCACAACTCCAAGATTTCATTTCTCAACAAGTAAGTGAGGCGATTAACCGTTACCTCGATCGACCCAATTTCTTCCCAGAACGGCAAGCCTTAGGCAAAAACACTGGCAATGAGGTTGTACGCCAAGTTAGTGCTTTACTTCAGACATACGCACCTAACTTTGAGCAAAAATTATAATTTTAAGAGCCATTGGCCATTAGTCATTAGTCATTAGTCATTTGTTTTAGACAGAGGACAAAGGACTAATGACTCTATAATTATTCACGTACTAACACTGTTGTCCCTAAACTAACTTGCTCATACAACAGTCGGACATCAGAATTACGCATTCTTAAGCAGCCGTGAGATACAGCCGTTCCTACCAAATCAATATCTGGCGTGCCATGAAAGCCAATTTCATTCCGTCCATCTGACCAAAAACCAATCCATCTGTCTCCCAAGGGACTATCCGTACCAGCCTTAAATACTTTGCCCGTAATCGGGTGACGCCAGATTGGATAGTGTCGCATGTGGATCACTTGGAAAGAACCTGTGGGCGTTTCCCAACCTTTCTTACCTACAGCAATTGGGTAACTGGCTATCACCTCATCTCCTGCGTATACATAGGTGCGGCGATCGCTTAAATCAACCACTACTTGCGTTTTCGCATCTGCCAGCCTATTAGATGGTATTTGTTGGGCTGAAGCTTGAGACCACAAAGCTTTTGGCCAACTATCCGCAACCGGATTTTGTCTTTCTGGTTGTACTACCAGCCGCATCTTAGTTGGTGGATCGGTTGTAGCTACATTCTTTTTAATGGTTTGGGGCTGATTTGGAAGCGTAATAGTAGAAGACTTGAGTGTAGAAGCTCTCAGAACAGTGGTTTTCGCTACATTCTTCTTAATTATTTTTGACTTAGTTTGAGGCTTAATAGCAGAAGACCTGAGTGTAGGCGTCCTCCGGACAATTGTGCGTCCATCTGTTGCTTTCGTTACATTCTTCTTAATTAATTTCGACTTAGTTTGAGGCTTAATAGTAGAGGATCTCGGTTTAAACGCCCTTTGGGCTACTTCATCAGGGGGCATAGATGCACCCAGCGCAATTTCCCCTAAACTCACTTGGGAAAGATTTTTGTAGGCTTTCTCTGGGCGGCTTCCCTTGGGATTGGTTAGGGTAGAATCTCGCCGCATCGAAGTAGATGCAGACTTCTCAGACTGCCGTTCTGCCGTAGTAATGCGCCAATGGACAGCTAAAGATAAAAATGCTGTACCAAAACAAAGCAACATTACCATACGTGCTACAGATTCATTTCTTACCATTGCCATCGCCTATTGTTTATCCCTGACATATCCAGCCGAGCAATTGGATGAGTTCATCATCCGATTATCAAAAATTTATCAATACTTATCATTTCTGCTAGAAATCTGCCAACACGTCTGGGCAAACTAAGACTATGCGAATTGCCCCAGCAGCAAAATTTCACGCGAGCAACCTCATTCCTCAAAATTCTTGGGGGTCGTAAGCCTCTCCTCGGGCTTTGTTGTAGAACTTTTGAAATGTAGCAATCAATCATTAATGGTGTAAGTGGAAGAAAAACCATGTTTGAAAAACTATTGTTAGCAGTCACAATTACATTTTCACTCAATTTCTTTTTTCAAGTTCGCGTACCAGAACAACATCACTCTGGTGCTAACTACGGCACACAACCAGAACAATCAGCAACTCTTCTGGTAATTAAATCAAAAAAATAAATCACCATCTTAGCAACTAAAGCAACCCAACTTCCAGAAATTATTACTTGATTTTAAAGGGATCGAGAAGTTAGAATTCAAAAATTTTTATATTCATTTTTATAACCAGATTTAATTATTTTTATCAAGCGTAGATACACAGTTGCCAAAATCACCAAAACATGCATGTAGATGCGCCTTTGTTAGTTGATGGGTCTTGGGCAACTATGCGAGCAGTATAAGGAAAAAGTGGCTCTCTTTATTGCTATAAAAGTATCCAAAATTGTATGCCTCAGTGTTCCAGTCATAAATCCGTCACCTTAGCATGGAACTTCTGTCCCATTAGCAGGTCTAATAGATAGGGATGATTTAGAGCCAGTACGATCTATGAGTCAGTCGATCTCTGTATCCTGGTCAACGGTTGATGCAAAGTATCCAGAAGCATCAGTGCAAGTTGACAAACTCCCTAACCACGATTTAATTTTGCGCTGTCAAGCGGGACTGCGACCAGATCGTGTTGCGTTTGCAGAACTATTACGCCGCTATCAAAGTCAAGTTGATAGAGTTCTATATCACCTGGCTCCAGATTGGGCTGATAGAGCCGATTTGGCTCAAGAAGTTTGGATTCGAGTCTATCGGAATATTAACCGATTACAAGAACCTCCCAAATTTCGGGGCTGGTTAAGCCGCATTGCTACCAACTTGTTTTACGATGAGTTGCGGAAACGCAAGCGGGTTATGAGTCCTTTGTCATTGGATGCTCCCCGTTCGTTAGAGGACGGCGAGATGGATTGGGAAATCGCTGGCGATACTCCTGGCCCTGAGGAAGAACTGACAACTAGAGAATTTTACGAGCAACTGCGAGAAGCGATCGCGGATTTACCAGAGGTATTTCGTACTACCATTGTCCTCAGAGAAATCGAAGGCATGGCATACGAAGAAATTGCCGAAATCACTGGAGTTTCCTTAGGAACAGTTAAGTCAAGAATAGCCAGAGCTAGATCGAGGCTGCAAGCTCAGTTGCAGAATTATCTAGATTCCTAATTTACATTATCTTGCCTCTGCCCAATGGCAGAATTTAAGCATTGATTAAGAATTACCACCAAAGACGTAGATCGCTTCTGCCTTTAGGAGGAAAATTGACCAATTTTTCCCAATTTCCCGCCCAGTTTACCCGTGCATAAATTGGTAATAATGTTAAGATGACTACTGATTCTCAGTTTTTCGACCGTTCTCCTTTGCAACTTCCTCAAGATTTGCCAGATGGAATGGCCAAGCATACCAATGAATCAACGGGTCTTATGGATATGGTGAAGCGCGATCGCTTCGAGTTATTGAGTGCTTACCTCGATGGTGAAGTCACAGCCTCCGAACGCAGGCAAGTAGAAGAATGGCTGGCAAATGATGCCTCAGTTCAATGCTTGTATGCCCGATTGTTAAAGCTGCGCCAAGGCTTGCGGACTCTCCCAGTGCCGACACCCCAACAGTCACCAGAAGCAACAGTTCAGCAAGTATTGACACGTTTGCGCCGCCGTTCCCGTTTAAACTGGATAATGGCAGGTGCAGCCGTTGCGGCTTGTGCGATCGGTGCAGTATCTGGCTTACTAGCTGGTGGTTCGAGAACACCGCAACTGGCACAACGACCACACATAGAACCGATACAAACGTCCTCAGCGTCTATGCTTCCACCTTCCCCGCTGATGGTGGGACTAAATAACCCGGTAATTGAAATTCCTAAAGCAGCAGTAGCCTCTCCGGAAAATTCAATCTATCAGGTACAGCCGCAACGGCAGGACTCCAAACAGGACATCAATTAATCGCAAAGTTAAGAGTTCACAGATCGTAACTGTACTTTGCGGTTAAACCACAGCCGCTCCACCAGCCGTCAGGTTGGAGGCAGCCTCCTAATTGCTCAACTCGCTCTAGAGTCATTAAATAAACCCAAGCCCAACCCAGAGAGAGCGACTGTGGCTCATAAACCTCGATAATTTGTCGGTTATAGAGGTTTTCTGGTGTTTGCCTGGTGGATTGGTAATTTTCCAGCACATCTAGCTCATTTAAAATCCTTGAGTTGGCAAAAGAGAGTAAATATCCGCGAACTTGGCTATCGCCTAGCGTCATTACTGGGTACCCCATTGGCAGAGAAAACAATTTACCTTGTACAAAAGCTAATTTGACATCAACTACTTTGCCAGCACAGTATCTTTTATAGTTAGCTTCACCTGGTTTGAGCGTGCCGTAGACAAAAACCCGCACTAAATCAGAAAATTTTTTATTTGATTCAACCATTTAAACCTTCATCAAATAACTCTTGCTATACCTGAAAGGTTCGAAGTTTGGGCATAATCAGTCTGATGCTCAATTGCACTTATTGCTTATATATAAATCTGTGAGTAGTTGACCTACAATATTTAGATTAACCTGCTATGTTGACATAGGTAGGTTGACATAGTAAGTAGACCCAGTAGGAGAATTTTTGGTGGATTCCCGATATAACCCAGCAGCGATTGAGGAAAAATGGCAAAAAACATGGGTAGAACTTGGCTTAGATAAAACACCTACAGCTAGTAACAAGCCAAAATTCTACGCTCTTTCCATGTTCCCTTATCCATCGGGCAGCCTACACATGGGTCACGTCCGTAATTATACTATTACCGACGTAATTGCCCGCCTCAAGCGAATGCAAGGGTATCGGGTAATACACCCAATGGGTTGGGATGCCTTTGGCTTACCGGCAGAAAATGCCGCCATTGATCGTGGTGTACCACCAGCAAGGTGGACTTATCAAAATATTGCCCAGATGCGGCAACAATTACAGCGTCTTGGTTTATCCATTGATTGGGAATGCGAACTTGCTACCTGTTCGCCAGACTATTACAAGTGGACACAATGGATTTTCTTGCAGTTTTTGCAAGCGGGGTTAGCTTACCAAAAAGAAGCAGCGGTGAACTGGGACCCTATCGATCAAACTGTACTGGCAAACGAGCAAGTTGATAACGAAGGACGCTCTTGGCGCAGTGGGGCAATAGTTGAGCGCAAATTGTTGCGGCAATGGTTTTTTAAGATTACTGACTACGCTGAAGAATTACTCAACGACTTGCATAAATTGACAGGTTGGCCGGAACGCGTCAAGTCGATGCAGGCAAACTGGATTGGCAAATCTACAGGTGCTTACTTAGAATTTCCCATCGTTGGGATAGATGAAAAAATCGGCGTGTACACCACACGCCCAGATACCGTTTATGGTGTCAGCTATCTGGTATTAGCACCAGAGCATCCCTTAACAAAGCGCGTCACCACAAAAGAACAACAAGCAGCAGTAGAAAGCTTTATTAAAGAGGTTTCCAATCAAAGTGAGTTGGAACGTACCGCTGAAGACAAACCTAAGCGGGGTATCCCCACAGGTGGTAAGGCAATTAACCCGTTTACAGGGGAAGAAGTGCCGATTTGGATTGCTGACTATGTACTGTATGAGTATGGTACTGGAGCAGTGATGGGTGTACCAGCACACGATGTCCGGGATTTTAAGTTTGCCAAAAATTACGATTTGCCGATTGATTTTGTCATTGTTTCCCCAGATGATGTTGCAGGTTTTGACTTAACTCCAACATCAGAGATAGATGAAGTTACACAACTCATCCAAATTGAATATAACCAGGCGTACACCGAACCAGGAATTTTAATTAATTCTGGGCTTTTTACTGGTATGACTTCCACTGATGCTAAACAAGCAATAATTGAATACGCCGAAAAACAAGGTTTTGGTAAAGTGCGGGTGCAGTATCGCTTGCGGGATTGGTTGATTTCGCGGCAGCGTTACTGGGGCGCACCGATACCTGTAATTCACTGTCCTAATTGTGGGATAGTGCCAGTTCCCGATAAAGATTTGCCAGTACAGTTGCCAGAAGAAGTGGAATTTACTGGACGTGGCGGTTCGCCTTTGACTCAGTTGGAAAGTTGGGTAAATGTGGCTTGTCCGACTTGTGGCACTCCAGCAAAGCGGGAAACCGACACGATGGATACTTTTATTGATTCCTCGTGGTATTACTTGCGCTTCCCTGACGCTAAGAATGAACAACAGGTTTTCGATTCCAGTAAAATTAACGATTGGATGCCAGTCGATCAGTACGTGGGTGGGATTGAACACGCGATTTTACATTTGTTGTATTCGCGGTTCTTTACTAAGGTACTGCGGGACAGAGGGTTACTGAACTTTGATGAACCCTTCCAACGCCTGTTAACTCAAGGTATGGTACAGGGTTTAACTTACACAAATCCCAATAAGGCTGGTAAAGATAAGTGGGTTCCCTTTAATCTGGTTAATCCAAACGATCCACGAGATCCTAAGACAGGTGAAGCACTGCAACTCGTTTATGCCACCATGTCTAAATCAAAGGGTAATGGTGTAGCCCCAGAAGATGTAATTGCCAAATACGGTGTAGATACAGCGCGGATGTTCATCTTGTTCAAAGCGCCGCCAGAAAAAGACCTGGAATGGGATGAAGCCGATGTGGAAGGACAATCCCGCTTTTTAAATCGGGTTTGGCGTTTGGTGACAGATTATGTTGCGGCTGGGGTATCTCGTAAAAAAGCCCAACTCGCTGATTTAACTAAGGCAGAAAAGGAATTGCGGCGGGCAATTCACACGGCTATTCAAGCGGTGACAGAAGACGTGGAAGACGAATATCAATTCAACACAGCTATTTCAGAATTGATGAAGTTGAGTAATGCCTTAACCGATGCCAGCGACAAAAATTCACCAATTTATGCAGAAGGTATTCGGACTTTGGTGGTATTACTAGCACCCTTTGCACCACACATTGCTGATGAATTGTGGCATTTATTGGGTGAAAGTAATTTTGTTCACACTCAAACTTGGCCGTCATTTGACCCTGTTGCTTTGGTAGCCGATGAAATCACTTTAGTGATTCAAGTTATGGGTAAAACTCGCGGCGCAATTCAAGTACCAGCACAAGCAGATAAAGCAGCGTTGGAGAAATACGCCCGTGAATCAGAAATTGCCCAGCGTTACATCGAAGGTAAAGAGATCAAAAAGGTAATTGTAGTGCCTGGGAAGCTGGTGAATTTTGTAGTTAGCTAGTAGTAGAGGGAAGAGAACACAGTCAGGAATGACGCACTGAAAACCTGAACGTTGATTCCCTCTAGACTACGCCAGCTGCTTAAAAGCGGGTTATCCAAAGAACTACAAATTTTTTAATATTCATACAGGCTCGTATTTATTACGGCACGGATGCTAAGGCCATCAAGTATGTGTTTCAAGAAATAATGTAACAGTAGTTTCCTTCTCTGGTATATGTGTATTTAAAAACATATGTATTATCGTCCAGAGAGTAAAACTATTTTATTTATACACGAAAAAGTGCTTGAGAGTTTTGCTCACTCAAGCACTTTTTCGTAAAAGCTTATACCAGCTCACTTGTTTGCTGCAAAATTTGAAATCTGCAACACTCCCTTGGGAGGGAGCATTGCGGGGATAACTTATGACAAACATGTGGTGAAATGGTATCACTCCTTGCACTAACTAAGAATATCTCTTTTGCAAGAATACCGGGGATCTGATGAGTGACAGTTTATGAACTGACACTAGTTAAAAACGACTCACCATGAATGGTAACTAACAAGACTAAGCACGATTGTAGCAATTTTGTAAGTATAGTATAAAAAATGATGGTCTATTAAGGATCGCCTACCTCTTAGTGCAGTTTCTCTTCGGTGCAGTAACTAGTAGCATAAATATCTCAAATTTGGCGAAAATTCACTGTAAACCCTCAGTAGAAAATCCTCTTTAATGTAAGTGAAAGATGGTTTGGATATGGAGATAGAAGCGATTTAGACTGAAATAAATCATCACCTCCTCAATGGATAAAGGTATTCTTTAGAGATGGCAACTTGAGAACAAATTATCGACCCAAGCAGATTGAAAAGTTTGGGTTAGGTATCTTCTATCTCTTAACAAACGGTAACATCCAAGTCTTCCGCATAGTGTAGGTGGTTACTTCCTTGATTGAAGCAAAACACAGCTTTTTCACCAATGATTTCCGCGGTATTGAAAACGATTTCGCGTGTTTCTATAAAAACAACAGAGGTGGATTATGGGTAAGATTTAAGAATTCATCATACCTGTGCCTAAAATTGTGAGAGTCTAGATGGACGCTTTCCCCTTGGCTAAAATAGCCACTCCCCTACGAGCAGACGCCTTAACCCAGCGTCTAGGTGTGTGGTAAGATTGCCTGGAACAGAGATTTCATCTGAGTTGGAGTCTTATATAAATTGCAAAGGTCAAGCTGACCGATGATTAACCCCACTCTACTTTTCCTATGGATTCGGAAAATATACAACAAGACTGGTAACAAACTAAGTGTAATTTCTAAATGAATATCTAGAATCTGCTACCAGACTGAACGAACTTCACACAATTTTGACTTTTATTTGACTTTTAGGATAGACACATGAACGATAAGCTGATGCTAATGATTCCAGGCCCAACCCCGGTGCCAGAAGCTGCCTTACTGGCATTAGCCAAGCATCCGATTGGGCACCGTACTAGTGAATTTAGCAACATATTGGCAGAGGTGACGGAAAACCTCAAGTGGCTGCACCAAACTCAAAGTGATGTGCTGACACTGAATGTCAGTGGTACGGGTGCTGTAGAAGCTGGAATAATTAATTTTCTCTCTCCAGGCGATCGCATTTTAGTTGGCTCTAATGGTAAATTTGGCGAACGCTGGGTAGAAGTTGGTCAAGCCTACGGTTTGAATGTAGAAGAAGTTAAGGTGGAATGGGGAAAACCCTTAGACCCCGCAGTATTTGCCGAAAAACTCCAAGCAGATACTCAAAAGCAAATTAAAGCCGTAATTATTACCCACAGCGAAACCTCGACGGGTGTGTTGAACGATCTAGAAACCATCAATCGCCACGTCAAAGAACACGGTGAAGCTTTAATTATCGTTGATGCCGTCACCAGCTTGGGTGCGTTCAATCTTCCTGTGGATGCTTGGGGTTTGGATATAGTCGCCTCCGGTTCCCAAAAAGGTTATATGATTCCGCCGGGATTGGGTTTTGTCTCTGTCAGCCCCAAAGCTTGGGAAGCTTACAAAACTGCGAAGCTACCGAAATATTATTTGGACTTAGGCAAATATCGTAAAGCCACAGCCAAAAATACAACTCCATTTACCCCGCCTGTGAACTTGATCGTCGCGCTGCACACCACGTTGCGAATCATGAAAGAAGAAGGGTTGGAATCAATATTTGCTCGACACGAACGGCTCAAGAATGCTACTCGCGCCGCTATTCAAGGGTTAAATTTACCCTTGCTTGCAGCAGATAGTTCCGCCAGTCCGGCGATTACGGCTGTAGCACCGCAGGGAATTGAACCCGATAAGATTCGTTCATTGATGAAAAAACGCTTTGATATTGCCCTAGCAGGCGGTCAAGACCATTTGAGTAACAAAATTTTCCGTATTGGTCACTTGGGTTTTGTGAGCGATCGCGATATTCTTAGCTGTATAGCATCCTTAGAAGTTACTCTCAGAGAACTTGGCTACGAAGACTTTACCCCTGGATCTGGTATAGCGGCAGCAGTTAGAGTGTTTAGTCAGTCCTGAGTACCGAGTCATAAGTGATGAGTATGATTTTTACTCAGCACTAAATCAAGAGAGCGAGTTAAATTATCAACTCGCTCTCTTGATTTATGTATATATGAGTAGAAACCGCCAAAGATAAATTCCTTATATATCAACCTTTGCATAAGGTAGAGTGGATGTGACACGCCTACATTCTCCTGAATCAGCTAGTCATAAGCTAATTCTATTAATTCGCATCGAATCAATAGCTAAGAGGCTAGCACGATTGCTTTTCTTCTCTACGAGACGCTACGCGAACATTTTGAATTTTGAATTTCTTAGCTATGCCGTCTCCAACCAATCATAAATTTGTTCTAACTGCTCTAGAGTAATCAGCCCATACTGCCAAAGAATCATTGCCAAAGGGCCTGGATCTTGCTCCCGATGCCGAAGCGCCACCGCCAGCGATGCTGTGGAAATTGCTAAATCTTCTTGCAAAAAATTAATCAGTCGAGAATATTTTGATGGTGACATTTGTATCTCACCTCCTTGTGCAGAATGTATTGTCATATATCAGTTCACCATTGCTTGGTAGCCAGTAGCCAGTATTTTATCTGTCACGGTGCCGTTATCGGCTATACACCCCAACACAGTTTTTTCGATCTGCCTTCAAGGGAAGCTTCTCATTAAGGGTCTGAGAAATAGAAATTTTCGTACAAATCATCTGCTCGATTCTCAAGCAGTATTTTTAGTTAGTTAGATTGGCTCATTTTGTTTACTTTTGTGCTTTGTTTAATTACACATGTAGTAACAAAGATTCCATAGCCTATACTCTCTTATTGGCGACTATTTACACTTACACCCAAGGGAGTATTTTTGCAACCAAATCTTAAGACCGCGATTTTAGGTTGGAGGACAGTAGAATTTTTACATTATTACCACAGTTTTTAAATAGTAGCGTTACAGATGACTGTTTTACCACATAAAGTGACATTTTTTACAGAAAAAACATAAATTTTGATCGTCTTGGCTCTGAACAGAGCAACTACCCAAATCTTTATCCCTGCAAAGCACCGAAGTCTCAATACTCGATTTTGACAATATCGCCCACTTTCAACTTCAATTCGGCGGCTCTTCCAGAGCGAAGTTCAATCACCTTATCGATTGGTGTATTGGGGCCATAGGTAGGACAAGGTTCACTTGCACAAGGAGGTGCAGCAGCCTGTATATATTTAACTATGCCTTTATGTAGAAATACCATATCCAAAGGCACAGGTACATTCTTCATCCAGAAACTAACTGGTTGTGCTGAAGGGAAGCCAAACAGCATCCCCCGGTTATCTGGCAACGCTGGCCGATACATCAACCCCTTCGCTTGCTGTTGTGGCGTCTGCGCTACTTCTAATTGAATCGTTGTGCCATTAGGAACAATAGCTTTAGCAGTAATTGGTAGTGTTTGACCTAAATTCTGTGTTGCTGGAGTTTGAGAACCAGAGGTGAGGCTGGGAGGTTTAGCTGTTGTTGGCACAGAACAGCCTAACAATAAAATACTCAGCAACATCGAGAACAAACTTAGCCAGCGAGTCATCATTATTTTCGATTTTGTAATTTAGATTTCAATTTTACAGAATTTAAGCTAAAAAGCCCACGGCTTTTATTCGTCCCGTAATCCAGAGGCGTTTTCAACCTCGATTAACAAGACTTGGGGCAAAATTCCCTTGTTAAAAATAGGCAAACTGACGCCACAGTGTACTAGGATTCTCTTAAAACGTAACCAACGCCTCGCACTGTTTGAATGAGGCGCTTTTGACCTTCATCTTCGATTTTTAACCGCAAGTAACGGATGTACACTTCAATTACATTCGACTCACCCAGAAAGTCATAACCCCAAACATTTTCTAAAATTTGTTCGCGGGTTAACACCTCACGGGGATGTTCCATTAAGAATTTTAATAGTTCAAATTCCTTCATTGTTAAGTCAATTGCCCGTCCGCTATGTATCGCACGGCGAGTTGCTATGTCTAAAATTAAATCCCCAAAGCGCAACTGCTCTGTGGTATCCACATCGGGTTTTAAGTAGAGGCGAATCAGCTTCAAAAAGTCTTCTGAGCGGTAAGGCTTGAGGATGTAATCATCCGCTCCAGCTTCTAGACAAGCTACACGATCGTCGACTGTATCCCTTGCCATTAAAATCAACACAGGCGATCGCATACCGGTGCTTCTCAGATTTTTGCACAAAGAGAGTCCTGATTCTCCTGCTAACATCCGGTCTAAAACAATTAAAGCAGGTTGGCGATCGCGACAGTGTTGTAAACCACTGGTCGCATCATGAGCCAAAATTGATTCATAGCCAGCTTCTTGCAAATCGCAAGAAAGCTGATTTGCTAGGCTCTCATCGGTTTCAATCACCAAAACACAGGGACTTTGAGCAACTGTCATAAGAATTTGGGATATTGGATTGGGGATTGTAAAGATATTCCAGAGAAAATCTTTACATCAGTTATAAAGTGCAGTTACGAGTTTTTAATGATGGAGCAATCCTGATTTGACACGCTGCTAAGAATCTTTTAGCACGTTCAGGTGTCAGCCATCTAATTCTCCGATGCAATCTTAATAACTAACTCCAAATACCATCCCTACACCAGTAATTCTGGAAGGAAATCACCAAACTGGAAACAGGGCATAGGGCACGGGGAGATAAAAGGGAGAAAGAAGCAATGCCCAATGCCCAATAACTACGGCAATTCTACCGAAGTTGGTTTAGCGATATGTGGCAAACCCCAACCTAATTTTTCTCGCAAAATTCGGAAAAATTCAGGCGGTTGCAGGCGGATAAATCGGGCACTATATTGCGATCGCTCCATATATACCCGATCTTCTGGTAGTATATAGCACCCCCCATTGCCATCTACCACCATAACCAAGCGAGGAATGTTGACTGGGTAAATGTTGACCGATTCAGTATCTGGAAATACTAATGCTCTAGAAGCTAGGGAATGGGGACAAATGGGTACTAGCTGTAAAACAGGTACGCCAGGAGTCACCACTGGCCCACCAGCACTCAATGAGTAAGCTGTAGAACCAGTAGGCGTAGAAACAATTACACCATCCGCTGCAATATCTACTGGCGCATGACGCCCTATGGCAATTTCAAAATGGCACATAGAGGTCAAAGGTTCTCGATGCAGAACCATTTCATTCAGGCAGAGGGCTTCCCACAGGACTGAATCTCCCCGAAACACTTTGACGGTGAGCATAGCTCGTTCTTCTATTTCATACTCACCCGCCATCAACTGTTCTAGTGCTTGGGGTAATTGATTCAGGAAAGTTTCTGTCAAAAATCCCATATGGCCGGTATTCACTGTTAGCAATGGAATACCACAGGGGGCGACTTGACGAGACGCTGCTAAAACAGTGCCGTCTCCCCCTAATACCACTGCAAACTCCATATCTGAGTCAAAACCAGGGGGTGTCAGACCGTCAATGGGGGTGTGGCACACAGGACTCTCCGGGTTAGAGTAGCCCAGTATCCCACCGATACTCGATGTCATAGACACATCCCAACCGGCAGCGGTTAGCTTGTCTTTCAACTCGATAGCGACACGACCCGCTATCGGTTTAACGTCATTGTAGATAATGCCTGCTTTCGGCACACTCAAATATCCAAATTTAGGCGATGCTCTGTATTATGTAATCCTTACACATTTTTGACCATGTAGTCATTAATCTAGAGTCAAATATCCAGAGTCTAGAGTTTAATGACTAATCTGACATTTCACCTCATGTGGAAAAGCTAACCCCAAACTTAACCCCCCAGCCATCTTACCTAGTAAAGAAGGGGGAGAATTTAAAGCCTTTCTCCTGCAAGGAAGAGGTTTTCTAGACCCCGGGAAAAGTCAGAATGACTAATATCTGTTTTGTAATGACTATTGACTATTGACTTTTGAAGATTGTTTAAAAGGAGTTTTTTTAGATGATTTCTGCTTTTTGGTTTTATTTTTCTCGTAGTCTAACTCTTTGAGCTTTTTCATTATTCGGCTGAAGTACTCTTGTAGATAGCTTTCTAGCGTTGTGGTTTGTTGCCGATCTAAACCAAAGACTGCGTATACTTCATCCATTGAAGCATCCAACTGTTTACCACTAGCCAATACTTCTGTAAACGCTAGCCTGTCCGCTACGTTCCATCCCCACTGAAAAAATCGCATTATGCCCCGCACGGCACGCAGTAAGCTGATTGGCATCCGCGTTACTCTGGCGTCTTTTCCAGATAAGCGTTCGCACAGGTTGATGATTTCCTCTGCACTCCATGCACGAGTACCTACTACAGGGAAAGCTTGGTTTTCTGTTTCTGGTACACTCAGTGCTCGGATAGCAAATTTAGCAATATCCTGAGTGTCCATATAGGCGATGGGAGAAGAATTACCTGTTACCCAAACGGGCTGTGCTTCCAAAATCGGAATTCCGTACTGACTAATTAACCCTTGCATAAACCCAGCTAGCCGCAAGATGGTGTAATTCAAGCCTGACTCAGCCAAGAAGAGTTCTGTACACCGCTTAATTTCCATTAGCGGCACTTCTGGGTATTTATCAGCATCTAAAATCGAAAAGAAGATAAAACGCTCTACACCTGCTGCTTTCGCAGCTTGAATCAATGCTACTTTGCCCTCCCAGTCCACTTGTTTGATACTTAGTGAATCTGTCGGGCGAGATGTTGAGGCATCAATAACTTGGGTTACACCAACTAAAGCTTCCGCTAAGGTATCTGGGTAACGTAAATTTCCTGGTACGAGTTCCGCACCCCATTCTTTAAGAAAAGCTGCTTTTTTGCTGCTGCGAACAAGACAGCGTACTTTATATCCCTCATCGATAGCACGACGAGCCACTTGTCTTCCTAAGGTGCCAGTGGCACCGACGATTAATAATGTCATGAGGGTTGTAATAAATTTTAATGTTTTATGAAAAGAATGTTATCAGAATAACCTATGCAAACAAAACTTTACATCTTTTCTCAGAAAATCTATTTATTTAGATAGACTTATGGGAAAATAGCTGTCCGGCTAACGGACAAGCTTTTTTCCCAATCAACGAAAAGTATGAGCGATCGCTTGGGGCGTTCAGAACTTTTCGATGAAAAAGGGAGTGGGCAGTGGCGAATGAGGAGAATAATAACTCTTAACTCAGCACTGGCTCAACGCCCCGCTACTGCTAACAGCGCTCAATTATTCTTCGCCGCCCTGAATTTTCAGTAACAACGCGCCTAAGCCCCAGCCTACGAAGATTAAACCGAAAGACAATAGAGCTGCATTCAAAATTTCGCCGCCCATTGGTGTGATTCTCCTTATGCAAAGTGGTGTGTAAACTAGGTCTACCAGAAGCTTTTCAATAGTTGCTGTAGGATTAGACCTGTGTAAATAATTTTAAACTAGTTTAGCAGGCAATCCCTACTGTGGAGGGGGGTGAGGGAGATGAAGGATTTGATGAGCATAATTATGAAGAAAATTTATGTATCAAAATAATCAAGCTAATTTAGTAAATTTTGGTGAAGAAAATCGTCCGCGTTTGGCGATGACGCTGGGAGATCCGGCGGGAATTGGGCCGGAGGTGATTTTGAAAGCTTTAGCAGAGCCGGAAATTATTAAAAAATATAACGTTACAGTGGTGGGTAGCCGGGATTTGCTGGCACAGACTTATCGCAATCTGAATTTAACTGGTAATTTAGCACCTGTGGCAAATCCAGACGAGTTGTCAGTTAGTGATGTGCTGTTGGGTGCGGAAATTGGTGAAATTATCCCAGGAAAAGGTAATACAGCAAGTGGTGCTGCGAGTTTTGCGTATATGGAATATGCGATCGCTCAAACACTCGCTGGTAAATTTGATGGTATTGTCACAGGGCCGATCGCTAAATCTGCTTGGAAAGCCGCAGGGTATAATTATCCAGGGCAAACGGAACTTTTGGCGCAAAAGTCAGGTGTTGACCGTTTTGGGATGTTATTTGTGGCGCGATCGCCCCATACTGGTTGGACACTGCGTGCTTTACTTGCCACCACGCATATTCCCCTACGTCAAGTAGCCGATACATTGACACCGCAGTTGTTGACACAAAAACTGGATTTGCTGGTGGAGTGTTTGGAGAAAGATTTTGGTATAGATAGAGGGAGAATTGCGATCGCAGGTTTAAATCCGCATAGTGGCGAACAGGGACAACTTGGACATGAAGAACAGGATTGGCTAATTCCCTGGTTGGAGCAAGAGCGGCAAAAAAGACCACAATTACAGCTAGATGGGCCAATACCGCCAGATACGATGTGGGTTAAACCTGGTCAAGCTTGGTATGGAAATTCTTTAGTACAAAATCCAGCTGATGGTTACTTGGCACTTTACCACGACCAAGGTTTAATTCCTGTGAAATTGATGGCGTTCGATCGGGCAGTTAATACTTCTATTGGCCTTCCTTTTGTTCGGACTTCACCGGATCATGGAACAGCGTTTGATATTGCAGGTAAGGGAATTGCTGATGCTACGAGTATGAAAGCAGCGATACATTTAGCGGCTGAGTTGGTTAGTCAAAGATTGGCGGCGAGAAAACTATGAATTATTTCATGATTTATAACTAGACTTGTCGAAAGAATCATGGAAGTCCAACCAAGAGAAATTAGGAATTATCTGACAGTAGATGGAAAAAATATTTTTGATGAGTGGCTTGATTCTCTGCGAGATAGAAGAGCAAAAGCTAAAATAAGAGCCAGACTTGACCGAGTTGAAGATGGTAATTTAGGTGATTGTAAGTCAGTTGGAGAAGGTGTTTTTGAATTGAGAATCGACTATGGGCCAGGCTACCGCATATACTTTGGAGAAGAAGGGATAACAATTATTATTCTTTTATGTGGTGGAGATAAAAGCACTCAGAAACAAGATGTTGATAAAGCTCAGGAATATTGGAAAGACTATAGGAGTAGAGATAATGCCTAGAAGTGTAAGCTATCACGAAGGACTAGTTAAACATCTCCAAGATCCATTAGAAGCAGCATCTTATATCGAAGTAGTTCTAGAAGAGGGCGATCCTAAAATGTTAGGAAAAGCACTCAAAAATGTGATTAAGGCACAGGGTGGAATTGATCGGTTTCCAGCGCCAGTTAAGCAATGCTATGAGCAACTTGACTTGATGTTATCTGAGCAAGGAGAAATTGAATTTTATTGTCTGAGGAAATTACTGGATGCATTGGGATTACAGCTAGCAGTAACAGTGAAGTCAGTATGAGGTGATTTTTTAAGGACAGTTGAAATCGCTCAGTCTTATACCTTCCCAATTTATTTTTACAATTTATAAATTCCCTCTCGAAGTTATCACTCTATATTTTAAGTAAGCAATAAGACTAATGCTGACTCAGATGAGTCATTTTTTTATGAAGTACTCCTGAAATCGGAAAGCTCAGGAATTAGTATTTTCGTCAGGTGCTTCAAACTTGTAACCATAGCCGCGCACAGTTTTAATAAACTCCGGTATGCTGGCATCGACTTCCATCTTCTTGCGAAGCTGACCAATATGCACATCAACCACCCGGCCATCTCCTACGTAGTCGCAACCCCAGATTTTTTGGATTAACTGTGGGCGACTCCAAGCCTGATTAGGATGACTTGCCAAAAAATGTAAGATATTAAATTCCAGCGCTGTTAAGGCGAGAGGTTTATCGTTAAGTGTTACCTCCCGACCCTCTGGGTTAATTGCTAGCTGCTTGAAAACGATACGCTGTGTTGGGGAGGGGTTGATGTAGCGTATCCGCCTCAAAAGAGCTTCTACTCTAACTTCAACTTCTGCAAGACTAAATGGTTTAGTCATGAAATCATCAGCACCTGCGCTTAAGATTTTAATTTTATCAGCCTCGTCAGTCCTACTAGTCAGTATCAGCACTAAAACATTAGTGCGACTTTGCATTTCTTGACAGAGGTTATAACCATTAGCATCTGGCAAATTCCAATCCAGAATTACTAAAGCTGGGTTAAATTGCTCAAACAACGATAAAGCAGTCTTACCATCTGCTGCCGACTCTATTTGATATTTGCGACTTAAAAAACGATAGACGAGATTTCTCACGCCGAAGTCGTCATCGACGATCATAATTTTGGGAGTAGTAGCGGTAACCATAACCATAATGTTGCCTATAGTAGATTGGGCGATTCGCTGTTGCGCCAGTTTTGCTTTACGTGTTTGTGTTGAGAGTGTATTCACGCGCGTCTCTGCTGAGTCCGATCGCCACTGTAGTACTTGTACACAATAATTAATTTTCTATGAAGTTTATGAAAACTTCAGCCATCTTAATGCTTATCGAATGTATAAGTATTGTACGAATTTTGTATATTTTTGAATTTATGTTGTGTAGGTTGGAACTTTTATACTTAATATAAGTGTAATCGAAGACCATCTTTATAACCGCAAATAGTAGAGAGAAACACCAAACGCCCGGCAATTACTAAAATTTTGGAAGGAACAACACTCCCCGATCGATTAGGTATCTATAAAGACTTACAAACTAAGCTATAAGCCAATCTAAATTCTAAACTCCTACTTATCCAAGTGTACTCTAGCTAACAGGTATGTCCTATTGAAGAGGGTCTACGAAAATTTACTCAGCGTGCATTTACATGTAGCTACCCTCTTAAGCATATACTATACTACAATTTTCAGCCTGAGACTATGATAGGCCAAGGACTGAGAGCATCGCCAGAAGGCATTAAGGCAGCAAAAACAGCTTTAACAGACAAAACTTGGAGTCAGCATAAATTAGCAACGGGTTTAAACATTACACGTCAACCAGATTCCAAATTTTTACCAAAATATAGACAGCAATCCAGAGAAATTTAGGGGCTGGTAGCAAGCTAAGGGTAAAACCTGGAGTAAACAGTTAAGAGCTACGCTGATTAAATATCGCAATATTGGTTACGACTGGCAGTTCAACTAACAGCAAAAAGAATTGCTTCAGCAATATTACGATGTCAATAAATTGCTGGTAGATTGCCTCAATAGTGCTGCAAGAAATTGAAGAGACATTATTGCGATCGCAGATATTGAAAAGGTACGCAATTCCTGTACTAATCTCTGAATATTTTTAATTTTTAGACTATTTTTTAATTAATTAGCTAGGGAATTTAATAAATTTAAATTTATTTATAATCTGTCTGAATATTCAATATTTTATATATAAACTTAAAATGTATTTATATAAGTTAATACAAAAACCTGAGTTACTTATAGTCTAAGTTGACAGTATTTGCAATGGATTAATTGGTAGAAAATATTTTAATTACTAACTCTATCTTAGGAGAGATTTTCAGGATATTCATCCCAGAGAAAGAGCAATTAAATATGCTTAGTCCGTTAAATTGCAATTACGTCAGTTAGGAATAAATTATGGTTAACAACATAGTAGGCGGTATCATTCCCCCACAGCCACCAATAGAAGCGCAATCTGATGTTCATACGCTGAAGTCTCGTCTAGAATGGGGCGAACCAGCTTTTACAATACTTGATGTGCGCGATCGCAACACCTTTAACGAAGGTCACATCATGGGAGCAATGCCGATGCCCATAGATCAATTGGTAGAGCGTGCAGTACCTTCTTTGGATAAGAGCCGTGATATTTACGTTTACGGTGCTAATGAAGAAGAAACTGCCCAAGCCGCACAACAACTGCGTTCTAATGGATTTGAGCATGTCTCCCAACTCAAAGGTGGTCTTGCGGCATGGAAGGCTATCGGTGGGCCAACAGAAGGCATTGTTGAATCAAAAACTCCCCCAGGTGCAGATGACTACAATGTAGTAGATCGGCTAAAAAATCATCAAGAAAATCAGCCAAAGGGAGGCCCTAGCGCGACGGAAGCCATTAAAAAAGGAGCTAGTGACCTCAAAGAAAACATTCAAGAGGGAGCCAGTAACCTCAAAGAAAACATTCAAGAGGGAGCCAGTAACCTCAAAGAAAACATTCAAGAGGGAGCCAGTAACCTCAAAGAAGGAATTAGTGAATCTAAAGACACTGAATAATTCCAATCTTGGCTCTTAGGCAAAAATAACTTAGAAAATTAGCGAATAGACCTCTTGCATAAATCAAGAATAAGAACCCCACTCTACCTTTGACTTACGTCTAATTCTCTCCTCGCAACCAAAGAGGAGAGTTTAGGGATGGGGTGTTAGGAAATTTTCCAAGAGGTCTAATCTCGATTTATTGCGAACAAAAAAGTCACAATTCAGCAGTCAAAAGACAGAATATTGTCTCTTGCAATATTTGCTCTCCAGATAAATAACTTTTGCAAGAGACTTGATGAGGGGCGCTTACAAGGAAGAATGAAAAAATTTTCCCTATCCCCTGTAACCTGTTCCCTATTTTTAAGGCAGGTTGACTGTTCGCTCAATGTTCAAACAAATCTTTAAATTGCAATAAATCTAAGGAAACTATTGTTGGTAGAAATTCAAAACATTCTTGAGCAATTTCCCAACGTTCTTCTCGTTTGAGCATTTGTATTAGCTTCTGCTGCACGCTAAGTAAGTAGCGCACATCATTGGCAGCATAACTCAGTTGAGCTTCAGATAAACTAGTGGCGTTACCCCAATCAGAACTTTGAGAGCTTTTATCTAGTTCCACTTGTTCTAACTCTTGCACCACATCTTTGAGTCCGTGGCGATTTGTGTAAGTACGCGCTAACTTACTGGCAATTTTGGTGCAAAAAACAGGCCGAACCTGAATCCCCAGATTGGCTCGCAAAGTCGCAAGGTCAAAGCGAGCAAAGTGAAACACTTTTACAACATTCGCCGCTTCCAAGAGTTTTTTTAAGTTTGGAGCCTCAGCTTGTCCTTTAGCTATGCGGATTACAGCCACTTTCCCTTCAGGGTTGCACAGTTGGACAAGACACAAGCGATCGCGTTGCGGCAATAATCCCATCGTTTCTGTATCAACTGCGATCGCTGTAGATTCTAAATACTGTTCAAGGGCTGCGTCACTGAGATCGCGATCGCTCACCTGAAAATCTTGTAATGTCATGAATTGTTCAAAAATAATTGTAGTGTCCAACAGATAAAAGTCTTGTCAGACACTACATTATTATTGTGCAAAACAATCAGAAATTAAATCTACCTAGTGCGAAAGAAAAGCTGTGTCAGGTAAACTTCGCCTTGATTATTAGTAGCAACGCCAATTCCAGTCAGGTTGTAATTTCCTTTAAGGTTCTTTAAATGTCCGGGACTGTTGATCCAACCAGTAACAGCTTCGTCTACAGGGCTGCTATATCCCCGGTTGAAAGCAACATTTTCCGCCGCACTGTTGTAGCGTAGAGGGATAGCTTTGACTCGCCGTTCAAATCCCTGATGGCTAAATGGGGTTTTACCTTTAGCCATATTTTGACTATGAATTCTTGCCTGTCGAGTAATATTTGCATTTAGGGTCAACTTTGGCAGCCCTTTAGAAGCCCGATATCGATTAATTTGGTCAAAAACTGATTTTTCTAACTCCGTAGTTTTAAAAGTAGGAGTCGATATAGCAACCTGACTGGAAAAAAGCGACAACAGCTTATTACGGGTGGATGTATTTGTAGAAGGATGATTTGGTATCGGAACAGTCGTTAATCCACTAGCAAGGACAAGCGCACTTAAAGCGATGCCAAAAGCAGTTTGTCGGAACATGGAGAATTGCGTAATGTGTAGAGATATAAGACTTCTACTCTATCCTATTGTTCCGACGATACATAGCACGATACTATTAAGGATTGATGAATTTTGGCAATCTGGCTATATCGTTGGATCGGAAGTATAAACAATCTGAACAATTGTCAATACTTGAATAGGTCAGCTTCATAAAATCACGGTTATTTTGGCTGAGAATTTAAGATTTTCATCAATTACTAAAAAAATAATGTAGTTTTCAATAAACAAATGTCATTGAAACTACATTATTCAACATCTAGTAAAAGCTTTGGTAGCAGGCTGAAGTCTTGGGAATTTGAGAAGAAAACTTAAATTTACCAAATCTATCAGCGAAGGAAAATTTGTGTAAAGTAGATTTCGCCTCTACTATTCTTGACGACACCAATCCCCGTCTTATCATAATTACCTCTGATATTGGCAAGATGCCCTGGACTTTTGAGCCAGCCTTGAACAGCTTTCGTCGCAGGATCGCTATATCCCTGGTTGTAAGCGACATTTTCAGCAGCTCCTCTGTAGGAAATACCGATCGCTCTAACACGTTCTGAAAATCCTGTATGTCCAAAGGGAACTGTACCGTTAGCCATATTCTGACTGTGAATCCTGGCTTGATTATCGATGGCAGAATTACGAGTCAACTTTGCTAGCCCTTGGGAAGCTCTGTAGTTATTAATTTGGTTGAAAACCGACTGTTCTTGAGCAGCTGTATCGATGCTAGATGCTGCCATATAAACAGTATCACTTAATACATGTGAAGATTTTGCTGTAAAAGTTGGATTTGTTACGGGAGTAGCGATCGCTCCACTACCGAGAACAATAGTGCCTAAAGCAACGCTGTAAATTATTGATTTAATCATTTGCTGGTAGTAAACTTTTAGACAATCTAACCAACTAATATCAATGTGACAAATTGCTTATAGGCTTATATATCTAAATTTATGCCCTTTTTTGTTCAATAGCTACCAGTAATCGTTTAAATACACGATTTTACGAAGGAATCATGCTGTTTAAGAGATAATTGTCTTCTACCATTAGTATGTATGTCGAGCTAATTTACATAATGTACTTAGGCTACTATATAGTGTAATTACTAGGCTATTTTGATTTTTATAGTTCTAAGTTATGCTTATCCATCCTAAGAATTCAGGTATATTACTGTTTTTAGGTATATTCCATAGCTTTGTTGATGTCTAAAAAGCAGTAAAAACCGCTTGTGTAAGTTGAAGGTGCAGAATGTAGGATATAAATTGCACGGATATCTTCAGCAAAATATTTGCGTGATTTCAACTAGCCTTGGTTAAAGGTTTCTAACTCTTGCTGTACCACGCGCAATAGCCGTGCAATATATTCTGCACGCCATCGGTTAACGGGGGAATTTCATGCAGCAAAATGCGAAAAACCACTAAGTCAAATGATTTAAAGTAAATATTAAGTAAGGTGCATTACGGCTTGAGCCTAACGCACCATGTTCTCTGGCGGTGCGTTAGGCGCTTTGATCGTGTTTTTCGTGACAAATTAGCTCAAATATATGCGCCTAACACACCCTACTGGCGTGGCAAGGCTAAAATGTTGCAAAAAAATTGTAGGTTGGGTGGAGCGGAGCGCAACCCAACCTACGTCTACTAACCCACTAGCCAAAGATTTAAAGTTGCGTCAATGGTTTTGCCCCAGTTGCAGTAACTATAATTTCAGTTCAAAAAATATCCCGTCGTAGGGGCACAAGGCCTTGCGCCCCTACAAATCTATAAATAATTTGGGATAATTTATTTTTTGCAAGTCCCTAAACGCAAGTCTAAATATTTTGAGCGAGGGATTAAGATTATAGCCGCCGTAGGTATCCCGGCGGCTATTAACGCGTGTCAAGAACTTGGAAGTCCTGAAGTAATTTAGGCAGAGATCGTTGAAGCAGGAATTGCGTGACTTCTAGTCATGCGAACTTCAAAAGTATATATTTCAAAATTTTGGTCGAGGGTTAAAGTACCCAGTTCACTGTTGGAATTGTTGGTCTGTGTATTGCTTTTCCCCAAAGATTTTATGCATATTTACGCATCATTTAAGAACTTGGCTACTGTTTGTACATCCTTATCGCCGCGTCCAGAGCAGTTAATTACAATCCGGGGACTATCGGTTAGTTGGGGACATAGGGTTTCGAGGTAGGCGATCGCATGGGCTGTTTCCAATGCCGGGATAATCCCTTCCAATTTCGACAATCGCTGGAATGCCGCCAAAGCTTCTGCATCCGTCACACTATAGTATTCGGCGCGACCAGTATCCTTCATATAGCTATGTTCTGGGCCAACACCGGGATAATCTAAACCTGCACTAATTGAGTGTGCCTCAATGATTTGCCCATCCTCATCTTGCAGGAGATAGCTCATTGCTCCGTGCAATACACCAATTCGTCCTTTTGTCAAGGTTGCTGCGTGTTTTTCGGTATTGACACCTTCTCCTGCTGCCTCAACCCCAATAAACCGGATAGAAGGCTCATTAATAAACTCATAGAATAGTCCCATAGCATTGGAACCACCACCCACGCAAGCCAAGAGAATATCAGGCAATACACCCCATTTTTCGATTGCTTGGGCGCGAGTTTCTTGGCCGATTACTGCATGGAAATCACGTACCATCATCGGGTAAGGATGGGGCCCTGCTACCGAACCCAGGATGTAATGAGTCGTTTCCACATTTGTCACCCAATCGCGAATTGCCTCAGAAGTAGCATCCTTGAGGGTTCCCGTCCCTGCTTCCACCGGACGCACTTCTGCCCCCATCAACCGCATTCTGAACACATTCAAAGCTTGGCGTTCCATGTCATGAACGCCCATGTAGATTATGCATTCCAGTCCAAAACGAGCGCAAACTGTAGCTGTGGCAACTCCGTGTTGTCCAGCACCGGTTTCGGCAATAATCCGCTGCTTACCCATGCGTTTCGCTAACAATACCTGACCAAGGGCATTATTAATTTTGTGAGCGCCAGTATGATTTAAATCTTCACGTTTTAAGTAAATTTGTGGCCCCGTGCGATCGGGTCGGGCATAATGAGCAGTCAGGCGTTCAGCGAAATACAATGGTGTGGCACGTCCTACATAGTCCCGTAACAACTGCTGTAGTTCTGCTTGAAAACCAGGGTCATTGCGGTATTGCTGATAAGCTGTTTCTAGTTCGGTAAGAGCAGGCATCAGCGTTTCAGGTACATACTTACCGCCAAAGCGTCCAAAGCGACCTTGCGTATCGGGAACCTGAGCAGTTGAACTTGGAGATAGGGGAGTGGTAGTCACAGGCTGATTTTGATGACGGGAATGACTTAATTATTATAGAAAAATCTGGGGTATATCTGGGGACTGGGAACTAAATTATTCGTTGATACTCAATGTCCAATGCCCAGTGCTTCATGTCCAATTACTTTCAATCCCTGGCAATGGATTTATGATGTTAGCCTAGAAATATGATATTGCAGCAGAATGGTTGCGTAGAAGTTTCCACTGCCTTTGAAATTTGTCTTAAACATTCATTTTATGTCTTCTTCCAATCCCAAATCTTCTGACAAAAGTTTTGTCTACCGCGAATTTGGCAACGACAACTCCGCCGCGACAGAAAGACCAATTCCAGAACTGCCTCCACAACAACAAAATCTTAAAGTACAAGCTTCTCGCAAAGGACGCAAAGGGAAAACCGTGACAGTGATTAGCGGTTTTCAAGCCAAACCAGAAACCTTGGCTGATTTGGTGAAGCAGTTGAAAAGCCAGTGTGGGACAGGTGGGACAATTAAAGACAACGAAATTGAAATTCAGGGCGAACACAAGCAGAAAATTGTCGAGATTTTGACCAAGCTAGGTTACAAAGCTAAAATCAGCGGTGGCTAATCTTGAGTGCGGTTTACCGCATCTTAGATTGAGACTGGCAATGTTATCTTTGAGAGGTACAAATATGCTTGAATGCTGGTGAATCACTTCGCCGACAAGCTGTCTTTTTTGAGATTAACAGGAGGTTCAAATGGATTTAGTTCGTCTTCTGTGTGCCATTTTCGTGCCGCCATTGGGAGTTTTTTTGCAAGTAGGTTTTGGTGTAGACTTTTGGATTAATATACTTTTGACGCTTTTTGGTTACATTCCTGGAATTATTCATGCAGTGTGGATAATTGCTAAGAAATAATTCTTTGTAGGGGTAGGTTGAGTGTACCAATCTCGGCGTTACTGATTCTGAGTAATATTTGCGTAGAGGCAATTTGATGAATTGCCTCTATAGAAAAAGTTATGAATTGGATGTCTGCAAATTATTCAATAACAATTCATTACTCAGAATCAATTAGAGACTTCCAAGCAAAAAAATATCCAATTTTTAGGGTGCGTTACTTAATTAAGCACTATCGCGATCTAATCTGTAACGGTGCGCCAAAGCTATAATGCAGCATCATAATTTGTAAGTTTAATTGGACAAAAATCTAAAATATTTTATAATTTTTTAAAATAAAAAACGTAAAGACATGAATTTTCACGTCTCCAATGTAGATTTTAGCGCGGTAGTAATTACCGAATTAACTCTCATTTTTTAACATGGCGTAGAGTCTAAACTCTAGAAGCAAGGGGCAGATGTGCAATTGCCATTGCACAGTTGAAACGTTCAAATCTTTGATCAACCCAGTGCGTATATCTAGTACCCAGCCATGAACCATAGGCGCTTTTCGCTCATAGAGTGCCTGACGCATGATGGAAGTTTGGTAAAGATTTTTTACTTGCGCCACAACATTAATTTCCGCCAAACGATTCAGACGTTCTTCTCTTGTTGGCAAGGCATCAATCTCTTCTTGTTTCTGTAAATACAGTTCCCGAATTGGATTTACCCAGTTATCAAGTATTCCAATAGTTCTTCCTTCTAAAGCCGTCTTAATTCCTCCACAATCGTAGTGACCGCAAACGATAATATGTTCTACTTTAAGATGTAAAATTGCGTACTCTAAAATGGCTAAAAAGTTAATATCGGTCAGAGAAACTTGATTGGCAATATTACGATGTACAAATAACTCTCCTGGTTCTGTACGGGTAAACTTTGTTAATGCCAGACGACTATCAGAACACCCAATGTATAGAAAAGGTGGTGTTTGCCCACTAGATAATACTTCAAAGTAACTTGGGTCTAGAGCTAGTTTTTCGGCAACCCAAGCCTGATTATTTCTGAGGAGTTCATCGATGCTGTTATATTTCATCTTGCGTCAAATGCGAGAGAGAATCTCATCAATATTTTAGCTTATCTACAGTTTCCTCTATATCAAGATGAACTTTTTTAGAAGCTCAAATTTTATAAAGATCACAATTTTTTTCTACAGCATCAATAGAATTATTGTATAAATTGTAAAAAGCTAAGTTAGTAGTTAGAGAAGAACAACTATGTATAACTTGGGAGAACTAGCTAAATAAAGTTAAATTTATTTATATTAACTAAAAACTGAGCGTTGATACTGCCTGTTGAAAATTATCATTTAGCATTTCTAGCTATTTTTGCAAAGTAGAAAAATTTACGTCCCAAAAATCTATGTAAATCCTTTTAAATTACACCCCAAACTGTACATTGGAGCCAAGCAAGTGTAATGGAAGGTTTGAGTACTGGCCTCTTTAAGACACAGAGACACTTTCTGATTTTGGGAAGCTAACTTAATAAAGAAACCAAATTTGAGGTTGAAATATTAAGTTATCAGCTTCAATCGGGGGCAACAACTTTATTATCGTGATGATGGTTGATTGACCAACGGTGATCGACAGTCATAGAGGAAAACTCGCAAATTTCTTCTAGGCGTTTTTGCTGTACGGCAGCTTTACGCAGAGTAATAATTAGTTGATTTACCTGATGCCGTAAATCTGGATTATCATTTACAGCTAACATGGTTTGTCTTTCTAAAAGTTGAAGTATAAGTTCGTAGTGAATAGGAGAAGGTAGAGGAATTTGCTCCATGAAGTTCAATTTTGATTTCATATTTGGGATTTTGTATTAGTCAGATGTCTCTTATTAATGAATTGTTACATAATAAATAACTAGTTGCTTATGGCTTTGATTTGATTAGCAATGAAGATTTGGCAAAGATATTGATGATACTTAACAGCAAATTGCTGCATGTCTATGCATAGTGTGCCCAATTGCTCAACTATTTATGCAGTTGCCCTGCGCTTCTTAGCACAGGGGAGATGTTTCTTTCAGAAATTTCTCGGTAATATACGAGCGATCGCAGCACCGGGATCTGGTTGTTTTACCAAAGATTCTCCAATGAGTACAGCGGATGCACCTGCTGTAAGCACCAAACTCAAATCATCTGGGTTGTGTAGTCCTGACTCACTGACAACAAGGATGTTTTTCTCCTGCAATTGGCTACCCCTTGCAGCTAAAAGTTGGCAAGTAGTTTGCAGGTCAACAGAGAAATCTTCCAAATTGCGATTATTGATTCCTACTAAGGAGACCCCATCTAAGGCTAACACACGGTCAAGTTCTGCCAAACTATGGACTTCAATCAAGGTTGCCATTTTCAGATTGTTAGCAATTTTAAGGAAGTATTTCAAATCTTGATCGCTCAGGATAGCCGCAATCAACAAAATCGCATCTGCACCCTGAACCCGTGCCAAATATATCTGGTAAGCATAAACGACAAACTCTTTGCACAGTACGGGCAAATCTACGGCAGCCCGAACCTTTGCTAAGTTGTCAAAACTACCTTGAAAGAACTTGACATCCGTCAGCACAGAAAGACAACTAGCGCCACCTTGCTGATAAGATAGGGCGATCGCTACTGGGTCAAAATCTTCTCGTAAAACGCCTTTGCTCGGTGAAGCTTTTTTAACTTCTGCAATCAGTGCTGGCTTGGTCTTACCTTGGCGCAAGGCACCGACAAAATCACGGGTTGGCGGCGCAGTCAGTACCCGCTTCCGTAATTCTTGCAAAGGAACTTTCTCCCGCATTTGGTCATATTCTACTTCTTTCTGCCAGACAATTTCCTCCAAGATATGTTTTGGCGCTGCATCAGGCACGACAGCCTGATAACGCAATATCGATACATCAATAGCTGGGTTAGGCGAACGGCGACGGATTTGCATAATTAGTCATTGGTCATTGGTCATTGGTCATTAGTCATTAGTCATTGGTCATTAGTCATTGGTCATTTGTCCTTGTTTATTAGCAAAGGACAAATGACAGAGGACAAATGACTAAATGGCTCGTTTGTAAGCTTCGTCCAGCACTTCCGAAAGTGTCGGGTGGGCGTGAACTAGATGAGCGAGGCTTTGGACGGATTGACGGTTTGCGATCGCAGCTGACGCTTCATGAATTAAGTCTGAGGCGTGCAGTCCAAAAATGTGGACGCCCAAGACTTCTCCGGTGTCTTTGCGATATATCACCTTAGCAATACCGTCGGCTTCGTTTTCTGCCAGCGCTTTGGAATTCCCTTTGAAGTAACTCCGACTTGCAGCGATTTCAAATCCTTCGGTTTGTCCCAACTCCTTAGCTGCTGTTTCCGTTAAGCCCACATAGCTAACTTCAGGATGGGTAAACGCCGCTGCGGGAATGCTGCGATAGTCTACTATTCTTTCCCTCCCAACTATATTTTCTACCGCGATGATGCCTTGAGCAGAAGCAGCATGTGCCAACATCATCTTCCCATTAGCGTCGCCAATTGCCCACAAATGCGGCACTACTTCACCTGCTGATAGCACTGCCATGCGATCGTCAACTGGGATAAAATTCCGCCGATCGAGTTCTATGCCCACAGACTCTAAACCGAGATTTTTGGTCGCCGGGATGCGTCCTGTAGCCACCAAGCAAGCATCTACTTCGATGACATCGACATCTTCTTTGGTTTTGAAATCTGCTAACTCAATCACCACTGGCGAACCAGGGGTAACTTTTTTGGCGTATATCCCTACTTTGGTTTCAATATCGCGGGGAGTAATCAGCACCCGTTCGGCAAGTTTGGCAATATCGCGGTCAAATCCTGGCATTAACTGATCTAGGGCTTCAATCAAGGTGATTTCACAACCTAAAGCTGAGTAAATATCAGAAAATTCCAAGCCGATGTAACCACTGCCAATAATCGCCACCCAATCTGGTAGCGACTCCAACTTGACACCTTGGTCGCTGGTAAAGACAGTTTTGCCGTCTACTTCAATCCCTGGAGGTACAAAAGGAATTGAACCGGGCGAAAGAATGATGTCTTTGGCTGTGATGGTTTTTTCACCACCATCGCCGGTGACAGACACTTTTTGTGGCCCAGCAATTTTTCCCCAACCCGTGATGATATCGACTTTTAAACGTTTGAGGCTGTTGGTTAAGTCCCCTTGAATTTTCGAGACGAGATTACCAGCATGATTGGCGATCGCTTGGCGATCGAATTCTACGCTACCAATTTGAATTCCTAGTGACTTCAGGTGGTGGGCATTACGTAACTCCCGCACACGTCCAGATGCTGCCAGCAGCGCCTTTGAAGGAATACAGCCCCGATTAACACAGGTTCCTCCCATATCAGCAGCTTCAATAATCGCTGTTTTCAGACCGCAACTTACGGCGTGTAAGGCTGCGCCATGTCCGCCTACACCAGCGCCGATAATTACTAAATCGTAATCAAATCCTTGACTCACGTTAGTTTCCCCGTGTGCTTCGCCTATTTATTCTCAACTTGACCGACAATCAGCGCAACCCCTTTAACAGTTATCAGTTATCAGTTGTCAAGTTCGTTGCTGGGTTTAAGCCCCCAGAACACAGTAAGAGCGATCGCTCTTAACTGGTAACTGATTTAAATTCCCTACCATACGCCTGATAACTATTTACTGATTTAACATTTGGGTTTTGCTAACTTAAATTATGATTCAATCACTTCTGGCGGAAAGATGGATGTTTCCAGTAATTATAGTCAAATCTAGATACTTATTTTTTTTAGACTCCAAAGGGAGTGGGGACTGGGGAAGAAGCAGGGGAGCAGGGGGCAGGGGGCAGGGGAGCAGGGGGAAATTCTTCTCCTCTGCCCTCCGCACTCTGCCCCTCTGCGTCTATTCCCCACACCTTTTTCTTTACAGGGCGTCAGCCTAAGACCTAAGCTGGATTTAGGATTTATCCAGAAGATTTACGCAGGCGATCGCTCGATGTCTATTCCCCAAATTAGTGAATTTACTATCCGCCGTCATGCCAACGCCAAATCTTTCCAGCGAGGCGAGGCATATTATGAGGCAGGTGCTGTCAATGCTGTTACCCAACGCGGTCATCTGCTTCAGGCAGAGGTTACAGGCACTGAAGCTAGACCTTATCATGTCAATCTGAGTTTTGATAGCAGTGGGTTAACCTCAGTCAACTGCACCTGTGCCTATGACTTTGAAGGGTGGTGCAAACACATTGTAGCGACGATGCTCGTGTGTGCGCGTAACTCAGAAAATATTGAGCAGCGCCCCACCTTAGAACAACTACTCGATCGCCTCGATCCGATCCAAACCCAAAAGCTGCTGCAAGATTTGGTAACAGAATACCCACCCCTGATTGAGGCGATTGACCGCCATGTTACCTGGATGACTAATCCTGCTGTCCAGGAAAAAATTACAAAATCCTTGCGCCGCAGTACTATCAATCCGGTTCCCTTTCGTGGGCAAGTACGGCAGATTCTCCGGGATACCGTGCGCTACTTTGAGGAGGGGTACGAAGAAGAACCGATTGGCGAAGAATTGCTGAGTGTAGTCCAAACTGCGGTAGATTTTAGCGAACGGGGAGAGAGTGAAAATGCGATCGCTATTTTGGAAGCGATTACCTCTACCTGTGCGGAAAATTGGGACGATGTTGCAGAATATGGCGCTGAAAACGATGAAATTGTCGGGGAATTAAATAATGCCTGGTGTGAAGCTATTCTTAGTGTGGAACTCACCCCAGAAGAAAAAGTTGATATTCAAATAAATTTAGAAGCCTGGCAAGATGAGTGGAATGCTGATTTTGGCCTAGTTATGGAAGCTTTACGCCAAGGTTGGGATTATCCGCCACTGGTACGAGTTCTCCAAGGTAATATCACCGAAAGGGGAGCTTGGGAAGAAGACGTACCAGACTACGCAGATGATTTGGCATTAATTCGGCTGAAAATTCTTGAACGTCAGGAACGTTACCAAGAATACCTGTATTTAGCAGAAGCGGAAGGGCAAACCCAGCAATATCTCACAATGCTAGGGCGTTTGGGCAGGGTGGAAGAAGCAATTGATGCTGCTCAAACCCAGATGAACTCAATGGAAGAGGCTTTTGCCCTAGCGAAAGCACTAAGCGTTCAGGGGGCATTACAGCAAGCACTAGATATAGCCCAGAGTGGATTAAATTTACCGGGTAATTGTCAGTACGAATTGGGAATTTGGACAAGTGATTTGGCTCTTGAGTGGGGTAATAGTGAAGCTGCTTTATTAGCAATCAAGGCTGCTTTTCAAGTGAAGCCCTGCTTGGTTGACTACCAAAAGATGGCAGAATTGGCTGGTGAAAACTGGGAAAGTGTCAAAACAGACCTACTGAGAATTATCCGTACTGATGGTGCTTTGGGAACAGAATCAGCCAAGGTAGATATATTTTTATATGAAGGACTGATTGATGATGCAATTGCGATCGTTAGCGAACTCAGTTCTTATTATTCAGAGTTGATTTACCAAGTTATGGATGCTGCTATCTCTCACAATCCTAGTTGGGTGATTGCTAATGCTCGTCGCCGTGCCGAAAAGATTATGGATGCAGGTAAAGCCGAATACTACTACTACGCGGTTGAATGGTTGAAAAAGGCACGTAATGCCTACTTGGAATCTGGGAAGAAAGCTGACTGGTCAAGCTATCGGGAAAACTTGATACAAACCCACGCTCGTAAACGTAAATTGATGGGAATGTTTAAGCAAAAAGGTATGGAGTAAAAATTATTGTTTGTAACTATAAATCATATACAAAATGGATTAGAGCCTGAAGAAGCTCGATAATTGCTTAATCTGCAATTACAACACTTTTTTGCTCTAAATGTTTTTGCTTACCTTCTGAAGTAATAAGTGTAACCTAGATCGCGCCATACAGAAAACTCTGATTCATCCAAATACTCTAGGTCTATTTCTCCACCAATGCCAACAGATAATTCCAACATATATGCTTACTTATGCAGATCGAATACCATCGATACTTTTAAGTCTGCAATAATCAGATGATTTAGCTTTTAAATTGAGATTTGCCGAAGATATAAACTTTAGCGACAAAAAATGAAGTAAGATTCACTTCTGAAGCAGTCGCCGTATAATCCTATAGTTTCTGACAAAAAATAATCCAGTGTGATGATTAATAAATATCCTCAGAATCTTATAGTGTCCTGCTTACCGCTGAATATACTTCTATTACTCAGCAGCATATCTTTTAGTCCACTGAAAGCTCAGGCTGTTGATACCACACAATTACCAACTAGTAATTTCATCCTGTCGCAACAACTCCCACGGCCACAGGATGTCCAACCATCCTTACCTTCTCCACTTCCCTCACCTGAAGTGCCACAGCCACTCCCTCCACCAGCAGAACTATTTCCACCCTCTGCCCCAAATCCCACACTTGAGGAACCACTCCCTGGCAACTTTCCTCAAACTATTATTGTTGAACGGTTTGAAGTTGTTGGTAGCACAGTTTTCAGTCCTGAAGAGTTAGCCCTCGCCACTGCTGAATTTACCAAACGACCGATCTCGCTGACTGAAGTGTATCAAGCACGTTCTAAAATCACTGAGCTGTACGTCAAAAATGGTTACATTACCTCTGGTGCTTATATTCCACCCCAAACAATCCAATCCGGTGTTGTAAAAATTCAGGTGGTCGAAGGTAAATTAGAAGATATCCAGGTAACCGGGACTAGGCGGTTAAATCGGAATTATGTCCGCAGCCGACTGGCAATAGCTACATCACCGCCTCTGAATCGCCAGCGTCTACTAGAGGCACTGCAACTTTTGCAACTTAATCCTTTGATTCAAAACGTGACTGCTGAACTCTCGGCAGGATCTCAGACTGGTACGAGTCTGTTAGAAGTCAAGATCGGTGAGGCTAAAACTTTTAGTAGCCAAATAGTTCTTGATAATGGGCGATCGCCTAGCGTTGGCAGTTTCCGCCGCGGATTACGTTTGAATGAAGCCAACTTACTCGGATTTGGAGATGGTCTGAGTTTAGGATACACGAACACTGATGGTAGTAACTCTTTTGACGCTACTTACACATTACCTCTTAATCCTCGCAACGGGACGCTTACCTTCAACTATGGCACTACGTCGAGTAATGTCATTGAACCTGATTTCAGATCGTTAGATATCGAATCGGCTTCTCGCTACTACGAATTGACATTCCGTCAGCCCATAGTTCAAACTCCCACACAAGAATTTGCCGTTGGGTTAACAGCTTCCCGACGTGAAAGTGATATCTCGTGGATTCTAGAGAAAGAAGGAATTCCCGCCTCTCTACTTTCGCCTGGTGCTGATGAACAGGGACGCACCAGGGTATCTGCGTTGCGGTTTTTTCAAGAATGGACGAGTCGCAACAGCCGTGAAGTCATCGCCTTACGCTCTCAATTCAGTTTGGGCATAGATGCGTTGAATGCCACGGTTAATCAAAATCCTCCCGATAGCCGTTTTTTTGCTTGGCAAGGGCAAGCGCAGTGGGCACGCCTTTTAGCTCCTGAAACCTTATTATTATTACGTGTGAATACCCAGCTAGCATCCAGAACACTCTTACCTATAGAGCAATTTGGCTTAGGTGGGCAGGATAGCATTCGCGGCTACCGTCAAGATTACCTGTTGACAGATAATGCCACTTTTGTTTCTGCTGAAGTTCAAGTACCGATTTTGCGCTTACCCCAGATAGATAGCATATTACAGGTTGTCCCGTTTGTGGATTTTGGCGTTGGCTGGAACAGTTCTGGTAGAGAGAATCCCGACCCTAATACTCTAGCTGCTGTTGGTCTAGGGTTGCGTTGGTCACAGGGCGATCGCTTCACCGCTCGTCTTGACTGGGGCATTCCTTTAGTATCTGTTAACTCAAATGATAGAACATTACAAGAAAACGGTCTGTATTTTAGTTTAATTTATAATCCTTTTTAAAATTTAGGGGTTCATTCTCCTTTTATTCTCTACCAGAGACTGGACTTTGCTCACTTTCAGTAAGGGTTTAAATCTCCTTATGTAACTCTCTTCACTTCTCTACGAGAGGCTGTGCCAACTTAAAGTTGCGCGAACAATTTTGAATTTTGAATTTTGAATTTTGAATTGTTATTCTGGGTATCCTAAGAAAGACAAGGTTAAATGATATAAACGAAGGAACAAATTTTATAACTTATGTGTGAGTAAAGAAAACAGCTACAACTTCTACCCCAAAAACTGACTAAACAATTAGCCATCTCATTCCAAACGCTCAATCATAAAGAGAAGGCTGCACCCTCATCCCAATAGGTCACGGCGAGCAAATTTTCCTTAAGTGTAGACTTTCAGACTGCACTCATAGCGCTTCTAGGTTGAGTCTAATACAGACCTAACAAGAACAGCCCGAACCCTTATAGCCTTGAGGAGTAAGATTCAAAGCCTCTCTCCTAAAAGGCTGTGCATTAGTCACATTTTTTGTAACAATCCTGAAACCCAGATTTTAAAAGGGTTTTAGAGAGTGAGGCAAAGAGGTTAATTGACAAGTTTTCCCTTACTTTAATGATAACTAATCAATTTTATTGAAAATTTCACACAGATGTATAAGGATTTGTTAAGTGCCTGCGATCGCTCCCAAAAATCTTAATAAAGATGTAACTAATGGATAGCCTAAAAAAGGATGTTCGGAGTGTATTGCATACAAGAACCGCTATATAGGAGTAAGTAAGTGAGCAAGAATAAATCAAATATGTTACGCAATATAAAATTAATTAGATAAGGTTGTTGTAAGTGGATATATCCCTTGAAATAGAGTTATATTCACTTACTAAAAACCTTTAATTAACTTAGAATTTTTCAGACTAAAACATTAAATATATGAGTATTTGAGGAACAGCCATGCTAAGAAATGAGCGGGAAAAAATACGCCATCTGTTGGTCATTCGAGACCTGGAAGGGCGACGAACTGTCCCCTTGCGAGAGACTACTTATTCTCTAGGGCGGCATCCCGCAAACACTATTGTCTTGGCTTCCCGATCGGTATCAATGCAACATGCAATTTTATTGCGAGTAACTGTTCCAGAGACTGAGCAATACGGTTTTCAGATTATTGATGGCAACTACAAGGGAAAAGGAAGTACTAATGGCTTATTTGTAAATGGCACTAAATGCTTTTCTCATAATCTTAGGCATGGAGATGTCATTGCTTTTGGCAGTAATAAAGCTCAGGCGAAATATTATGCTATTTCTAATATTTCAGAACAAGCATTTTCTGAATCTTTTGATGTTGAAGACTTATCTGGTTTCTTATCAGAGCAAGCCAGTCCTGCCAATCCTTTTCAAACCTTAGCTATCGATCCTAGCTTTGAAGCAGCCAGTGAGTCTGCTCTAGCTCGCCTAGCATCCTTTCCTGAACTCATCCCCAATCCAATTATTGAGATGGATTTAGAGGGAACAGTTACTTATCTCAATCCAGCCGCAGCTCTTAAGTTTCCCAAACTTCGAGAAGTTGGGACGAAACACCCAATCTTAACAGGACTTTTGAGTGAAGTTAATAATCTAGAAAAAAAATCTTTTGTGCGGGAGGTGGAAGTAGGTGCAGAAGTTTTTGAACAATCCGTTCTCTACCTTCCTGAAAGTGATTTAATTAGAACTTTTATTATTAGAGATATTACAGAGCAAAAGAAAGCTACAGCCGAACTGCGCCAGCGCGATCGCTTGCTACAGGCAGTTGCGGAAGCTGCCAATTATTTGCTAGGGGAAATGAATTACGAAACTGGTATTGCTCAAGCTCTAGCTGTACTCGGTGAAGCGGCCCAGGCAGATCGTGCTTATCTGTTTCAGAACCATCTCCATCCTGCTACAGGTGAAATAGCAGTCAGCCTGCGGTTTGAATGGACGCGCTCTTTTATTGAATCTAGCCATCACCATTGGCAGAATCAGCCTTATCAAGCTTCTGGATTAGCTCGTTGGTATACTGTTCTCTCTAGCGGCCAGTCAATTAGCGGACTCACTCAAAAATTTCCTGTCGCCGAACAAGAATTCCTGATTCGAGATGGCATTCAATCCCTTCTCCTGGTGCCTCTCCGGTTGGAGAATGAGTTCTGGGGTTACCTTGGCTTGGCAGACTGCACCTTTGAGCGTCATTGGTCAAAGCACGAAGAATCTACCCTTTTAACGATGGCCGCCAGTATCATTGGTACGCAGCAGCGCCAACAAGTAGAAGAAAAGATTCGCTATCAAGCCCTCCATGACTTGCTGACAGGGTTACCCAATCGCCTACTATTTAACGAATTGCTCAGTAAAACTTTGCCCAACGCAACTCGGAATGGCGAAAGTTTAGCTGTGATCTTCCTCGACCTGGATCGCTTCAAGGTGATTAATGACACTCTGGGGCATACTCTGGGAGACCAATTGTTACAAAGCGTCTCTCAAAGATTAAAAGACTCACTCAGAGGCGGAGACACTGTAGCTCGTTGGGGAGGCGATGAATTCACTATCTTACTCCCGCGAGTCAATGATATTGAAGAGGTAACTCTGGTGGCGTGCAGAATCTTACAAGCGTTGGAGGATGCTTTTTATCTCCAAGGGCATGAACTTTATGTGACTGCCAGCCTCGGTATTGCGTTGCTTGATAACAACAGTCCTGACGCCGAAACACTAATCCAGCACGCAGATGCCGCTTTGTACTACGCCAAAGACAAAGGGCGGAATAACTACCAATTCTACAGTGTTTCCCTGAGTGCGAAAAATCCTGAACTCCTGACTTTAGAAAAGAGCTTGCGCTATGCCCTAGAACGCAATGAATTTACGCTGTACTATCAGCCTCGTGTGAATATTGCTACAGAAGAAATTACTGGTATGGAGGCTCTATTGCGTTGGCAGCACCCAGAGATGGGATTGGTCGCACCTAGCGTTTTCATTCCCTTGGTCGAAGAAAGTGGATTAATTGTCCCCATCGGCGAATGGGTATTACGGACAGCCTGTACTCAAAATAAAATCTGGCAAGATGCAGGATTTCCACCCATAATGATGGCTGTCAATCTTTCTCTTAAGCAGTTCCGTCAACCCAAATTGGTGGAGACTATAGCCACAGTTTTAGAACAAACGGGTCTGGAGCCGCGCTTTTTAGAATTAGAAATTATGGAAACCACAGCCATTGAGGACTTAGATTTCACCAGAACGGTGTTAAAGGATCTACAGCAGATGGGTGTTTACATCTCCATTGATGACTTTGGTACGGGTCATTCCTCGCTCTCGCGCCTACAACTTTTGCCACTCCACAATCTGAAAATAGATAAATCTTTCATTCAAAATTTGACACAGGATGACAAAGTAGCTCATATTATCCAGGCTATAGTTACCTTGGGACACAGCTTGGGATTGAAGTTGACGGCTGAAGGGGTAGAAAAAGAAGAGGAATTAGAGTTCTTAAAATCTATCAACTGTGAGGATGTCCAGGGCTTTCTATTCTACCGACCGCTTTCTGCAAAGATTGCAACAGAAACCCTCGAAAGTAAACGACCAAAGGTCTAGTAGTCTGTCCCATTAATTCTGACAAGTAGATAAATTCTTCAATTTCTCTTCTTTCCTTCTTCCTTTGCGTACTTCGCGTCTTCTCTGCGAGACGCTGCGCGTAGCTTACTTCTCCGTAGGAGTACGCGGTTCGTTCTCTTATCCCTGAAATTTAATGGGACAGCCTACTAATACAAAGAAAAACTGTTTGTGCCAGTGACGATACAATAGCATTCATTGTCTTGCTGCTAACTTTTTTCGTTCTATGTTGCCAGTCATCTATTCCGATGAATTTTTAGATCACAAGACTGGAAAATACCATCCCGAAAGACCAGAACGTTTGATAGCGATCGCTACTGCCCTAAAAGCAGCTACATTCGCAGATAAAATCGCCTGGCGATCGCCCACACCAGCATCAGAACAGCCATTATTGATGCCTATGTTGGTTAAAGCGCATAGCCCAGCCTACATCAAAAAACTTTGGCAAATCGCTTCTAGTGGCGGCGGCCCTTTGGATGGAGATACGCCAGTTTCCCCGCGCAGTTATGATGTGGCTTTGTTGGCAGTAAGTGCATGGTTGGATGGAGTTGAGGCTGTATTAAAGTCGGCTAATCCAGCTTTTGTACTGGCGCGTCCCCCAGGACACCATGCAGAAAGTGATGCGGGGATGGGCTTTTGCCTATTTTCTAATGCAGCGATCGCAGCTTTTTTTGCCCTCGAACAACCCGGAATTAACCGCGTCGCCATCCTTGATTGGGATGTACATCACGGTAATGGTACTCAGGCGATCGTCGAAACTGAAGCATGCATCGCCTACTGTTCCCTACATCAGTACCCATGCTATCCCGGTACTGGAAGATCCACGGAACGCGGCTTTCATAATAATGTATTAAATTTACCTGTACCCCCAGGTAGTGATATTGCAACATATCAGCCACTCTTTGAAAGACAGGTCGTACCGTTTTTAGCTAACTTTCAGGCAGATTTACTGCTTGTGAGTGCTGGTTATGATGGCAATGCCGCAGATCCTTTGGCAAGTATCAATTTGCAGCCAGAAGACTACGCTTTATTTACTGATTATTGTCTGGGGATAACTCGTAAAATTCTGTTTGGTTTAGAAGGTGGTTACGACTTTGATTCTCTTTCTCAATCGGTTGTAGCGACAATTGAACGCTGTTTATTTTAGGGATTTCTTTTTTTGGCGTTGCAGAGAAAGCGCGATAATTTGGCAACTTCTAAAATTCCCCACTGCTTGTCCCAATTCATGCCACTGCTCTGCAACGCCCTTTTTTTAGGTGAAACCTCGGAATTCTTAATTGAATAACTTTCGTACATCCACTGACATCGTAGCAATCGTATTTAATTTGTAGCTCAGATTCTCGACTTCTCTCAAAAACCGGGAATCTTCTTATATATTTCCTTTGGATTTCACAACATAGTTAGCAAAAATAGGCATTTGTGCATATTTATTGTCATGATTCTTTGTGAGTTAGTTGACAAATTTAACAACTATCTTTACGTAAATTTAGGGTGACACAACTTGCGATCTAAACTAAAACTAAGTAATTTCTTTTACAAAGGCTTACTAAAATTCATCAAATCTTCAGAAATAAAAAGTTTGAATGTTGTTCTGAAACAGCTAAAGTTTTGTTAAGATGCAATTGCTAGCAGTTTCTCAACGAAATTCACCTATCGGGGTGTGGAGAAATAAAAAGTACTAGCAGCACAAATTTAAACAGGTGAAGCAATGACCACCTACATTTTTTTCGATGAAGCCCTACGAATGCTGACCAACGCCTATTTGATGTCAGTAGTACTGTTAATAGCAGCTTCTGGTATAGGTTTGGCGGTAATTGAAACAATAGAAAAAACAGGAGAACGCTAAGTTTACTGATAGCAGTATAATTTTTGCCAAAAACCATTGGGTACAGGTGTTCGCCGTGAATAAATCCTGGGAACACTAAAGTATGAAAGTCTCACAGCGTTGCAGCCTTACCTGGAAATCTATCAAACATACAGGTAACTGTAGCGCTATTGAGACTCAAACCAAGGAGCTACTACAATGGGTCTATTCGACGCTGTGTTGGGCACAGAAAGCCAAACCCAAACAGCACTCAATCAAGAGGAAGCTTTTGCTGTCATTATATTAGTGGCAACAGCCTCAGACGGTTATCTTTCTGTTGAGCAAGAAGATTCTATCACTTCTGTGCTGTCCCGGATGAAACTTTTTAAAAGTTATCCCCATGAGATGATGAAGAAGCTGTTTGAAAAAATCTTGGGCATTCTCCAGGGTGATGGTTTTAATGCTTTATTTAATGCAGCAAAAGATTCTCTATCTCAAGACTTGCGGGAAGCAGCCTTTGCAGTAGCCACTGATTTAGTCTTAGCTGAAGGTACTGTAGCTGAAGAAGACAAAAACTTCCTAAATGATTTATATCAAGCTTTAGGGGTTTCTAGTGAGATAGCAATACAAATTGTGCAAGTAATATTGATTAAAAACCGGGGATAGGGCGATAAAATATATGCTTAATTAGACTATATATATAGCTTATAAACAAAGCGTGCCAAAGGAGTTAAGCTTCTTTGGCACTATTTTTGGCGCTATTGTGACTAGGCTTAGATTCGCGCCTTTTTCGAGAAGTAGCAAATCTTGTTGTTCAATGCATTATTGTGTCATAATTCGAGTTTCTAATTTTGAACTCGAAATTGTAAATTACTTATGCGTTGTTCTGCCACCCTAACCCAACTAGTTGAAGTTATTTTGGCCACTCCGATAAACTTATCTGAAACTGCTTTAACACAAGTAAGTTGCGGGATACAAACAGATAGCCGTACCCTGAAGCCAGGTGAAGTATTTGTAGCTTTCCGAGGTGATAAGTTTGATGGACATGAATTTGTGCCAACTGCGATCGCAAAAGGTGCAATAGCTGCAATTGTGGATTTTGAATACGAAAATCCTGGTTTTCCTATATTACGGGTAAAAGACACCCTCCAGGCATATCAGAAAATTGGCAGATGGTGGCGCGATCGCTTTCACATCCCTGTGATTGGTGTAACAGGTTCTGTAGGTAAAACTACAACTAAAGAATTAATTGCGGCAGTTTTAGGAACAAAGGGACGAGTTCACAAAACTTTTGGAAATTACAACAACGAAATTGGTGTCCCGAAAACTCTCCTAGAACTTGGTGCAGAACATGACTACGCCGTGATTGAAATGGCGATGCGGGGTAGGGGACAAATTGCCGAACTGACGCAAATAGCGCGTCCAACAATTGGAGTGATTACCAATGTGGGAACGGCGCATATTGAGTTACTGGGTTCCGAAGAAGCGATCGCTGAGGCAAAATGTGAGTTATTAGCCGAAATGTCTGCTGATAGCGTGGCAATTCTGAACCACGACAATCCTTTATTAATGGCCACAGCAGCAAAATTTTGGCAGGGAGAAGTTTTAACTTACGGCTTTTCTGGTGGAGATATCGAAGGGCAATTAATTGATAACGACACTGTAGAAGTTGCAGGAATTCAACTACCTCTACCTCTACCTGGGCGTCACAATGCAACTAATTTTTTGGCAGCTTTAGCGGTGGCAAAGGTGTTGGGGATCGATTGGGCAAGCCTGAAAGCAGGTGTAATGGTGGATATGCCCACAGGGCGATCGCAGCGATTTAGCTTACCCAATGACGTGTTAATCTTAGATGAAACTTATAATGCTGCACCAGAAGCGATGATCGCAGCATTGCAATTATTGGCAGATACACCCGGAAAGCGGAAGATTGCCGTGTTGGGTGCAATGAAAGAATTGGGAGAGCGATCGCAGCAGTTGCACCAGCGAGTGGGAGAAACAGTGCGAAAGTTGAATTTAGACGGTTTGTTGGTTTTGGTAGATGGACAAGATGCCGAAGCGATCGCCCTTAGTGCCGAAGGTATCCCATCGGAGTGCTTTGCAACTCATGCTGATTTGGTGGCTAGGTTGAAAATATTTGTGCAAGCAGGCGATCGTTTATTGTTCAAAGCCGCCCATTCCGTGGGACTAGATCGGGTAGTCAATCAGTTACGTGCAGAATTTCCTAAATGATACCACTCGAAACCCAACGTCTCATATTGCGAGACTTTGTAGAATCAGATTGGCCAGAGGTTCATCAATACGCTAGCGATCGTGAAGTTGTGCGTTATTTGACTTTTGGCCCTAATAGCGAAGAAGATACCAAGAATTTTTTGCAAAGAGAGATTTCATTGCAAGGCGAAGAACCTCGTCAGCATTTTGCCTTGGCAGTGACTTTAAAAGTCCAAAAGCAATTAATTGGAATCTGTCGAATATCCATTAAAGATACTGACAATAAAATAGGCTCTATTGGATACTGTTTTACTAAGGGATTTTGGGGGCAAGGATATGCAACTGAAGCTGTAAAAGCAATTGTATCATTTGGTTTTCAGGAGTTAGGCTTACATCGCATCTTTGCGACTTGTCACCCAGAAAACATTGCCTCAGCAAGAGTTATGCAAAAAATCGGAATGCAGCAGGAAGGATATTTGCGAGAACACCATTGGATTAAGGGAGAATGGCGAGACTCTTGGCTATATGCCATCCTTGAGCATGAGTGGAGAAGAGTTAATTAGGTAAGGTATAGCCTAACCGATTTTTTGGTCTGCAAGCGATCGCTTTTTCTGATATGATCTGATATGTATATTCCTGGGCGCAACCTGCCAATACCAGCAAATTTTTTGAAGTAACTAAACTTAGACAATGGCTAAGTGATTTAAGTTGCCTTTGTAGCCACTAATCTCAATCACGGCATCGGTGAGAGCAGAGAATCCATTAGTATTATCATTAACTGCCAGAAAAGTCTGCTGATGAGTGCCTTTACCGAGAGTGAAAGTTGCCGCAGCTTTAGCCACAAAAGCAGTTACAGTTAATATCTGTTGTACATCTGAAAGATTCAGACTTGCAACAGTGCCAAGTTGAACCAAATTAGCGGCTGAAACTGTATTCAGACTATCAATTTTATGTTGACAGATGTTAAGGTCAGTAATCACATCAAACCTAGATAGCAGCGAATCACTTAGGCTGTTAAACACAAATTTATCAGCACCATTACTGCCTGTGAGGGTATCACCACCAGCGCCACCGTTGAGGATATCATTACCGTTACCACCAACCAGTTTGTCATTTCCTGCTAATCCAAAGAGTTGATCGTTGCCGTTTTTACCAGAAATTTTGTCATTACCAGCCCCAGCAGTGAGTTTATCTTTACAGTTGCCACCGCTTAAGGTAATGTTTGGTACATTTGCTTCTGTAGTAATCTTGCCGATCGGTTGACTATTAGCATCAAACAGATAACTGGCAACTGCATCAGCGATCCCATCGCTGTTATTGTCAATATCTGCGGAAGTTAGTTTGCCGTTGGCATCGTAGTTGTAAGTGGTAATCTCATCAGCGATGCCATCATTATTTTTGTCAACTACCTGTGCAGTGAGTTTGCCGTTAGCATCGTAGCTGTAAGCAGTTACTTCATCAATGATACCATCATGATTATTGTCAAGAAGCTGTGATTTTAGCTTGCCACTAAAATCGTAAATATAAGTGCCAACCGCATCAATTACACCATCGTTGTTGAAGTCATAGCTGGCGGATGCGCGTCCATATATATAGGTTTCGACACTATTAACTATGCCGTCGCTGTTGTCGTCATTCCTTCGGGATGTCAACTTGCCGTTGGCATCATAAGTTTCAACACGTTCAGCGATGCCGTCGCCGTTGCTATCATAGCTTTGGGATGTTAACTTGCTGTTAGCATCATAAGTAGAGGTTTCGACAGAATCAGCGATACCGTCACCGTTGTTGTCATAGCTATAAAATATCAGGTTGCCGTTGGCATCATAATCATAAGTATAGATATAGACAATATCAGCGATACCGTCACTGTTGTTGTCATAGGTAGAGGATGTCACGTTTCCCTTGGCATCATAAACGAAGGTTCCGCCACTATCAACGATGCCATCGCCGTTGTTGTCACGACTATAAAATATCTCGTTGCCGTTGGCATCATAAGTATAGGTTTCAACAGAATCAGCGATGCCATCGCTGTTGTAGTCAGTACTAGAGGATGTCACCTTGTTGTTGGCATCATAAACCAAGGTTTCGACAGAATCAGCGATGCCATCGCTGTTAAAGTCACGACTTTCCGATGTCCGGTTGCCCTTGGCATCATAAGTATAGATGTAAACTTGTTCAGCAATGCCGTCGCCGTTGGAGTCAAAGCTAGAGAATGTCAACTTGCCGTTGGTATCATAGATTTCGGTCTCAACACCAACAGTGCCGTCAGCATTGTTGGCACGACTAGTTAATGTACGGTTACCCTTGGAATCATAAATAGAGGTTTGGATATAATCACTGATGCCGTCACCGTTGTAGTCAGTGCTAGAGGATATCAGGTTGCCCTTGACATCATAAGTAGAGGTTGAGAAAAAATCAGCAATGCCGTCTTCGTTCTGGTCACGACTATAAGATATACGGTTGCTGTTGGCATCATAAGTAGAGGTTTGGACAACAGCGATGATACCGCTACGCTTGTCGTCAAGGGTTTCGGATGTTTGGTTGCCGTTGATATCATAAGTATAGGTTCTGATAAAATCAGCAATGCCGTCGCCGCTGAAGTCAACGTTATAGGATGTCAGGTTGCCCTTGGCATCATAAGTATAGGTGTAGATAGATTCAGCGATACCATCACCGTTGTCGTCATAGATAAGGGATGTCTGGTTATAGCTGTAGGTAATAACTGAGTCTATTGTGCCATCACTGTTTTTGTCTATATTCTCAGATATCAGTCTGCCATTGGCATCGTAAGTGGATGTTGTAGTTGAGGTCATAAACTTCTATTAAACTTATTTTAGCTACAAGCAAAAATACTGAACTCATCTCAGAGTCTTTAGTTAGATTTGTACTCATAACAGTGAGAATATTGATTTATCAATTTTGATAATATTAAAAGCTGTTTGTAAAGTAAGTTTAAGACGAAGTTGCTATTTAGCTGACGCGACGCAGCATTAATCGAGTCATTGCTGCTTTTACCAACAGCACCAGAAAGGGCGAGTACAGAATTTTAAGTCGTCTTAAATCTAAAATTTGGAGGGTAATGTCTAACGATAAGCCGAAGAAGTGCCTACGCAGCGCTTTACCTTATCAGAAGGTGCGATCGCAGGTTTGTAATTACTGGCATACACACCCAAAAAGGGCAAATTTGCCGTATTGGGTGCGATGAAAGAATTGTAAAGAGCGATGTCTAACCACAAGCCGAAGAAGCGTTTACGCACCAGCGAGTTGGAGAAATAGTGCGATCCGCAACTATGTGTAGATTTCAGGCGTTGTTGGAAAGACTAGGGCTGTTACTGTAGCGTCTTTGAAAAAGAATTGCTGCCAAATTCGTCACCAAACAAGTAATTGCTAGCCACAGCAAGATATAAGTAGGAGCCATCACCACGCCAATCTGGAACCAAGTATATACGTGCAGTATCATTACAGAAGCGAAAAAGCTAGCAATTCCAGCAGATTGCCACACTTGATACGATGGGCGACGTAACGCTACCAGGCTCATCGTTAAAATTGTGACAAGCAAGTTCGCTGGTACGAGAAATGCACAAATACTAACGCAGTTACCACGAGAGAACTCAGCTAAGGTGTTTAAATCGAGCATTAATTTATTGGGATAGATGTTAGCGTTTTAAGAATTTAATTTATTGTATTTTAAAATAACGAAATCAACATTAATATATGAGTGAGTACTCACATTGCAAATATAACATAAATTAAACTATTGAGTTGCGTTTTGATACTAGCAATAGTTAGTTAATTATAAAGATTTTGGATAAGTAGGGTGGAAAATACCCACCCTAGCTGAATTAACCCGGTAAAATCACCGTATCGATAACGTGTACCACACCATTATCAGCTTCGATATCTGCTGCTAAAACTGTGGCATTTTTAACTTCAAAACCATCAGAAGAACTAATTTTAATGGGTGAACCTTCCACAGAATTAACCGTACCGAGTTCTGCTAAATCAGCCTTTAGCAGCTTTCCTGGAACGACATGATACTTTAAAATCCGCGTTAGCTGGGGAATATTCTGTAACAGAGTTTGGATAGTTCCCGGCGGTAACTTGGCAAAAGCATCGTCATTTGGTGCAAAGACAGTGAACGGGCCAGGACTTTTTAATGTTTCTACTAAACCAGCAGCTTGTACAGCCGCCACCAGTGTTTTGAAAGACTCAGCCGTAACTGCAATATCAACAATATCAGCCATATATCTTACCTAAATCTCTGCAAAAGATTTTAAAGGATAATAAACCTATTTTAAGTTTTATTAAACAAAATAAATTTAAAATCAGGCGTTGAATAAACCACACATAAAAGTGTAATTTACGCTAGACATCACCTGATGATGTTTTGAAGAAAATTCTGATTTAGTTGAACAGCTGATGTATGAAGTGGCGGTGGCGAAAACTTATGAGCGCACGATCGGCGATCGCTGCATTCAAACAATGCTCAATTATACAATCAAGCTTCAATTGGGGGAACCTCCGCAAGGCAGTGGCTCCCCTATGCTGATTAATTATGATTAGCTTTCCAGTTTGCTAAATCGGTTAAAGAGCGATCGCGATAACGTCCATAACGCTCCTGCTTACTTTTGATTTTCGCACCCAGTTCGGGAAAAATCCCAAAGTTGGGTGGCATCGGTTGGAAATGCTTTGGCGAAGCAGAACTAATAAATTCCAATAACGCACCCATCATTGTTGTTGGTGGTAAAACCAAAGCTTCTTTACCCAAAGCTAGCCGCGCTGCATTAATTCCCGCCAAGCAGCCACCCGCAGCCGCAGCAGTATAGCCTTCAGTACCAATCAATTGTCCAGCAGCTAACAATGTCGGACGCTCTTTAAATTGCAGAGTTGGATGCATTAGCCCAGGAGCATTAATAAAAGTGTTGCGGTGCATCACTCCCAATCGCACAAACTCTGCCTTTTCCAAACTTGGAATTAGCTGAAATATTCGCTTTTGCTCGCCCCAACGCAGGTTAGTTTGGAATCCTACCATATTCCACAGTTGACCGGCTTTATCTTCTTGTCGTAACTGCACCACAGCATAAGGACGTTCCCCGGTGCGAGTATCTGACAACCCCACTGGCTTTAGGGGGCCGTAGCGCATGGTATCTTCCCCACGCTGTGCGAGTTCTTCAATGGGTAAACAAGCTTCAAAAAATTTCGCTGTTTCTCGTTCAAAACCTTTGAGTTCTGTTTGTTCCGCTTTACAAAGTTCTTCTCGAAACCGCAAGTACTGCTCTTTATTCATTGGGCAGTTGAGATAAGCGGCTTCACCTTTGTCATAACGTGATGCCATAAAAGCAACGTCACGGTTAATCGATTCTCCCACAATAATCGGACTAGCCGCATCGAAAAAGCTGAGGTATTCCATCCCGGTAAAGCGGCGCAAATCTTCCGCTAAGTCGGGACTGGTTAAAGGCCCAGTTGCCAAAACCACAATTCCTTCGGGAATCGCAGACACTTCACCCCGGCGAAATTCAATTAAAGGATGATGTGCTAAAGTTTGAGTCAAGTCTTGGCCAAATTGCCCCCTATCTACCGCTAGCGCCCCACCCGCAGGAACGGCGTGTTCATCAGCTTTCGAGATGACGATAGAACCAAGTTGGCGTAACTCTTCGTGCAATAATCCCGCCGCGCGATCGCTTGCCATTGCCCCAAAAGAATTACTACACACTAATTCTGCCAAGTGTTCTGTATGATGAGCAGGGCTGAAGCGTTTTGGACGCATTTCATGCAGAATTACCGGTACTCCAGCTTGGGCTATTTGCCACGCTGCTTCAGTTCCAGCTAGTCCACCTCCAATTACTTGTATCGGTTGTTGTTCCATAGTTAAATTTTTAGTTCCTATATCATAAGTATCCATCAGCATCACAGAAGGAAAATTAAATAAAAAGTCATGCTGACTATACAATCAGCGTAAAACATGGTGGAGCAACAACACCAGATAATTTCTGCTATGCCTGTATTCTATGTAACCTTTAAAAAATTATAAATTATCTGTATCAATTCCCTTTTCTTTGAGTTTAGCCAACAATTCTTGATAGCGATCGCGCTCTTTTTCTAATTCTTGTAAAGCCGCTTCTTTTGCTTGGCGTTCTTGTTCTCGTAACCGATCGATTTCTACGGGTGACAAAAACTTTTGTCCGGTAGGAGAAACAATTTCCAGAGTTTCCGGGGTTAGTGTAAACCGGATTCCCAAACGCGGACTTACCCAATCATTCATCTCTTCGATGACTTCAAAACTATCCCCAGAACGGAGCAAGCCATTTAAATCGTTCTTAGCCGGATCGTAAATATAATATTCTTCTACGCCGTAACGCTGGTAAAACTGCAATTTTTTGGTCATTTCTTTGAGGGTATTACCTGGCGACAGAATTTCAAATACTACCTGTGGGGGGATATTATCTTCATCCCACTGTAAATAGGAACCCCGTTTTCCTTTTGGTCTGCCAAAGACTACCATTGTATCCGGCGCTTGTTTAAGATTCGGGCTTCCTTTAACTGGATACCAAAACAAATCTCCGGCGATAAATACATCAGCTTGCGATGCAAATAAAATTTCTAAATTTTCTTTAATTTTGACAATCCATGCAAATTGTTCTGTATTATCCGCCATTGGCTGTCCGTCGCTTTCCGGGTAGATGACTTCGATGGTGGTTTCTGGTGTAACTTGTTGTACCATTGCTGTACCTCCAAGTATGGGGTTTTTAGCTGATATTTCTAGTTGAGATAGCGATCGCGTTCATCTTAATTTTACCTATAAGTAAGTCGGCGATAAAAAACCAAGCTATGTAAAATCTCTGGAATTAGCTTGTAGTTGCGTTTTAGCAAAGACAGCGCAACTCCAAACCATAATTATTTATTCATGCCGACTTAGTTAAGACTGAATTTCGCTCATGAAGTCGATTGCTTTTTGGTGAAATATTGTGTTTTGATGCTTTAAAGCAATTTGGGCTGATTCTTGGAGATCGGCGATCGCTTCCTCCCGATTACCTAAGCGATGGCGATTGATAGTCACCAGAGTTATAAAGTATATAACCAAGGCTGGAATATCCAAAAGCAAATATTAAATTGAGCATTGGTTTATAAAAGTTTATTACACTAGTATTTTTCCCAAATCTAGGAATTAAACATCACAACCTTTGCTCTGCTGTTTTGCAACTGCACACAATTTGCCACAAACTATTATGGAAATTTCCGATCGCGCACTTCCACAGCATAATCTTGCACGGCTTTGGTAATCGTTTCTCGCAAGTTTGTATAAGCTTTGGCGAATGGTGGATGTTTCTCAGCAAGTCCGAGTACATCTGAAGTAACTAAGACTTGTCCATCGCAGTGAGTTCCCGCACCGATACCGATTGTCGGAATGCTCAATTTTTGTGTAATCTGCATTGCTAAATCTGCGGGGATATGCTCTAAAACCAGAGAAAATACACCAGCTTTTTCGAGAGCGATCGCTTCTTGTAAAATCCTTTCACTCGCTTCTTCCGTTTTCCCTTGTTGTCGCAAACCGAGTTGATGTATTGATTGCGGTGTCAAACCGACATGACCCATTACCGGAATTCCAGCTTGTACCAAACGAGCAATAGTTTCTGCGATCGCTGGATAGCCACCTTCCAATTTTACCGCTTGAGCGCCTGTTTCTTTCAGTACCCGCCCAGCTGAGTGCATCGCTTGCTGGAGACTTTCTTGATACGTCAAAAATGGTAAATCTACAACAACTAATGCGCGTTTAACCCCACGACGCACAGATTTGGCGTGGTATATCATTTCATCCAACGTTATCGGCAGTGTTGTTTCATACCCTAGAACTACTGCCATAGAGTCGCCCACAAGGATTAAGTCTACACCAGCTGCATCGATGAGTTGAGCGATCGCATAATCCCAGGCGGTCAACGCCACAATTGAACGTCCCTGTTGTTTCCATTGAATTAATTGCTGGGTAGTGATTGCCATTTTTAATTAGGGGATAGGGGATAGGGGATAGGTGATAGGGGATAAGTCATAGGTGATAGGCTATTAGAAAGAATTCAGTCCCCTGTACCCTTTAACCTGTCCCCTAATCCCTACTTAACAGCGCGACTGAAAGCAATATGGGGTTTTGCACTACTCGTTTTGGGCATTAACCAAGCTAGACCTTCACTAGTGCCGATCCATAATTTATTGGCGATGTCAGGTGCAAGGGCAAGAACCCGACTAGAAGGAAGTCCAGCAACTTCTGCATCTAACACAGCTCCTGTATTTGGATTTAATCGTAACAAACCATTATTAGTCCCGACCCAGACACTACCATCTTTCGCAAAACGTACTGCACTCACATCACGCCCGCGCAGGCGAGTCACAGACCGCAGTACTGCACCAGTTTTTGGGTTAATAACTAGCAAATTATTTGGCATCCCCGCCCAAATTAATCCTTCTGGACTAATAGCTAAGGCTTGTACGGTTGTCCCAGGTAAATCGGCAATCCGCTTCATTATCGTTGCACTAGAAGTATTTACCCGCACTAATCCATCAAGAGTACCAACCCACAGTTGACCTTCAGCATCTAAAGTCAGGGCGTTGGCACTAACACCAGGCAGATTTTTTAATGTTGTCATAATTAAGCCTTGGTCGGGACTAATTAGGGCTAAACCACTATCGGTTCCAGTCCACAAATAACCCCGTTTGTCAAGTAACAATGACAACACGCGTTTAGAAGGTAAAAATAAATTCTGCGCGGTGATTTCATTAGTGCGGGGGTCTACCCGGCTTAGTCCCTCATAACTTCCCACCCACAAGCGTCCTACTTTGTCTTGGGCTAAAGCACCAATGGCAATATTCGGTAACCTAACACGAGAAATAATCTTGCCGGTTTTAGGATCGATCCGCGATAGTCCCCGCCAAGAACCTACCCAAAGATTGCCTGTAACATCTCCGAGTAAGTTACCAACACGATAATCAGTTTCTGGCGAATTTTCTTGGACTCCCCGCTCATCGGGTAAGGATTCTACGCGCGGTGGCGGTGCAGAAGGCGGGTAAGCAGGGGTTAGCTCAGATGAATTAATATCAGGGGTTTTTTGTGCCCATCCTATACTTGGCAAAGCTATCAACCCCAGCAAGATAGAAGTAGTCAATAAACTAGTACGCTTGCAAAACAATACCACGGTGACATTTCCTTTGGAGACACTACCCATAGCCGTTACCTAAACTGGCTTTGGGTTAATCTCAGTGTTCCCCTAGCTGAGATTTTTTAAACATTGGGGATTGGGGACTGGGGAATAGAAAATAAATATTTAGGAATACTTACTTTCTCATTACCCAATACCCAGTCCCTATTGCCCAATGTTTAGATACCATTGATGACACGTTGTAAAGCATCTGTAATAAAATGTTAAATTTTTATGTAATAACAAAATTAAATATATAAGTTAAAAACTTTCAAAGAATAACTTATCGAATTCTTGATATATTGTGGAATAAGTTACAAATTACGTGGTGTGCAATTTTTTATCTTTACGCTCACGACTGTGCTAAATTTCTGTCAAGTAAATTCTTTTCTGGTATCTTTTCCATCAACGGAGGAGATAGAAGGAGTGTAAAGGCGGGAATGTGTGCCAGCCAGCCCAATCCCCTGAATACCCCGATTTGTAGGGAAATTATCTAAATACTATCTGCAAAAAGCGGAAGTTTTGGTGAAATTGAGAAGGTTTAGTTAGGTGCGAAGAAGAGGTAAAAAAGAATTTTGATTCGTAGGAAGAGGGAACAGTAGAAGCGCTAGGTCGTGTACCCCTAGAAGGGGATAACACTGGTGAGGAGGGCTACCACCGCTACCAAAGTGTCAGCCGCAAAAAGACTGCTACCCTTTGCCAAAAACAACCCTTAACAAAAATTTTTCCCGTTCTTTTCCCCAATGAAGGGGGAAAAAATGGGGTAAGGGGAAGTTGCACAAAACGTGATTTGATAATTAACAAGAGTGATTTCAGGGAAGGATAAAATATGTCTTACGCTCAAACGAAGACTCAGAGCAAGTCTGGGTATCAAGCCGGGGTTAAAGATTACAGACTTACTTATTACACACCCGATTACACACCAAAAGATACCGATCTTCTAGCTGCGTTCCGCATGACACCCCAGCCTGGTGTTCCTCCCGAAGAAGCAGGTGCGGCTGTAGCGGCTGAGTCTTCCACAGGTACTTGGACAACTGTGTGGACAGACTTGCTCACCGACCTCGATCGCTACAAAGGTCGTTGCTACGATATCGAACCAGTTCCCGGTGAAGACAACCAGTACATTTGCTACGTTGCCTATCCTTTGGACTTGTTTGAAGAAGGTTCTGTAACCAACGTTTTAACCTCAATTGTAGGTAACGTATTTGGTTTCAAAGCTCTGCGGGCACTGCGTCTAGAAGATATTCGCTTTCCAGTAGCTTACATCAAGACCTTCCAAGGGCCTCCTCACGGTATCCAAGTTGAGCGCGACAAGTTAAACAAATACGGTCGTCCTTTGCTGGGTTGTACAATTAAGCCCAAATTGGGTCTTTCCGCTAAGAACTACGGACGCGCTGTATACGAGTGCTTACGCGGTGGTTTGGACTTCACCAAAGACGACGAAAACATCAACTCCGCACCATTCCAAAGATGGCGCGATCGCTTCTTGTTCGTAGCTGAAGCTATCAACAAAGCTCAAGCAGAAACCGGTGAAATTAAAGGTCACTACCTAAACGTCACCGCTCCTACCTGTGAAGAAATGCTGAAGCGGGCTGAGTACGCTAAAGAACTCAAAATGCCCATCATCATGCATGACTACCTCACCGCAGGTTTCACCGCCAACACCACATTGGCTCGTTGGTGCCGCGATAACGGTATCTTGCTGCACATTCACCGGGCGATGCACGCTGTAATTGACCGTCAAAAGAACCACGGTATCCACTTCCGTGTATTGGCTAAAGCCCTACGTTTATCTGGTGGCGACCACATCCACACTGGTACAGTAGTTGGTAAGTTGGAAGGTGAGCGCGGCATCACAATGGGCTTCGTTGACCTGTTGCGTGAAAACTACATTGAGCAAGACAAGTCTCGTGGTATTTACTTTACCCAAGACTGGGCTTCTCTACCTGGTGTAATGGCAGTTGCTTCTGGTGGTATCCACGTATGGCACATGCCCGCGTTGGTAGAAATCTTTGGTGATGACTCCGTACTACAATTCGGTGGTGGTACTTTGGGTCACCCTTGGGGTAACGCTCCTGGTGCAACCGCTAACCGCGTTGCCTTGGAAGCCGTTGTTCAAGCTCGTAACGAAGGCCGCAACTTGGCTCGTGAAGGTAACGATATCATCCGCGAAGCTGCCAAGTGGTCTCCTGAACTAGCTGTTGCTTGCGAACTGTGGAAAGAAATCAAGTTCGAGTTTGAAGCAATGGATACCGTCTGATCTGAGTTAACGGTTAAGAGTTAAGAGTTAGAAGTAGAGACGCGACGCCAGTCGCTACAACGGGGGGAACCCCCCTTCGGGTTCGGGGGTTCGCAATCGACGGGAACCGCCAAGACTGCGACCCCCTCACCGCAACGCGCTGGCTCATGAATCGCGTCTGTACAAGAGTTAGGATTTGCATTAATTCATAACTCATAACTCATAACTCATAACTCTTCAGGGCTGGGGTCAAGCATGAATCTTAAGCAAATTGCGAAGGACACAGCCAAAACTCTCCAAAGCTATCTGACTTATCAGGCTCTAAGGACAGTATTGGCACAGCTAGGCGAAACTAATCCGCCATTAGAACTTTGGTTGCATAACTTTTCGTCTGGCAAAATTCAAAATGGTGAGTCATTTATTGAGCAACTGTTGCGAGAAAAACCAGAATTGGCTTTGCGAATCATGACTGTCAGAGAACACATTGCGGAAGAAATTGCAGAATTTTTACCGGAAATGGTTACCACTGGCATTCAGCAAGCCAACATGGAACAGCGTCGCCAGCATTTAGAACGCATCACACGAATAGACGCATCTAACCCCAGTCTCCAACCAGAACAGCAAGCAACTTCAGATCCGAATTTGGATAACTCATCCAATTAGTTCGGTCAACCTAGTAGTAAAAAATCGCAACCCATTATCAAAAGCTATGCAAACTTTACCAAAAGAGCGTCGTTACGAAACCCTTTCTTATCTGCCACCCCTGACTGACGCTCAAATTGCCAAGCAGATTCAGTACATTTTGAATCAAGGTTACATTCCAGCGATCGAGTTCAACGAAACTTCTGAGCCAACAGAATTATATTGGACAATGTGGAAGCTACCTTTGTTCGGTGCTAAATCTACTCAAGAAGTATTGAGCGAAGTTCAAGGATGCCGTTCTCAATTCAACACCAGCTATATCCGTGTTGTGGGTTTTGACAACATCAAGCAGTGCCAAATTCTCAGCTTTCTTGTTCACAAACCTAACAAAGCCAACAAATACTAAATTTAGCAAGCTTTAAGTAATTGGTTTATCCCCATAGGAGAGGTAGAATTATCTGCCTCTCCTATTTACTAGATTTGTTTTGAAACGCATAGGGAGGTAGAGGAAAACGCAGAGAATAACTCCGCGTCACTTTGCATTTTCCTCTGCGTTTTTTAAGAAGATAATAAATGGAATTACAGCAGCTACCTGAAATAAGAATTTGTTTTGTTGGTGACTCCTTCGTTAACGGCACTGGCGACCAAGAATGTCTTGGCTGGACTGGGAGAGTATGTGCTAATGCTAATAAAAAAGGTTATGAAATTACTTACTATAATTTAGGAATTAGGCGTAATTCGAGTACTGATATAGCAAAACGTTGGTTACAGGAACTTTCACTGCGATTACCCAAAGAATATGATGGCAGAGTTGTGTTTTCTTTTGGATTGAATGACACAACATTAGAAAATGGTAAAACTCGCGTGGATTTGGCAGATTCCATCAAAAATGCCTATGAAATTTTAAGTAAAGCTCAAAGGTTATACCCTATTTTAATGGTTGGCCCAGCACCATACGCAGAACAAGAAGATAGTCAAAGAAGAAACAGAAATATTGATTTATCTAAACAGTTTGCTTTAATTTGTAATGAATTAAATATTCCATATTTAGATGTTTTCCCAATATTAGAAAAATCAAGTATCTGGATAGATGAAGCAAAAGCTAATGATGGCGCTCATCCTAGAGCAGGAGGTTATGCAGAATTTGCCAAAATTGTGGAAAATTGGGATGCTTGGTTAAATTGGTTTCCCTAAAGTTTAGCAATGGGCAAATAGCGATCGCCCTAAGTTATCCTATAAAAAAAGGGTAAAAAGTTGCATGGCATGGCCAAAAAAGGGAACAAGCCCGATTACGGTGAATAATATAACCTACCGTTGGACTGTTAGATTCGATAGCGGTTACATAAAGTTGATTGTTGTACGTGAACCCCAGACAGGACAACGACTGGCTACGACATTTCCTTATCGATTGATGGCTACGACATTTCCTTATCGATTGATGATGGTTAATCCTTTGATTATTCCTTCTGTAGTACGTTCAGTTATCTTGCTAGCTTTGGAGCAAGGTTGGCAACCAACTAAGCGAGGGTTGAAAGAATTTTACATTGATGTCGATAAGCAAGCAATTCCCAGTTTTGAAATTATCGGAAAAAAAATATATGCAGCATATTCCTCTAACTGAAGCATCCAAAAATTTACCCGACTTAATTGAAGCAGCACTCAGTGGTGAGGAAATTATCATCATCAAAGATAATCAACCTGTTGTGAAGTTAACTCCTGTGTCGCCAGTTAAACGCCCCCGCCAACCTGGAAGCGCAAAGGGTTTAATTACAATATCTGATGACTTTGATGAACCACTGGAAGATTTTAAGGAATATATGGAATGATATTACTGTTGGATACACATACTTTTATTTGGTATGTGACTGACAATTCAAGACTTAGTAATCAAGTACTAGAGTTCATCAATGATGAGAATAATGAGATTTTGCTAAGTATCGCTAGTCTATGAGAAATAGCTATTAAGCAGAATTTAGGAAAGCTTAATTTCAATCAGCCATTTGAGATATTTATCACACAGCAACTCAATCTGAACGATTTTAAGTTACTCGATATCAAAATTAGCCACGTTACTGTTGTTGCCGCACTACCCTTACATCACCGTGACCCATTCGACCGAATTATAATTGCACAATCGATAGTGGAAAATATACCTTTACTGAGTGCCGATAAAATTTTTGATGCATATCCAATAAGACGTGTGTGGTAGGTAGCGTTGCTTTTCTACCAAAAGATAAATAAACAGTTATAACCAAAAAAACTTAACATTACTTTAGGCAGTGCTAGGCAAAGATAATTTTATGGGTTACTACATCGCTCCCCGCTTTTTGGACAAACTGGCTGTCCACATCACTAAAAACTTTCTAAAGCTTCCTGGAGTAAGAGTCCCGGTGATTTTAGGTATTCACGGACGCAAAGGGGAAGGCAAAACATTTCAATGTCAATTAGTCTTCGAGAAAATGGGTATCGAAGTAACTAACATTTCTGGCGGCGAATTGGAAAGTCCAGATGCAGGAGATCCAGCGCGGTTGATTCGGTTGCGCTATCGGGAAACAGCAGAACTGATCAAAGTACGCGGCAAAATGTGTGTACTGATGATTAACGATTTAGATGCGGGGGCTGGACGCTTTGATGAAGGCACTCAATATACTGTAAATACGCAGTTGGTGAATGCCACACTGATGAATATTGCTGATAATCCCACAGATGTGCAGCTGCCTGGAAGCTATGATTCCACACCTTTACATCGCGTACCGATTATCGTCACAGGTAATGATTTTTCCACTCTCTATGCACCGTTAATTCGGGATGGACGGATGGAGAAATTCTACTGGGAACCAGACAGAGACGACAAGGTGGGGATTGTCAAAGGGATTTTTGAATCGGATGGACTGTCACAGAAGCAAGTTGAACAGCTAGTTGATACTTTTGTCAATCAGTCTATTGACTTTTTTAGCGCTTTGCGATCGCGCATTTACGACGAACAAATCCGCAACTACATTCATAAAGTAGGTTTTGAGCAGGTATCCTTGAGTGTGGTTAACAGCGTTAAAGGCCCACCAGAGTTTAAAAAACCAGATTTCCGGCTGTCTCACTTAATCGAGTCCGGTAACTTCCTAGTTGGCGAACAAAAACGGGTGGAAAATTCCCATTTGGTTGATGATTACAATCGACTCAATCGAGGTAGAAATTCTCAATCAGCACCACCTGCTGTTGTAACACCTATTAGTCAGCCGTCAAATGGCGCAACCCAAGAAGTAAAAACTAATCAATTCCAGAAACAGCAAGCATCAAGTGCACATTTGACTTTAGAGACACAAGAACAGATTCGGCAATTATTGGCTCAAGGTTACAAAATTAGTATTGAACACGTAGATGAGCGCCGTTTTCGCACAGGTTCTTGGCAAACTTGTGTTCATAGTCACATCGATGCAGAGTCTGATGCAATCTCAAATTTAGAGGCAACTTTGTCAGAATATAGCGGTGAGTACGTGCGCTTAGTAGGTATTGATACAAAAGCTAAACGTCGGGTTTTAGAGACGATTATTCAGCGTCCGAATGGGAAAAATTAGTCATTAGTCATTAGTCATTAGTCAAAAGGAAGTGGGGGGAAAACTAATGACTATGGACTAATTCAAACCACGTTCTTGGCGGGCGTGGTATTTTTGTTGGACTAATAACTGATAACTAAGCGTGAGTTCGACGAACCTCTCCCTCCCAGCCTCCCTCTCCGAAACGGAAAGGGAGGAGCAACGAAAAATTCAGCTTTTTGCTCCCCTCTCCGTGTCGGAGAGGGGCTGGGGGAGAGGTCAAATAGGCTTGTCAAACTCACGTTAACTAATAACTAATGACTCCGCAAAGGGGTTTGATAGCTGAATCTTAACTTTTTAACTACAAGTAACTGCTGAAGCCGAGTTAACTGTAGCTAAATCACCAGTGAATACTGCTGTGTATTGATAAGGTGATGAACCAGAGCAAGTCATGGAATTTGTATTAGCGCGACGGGGAGTCCACCATGACTTTGCTTGCACAGTCAAATTTGTGCCATTCCATGAGAGGTTTTGGACAACTAAAGAGTTAGTTTGCCCATTATCTGCTTTTTTAGCAGATAAAAATGTGGCATAGTCAACCTGACCGTTGGCTGGGTTAATGCGAGCTATGATTGCGACTTTTGGCCCGCCTCCGCTACCATAGCTAGACAACCAGCGCCCAGTTGCAAAGCGGCGAAAATCGTTACCAGTCTGACTACCAGTGGCAGAGTAAACGCCATATAAAACATTTGCCCCATCCCAAAATAATCCATAACCCGTACCATCATCATTTGTGGTTTCGTAATCATTACGACACCATGTTTTGATCCCATTATTAAAAAGGGCAGTCACAGGGTTTTTGTTATTAGATGAAGCTTGCTCATAACCAATGTAAATGGTTATATTCCCACTACTTACTTTGGGCCCATTTTTAGCTTTGATTGTCGCTTCACTATCATTGCAACTGAACGTCACAGCATTACCGATAGATGAATTTACAGTTTGGGCAAACGCTGGAGGAGCTTTTTGGGCGATTACTAAATCAGCTAGTAATATTACAGACAAAGAGAAATTTGCCCAAAATTTTTGCAATTTGGGAGAATAATTATTCATGGTAGAAACCTGCCGAGAAACTGTTAGGGAAAACACCGTATCACTATAAACTCTAATCAGAGTTTAAACAAGCAAATTCCTTGAAAACCCGTGATTGCAGTATTTTCAACATTATGAAAAGTAAGACTAAGTTAGAAAATGCATAATATAATATGCATGAGATTGCATGATACTAACTGTATATAACCCTTACTTATAGAAGAGCATTGTTGAATAGAAGAAATTGCAATCGTACTAGTCAACAATAAATGGTATTAATGGACAAGTAGCGTTTGTTCATTCTCCATGTTTATTGTTAAAAACTTTATTAACCTCTGCTTTATACCTACTGCCGTGCTGTTCTAGACGGTTTTAGCATTCTGATTTAATACTTCTCCTGCACTAGCTTTCAGGCGGCTTAATCTGCTTTTGCGGACACGTTCGCTATCACGAATACCACCCGCCATCTCATATTCACTGCTGTCTTTGCCATACTTAAAAGCAACGCCCCTCACCATCTTATCTGTAAGATTGCTCAAGGTTTTTTCCATCTCATCAATTTTAGTTTTGGAAGAGTCAATCATAGCTAGAGCAATGTTATAAGCGTCCAGCATAGTGCGTAACTCTTCAATTGATTGAGTCAGATTTTGTAAATTGCAATTATCACCAAAATCCATTTTTGAATCAATTGCTTTCAGTCCAGCGGATCTCAATTCAGCTTTTTCTAGAACACGGGATGTACGTTTTGGGCGGGACATAGATATATTCGTTGAACAGGGTTCTAGGGTTAGTTTGACTTAGTGAAGCTGTTTTCTGGTTCAGTAAATTTCGTGAATAATTTTATTTCTTAAAAAACTAATACATAAATCTGGGTAATTTCTCTTAATTCAGATATAACACCTGATTTTTTGGACGATTGCTTTAATGTTGATGATGAATATTGTGATGTTGATGATGAACATCGCGATGTTGATGATGAATATCGTGATGTTGATGATGAACATCGCGATGTTGATGGTGAATATCACGATGTTGATGATGGATATCGCGATGTTGATGATGGATATCACGATGTTGATGGTGAATATCGCGATGTTGATGATGGATATCGCGATGTTGATGATGAGTATCGCGATTATTCATCATAATGGCTTCTCATGGAGGTGCGTAGACGCGTAGCGCAAAGCCGGAGACTCCGAAACTCCGGGCTTGTCATTATGCGCCCCTATAGGGCAATACAATTCAGTTAGCGCCAAAAACCTTAAACTGTGTAGGTTGGGTGGAGCGCAGCGCAACCCAACATATATCAGGATGTTAGGTTACGCAAAGCCTCCACCCAACCTACAATTTTTCTTAACTTCCTGCTCCCTGCTCCCTGCCCCCTGCCCTCTGCCCAAAATGGGTACCCCTTTGGGGAAGCAAGCTACGCGTAGCGTCCCGCAGGGATGGGATATTTTTTAGTTGGAAGCCCCAAAATGCTGCTTTACCACGTCTAAGCGCGAACAATTCCAATAATCGACATGGGACACAATCAAACCATCAGAGTTAAGACCTAATTCACTCCAACCAGGAATAGAGATTCGTGGCTTCCAGGGGAGAGGAGTATTCCAACTGAGCGTCCACTCAGTTTTTATTGTGTCTCCTAAACGTTGAATATTATGTAAATCCATCTTGGGAGCTAAAAACCAAGTTTGGATAAATTTAATCATTGCTTTGTAACGTTTAACGCCACGAAATTTATTTAGCGGGTCTTGAAAATAAACGTCTGGAGCATAAATGCTGTAAGTTTGATTTACTGGGAATCTTTGATAGTCTTCTTTGAGAATTTCAATGATATTCATGATAAATAGATATATCTGTAAATTGCTTTAATATGTAAACGTGGCGCGGATATAAATCTCGATTAAAAATTGGAATTAACCTTCATTCCATAAACGTTCTAACTGACGCCGCCAAGTAGCTAGAACTTCTTCTCGCGCTTCTGAGGTCTGATTTATTTCGCCCATCAATCCTTCTGCATAAAAGCGTTCTAAGCTTTGCATCGTAGCTTGCAGAGATTGTCCTTGCTGTTTTGCTGCCTGAATAATTTGCCGGATGCGGCTTTCAATTAGTCGATTAAAGACATTATCTAATCCAGCCTGATGGAGAGATACAAGTCGGTTGATTGCATTGGACAAATCTGCACTCACTAAAGTGCCAGTGTTATGTTGAAATACTCCCCAAATTACCCCTTCATACAAAGCGTAACGTACTTCCTGGGTGTCATCAAAGTTGCTTTCTAGGAACTGTTCTAAAAATGGTTGGGCTTGTTGGATGGGCAGAATAGGCAGTAAAACTCGCAGCCAAGTTTTATCTTCGGAAAGCAGTACCAACAGCCGAAAAGTAGAAGTGTCTACTTGCCACGAACCAGGAGCGATGTCTACGAGGGGCTGCGCCAACGCATTAATAGCTGTTGTGTCAAATAATTCTGTTAGCGTACCCGCAATTTCTTCAGGTGTCATAAGCTTTTATTTAGATATAGCCTCTAGATTAGCGCAGAGGTGGATCGGCTTATTCACTAAAATGCTGTACTGTTTGCTGGACAACTTCCAGAGGTAAAGTTCAGTTACCTTAAATAGGCAGTGGGGGCTTACAACTAGTGTACGCCCCCACAAATGAATCTATTCAACTGAATTGAAATATTTTATTTAAATTATCGAGTTGCTCAAAAACACAATGCCGATCGCACACAAAGCGAAGCCAGCAATGCTAATTTTCCAGGGTAAAATTCGGTTTATTTCTCCCATACCCATTGCAACACCAATTTCTCTAGCACTCATGACAACCGCAAACAGAGTTAAGGTAATCCCTAGTATATAGGCAACTAGTGGCAGCATTCCTGCCCCAATAATAGATTCAGCATTAGCGTAACCCTGAAATAAGCCAGCACTGATGCTCGTTAGAGCAAGTACCAAAAAGTTTGGTTGATTTGGCATCATCAGCATAGTACCAAAAAGGATGGTAGAAATGGCGATCGCTATTTCTGTGCCTGGGAAATTTAGCTGGAATATATGAATTACAATCCCCAAGGCTGCTGCGAAGACAAAAGATCCAGCGATCGCAGCGCCCCAAACAAATACAGATGAGAGTAAGCCAATAGCAATAATACCAACTAAACAATTCAAGCTAATGATTGGATCTGCTAGCCCCCAGAGAAAGCCTTCCCACACGTTAGAGATGGCACGATCGGCTGGTGTTCCACTCAATGAACTCAGTAAGCTGATTAAAATTAAAGCTGCGATCGCCCCAATATGCCGATGCATTAACTTCAAAGTGTAAAATTCTCCCCAAGCACGGGATTCTGATAATTTAGTTTTGAACATTACCATATGTCAAATTAGTTTTTTCGGTAATTTATACTACCCACATGCTCAAAAGAACTAACGTGGTAATGATGCGAGATTACACTAGCTTTATCTTCGTTTTATTCTGGTATTTCTAAATTACTTTCCGAATTAGCCTCAGACTTTGTGTAAATGGAATCAGCAAAGCTTGCGGATATTACTGAAATAAAATGCAGTCATGCGATCGCTGAATATCCATTCGTATTAGATGTCATATCAAGTCCGAGTAATTAGTTTTGATTCCACAGTCATTGCACCCCACCCTAACCCTCCCCTTATAAAGGGGAGGGAACTAGATTTCCTGTTTCCCCCAATATATCGTGGGGATTAAGGGGGGTAATACAAAACGAGCATACTGTAATTCCTAAAGAGAAGGGGCGCACATCTGTACGCCCCTTCATGCAATAAAATATCCTTATAGGTCAAAGCTTTAATGCAGTAATTCCTCAACTTGATGTTGGCTCCACAAAGTTCTATATAAACCTTGTTGTTGTAAAAGTTCTAAGTGATTGCCTGTCTGAACAATTTTTCCCTTTTCCATTACAAAAATTTGGTCAGCAGCTGCCGCCGCTGATAATTGATGAGTAATGAAAATTACTGTTTTGCGTTCAGTACCATTAGATAGATTTTTGAGGATTTGCGTGGCTGTTTGATTATCCACACTAGAGAGGGCATCATCCAAAATTAACACTGGAGCATTAACCAGCATCGCCCTAGCCAAGGCAGTACGTTGTCGTTGTCCGCCAGAAAGAGTAATACCGCGTTCGCCAACAATAGTTTCGTATTGTTGGGGGAAATTGTGAATTTCTGATTCAATTTGGGCAAGTTTAGCGGCAGATTCTATCTGCTCTTGTTCGCCAATTGGGTCACCATAGCGGATATTATTTTTGATTGTAGTGCTAAATAGAAAGCTATCTTGAGGAACGTAAGCGATCGCACCTCGTAAATCTGCCAAAGCTATCTTAGTAATATCCAGCCCATCTAAAAACAATTGTCCTGGTTCAATATCCAACAAGCGTGGCAAAGCATTGGCCAAAGTGGATTTCCCCGAACCAATTGCCCCAACAATTGCCACAGTTTCTCCGGGAGCAATAGTAAAGTTAACATTTTCTAAAGCTGGAGTTTTAGAACTAGGGTAAGTGTAGGTGAGATTTTTAGCTGTCACTTCCCCTTTAAGTTCAGCCACTGGTATATGTATGGTATCGGGTGTGTCTTGAATTTTCGGTGTGACAGAGAGAATAGATTCAAGGCGATCGATACTAACTTCACCCCGTTGGTAGGCAGTAATTGTGAATCCTAAAAGGGCAGTGGGGAAAACTAGACGCTCTACATAAATTAACAGTACTAAAAAATCGCCAACCTTCAGGCTACCAGAAGACATCCGCGCCGTCCCTAGCCAGAAGATTACCAGTAAACTGATATTAGCTAGCCCACCAATTAACGAAAACAGTGTATTTCGGAGTTTTGCCAATTCCAAGTTAGCAGTTAATAGCTGGTGATTTTTCTTAGCGAAGGCTCGACGCTCGTTTGCTTCTTGAGCATAGATTTTAATCAAGGCAATGCCACTGATATCCTCTTGGATAAGTTCGCTAATGTCAGAGAGTCGCTCTTGGACTGCTGCTTGTTGTTTGCGTAAGCGATTGCTAAATAGACTCACTAACAAGAGCAAAAAAGGATACACTGCCAGGGCGGCTACTGTGAGATCCACACTAATCGCCAGCATTACTGGCAGTGTCAGGGCGTAGGCAAACACCGTATTTGCCAAACTCAAAACGGCAAAACCCAATAACCGCTTGATATTGTCCACGTCACTGGTAGCTCGATTAATCAAATCGCCAGCAGTATTACTGGCAAAATAAGCCGGCTCCAGCTTGAGTAAGTGTTCAAAAATCCGTTGTTTCAGGTCAAATTCCACCTGACGCCCCACCCCAAATAGCCAAATGCGGGATGCCATCCGCATTAGCCACATCGCCGAACTGAGCAATACAATTATTACTACGTCACGTAGTATTTGGTTAAAGTTGAAGGTTGTCGAGAGTTTCTCAACACCAGCGCGAATCAACCAAGGAATATAAACGCCCAGTGCATTGACAGCCAATAAAGCGAGAATCCCTAAGGACGCCTCCCGCCAATGGGGTTTTAGGTAAGCACCGAGTTTAGCGATTCGTCGATATTTTGCCATTAAAGCAATTTTGCAACTTTATCATCCTAGATTAACGCTAGCCCAAGCAGACAGCTATGTAGAGGGAATATCGCTTCTAGATTAAGTAAGCTTTTTTTACCTCTTTTAACTGGATAGTTATTGCCGTTCCCTTTCGCTGACCGAATGGTAACCATGCCCCTTCCGGGCGGGGTGTAGGGTGTAGGGTTGCAGGTATGGGGAAATTAGCACCGAAATCAGGTTTTAAGTCTCGCCCATAGTGGGCAAAAACATTCTTGTATTACAAAGTAGTTTGAAACCCTACCCCAGGCGTCTGTCTTGGTTTTCTCCACACCCCACACCCTACACCCTATACCCCTTCCTCCATGTCTACTCAAACTTTTGGTGCTCTAGCGGCAATCACAGCTTTAATTAATCCAGCTACTAGTACCGCTACCCTGTGGGAAACGCAGTACTAGAGCGTGGCATTGCGACCTTTTTAGTTTTTCTTTATTACCGCTGAACACGCAAGAACCTGTAAATTTCAACGAGATAACTTTCCCAAGTTCTTGTTGTAAATAACAACGTTTCGGAATTCGGTACAAAGTCTTCAAGTCGTAAACCGCGCGTGCGGATATCTTGGGGATTTCCTTGTAATAGATAGGGAGGCACTCTCAAATTATAAGAAAGAATGCTATCCCCAGTCACATCTGAGATGCTTGCTGTGGTGGTTGGTTGCCCTAATGCCACCAGTGTCCCAGATGTTTGTGTAGCAGTTGCTACATAGGTTCCACCTGTCATTGCTAGAGGTGCTCTATAAAGGAAATAGGCAACTGCTGGTGTACTTGCCAACAACAAAATTGTCAGTGCCCAACCTACCAAGTATCCTCCTGGTTTGTCTATTCCGCCCCCTTTGATTCTCTGAGCTGCAAAAATCATCAGTAAAACAGAGGCTCCTAGAGGTCTGAGTGGAAAAGATAGCATCCTCCACAACGACGCCACAGCTGGTTCGCTGGGGTTAAGAAATGATAGGGCTACGATTATCAAGATGACGACTAGGATTAATCGCCCTACAAAACTTCCAGAGGGATAAAACCGCTGGAACAGAGAATAAACGATAGTGCCAATCAGCAGCCACAGCAGTACTCGACTTAACAATAGAAACATAGATTAACTCTCAAATTTTCTGGTTCGGTGAGCCAGTGTGGTGGTGAGGCAGCCCGTTTCGCTCGGGATTTCCACGCCACACCCTTCAACCGGAGAATTACCGGTAACGAGCGCAGTGGCTCCCCAGAAGGAACTGCCGTGCATGATTTCCCTGGATAAAACAACTAGCGACTTCTTAGCTGTAGCGACGCTAGAAGCGTCACCCGTAAGGGTCAACCCAGAGGTTCCGGGAAATGGATTTATTTGATTGTCAAATTGTAATCGCACTGTTTGACTTAAAATACTTCAAACCTCACACCCAAAGACTACCGTCGTAGTGATTTTAGTGCAATTTTTTGACACTGCGTCGATTATTTATAATTTTCCAGAAGAGTAATGTGACACCGATAAACTAAATTAATTGAGTAATCCACTCAAAAGGAAAAACTATGTCGCCTGGAAAGCCTACTATTTTGGTAACGGGAGGGGCTGGATATATTGGTTCCCATACAGTACTTGCCTTGAAGCAAGCGGGTTATAACGTTGTCATACTTGATAATCTGGTCTATGGGCATCGCGAACTGGTAGAAAGCGTTTTACAGGTAGAACTGATAGTAGGCGATACAGGCGATCGCGCCTTGCTCGATCGGCTATTTAAAACCCACGATATTGCCGCTGTGATGCACTTTTCTGCCTATGCCTACGTAGGTGAATCGGTGACTGACCCGGCCAAATACTACCGCAATAATGTTCTTGGTACTTTGACCCTGTTAGAAGCGATGCTGACGGCATCTGTAAAGAAATTTGTCTTTTCTTCTACCTGTGCTACCTACGGCGTACCGGAATTCGTGCCCATTCCAGAAACCCATCCCCAAAATCCGATTAATCCCTATGGCGCTACAAAGCTAATGGTAGAGAGGATTCTCTCTGATTTTGATGTTGCTTACGGTTTCCAATCAGTGCGTTTCCGCTATTTTAATGCTGCTGGTGCTAACCCCAATGGCTTACTTGGTGAGGATCACAACCCAGAAACCCATTTGATTCCCTTGGTGCTGATGACAGCTTTAGGCAAACGAGAATCCATCTCAATTTTCGGCACCGATTACCCCACACCCGATGGTACTTGTATTCGCGATTATATTCATGTTAACGACTTAGCAGATGCCCATATTTTGGGATTGGAATATTTATTAAAAGGTGGCGATAGCGAAGTTTTTAATTTAGGTAACGGCAGCGGTTTCTCTGTCAAAGAAGTCATTGCAGCTGCCGAACAGGTGACAGGAGTTTCCATACCAGTCGAAGAACGCGATCGCCGTCCTGGCGATCCCCCAATTCTCATTGGCACCAGCGAGAAAGCCAGAACAATCTTAGGCTGGCAACCTCAGTATCCATTCATCAAAGATATTGTCGCTCATGCGTGGCAGTGGCATCAAAAGCGACATAAGTAGGAAGGGAGTGGGGGCAGGGGGGCAGAGGAGGCAGGGGAGGCAGGGGAGGCAGGGGAGGCAGAGGAGGCAGAGGAGGCAGGGGAGGAAAGAGAGTTATTATTAAGCAATTTCTCTTCCCCTGCTTCCCCTGCTCCCCCTGCTCTCCCTACTCCCTACCGTCTCTCATGCTTCGCAGTACGACAACTAAGATGCCGATAAATCCGAGGATTGGGAGTGCGATCGCCCAAAGTGGTAATTTCTGAGATTCACCTTCTACTAAATCACCATTGACGTTTCGCAGGTTTTGTGTATTTTCTGTAGACCCGCCTGCCACGGTAACTTCAAATTTGAACTCAAACGGTTTGAACCTTGCCCCAGAGACTGGTTTACCATTTAGTTGCAACTCATAAATACCTGGCTTGGGAAAGACAACTTCCGCTCCTGGGATGCCTTGATAGCGTTCAGCTGCCACAGGTTTTAACTCTGGTTCTAGAAGGGGTGGTTCTCCTGCGGCGTAGGGTTCGGCATAAACAGCTAACTGACAATTACACTGTGACAGAGGAATCACCCTTCCACCTCTGCGAGTAAGGGCAAACCAGGCTTGGCTTGGTTCTCCAGCACGGGGATTATCATTTGGTTCAACGTGGAGCGTGCCACCGACATCTCCAGCGACTTCCACTTTATGAGCAGATGCCGGAGAAAGATTAGTTATTGATATAACTAAGCAACTCAGGAATAACAAATAGTTTATTGTTCCTTGATGCCAGGAAATACCTTTGAAGAGGTAACGTCTCTGTTTTTGACTCGTTGGGATAGAGCCAGAGAACAAAGATGATTTACCGCGATTTGCTTGGGGGGACATAAAACTTTTCTACGGCTAACTTTGACCAAAAAAAGCGCGAGCGCACTATCAAGACACCGAGGGTAACAATTACCATCAGTACTGCCGCTAATTTATTTCCCCAAGTTGATTGCAAGGAACCCAGATAATGGGAACCAATCAACACAGCATGAATGGCACTTAAGAGCAAGGCTGGCACACCCAATAGATGAATCTGTCGCCAACGCTTGCCCAAAGATTTCTGCAACGATTCCCAACTCGTAAAAGCGGCGGGGGACATTAATACCAATGCTACAGCACCCGCAGCCATACCCCACTGAAATTCTGGCGGCAGGAAAGAAAAGGCGGCAAAATTCCATTGCAATGAGTGTTCTATCATGTGGGCGGTGTGAACTACAGAAAGCACAAAAGATCCCACTCCCAAGCCTCGGCGGTAACGCAGTGGTGATGCCCACAAGCCACTAATAGGACGCGCAATTAACGCCAAAATTAAGCAGATTAACGCGGCGTGTCCGGTGTAATCTACCATTGTGTCACCAGTCCGCAACAAGGTAATGACGCCAATGGTGAGTGTCACCCAACCGCCCAATCTAAACAACTGACTGCGCCTGTCTTTGCTTACCAATGATGTAGAAACGCCTACACCTAGCATCGTGGGCAGGGTTCCAAAGCCAAAAGCCAGCATAATTGCCCCACCCATCCATAAATTGCCAGTTTCAGCAGCTTTAATTTGGGCAGCATAGAGGAAACCACAGGGCATTAAACCCCAAGTCATCCCCAAAAGCATTGGTGTCCACCATTTGGTTTTAAAGGAAAGCTTAACCATTCCGGCGCTGAGGCGATCGTGTAAACTACCTTGCAATAATGGGTGTAACACGGGAATGCGCGGCAGCAAATCGGGTTTTACTTGTCCTAAGCCAAACCAAATCAGCATTACACCAGTTAGAATTGCCATCCAGCGCCGGAAGTCGCTGCCAACGCCCGCTAGCTGTCCACCTTGCAGCAATACCGAACCCAGCGCCCCAATACCAGCACCGACTAGAGCATAGCTCAACATCCGCCCCAGGTTTAGCAAGATATGAAATTTTAATTGCTGTTGCCAAGTGTCGGACTTTTCTAAGGTTGATGTTCGTCCCAACGAGGCTGTTTGTGGATTTTTTGGCTGATGAGACAGGGAAAACGCCACTGTTAAAGGGCCGCACATCCCAAAGCAATGTCCAAAACTGCCCAGGAACCCCAAGATTGAGATCAGCAACAAATCTACCATAAAAAAGTCCTGAGTTCTGAGTCATGAGTCCTGAGTGGCAGAATAAAGATTTTGAAGAAGTAATAAGAAATTCTTTTCTTCTCTACTCAGTACTCAGCACTCCTCTAGTGTCGGCACTTTACGTGAAGTTGCGATCGCTGTCAAAAGACAAAGCGTCAAACTTGATGTTTACTCTAGGAAAAGAAAAAAGTAATAAAGCCTGGGTGTAAACACTCATAAAACTCCCTACAAGCGCGTAAATCCTAAACTAATAACTTGAGATTTAACAGTATATACCGCATAGTCTTATACTTAAAATCATGTATAATTTTAATGTGTAAAATAGTATCTACTTAAAAATGCCTGTCCATTCTGTCGATTACTATCTTAATAGTATTCACAAATCTATCTTAACTAGATAATTTTCAACTAAATACGAGGACAAAAATATGTTATTTAACAATAAAGTGTATAAAACAAATGATGTTTATGGTATAAGTCGTGACCTCCCTTTAAACTATATAAAGAGGCAAGAAGTTGATCAAAAACTTATTGAAAATTTAGACAGAAGTAGACATATTGTTATATATGGTAGCTCTAAGCAGGGAAAAACATCTTTAAAAAAGAGTTGCCTTAAACCTGATGAATATATTAATATTCAATGTCTTAATCATTGGAAATTAACAGATATACATCTTGCTATTCTGAAAAAAGCAGGTTACCAAACTACTCAATCTGTTAAACAAACTGCTTCTGGGAAGCAAAAGGTTGCAGCTTCTTTTGAAGGAATAGTGAATTTCTTCGGACTAGCTGGAAGTAAAGGAACAATTTCATCTGACACAGAACAACAAAAAACTACTGAGACTTTATTAGAAAATTTTGATGTTGATCCAGACGATGTAAATGATATTATTGCTTGCTTGAATGCGATCAAATTTCAAAAGTATATTGTTTTAGAAGATTTTCATTATCTTGATATAGATATTCAAAGAGACTTTGCAGTTGTATTAAAAGCATTTCATGAAGCATCTAAGTTTTGTTTCATAATTATAGGTGTTTGGTTAGAAGAGAATAGGTTAATTGTACATAATGGCGACTTGACTGGACGTGTAATTGCTATAGATGCTGACAAATGGACTTCTAGAGAATTAATGCAAGTAATTGATGAGGGAGCTAAATTATTAAATATTAGTTTTACCGAACATTTTAAAACGACTGTTATAAAAGAATCATATGAGAGTGTTTATATAGTTCAAGAAGTTTGTTCTCAAGCGTGCGATCAAGAACAAGTAAAAGAAACTCAAAGCCAATCCCGTACCATTGGTGGTAGGTTGCTAGTGCATCATCTAATCAAATCTGTTGTTAATCAGCAAAATGGGCGATATATGTCTTTTATAAATCAATTTTCTGAAGGATTTCAAGATACACAACTTGAAATGTATAAATGGATTCTTTACCCTATTCTTTCACTAAGTTTAAAGGAGTTACAGCAGGGACTTACTTATGCACGAATACGTGAGGAACTTCAATCGCGTCATCCACAAGGAAAAAATCTTAATCCGGGGAATTTAACTCAAGCTTTAAAATCGACATCTTCACTTCAAGTTAAAAAAGGTATTAAACCAATAATAATTGATTACGATCAGACAAATAGGCGATTAAATGTGGTAGACAGAGGTTTTTTAATTTGGCTTGCCAATCAAAATATACCAGAACTATTAGCAACAGTTGAATATAATTAGAAAATGTAACGCAATGTGCGGTTTAATATTGCGTAATTGAATTGAAGAAGAGCGCAGTTATGGCGATTAAGTCAGAAACTTGCATTTGTAAAAAATCATGCATTTATAGATGGTAACACAAGGGTAGCTTTCGTTTTGATGGCTACCTTTCTTATATTGAACGCATATTATTTAGAAGTGTCAGCAAAAGAAGTTGTATTAATGATAAAAAGACTTTCAACTGAGCAAGAGACTCTTGAGTAGATAGCGGATTGGATTAAAGAAAATTGTATTCAAATAGACAATTAAGCTGATTGCAAAGTCACTTTGCAGGTTTATCTAAGAATTTAGGGAACCAAAATATTAAACCCTTCCTAGCAATGCTTGAAAGTTATGCCTAGGGATTCGCGCTACCCTAAGTCTGGAAGGCAGGGATAAATTACATGAAAAAATGGATTTGGCTGATGCTGTTGGTGCTGATGGCTGTTGCTGTGGTGGGTAGCAGAGGTAGCACGTTTTTTGAACAGCGTTCGTCACCAGCAATTGTTGAGCGCATTCCAGTGGAAACACCCCAATCACAGGCAAAGTTAAAAGAAGTTAACATTGCCCCGCAAGTGTCTGCTGACAGGCTATTAACCCATATCCAAAAGTTGAATTTTCACCGCTACACAACAACAGAGCGATCGCTTACTCGCACTTATATCACAACTGAACTGAGAAAGTTAGGCTGGAAGCCCAAATTGGAAAAGTTCTCTGAGGGTGTGAATATTTTTGCCGAACGTCCAGGAACTAACAAAGCAGCTAAAGCAATTCTTGTAGCAGCGCATTACGATACTGTTGCCTTATCCCCTGGTGCTGATGATAATGCCAGTGGTGTAGCCGTAGTACTGGAAGTAGCCCGCTTGCTTGGTTCCCGTCCCACACCACGAACGTTACAGCTAGCTTTTTTTGACAAAGAGGAAGCAGGACTTTTGGGTAGTCAGGCTTTCGTTAGCAAGACACTACGCTTGCAAAACTTAGGCGGAGCGATCGTTATGGATATGGTAGGTTATGCATGTTACACTGCTGGGTGTCAGAAATACCCTGCCGGATTGCCTGTTACTCCACCTAGCGACAAGGGCGACTTTTTGGTAGTAGTCGGTGATATAGAACATTTGCCTTTGCTGAATGCCTTTCAAAACTCACAGACGCTTCCCTCAACTGCCCTGAATAAACAGGAATCAAATCTGCCATCAGTCTTAACACTACCAATTCCTTTTAAAGGTTTACTCACACCAGACACTCTACGCAGCGACCATGCACCATTTTGGTATCAGGGTGTGGGTGCTGTGCTGGTGACAGATACTGCAAATTTACGTACTCCCCACTATCATCAACCTAGCGATGTTCCAGCGACTATCGAGCGATCGTTTTTCACAGGAGCAGCACAGATTGTGGTCAATACTACTACTATTTTGTTAGAAAAAAACGAGGTTTTGAAAACTCAACCACCAAGCTAACTTATGAATTATAAATTGTGTTGACTAGCTTTTAGCTCAGGGAAAGTCAACGTCCAATTATTTGGATCGTCGATTTGGAAGTACAAACCTTTAAGAATAAGTCGCAGAGCTATGCGAGTTCTAATAAACTTCCTCACCAGAAAAGTTCCTGGTTCAGCAAAGATATTATTAAAGTTTTTTTTATGACCAGATTGTTTTGAACAGTAACTGCCAGCACCTTGGACTGTTACCACAAAAAATGGAGCTTGTTTATATTCATCAGGAATCATGAAAATTCCATATACATGGTGACGACCACGCCACGGCTGAACAATAACCTTAGTAGCATGTACTTGGAATTTTGGAGTTTTTGATGCTAGAAAAGCCTCGAAATCGCAATCAGAATCATTCACAGGCCACCACAGTGTAGTAATACTCAAGGAGAGTAGCAAAATCAAAATATAGCGGAGTCTGCGATGCATAAAGCCAAGAAAAATTGTTGATGCGGCTGGTAGAATTTGATGAGTAATGTTAGTGCAGCTACAGCAGTAAGACTATCCACCTGCAACACGTTCTAATGGGCAAAGAGAAAAAATTAAGCGGTCGGTTAAACTTTTCTGCCAAAAAATTGCAATCAAGAATTCAGCCTACAAAAAGTGCAGATTGTAGATGCGTAGTTTACCGTCGCAGGCATCGCTTACCCTGTTCTAGTAGCTCTGTTACAGTATTAAACCTAGCTGAGAAACGATCGGGCTTTTGTGGCTGTCAACACTGATTTATGCTCAAATTTTTAGTTGTAATGAATTCTACAATTCGTTGCTTTTGTTATGCTTTTGATCTAACTCTGTTCGCATCAGCAGATGCTTTGAGGAGATCGGAGCGACGCCAAATAGCCCGTCGTAGACATCGCCATCTAGTTCGCGAAAAAATCTGTTTTTCTTTCTAAGCAATTAATTGGGTAGTCAAATACACAAATATTGGTTATATTCCCGTAAGTAAGAATTGGTATAAAAGTTTATGGGAATAACTTGGAGAAGTCTTAAGACAGTTGCGGGTTTCTTTAGCGCAATTATACTTACACAGTTCGGGGCAAATACTTCGGCCATTGCGGCTGACACAGTTGTTGTGCGTTTAGGTTTATTTACAGAATCGATCTCCCTTACTGAGTTGCAAAACGCTGCAAAGACTGGGGAATTGCCTGGGAGCTTGAAGCCTTACGCTAAAGGATTATCTGAACAAGAACGCCGCTTCTTCTTAGGGGCGCTGGGCATGAATGTACCGATGAATGTTGTCACCATTGATAAGTTACTTAATACTCAGATTGGCACAAGTATTCTCAATGACTTTGCTACAGCCTTAGTCCGAAAGGACAAAGCTGGGGTACAAGCACTGAGATCGGGATTGGTATTAGGCTCTACTGCACCGCAGGGTCTTTCTATATTGAGTTTTATCGCCGCTTATCCGAGTAAACGCTTAGAAATTAATTTGCCACAGGCTTTTATAGTTGCAGGGAGTTTGAATACAGCTTTTTGGCGTACCCAGCAATTTATGCTAGCGATCGCTCCCCAACTCAACCCCAAAACACCGCAGATTGCTTTCCCTTTTGATCCCAGCCAACCAGGAAGCGCTGAAGTAAAAATACTCAACTTAAGCCTGAATGACCAAAAGCGCGGCCGTAAAATTCCAGTTGATATTTACTGGTCAACTGCTGCAACTGCCAATAAACCCGTAATTGTCTTTTCTCACGGCTTCGCGTCAGTCCGCACGGACTTGCGTTACCTAGCAGAACACTTAGCATCCCACGGTTATGTAGTAGCTGCTTTAGAACATCCTGGTAGTAATGAGGCAAATACTAACCTAGCATTCCAAGGTAAAACCAGAGTTGTGAAGCCTCAAGAGTTTTTGGATCGCCCTCAAGATATTAGTTTTGTTCTCGACGAATTAGAAAAGCTTAACCAAACAGCTAATAATCCCCTGCAAGGGAAGCTTGCAACCACGAACGCGATGGTTGTTGGCTATTCTTTTGGTGGTGGTACAGCTTTAGCAGTTGCTGGAGCCGAGTTACAACTGGAACGGCTCAAACAACGCTGCAAAAAGAACTTGGCTAGCTTGAGTCTGGGAGAAGGTATGCAGTGCATCGCTGAAGAACTGCCAGAAAATACCTATCAACTACGGGATACCAGAATAAAACAGGCGATCGCTCTTAATCCTACAACTTCTCTAATTTTTGGCGAAACTGGGTTAACTAAAGTGCAAGTTCCTACTCTAGTGTTAGCAGGTTCCGCAGATAAAACCACTCCAGCTTTAACTGAACAAATTGTGGCATTTAACAAAATCCCATCCCCCAAATGGCTAGTTGGTATAGTTGGGGGTACTCATCTGAGTGTAAAAGACCCCAGTAAGACTTTGGATCAGATCGGACAACCGAATACACCAATTAGTGGCGGTGAAGTTGTGGGCGAACAAGCAGCAGATGTTCGCAAGTACCTTAAAGCTATAGCTTTGGCGTTTGCTGCACAGATGACCCCAGAAGCTAAAAACTACGCGATCTTTCTGACATCAGATTATGCCCAGTTTGCCTCGACTGCGGCATTTCCATTTCGCCTAATTACTCAGATTCCTCCTGATGCTATGGCAGTAGTGAAAGAATTTGTTGAGAAATAAGGGACTTCCAATTAAAAAAAAATATCCAATTTTATAAGGGAGATTTCCGACGCTCCGCGAACGCTATCGAGTGTTACCCGTTCGCGTAGCGTCTCCGACAAGAGAAGGGCATTATTTTAGCAGTAAATACAGCATTATATTCATCTGTCAAGGGGCGTTAGACGGAACATCTAATACGAATTCTCTGTAAACCTGCATTTAATAATTAATTTCTTAATAAGAGCTTAACAGCTTTCTCTATTCATACTCTTTTTTTGGCAAAGGTATTCAAAATTAGACTTAATTCTTGATAATTTACTTATATAGAATTATACTAACTTGATATTAAATTTATAGCTGCTGTTAAATCAACACTAAATTTTTACAGTAAAAATAATTATTTATACATAAACTTTATAATATATTTGTTAAAAACAATAGAAGCTTGAGACTGTATCAGAAAGTAGGAGCATCTGCTTGATAATACATATGTATTCTAGTTAAAATACAAAAAATAGATGAACATAATTTGCTTGGTGCGAAAATATGTTTGTGTATTTATCGGCGTAAATTTCTTTAAATTCACAAAAATGCTAAAACATTGTTATCTGAGACAAGCCACATATAAACCAAAAATCAAAAAACGTCAGCCTTGTTTTGTTTACTTAGATAACGATTAGTTTCAGTAAAATACTGTTGTATAACTAATTTTGGATTCCGAATTAAACAATTATTCCATTTCACCTAAGCTGATGCAACTATATACAACTCTTGAAGTCGAACAACTCCAGCAACACGAGGATCTTCCTTGCTTAATTGAAATTCTGGAGTGGGTCAAAAATTTTTTAGGAAAGCCCCATCCTAACTTAGGAAGACCCGGTGCAGTTTGCCCTTTTGTACCTTACTCTCTCAAGTCAAACAGTATTCGTCTAACAGTTATTCACACAAAAGATTTGTATCCAGAACAATTAGAAGAGGTTGTTGGACGCTACCGAGATATATTTATTGACATGGAAGTTAAAGAGGATGAACTAGCAATCAATAAAGCTTTTTTACTTATTTTTCCTGACATCCATATAGAAGAAGCTTCTAAACTAATAGATAGTGTCCAACAAAAACTTAAACCTTTGTTTGTTGAGTCAGGATTGATGATCGGAGAATTTCATAAACGTAATGAAAGTCCTGGCTTGCACAACCCAAACTTTCGTCCACTTCGTAGCCCTATCCCTTTGTTGGCTATTCGGTTTATGGTCGAAGCTGACCTCCCCTTCCTTGAGAGTCCGGCCGATCCACGCTTACGTATTCGCTATCTGGAAGCTTATTTAAAGTGTTTCGATCATAAATTTACAGATGAAACAAAGTTTAAAAATGCTCATCAAGCATTGGCTTTAGCGAAAGAGCAACTTCAACAAGAAAGTTTGGTGAGTTCTTGCATATATAGCAGCTCTCGATCGAATGAGGTACATCTTCAAACTTAAAAATATTTATATATAAAGTCTAGATTATCAAGTTAGAGAACAATTAGCAACATAAACTAAGTTAGCAGAACAATTTGCAGTGAATCGCCATACTCCTAGACAGGCGATCGCATGAACTTATTTTTTTAAATGACTTGACAAAATAGACTTACCTTGTTATTTAATTTTGTAAATAACAAGGTAAGTAGAATGGCGAAAGAAATAGAACGGAAATATTTAGTGAGAGGAGATAGCTGGAGAGAATTAGCTGAAGGTAGTGTATATCGTCAAGGATACATTGCCACACAAGACAAAGCGACTGTACGTATACGTATAGTCGGAGAAAAAGGTTATTTGACAATTAAAGGCCCCAATATTAAATACTCAAGATTAGAGTTTGAGTATCCTATTCCTATTGAAGATGCTCAAGAAATGCTTGAGACGTTATGCGAACGTCCCTTTATAGAAAAAATCAGATATAAAATAGAGTCCGGTGGTTTAATTTGGGAAATAGATGAGTTTGATGGTGTTAATAAAGGGCTAATTTTAGCAGAAGTTGAACTCAGTGATGAAAACCAACAAATTGAACTACCAACCTGGATTGGAGAAGAAGTTTCTGATGACTTCAGATATTTCAACAGCAATTTAGTGAAACACCCTTTTTCACAATGGTAATGGCTGAAAATTGGAATGTTCCCAATTTTTCAAAAATACCTAACAAATAGAATTCGCAGCTGCATTATTTAAAAATACAGACTTTCAAACCCACCTTTCCTTGCGGAACGCTACGCGAACGTGGGTTTGATTTTTGTAGCTACGGTTTCTAAGTGCCGTTTTAACTCTCGATTTAAACTCATCATTTAGTTTAGCGATCGCACGGTTGAAATATTCACGCACCATTTGAATCTAATGTAAAGAAGCCACTACTGTAATTCCCCTTTCCCGATTTAGTTCGATTAGCAACTCCATAACTTTACGAGCAGATTCTAAATCGAGGGAAGCGATGGGTTTATCTGCAAAGATAATTTTGGCTTCCTGTACGAGATAAGGAGCGATCGCTACTCGTTTTTGTTGTCCGCCAGAAAGCATATTCCAGAATACCGACTCTCTCCAGCGCACAAAGCATCTCGGATTTTTTCTTCTTTAGTAAAGGAATGTAATGCTGGAATCACAGGCGATGTCTAGGTTGGGCTGCGCCAACGCGCTAAAAGGAATTAAATCATCATAAACCAGTATATTTTCCTCTATTAGTATAATTATCTAATTATAAATTCAGTAATATTATTGATATGCAATTTAATTGATAAATTTCCTGTCGTGTAAAATTATCGAATTTTCTGAGAATTCACTATTTAAACTACGGTAATATTATCGAATTGCAGATGTATGAAAACATTTAAACTACGGAAAATTTATCGATTTACGGGTCTTTGCATGTAGTCAAAGCCCGGTAAAATCATCGACTTTCGAGGGTATTTACTAATAAAAATTCCGGCAAAATAACTAGTTAAATTTAAATTTAAATATCTGTTTTTTCTTCCTGGACAACTTTAAATTGCGTGTTAGAATTACAGCAAAACTGCCTAATAAATAATCAAAAAGCTTGATTACAGTTGCTAATTATACAGGCTGTAATAATTCATTTGTTCAGGCTTAATTAGGTGTATTTTAAGCAAGACTCAATAATTTGAGTCTTAGATAAAAAACATTGAGGTAAAAATATAAATTATGAAATACGTTACTAATTTTTTTAGTACTCTATTTGTTGTTAGCACTGGACTATATTTACTACCTCATTCGGTAGCCAATGCAGTTACCTTAAGCAATGGTGCGATCGCCTTTGCCCAACCACCGCGTTTAGTTAGTGCCAGCACTCCATACACCGATACAAGTTTTCCCAATACCACTTACTATTTCACTGTAGAAGTGCCAGCCACTGCTGGGGAACCGTTGCAGCAGGTCACTTTTAACCAGATTCAGGGGACTGAAGATATTGAATTCAATCAGAAAGATACTTTTGCCTTTGAAGGCACACGTAATAATCAGGGTTCAAAGTTGGCGCTCAAAGCTGTAAAAGGCGACAACAAACAGCAGACTATCACAGTAACCTTTGATACTCCTGTGCAACCAGGCAAGACAGTTACTATTGGTCTGCAAACTTACCGCAATCCTTTTTATGATGGCGTCTATTTATTTGGTGTGAAGGCTTTTCCCTCTGGCGAGCAAACCGCTGGTCAATTTCTCGGCATTGGACGCTTTCAATTTTACGCACCAACGGCGGCTACAGAGAACTAATTTCATTTAACCTTATTTGATGCAGAATCTGTTATTTTAACCATTCAGGACAAGTATAATTCTTGTCCTTTACTTTTTTGAGAAAGTTTTCGCCACACTTAACTCTCTTAAGAAAGAATATCAATAAATTTTAATAGCCTCTTGTTTTTTAGCACAATCTATGTAAATCTCATAAATACATACTACGGTAAATTGGTCGGTCTTAAGTAGATTAATAAGCGAGTTAGGTGGGCTAGTCAATAAACTCAAAATTTACTTTTAGCGTCTATTACAAGGGTTCTTGAAAGCTATGTCTGAGCCACGCTATGGGATCTGGATTCCCGTTTACGGCAACTGCGGCGTAATGAACCACCCTCTTGAACCTCGTGATGCCAGTTACTCACGAGCCAAGGATCTGCTCCAGTTGGCTGAACGGAGCGGGTTTACAACAACTCTGATTGCAGAACACATCATTAATCCCAGAAATCAACAATTAGATCAGCTAGAAACTTGGACAGCAGCAGCAGCCCTTGCCGAAGCAACAAATTCTATCGAAATTATCGCCGCCGTGAAGCCTTTACTTTTTCATCCAGCAATCTTAGCGAAGATGGCATTAGGCATTGATGAAATTAGTGGTGGGCGTTTTGCGATTAACTTGGTAAGTGGTTGGTTTAAGCCAGAAATCGAGAAATCTGGCATATCTTTTCTTCCCCACGATGAGCGTTACCGTTATTCCGACGAGTGGATAAGAGTAGTAAAGGCGCTGTGGAGTGGAGAAAGAATTAACTTCCAAGGAGATTATTTTCAGATTGCTGACCTAAGCTTCAATCCTCGTCCCGTAGCCAGTCCTCATCCGCGTGTGTATGTAGGAGGTGAATCAGAACCAGCGCAAGCTTTGGCGGCAAAAGAGGCAGATGTATTTTTTCTTAATGGTCGTCCGATAGAAGCGATCCGAGAAACCATTGCTCAGGTTTTGAAACAGCCGCGTTCTCATTCCAAACCTCTGGGCTTTGCGATGTCCGCATTTGCGATCGCTCGATCCACAGATGAAGAAGCTCAAGAGGAATATCACAACTTGCGAGCAATGGTAATGGCACAAGACGATCGCTCAGAACTTCTCAAAGGAGTCGATTCCGAAGTGGTCATGTTCAAGAATTTGGCCAAATACCCTGGCGTGGGAAGTAACGGTGGCACAGCTGCCGGCTTAGTTGGTAGCTATGACACCGTGGCTGGTCGCATTGCCGACTTTAGCAGGGTAGGAATCGGCACCTTTATGCTGCAATTTCAGCCGTTTGCGACTGAGATGAAGCGTTTTTCTGAGGAAGTAATGCCACGAGTGCGTTCCTTAGAACTTGTGGCTGCAAAAGGATGAAGGGAACAGGGGAGAAGAGTTTTCCCCTCTGCCCCTCTGCCCCCCTGCCCCCCTGCCCCCTGCCTCTTCCCCAATCTCCAGTACTCAATCCCCATTCCTTATTCTCCAAAAAATATGACTGCAATCCTCACACGTCCAGCTTGGACAACTGAATTAGAAGTTGAAATTTTCAACAAACTGATTGATAAGCACGCTCCTCATCTTCCTAAAAGCCGTCAGCAAGACCCCAGACCACCTGTAACACCAGAAGAAAAAGAGAATTTCTACCAATATCGTGTTGCTGGTGCAGCCCATGACTTATTTATTGTCCAAGTTTGTGCCAAAGTAATAGACCAAATTCCCGACCCAGAATTACAGCTGTTTTTGAGCCGACAACTTGGAGATGACGGCGCACACGCCCAAAATACTCGTCTCAGAGCGCAAGCTATATCTGGATACGATCCTATTGAAGACATCCAAAAGCAGGTGCAAAAGCATTGGGACTACCAAGGTGACTTACCCATTCGTAACTGGCAAGGTTTCTTGTCTTTTGAATTGCACTACGAACTCCATATCGTATCTTTACTCTTGCTCAACAGCCGGATTAGCAAAATCAATGACCCAGAATCAGCAAAGTTTGCTGCTGAGAGAATTTTGCCAGATGAAGCAGTCCACCGTCTAGGAGTTGTGGATTGGTGGCAGCGTAAATTCGATAAGGCCTCGCCATCCGAGAAAGCCGAGTTAGTAGCACAAGTCCTAGAAGCGGATGAAGAAGGACAACGCCGCCGCAGTACCTATCTTAAAGATCATTGGCAGCTGGCTCACCGCGCTATTGGCATTGAAGTTGATGATTTGCCAGTTATTTATGATGCGTGGCGGCGCGAAGTACTCTCTTACTTCTTGGATATTCCTGTCTCTAAACTGCCCAAACTCGTAAGTGTTAACGATTAGGGATTGGTGAAGAAGCAAGAGCAGCACCCCGCCCCCCGCCCCTCTACCTCTTTTCAATGCCCAATATCCAAAAGGAAATTTTATGGCTGCAACTCTAACTCGGACTTGGAATGTAGAGTTTGAAAAAGAAACTCTAGAAAAATTGATTAGCAAGCACGCTCCTCACGTTCCCCTCACTCGCGAACATGCTAGCCGTCCCCCAGAAACAGAAGAAGAAAAGGCAGGTTTTTATCAGTACTGGGCTGCAACTGGTGGTCATGACTTGTCTATTGTGCAAGCTGCTAGTAAGGCAATTTTGTTGATTCCTGACCCTGATTTACATTTGATTTTAAGCAGACAAATTGGGGATGATGGGGCCCATGCGATCGCCTTTCGCGAACGGATTATTGCCCTCACAGGACGCGATCCCATTGACGATATCCGTAAAGAAGCTGAACGCCACTGGGAGTTTTTAGAAGATGTACCCTATCGTAATTGGCTAGGATTCGTTGCTTGGGAACTGCATTATGAGCACTACATCCTCCCCCAAGTTTGGTTCAATAAACTGACATCGACAATTGGTGATGAAGAATTAGCTCAGAAGAGTAAAGAGCATTTCAATGATGATGAAGCGGTTCATCGGATAACGATCGCTAATTGGTGGCGTAATAAGTTTGAGCAAGCCTCGCCTAGCGAAAAATCGGAAATCGCCGCACAGTTATTAGAACTCGACGAAGAAATTCAGCAGCGCCGCGCTCCTTATATTAAACAGCGTTGGCAAGATGCTGAAAATTTCAATGGTGCTAATACCAAAGGCATTGAGCCAGTATACGATGCTTGGCGCAAAGAGGTAATTTCTTACTTACTTGATATCCCTAATCCTCAACTCACTTCTGTGAGTGAATGAGTAGTGGAAGGAACAATAAAAAGGGATTCAAACCTCTCTTACAGCAGTTTGTATTTGATTCCAAGACAGACCTAACCCCCAGCCCCTTCCCTACCAGGGAAGGGGAGTAAGACTTAAAGCATCTCTCCTTTTACCAGAGAGGTCAGAGTGTATGGCATAGAAACTATAAGCGCTATATGTAGGATTTCTAAATGTTAAATTCTACTACTTTTATTATTCTTTTTTAGAAGCATAATTATTCCAATAATAGTTATTAACTTTACTATTGATAAATAAGTCAAAATATTAATTTTTTCCAATATTAATTAATATTTCTTATGAGAATATTTTTTATGTTATCAAATTTAGTTATGACGAACACTACCCCGTTAGGCTGATTAATTGTATTATAACTCAGCTAAATTATGAAAAAGCAATTTTTTCTAAGCTGTTAATTCAGGTCGTAGTAAAAGATTCGCCTATATAAATTTTTAATAGGTTTATTTTATCTAAGTTTATTATCGAGATTATTAACTATTTATAACAAACTATTCCATTGTTTTGATGCCAATGATTTTTTTTGTAAAGCCAAGGAGGAGCCATGTTAACTCGACTTGTGAATCAGTTTTTAGCTTGGATAAGTCAGAGAAGTTTATTTAAATTGACTAAGCAACCTGGTATACAAGCTTTTGCTCTATTATTTGTAATTGGTCTGAGCTTGAGCATTGCGATCGCATCTTGTACTCCCAACAATGCGGCTAATTCTACCAGTCCGCAGAAGAGTCAGCTAACAGTGCTGAAAATGGGGCATCAAAAAGGGATGTCGCTACTGAATATTATCAAAGCCCAAGGTGCGCTAGAGAAACGCTTACAACCTCAAGGGATTTCTGTTACCTGGAATGAATTTTCTTCTACTGCACCTCTGCTAGAAGGGATGGGTGTAGGTGCGATCGTTTTTGGTGGTGGTGGTGGTACTGGAAGTGTATTTGCTCAAGCTGCTGATAAACAATTTGTGCGGGTGGCTGCGAGTACAAGTAGCCCCAGGAGTTCAGCTATCTTGGTGCTGGAAAATTCACCTATCAAAACTCTTGCAAATCTCAAAGGCAAAAAAGTTGCTTTTGCTAAAGGATCGAGTTCGCAATATATGATTGTACGCGCTTTGAAAAAGGTGGGTTTGAAATACAGCGACATTCAACCTGTTTTTCTGACACCAGCAGAAGCTTTACCCGCTTTTCAACGTGGTGATTTTGATGCATGGGTAATCTGGGACCCTTACACTGCCGAAACTGAGCGCAAGCTTCAGACTCGTCTATTGGCAGATAACACTACAGTATTTGGTGACAAAGCTATTGTAGAAAGCCCAGGCTTCTATTTTGCTTCTCCAGATTTTGTACGCGATTATCCAGACATTCTCAAAGCTATTTTGCAAGAGCTAGAAAAGGCTGGTATTTGGGCTAAAAACAACAATGAAGATTCAGCAAAATTGCTTTCTAAACTCTATAAAGTTGATTTACTGACAATGGAAGCCGTAGAAAAACGTGGTGGAACTAGACAGGTATTAACTGTGGATGATGAAGTTCTCACCGGTTTACAAACTATGGCAGATACTTTCTACGACTTAAAAGTTATTCACAAAAAAATCGATGTCAAAGATAAAAAGTTTAACTGGGTTGCTGACGAAAAATGGTAGAGCAAATTCAACCTATTTGTAGTAAGCAACTTAAACAATAATATTTTTGTATGAATCAGTTTTGAGAAAACAATAAAATCGATTAATTAACAAAAAAAAGAGGCGATCGCATGAAAATTCCTTTGATAAAAATTAACCGCCGCTTCTTTTTAATCGCGGTTACATCATTTGCAGCATCCACAGTTTTTACTAGCTGTAGTTCAACTAATTCTGCTTCTAACACCGCACCAAATCCGGCAGCGACGCCAGCTGCTAACACAGTCGCCACTGCAACGAAAGAGAAAGTAAAAATTGGAGTTACACCTGTACCAGCAGGAGAGATTTTAGAATTTGTGAAAAAGAATCTCGCCTCGGAAGCAGGACTAGATATTGAAATTGTCACTTTCAATGATTTTGTCCAAAATAACTCAGCACTTAGAGATGGACAAATCGATGCTAATTACTTTCAACACGTCCCTTTCATGGAAGACTATGGCAAGCAACACAATATCAAAATGGTCGCGTTTAATCCTCCGATTCATTTGAATCCGGTCGGAGTTTATTCCAAGCGTCACAAATCTCTAGCTGAAGTTCCGCAAAATGGACTTGTCACTATTCCTGATGATGTTAGCAACGCTAACCGAGCCTTGAAGGTATTAGAAAGCGCTAAATTAATCAAGCTAAAAGACAATCCTACCGGGATAGCAAATATCAAAGATATTGTTGAAAACCCCAAAAAACTAACAATCAAAGAAATACCAGGAGCGCAGGCAATTCCCTCGCTTCCTGATGTGGATTTAGCAGCAATAACAGGTAACTGGGTTGTCCAAGCTGGGATGCGAACTGATACAGATGCCTTAGCGTTGGAATCTGCTCAAAACCCAATTTACGCAGTTACTCTGACTACGTTACAAGGAAAAGAAAACGATCCCAGAATTCAAAAAGTCTATAAATTGCTCCGCGATCGAAAAGTTAAGGATTTTATTAAAGAGAAATATAAGGGTGCAGTGTTGGCAATTCCCTAGCAAAAAAAGTCAATTTAAGTTTCTTTGCTTTCTCAAACAAGACATTTATCCTTTTTCAGAGTAATTCTTAGATGATCGTATTTACTGATGTACGCAAAGTTTATCACCAAGGAGATCAAAAGGTCTTAGCTCTTGACGGTGTGAGCTTTCATGTCAAGCCGAGTGAGATTTTCGGTGTCTTAGGACAAAGTGGTGCAGGCAAAAGCACCTTGATTCGCTGTGTCAATCAATTAGAAAAGCCCACATCGGGTTCAGTCGTGGTAGACGGAGAGGAAATAACAAAACTTTCCGGTATCCAGTTGCGCCAAAGCCGTCAACATATAGGGATGATTTTTCAACACTTCAACCTACTCAGTTGCAGAACTGTGGCGGAAAACATTGCTTTTCCCTTAGAAGTGATGGGTTATAGCAAACTCAAGCGTCGAGCAAAAGTTGAAGAATTAATTTCACTTGTGGGGTTGACAGGAAGGGCTAACGCTTATCCAGCCCAACTTTCGGGGGGTCAAAAGCAACGGGTTGGGATTGCTAGGGCGCTGGCTGGGGAACCAAAAGTGTTGCTTTCTGATGAGGCGACTTCAGCACTCGATCCTCAAACTACGCGATCGATTTTGGAACTATTGCGCGATCTCAACAAGCGGATGGGGCTAACAATTTTGCTGATTACCCATGAAATGGGCGTAGTCAAGCAAATTTGCGACAGTGTGGCGGTACTCAATGCTGGCAAGGTTGTAGAACAGGGACGAGTCAGTGATTTAATCGCCAAGCCGGAATCACTTCTCGCCCAGGAAGTTTTCCCGCGTCGGAATGGACACATAGCACGTCCTGGCGCAGTGCTAGCAACGATCGCCTTTGCTGACGAACAAGCCAAACAACCGATTTTCGCCACTTTAGCACGTCGTTTTGATGTTGATATTAACATCCTCAGCGGTAGCGTCGAAACGGTAGGCGATCGCCGCGTTGGTCAGTTTCACATCGAACTGGAGGGATCGAAGGTAACCCAAGCCTTGAAATATTTACACGAATCAGAGTTTGAAGTGGAGGTGCATTAATGCAAGGGCAAGAATTGCTGCAAAGTTTGTGGCAAGCTACTGGTGAGACTTTTTACATGGTGAGTATATCAGCGGTAGTAGCTATACTTTTAGGTTTGCCTTTGGGCTTAATCTTAGTGATGACAGCGCCAGGGAACCTTTTGGATTTCCCACAGGTGCATAAAGTGTTGGGTGCGATCGTCAATACTGGGCGATCGTTTCCCTTTATTATTCTGCTAGTTGTTTTGACACCACTGACGCGGGCGATCGTCGGTACTTCCATCGGTAGTACAGCCGCGCTGGTTCCGCTAACTCTCGCCGCCATCCCCTTTTTCGGCCGCATCGCTGAAACCAGCATTCTCGAAGTTGATAAAGGACTAATAGAAGCCGCCCAAGCAATGGGTTGCAACCATTGGCAAATCGTCCTCAAAGTATTGATTCCAGAGGCTTTCCCATCCCTGCTGTTGGGTATGACAATTCTTGTCGTGAGTCTACTGAACTCTTCAGCAATGGCTGGGGCCGTTGGTGGCGGCGGCTTAGGTAATTTAGCAATTCAATATGGTTACCAACGATTTGATGTTGGCGTCATGATTTCCACCATTGTGGTTCTGATTGCCCTAGTGCAAATCGTACAGTTTTTAGGCGATTTGCTAGCACAACGGATGCGAAAACGATAAATCGCTATTTTGCCAGGATTCTTAAACTCTTAAATCTTCTCTATGCGTCCTCCTCGGTTCGTTGAAGTTTAACCAAGAATATTGCTAATGAATATACAACATCTAAAAATTAACCGCCGATTTTTTCTCAGAGCTTTAACCTCATTTAGTGTTTCCATATTCTTTGCTAGCTGTAGCCAACAACAAGCTCAAGTATCTTCAAATACAGCCCAAGCAACTGCACAAAAAGAAGTCATTCAAGTTGGGGTGACGGGAATCATATCTGAAGATATTTTGAAGTTTGTAAATACTAAGCTGGCACCTCAGGAAGGCTTAGAAGTAAAAGTTGTTACTTTTAATGACTGGATACAACCGAATACAGCTTTAAGAGACAAAGTAATCGATGCCAACTTTTTTCAACATCGACCTTTCATGAATAATGCTGTCAAGGAACTCAAAATCAATTTAGTCCCATTAAATCTAGTTTCATTAAGCACACTCGGTCTTTTCTCCAAACGGCTCAAATCAGTGAATGAGGTTCCCCAAAATGCCACAGTTACCATTGCCAATGATGTGATTAATAATGACCGAGGGCTGAGATTACTGGCAACTAATGGCTTAATCAAACTAAAGGAAAATACTAAGGATTTTGTAACTCAGAAAGACATAGCTGAGAATCCGAAAAACTTGCAAATCAAGGAAGTGGAAGGTGTTCAAGTAGTTCGAGCTATTAATGATGTAGACTTTATTGTTTCCTCGGCTCAAATGGTTGCCCTAGCAGGAATAACACCGCAATCTATGGGACAAGAGACAGCTAAAGATACAAAGTATGCTTTGGCATTAGTGACATTACAAGGTCGAGAAAATGAACCCAAAATTCAAAAGTTGAACAAACTGCTTAACGATCCACAGGTGAGAGATTTTATTAACAAGCAGTATCAGGGGCGAATAGTACCTGTATTTTAAAGACGGCGAAAGAATGAAGAATGAAAATTTTGCTACTTCATTCTTCATAAATTACGAGTTACTAAACTTAAATTGTCACATAACAGGAGAAGAAAGCCATGTATTTTGGAAAAATTGAAAAAGAATTATTTTGTGGAGAAGTTTGGTCGATTTGGCAAACAACTAAATTACCAGATCATCTACAGTTACTAGCGGATCAAGAACTAGGAAAACGCGATATCTGGGAATTACAGAGCCAAGAGCCTGATAATCAGCCGATTAATCCAAGTCTTGATGAGGACTCTAATCATTCAACAAGTATTTAATACTATTCCATATTTTATTTTGGTGCATCATAATGAGTTCAGAAGAGCACACTGCGATCGCTGTTAGCAATTCGCTGACGCAGAAAAGTACCGTTTTTACTTTAGCGATCGCTTGTGGTTTAGCAGTGGCTAATGTCTACTACAATCAGCCGCTACTGGCTGATATGGGACGTAGCTTAAATATCTCTGTCCAGCAGGTGGGATTTATTCCCACTCTCACCCAAACTGGCTATGCAGTGGGGCTGTTATTGTTAGTTCCTTTGGGTGACAGGATGGAACGCCGCTGGTTAATTGTCACTATGCTAGGTTTGCTGGCCTGTGCCTTGGTGGTGGAAGCTACAGCTCCCAATCTCCTCTGGTTATCTGTGTCGAGTTTCGTACTGGGTTTCTGTAGCATAGTGGCACATTTAGTCATTCCACTCGTTGCCCATCTGACACCCCCCTCAGAGCGAGGTAAAGCGATCGGAACGCTACTCAGTGGTATGATTCTCAGCGTCCTCCTTGCCCGTTCAGTCAGTGGGATTACTGGGGAATATCTGGGTTGGCGAGCCGTATATAGCATCTCGGCGGGTGTGATGCTTGTCTTAGCTTTTGTTATCCAAGGGCGGATACCTCAGAGTAAGCCTTCGTCTACACTCTCGTACCAGCAACTGATGCAGAGTCTTGTGCAACTCGTTCGCGAGCAGCCTGTATTACGTGAAGCGGCATTGAACGTTGCATTAGTATTTGCAGCCTTTAATGCTACCTGGGTAACTCTAGTTTTTCTGCTGGAATCTCCCGCGTATAATTACGACAGTCGAGTTGCAGGTCTATTTGGCTTAGTTGGCTTAATTGGCGTCTTTACTACCCCGATTGTTGGACGAGTAGCAGATAAGCAAGGCCCCAGAATATTAGTTGGAATAGCTGTTGTTCTATCTCTATCAGCTTTTGTGATCCTTTGGATAGCTGGTGGAACTCATTTAATGGGTCTTATATTAGGAATTCTTATTCTTGACTTGGGAATGCACACTGGTTATGTTTCAAACCAAATCCGCGTCTACAACTTAGTTCCAAATGCTGAGAGCCGGTTGAATACGGTGTATATGGTCACTAACTATACTGGCGGCGCACTCGGCTCTTTTCTTGGTACTTATACTTGGGGATTGTGGCAGTGGAATGGCGTTTGTGCTTTGGGATTTTTTTTGTTGGCTGTGGCGTTTATCGCTCATTTCAGTGTACGTAAGAGAAAATCTACAGCCGTTTAGTGCAAATCCCTCTCCAATTTTTTTTACTTAGCAAGAGAAGGAATCAATACCAATGGCACATCTGTTTGAACCATTCAAGATTCGTGAAGTTAGCTTTCGCAACCGCATCGCCGTTTCACCGATGTGTCAATATTCCAGTACAAATGGATATGCTAATGATTGGCACGTTATTCATCTAGCTTCTCGCGCAGTTGGCGGTGCAGGTATAGTGCTAACAGAGGCAGCAGCTGTGGAACCGCGTGGACGCATTAGTCCGCAAGATTTGGGAATTTGGTCAGATGCACATATAGAAACTTTAGCCAAAGCTGTAGCATTAATTCATAACTTTGGGGCTGTTGCAGGTATTCAACTTGCTCATGCAGGTAGAAAAGCCAGCACTGCCAAACCGAGTAAAGGAGGGAAAGTCCTGGATGAATCTCAGGAAGGTTGGCGTCCCTTGGTTTCGAGTAGTGCGATCGCTTTTAGTAAAGATAGCCCAGTTCCAGAAGCTCTCAGTCTTGAAGGAATTCAAGAAGTTATTGATGCCTTTGTTCAAGCTGCCAAACGTTCTCTGCAAGCTGGTTTCAAGGTAGTGGAAATCCATGCTGCTCACGGTTACCTACTGCACCAATTTCTCTCACCTCTTTCTAACCACCGAGAAGATGATTATGGTGGCAGCTTTGAAAACCGGACTCGTCTCCTCAGAGAAGTTGTTCAAGCAGTCCGAGAGGTTTGGCCCGAGACACATCCACTCTGGGTACGCATCTCCGCTACCGATTGGGTAGACAATGGTTGGGACATTGAGCAAAGTATCGCTTTAAGCGACAAACTCAAGTTTCTAGGAGTCGATCTCATCGACAGTTCATCAGGCGGTATTATACCGGGCATTAATATACCAATTAAAGCTGGTTATCAGACTCAGTTTGCCGAACGCATCCGCCGCGAAGCCGATATCTATACAGGAGCCGTAGGCTTAATTACATCCCCTGAGCAAGCTGACCAGATTATTCGCGCAGAAACAGCCGATATAGTCCTGTTGGGACGCGAACTACTCCGCAATCCTTACTGGCCGCACTTGGCAGCCAAACAGTTGGGACACGAGAAACTCTGGCCTGTTCAATACGATCGAGCTTGGCTGTGATCTCACCGAAGAGGCAGAGGGGCAGAGGGGCAGAGGGGCAGAGGGAAAAACTTACTGTAAATAACTTCCCCTGCTCCCCTGCTCCCCTGCTCCCCTGCTCCCCTGCCTCTCTTGACCTGTGTATAATTGAGCATCAACCACCTCAAACCCTTGCTGTTTGGCGGTAAGGGTTGTGGGTTGATTTGCAATAATTGTGGGTATTCGACCAGACATGGTATCATACGTAGACTAGTAATGCTGCGGGTATTTTTTTGTTTTAATAGTAAGCATACAAACTTTATGTATTGCTAACATTAAGCATTACTAACACTATTCCAGGAGAGGTTACAAAAGTTCGTTAGTAAGCGGCTCTAGCCCTTGAAGTTGAGCAAGAAATCGCTCCCACGAGCCACTAATTCAAATTTTTAACTGAAGTGTATTTTGAAAAAACAGGGTTGCAACAATTTTTAAATAGGTAAATGCTCATGCTACCAAGTAATAGAGAAAAGTTTCAAAAAGACAAACTAAAGTTTGCTGATTTTGAACTTCCGTCTGCGCTTAAATCCGTGAATTTCTCTTGTTTCGTTATCGGAGAAAGCTTATCCTTTTTTGGGTCTTGGATGACTCAAATTGCTTTAGTCTGGCTAGTTTATCAATTAACTAATTCGGCTGTATTAGTTGGCGTGGCTGGATTTACAAATCAAGCTATGGGCTTAATTATTACACCTTTGGTAGGAGTTTTGCTAGATCGCTGGAACTTACGATACGTTCTATTAACTACTCAGCTAATATCTATTCTGCTATCTTCTACACTAACTTTTTTAACTCTTAGCGATAACATCAATGTTGCATGGATTATTGCTATTGGCACACTTCAGGGAACGGTAAAAGCTTTCGATTTACCAGCACGTCAGGTAATTATTCCTAGACTTTTGGATAAGAAATCAGATACTTATAGTGCGATGGCTTCCCATTCATTCTTGATTAATACAGCTAAGTTTGTTAGTCCGATGATTGGAGGTTTACTAATTGCTCGATCTGGTGCAGCTTCCTGCTTTTTAGTAGATAGCATTAGTTATCTCCCCTTTTTATCTGCAATTTTAACTATCAAGGTTAACCCAGTTATAAATAATTCATCTACTCAAAATTCACAAATTTGGAAAAACCTCAAGGAAGGATTTGTTTACGCATACGAGTTTTTACCAATTAAATATTTATTAATATTGCAAATTATTATTTGCTTTATGGGAATGACTCATGTCAATTTAGTACCGATTTTTGCTCAAGAAGTTTTGAAAGGTAACGCTCAAACTATGGGCTTTTTGATGACAGCTTCCGCACTTGGTTCCATCGTTTCAGGTATTTACCTCATTTCTAGAAAAAATGTCATAGGACTCGGAAAAATTATAGCAAGCTCTGCCGCAATTTTAGGTTTAGGTTTAATAGTTTTTTCCCGCTCAACCAATTTAGAGATTTGTCTAGTATTCATGTTTATTATCGGCATGAATAATACTCTAACTTTGGCTTCAATTAATAACTTTATGCAATCAATTCTTCTTGAGGAAGATAAAAGAGGTAGAGTAACTAGTATATTTACAACTGGTTTCTTAGGAATCCTGCCTTTTGGTAATTTATTTTTCGGAGCATTTGCAGGTTATTTTGGTGTTACTAATGCTTTATTATTTGGCGGAATATGTTGCATTTTAGGAGCATATTTATTTAGTATACAACTGCCCAAAATGAGAAAGATAGTATATCCAATTTATGCAGAGTTGGGCTTACTTCCACAGTCAAATAAAGGCTAGCAGTTTGCTTTTTAACTGAGGTAGAAAATGTAGGATTCACGCTTCAGATATGAAGAGTTTTTAACTTCTGCTTTCTGCCTCAAAACCCAGCGTGTCACGTTTAATCCCCAGTTGCAAGCACGGAATACGACGCTGTGCGCCTCTTCTTACTGGGCTTTAACGCTCTTGCTAAGTTTATTGTAAAAACCTCTTGATTTTCATCACCGTTTGTGAGAAAGTCTGATTTAACATCCAAAATACGGTAAATCGATAGACTTATGTGATTTTAACGGTCTGACTGGAAGAAAGTGCAGCTAATATAGCTCGGCTTGAATCCTAGCAACGCGCTATCGGACTGATTAAGACTACGGAAGTGCAATAGCTACGATCGCAGCTCTGCTAATAACTACAGCAGCATAGCATTTGTGCGATCGAGGATAGCAGCACTCAATGCATACATGCCTGTTGGGAGAACAACCTCAGATTTGATTGCAAATCCAGTATTTTACCTTTTGATTTGGAATGCGTATCCCGTGCGTGGCTCAAAGTAATAGCCTTTCGCCATCCATGACAGGATTGCATGATTTATTGCCAGTGGAGAACAACGTACAATGCCAACAGACCCAAATTTTCATCAAGATTCTGAAAAAGATATTCAGGCTGATAGCGAAATCACAAAAGTTAAGCAACCTCAAACTAGCACAGGTAGCAGAAAATTATTCCTCGGTCGTGCCAGCCGACGTTCATTTTTAGGACGCGTCGGCTTGTTTAGTGCAACTAGCGTTGTGGCAGGAGTTATCGGTTCGTCGATTTCCTCTAAAAAGGGAGGAAGTGTTGTCCAGGCTCAGGAACCTGCTGCAAAGCCTGACTATGGCGACTTACGCGAGAAAGCTTTTCAAGTACGTACAACAGCAGCCAAGGTTAATCGGGAAATTGCCATCCCTCCCCATCCCACCAACAAAGATGAGGCCAAGTACGCCAACAAAATTGCCACGGATACACGAGGATTACCCCATAATCAACTGGGCGAAGTCGATCCGAAGGCTTATCAATCTTTTATTAATGCACTGAATTCCGGCGATCCCAACGAGTATGAAAAGATTATCCTGGGCGGCAAACGGAAACTGGTACAACCCCTGACTCCATTAGCAATTAGCTTGAGTGGGGTGAATACTTGCCAATTGGCGATTCCAGTGCCACCCACCCTCGATAGTGCAGAGCAGGCGGCTGAATTCCTCGAAATTGCTTGGCAACAACTGTTGCAAGATGTACCATTTAGCGAGTTCCGCAATGATACAACTAACCCGCTGATTCTGGCAGCAGTTCAGGATCTGAATCGGTTGTCAGCATTCAAAGGGCCTAAACAGAACGGACGGGTTACACCCGAACTCTTATTTCGAGGCACCGCGATTTACGTTGATGCCTCTGGTCGAACGATCTACCACACTTTACCAGGGGTAGAAGTGGGGCCTTACGTTTCCCAGTTTTTACTGCGTCCAGTGCCCGCAGGAACACATAGTTATGCTCAACTTAACCGTGTTCCTCTAGCTATTCCCGAAAACAGTTTCCAAACCAACTATGACGAATGGTTGCTAGTACAAAATGGTGGCGAATCTGGTCGAACGATTAAATTTGACTCAACCCGTCGCTACTTTATCAACGGGCGCGATCAGTCAGAGATTGCCCATACGCCACCACCAGTCTATACAAATGCGGCTTTAATTCTACTGGCCAAGCCAGTCAAGGATGACCCCCTGGCTGGCGGTGTTGGTTCACCTTACAATTCCAGCAATCCTTACAACAAGTCGAAGACACAATCGGGTGGTTCTGGGACATTTGGCCCGGGATATTCACAATCTCTGATCGGTTGGGTTAGTCCACATGCAATCAGAGCGGCTTATTGGCAAAAGTATTATGTTCACCGTCGTCTGCGAGCCGAGGCTTATGGTGGATTGGTTCACAACAACAAGGTGAATAAAACGAACTATCCGATTCACCCCGAAGTTTTTAAGTCAGAAACACTCGATCGCTTCTTCAGCAAAAACAAATCCTATCTGCTACCTCAAGCTTTTCCCGAAGGGGCACCGTTGCACTCTTCTTATCCAGGGGGCGCTTCAGTGTCCGCAGGTGCCAGTGTCACAATCTTGAAGGCGCTATTTGATGAGAGTTATGTGATTCCGAATCCAGTAGTGCCCGATCCCAACGATCCCACTAAGTTGATTCCCTATGAAGGGCCACCGCTAACGGTGGGTGGTGAATTGAACAAACTGGCGGCGAATATTGGCTTGGGGCGTGATAGCGCTGGGATTCACTGGCGCACAGATGCAGCAGCGTCCTTGGCTCTTGGCGAAGCGATCGCCATTGGCATTCTTAAGGATGAAAAGCTAACCTTCCGCGAAAAATTTGAAGGTTTCACATTCACCAAATTTGATGGCACAAAAATCACCATTTAAAATTTCACTCTTTAGAAAAGCACCATCCCAACTTTAGTAATTGGCGTTTTCTCAGTGGTAATACTATGCCTAACCTTCGGAAATTTTACTCGCGATTGCACTTTCTACTCTTAGGCATAGTTTTAGCGATCGCGCTCTTTATCTGCATATCACAAGCACCTAATGCAACAAATACAGTATCAGCAATAGAAATATCGCAGGATATACAACTAGCGAAGAAATTAGGTAAAGACATTATTGTTGCTTGCCCTGTTGTCACAGATGTTAAAAATTTAGCTGCCTTCAACTCATGCGCTGACAAACTCTCTAAGTTAAAAATCCTCCGCGACACTATGAACGCACCATTTTTATGGGGCGCTCAAAGCAAAGTTGGTAACTACAATATCAAAGATAGTCAAACAACTGCATTCGATCCCTTGGTTTGGCGTCGCATTTACCTTGCTACCTTTATGTTCAAAGGTGAACCCCAAATTGAACAGGTAAACAACTTAATTGTCATTCACCTTCCGACTCAGTTCCGTAACCAGTTTGATATTGGCGCTTATCCTTATCCGTTCTGGCACTCATCGAAAAAGTGGGATTCCTACCAGCAAAGTACTGAATTACTTTTGTTTCTGGAGCAAGGAAAGCTTAAAGGAGCGTTGCGTTCAGCTGTAGTCGATCCACAACGCCCAAAGGTAAACCATGCATGGGACGGTAAGTGGATTTGGACTGACGCTCGCGGACAAAAGCAGCCTTACGTAACACTCTATACGCGGTTGTTTTCTCCCTCAAACCCACATGTCGCCAAAGTTGATGCTGCTTATCGTGCATTTGAGACCAAGCTGCGGCAGAATGCTTGTGTTGTCTGCCACAGTCCTGACAACGCCAGTAAGCAGAATCCCTTAATAATGCTCAGTTATCCCAATCAAGCACTCTCTTTACGGCACGAAACTGTACGCCAAATCAAAGAGAAACGGATGCCACCTCCATCTGGTATTTTTGACGATCGAGAGCGACAACAGCTGATTGAACTCGCCCAGACATTTGCCCAAGCAGGCGATCGAGCTCTTGCTTACGAAGGTGAAAAAATAACTTCTGGAAAAAACTAATACCAACAAAAGTAGTTGTGTGTCATGGCGATCGCAACTCCCAAACTGCTTAATTTTGAAGAAAGCGATCGCCATAACAGTATATTTTGTACGAAATTCTTAATCTAATCATTTTTAACTCCAGCAACACGATTGAGATACAGTAGTTTATAGCCTAGCTTTTGCAAAGTAATGCTTGTAGCAGTGCAATGCTCTGGGAAACCAATGGTAAAAGATTTATCTGGACTGGAAATTACTACTGATTCATCAGCAGCGGTAGATGCCATCGATCGCTTTGTTGACCAATTACTGTGTGTTGGTAACGATGCCCAAGTTATTCTCAAAGCAGTTGAGGCCGATCCGGCTTGTGCGATGCCTTCGGCGGGCGTAGCCATCGCTAATACTCAAGTTGCCGCCTTTTATTTGTTTGCTGGTGGCTCTGCTGCCTTAACCCAGGCAACATCTTATCTGAAAGTGGCGAAATCTTACCTGAAAAGAGCTAACGATCGCGAAAAACTTTATCTCGCCGCAATTGAAGCTTGGGCAAACCGAGACATTGCTCAAGCCATCGCCCACCATGAAGCGATCGCCGTTGCCTTTCCCCGCGATTTAGCTTCGGTGCATCTTGCCCAATACCACTATAGAAATTCCGGTAACAGCCAGGGGATGCTGCGGATTGCCGAAAAAGTTTTCGCCGCCAATCGTGACAACCCGTATATGTATGGGATGCTAGCTTTCGCCTTAGAAGAGTGTCATCGCCTAGAAGAAGCGGAGGAAGCAGGACGAAAAGCGATCGCCCTGAAACGGGATAACCGTTGGGCACACCACGCCGTTGCTCATGTATTAGAAACTCAAGGACGCCTAGAAGAGGGAATTAGCTTAATGGAGAGTCTTAGCGATACTTGGGAAGATGGTAGCTCGGCTTTTTATGGACACCTTTGGTGGCATACATCCCTTTACTACCTGGATATTGAAAATTTTGCCAAAGTATTAGAAATATATGACACGCGCATTTGGGGACGTGCCAAAAAAGATAATGGACGCGAGCAGATTAATGCGATCGCACTATTGCTACGTCTAGAGTTACGCGGTGTAAATGTCGGTTCTCGCTGGCAGGAACTTGCTGCTTACCTGCAACCACGGCTACACGAACACGTCCTCGCTTTCCTAGATTTGCAATATATCTATGCACTAGAGCGGGGCGGTAAAGATGACTGGGCGGGTGAGATGTTAGAGAGTATGCAAACTTATGGAGAGAATGTCTTACCTTATGCGCGGCGTACTTGGGTAGAGGTAGGAGTACCAGCTGCTAGGGGGATGATTGCCCATGCTCGTGGGGATTGGGAGAATGCGTAGGCGTAGCCCGTCGTAGACATCGCTCAACTAGAGCCAGTGTTACCCAATTTATATTCCACAGGTGGATCTCATGCTCAACGAGATTTATTTGAGCAAATTTATCTCGATGCACTGATTCGCGATCGGCAGTATTACAAAGCCTTAAATGTTCTGGAAAAGCGCAATGCTGCCCGTGGCAATATTCCAGCGATACAAAAAGAATTAGCTAATACTTACAGCCAGCTAGGACACATTGATGAAGCACATCAAGCCTCTCAACTTGCTTTAGAACTTTCACAACGTTATCAAAAAGTAGAGCAAACAGTATGACAACATACGTAAATCTTGGCAAAAGTGGACTAAAAGTATCGCGCCTCGCTTTAGGCGCTATGACCTATGGCTCTCGCAAATGGCATGAATGGGTATTAGAAGAAGAAGAAAGTCGTCCATTCATTAAACTGGCTTTGGAGTTGGGGATTAATTTTTTTGACACCGCCGATGTATATTCCTTGGGTGTCAGTGAAGAAATCCTGGGACGGGCGCTTAAAGATTTTGCCAAAAGAGATCAAGTCGTCATTGCTACCAAAGTATTCAATAAAGTCGGTGATGGCCCCAACGATCGCGGACTATCTCGCAAGCACATTTTTGATAGCATTGATGCCTCATTGCGGCGGCTACAAACTGATTACGTCGATTTGTACCAAATTCACCGTTGGGACTACGAGACACCAATTGAGGAAACCCTAGAGGCACTACATGATGTAGTCAAATCAGGTAAAGTCCGTTACTTGGGAATCTCAAGTGTTTACGCATGGCAGTTTGCTAAAGCCCTTTATCTAGCTGACAAACATGGTTGGACTCGCTTTATATCGATCCAAAACCACTACAACTTGGTTTATCGGGAAGAAGAGCGAGAGATAATACCCCTATCTCTAGACCAAGGGATTGGGATTATTCCCTGGAGTCCTTTAGCGCGAGGCTTTCTGGCGGGGAATCGGAAAAAAGAAGGCTTTGGGGAAACTGTACGGGCAAAAACTGACGAATTGGGTCATAATCGCTACTATCAAGATTCGGATTTTCAAGTAGTCGATCGCGTCGTAGAATTAGCCCAAAAACGCGGTGTTAAACCAACGCAAATCGCCCTAGCTTGGCTATTGCATCAACCGGGTGTGACAGCTCCGATTGTTGGTGCTAGTAAGATAGAGCATCTCAAAGAAGCGGTGGAGGCTGTGGATTTAGTGCTTTCTGAGGAAGAGCGTAAGTTCTTAGAGGAACCCTACAAACCTCATCTCATCATAGGGCATCGCTAGCTTGAGATTTTAAACTGCCGATAAACTCAAATAATTATCTAAAATCATCTGAGTTTATCGGCGGTTTAAATTTGGAATGGTATTAGTGGCAATGGTTGCGATCAATCCGTAGTTGACCAAGAATCAATAATACGAGTGCGAACAGAACTGGTTATTTTTGACTGTGACGGAGTGTTAGTAGATAGCGAGACATTGGGCAATCGCGTTCTTGTCCAATTTGTCGCAGAATTCGGACTCGCGTTGGAGCTTGAAGAAGCCATTTTATTATTCAAAGGTTGCAAAATGGCTGATTGTGTTGCTGTCATTGAGCAAAGGCTTGAGCAGAAATTGCCGCAAGATTTTGTGACTCAGCTTCGTGCCCGCACTGCCGAAGTATTTGAGCATGAACTGCTTCCTGTGGAAGGAATAGAGGCGGCTTTAGACAAAATTAATCTACCTATCTGCGTTGCTTCTAGTGGGCCGTTAGAAAAAATTAAGTTAGCTCTACGTGTCACTAACCTGCTACCTCGATTTGAAGGACGTATCTTTAGTTCCTATGAAATTGGAAGCTGGAAACCAGCACCTGACTTATTCTTATATGCAGCTAAAAATATGGGAGTTCAACCTTCATCTTGCACTGTTGTAGAAGATAGTGTTTTGGGTGTGCGTGCAGGTGTTGCCGCTAATATGAGAGTTTTAGGGTACACCAATCAGAGTGAAGCTACTCTACTAGAGTCATTTGGAGTAACTGTCTTTCACTCTATGTGCCAGCTGCCTTCTTTACTGTCATACCATTAGTTTATAGGTTGGGTAACGATCGCAAAATCAAATCCAGATAACTTAACTGAGTTGTAAAAAATCACTCATATTGAATAAACAAAGAATTTTGAGGTTGTACATCAGGAGTAATGTAATGTCATTATCTACAAAAAGACCTATTGCCACCTATACACGAATGGCAGATGGAACAAAAGAGGATTATCTGCTGTTACAGGAACACTCTAAGCCTCGCTTGAATGAGGTTGGCGATCGCGCACTGACACTTTTACTTGGCTTGCAAGAGAGTCATCCAGGAAATCTGATCGATCGCTATCAGCATTCGCTACAAACGGCAACACGGGCTTTTCGGGATGAGGCAGAAGAAGAAGTCGTGGTGGCTGCATTACTGCACGATATTGGAGATTTACTAGCACCCGTAAATCACGCAGAGCTAGCAGCAGCCATCCTCAAACCTTATGTAAGTCCAGCTACCCATTGGATAATTGAACATCATGGGATTTTTCAAGGCTATTATTTCTGGCATCATACAGGAGGCGATCGCCATGCTAGAGAAAAGTTTCGAGGTCATCCTTACTTTGACCGCACTGCTGAGTTCTGCCATAAGTGGGATCAAGAATCATTCGATCCAAACTATGATACTTTGCCGCTGACTTTCTTTGAGCCGATGGTACACCGGATCTTCGCTCGTCAACCTTGGGGCGAGCATACAAAACAGGAATCTTAAAATAATTCGTAATTCGTAATTAAAGACTGTTTCAGACTCTTATATAGACCCTGACTGAAAAAAAGCGCCATGTATAAACGACCTAACAGTGCGTCTCCAACAGTTGGATAATTAAACCCAAAAATTGTGAATTACGAATTAGTAACTAGTTAAAAGTATTGGAGTGCAGGAGTCACGTCGCTTTGCTCCGAATTCAAAATTCAAAATTCAAAATTCAAAATTCAAAATTCAAAATTAATGATCCCCATAAATAAATTTAGGAGCTTGTATCCTTTTCGTTTTCGGTCAAACATGATTCGATTCGACCATGCCAACAAGGCACTCATTCTGTCGGTTGCATTCCTCCCCTTGCTAGGACTGTATGGGTGTGGGCAGCAAGCCAGCCCGCAAAAAACAGCAACTGTCGATCTGTCGCAAGTGACTGTAGTTTTGGGCGATCAAGTAGGTAGCACGCGGGCGCTTGTCGAAGCTGCCAATGCACTTGAAGGTGTACCCTATAAATACAAATGGGCAAGCTTCCAGGGTGCAGCACCTTTGTTTGAAGCGCTGCGTGTGGGTGCAGTCGATACCGCGCCTGCCGGCGATCTTCCAGTTCTGGCCGCAGCCGTGGGTCAGACGCCGCTCAAGATCCTTGCAACCAGGGTCGGTAAGGGCGAAGGACTTGGCATCATCGTTCACGCCGATTCTCCCATCAAACGTGTAGCCGACTTGAAGGGCAAGACGGCGATCGTGTCCTCGGCGCGGGGCAGTATCTCGCAGTACCAGCTCTACGGTGCGCTCGAAGAGGTTGGTCTCAAACGCAGTGATGTAAAGGTCAAATTCGTGCTGCCGACTGATGCGGCTGCGGCCTTCTCATCTAAGAATATCGAAGTGTGGGCGACCTTCGATCCCTACTTCTACGTGGCGCAGCAAAATGGTGGGCGGGTGCTGCGCGACGGTCAGGGCATCAGCAGTGGATTGTCGTTAATCACCGCAAGCGACAAGGCCTTGGCCGATCCGGGCAAGCGGGCGGCGATCGCTGATTTTTTGAAGCGGCTGAACAAAGCCAGTGACTGGGCGATCGCGAATCCAGACGCTTATGCTCAGGTTTACGCGAAACTGTCACGCTTGCCACTAAACACCTCGAAATCCATTACCCAACGCTCCGCGCGAGAACTGCGCCCGGTCAGCAATGACGATATCCGCGCATTGCAAACCGTGGCCGATCGTTCCTACCAGGACGAAATCCTGCCTGTACGGATCGAGGTGCGTTCCATCGTTGACCAAAGTATCTGGACGAAATGACGCGTTTAGCTCAAACTTTCCGGAAGTTTTAGCCATGTCTAAAAATGACTGAAACTTAGACTAAGCAATGCAAAAATACCCACTCTGCTTTATTTAGTGGGAATAGAGATTTCCCAAATTCCTGCATTTCCACCATATTCCAGAACATAAATCTTATTGCCGATAATTTCACTATCAATGGGATTACTAAAACCTTCGACAATGCGCGTGGCGTTAAGTTTATAGCTGGTAGTTCCGACTTTAGTTAACTTTAAATGCAGTAAGTCTTGACCGGCATCTTTAAAAGGGCCTGGTATTTTATCGCCAGTGGGATCGCCTGTTGTCCAACTCAACATGAATCCATCTTTGTTGTATTCTGGACTCATTACTCCTTGTGTATCAAAAACTAAGCCCAAAGGAGAACGGTGTGATGTAAAAGTGCTCACACTTTGCCCAAGAATACTAGCGTCTTTGATTTTGCCATCTTGAGGATCGCGGTAATTGTCTGCGTCCGGCCCAAAATTAGGAATTGGTTCAATTAAGTTAGCAGGCCGAATAGGAAAGGTTGGATCGTTACGAAAGTAGCCTTTTGTGACTGCGCCAAATAAGGGGTTTAACAAACGGTCATTGGCAGGATTATAATTGGGGTATTGTTGTGGATTGTCTGTCCCACCAATACGCCAGGGAAAGCCATAATTACCACCTAGACGTAGCCAATTTAATTCTTCTGACATGTCGCGATCGGGGCCATTTTCTGTGCCAAATAAATCCCCGTTGGGTGCAAAAGCCATATCGAAAGTATTACGTGTTCCTTCTGCAAAAATATAGCCAGCTGTCTTTAAGGTTGCTCGATTGTTTGCCAGAAAGAGATTTTTACCATTAGTAGGAAGGCGGAGTATACAGGCGGTTAATCCTACTTCGCGAGTATTAGGATATAGACCATCAGCAGACTGAACTTCACCGTGATCGGTACGAGAACCGCTATTCACATAGATAAAATTACCATCCGGGCTAACAACCACGCCGTTGAAGCGATGATCGTAGGCTGTTTTGCTTTTAGGATAGGGTGCACTCTTAGCTAAGACAGACCAGATGCGCTGTCCTGTACTCGAATTAATTACGCCTTTAGCAATAATTGCTTTGGTCTGGTTATTTACAACGTCTGCATTGCCAACCAAATAAATTGTACCGTTAGGGCCAATGGCCATACCTTGAGTCTCACCGATATTATGATTACTAGAGGTGTAGACAAGTGTACGAGTAGAAGAACTTAAATTGACTCGATAAATCTCACCATTTCGTTTGAGGTAATAGAGGGTATTGTCTCGTGGATCTTTTGCAATCCGAACAGAAGGAGAGTCCGATAAGGTATTGGTAATATTGCGAATCTGAATATCAGGACGCAGAGCTTTAGGTGCAGCATTTACTTCAGTAATGCCATGATTTAATAGAGCCATTGTAAATAACAGCGTTTTGGCGGTAAAAAGGCACTTTTTAAGAGCTAAATTACCGATAAATCTGCGTCGCTCTTGGTTGGATGAGTTCGTGCTATTCATTATTGTCTTCATAAAATAGTCAGATGATTTTGTTACTAAATCTTCATTGATGAGGGAAAACTTTTAGAAATTACGGCGTGAAATAAGCAATAGGTAATATTTTCTAAATAGTCTCTTGTCGAGTAAGAGCGGACATGTGGTTATGTCCCTATAGTCAGCAGTAAAAGTATCCTTCAATCTGTCTTTTGATGTCAGTACTACTTTAAGTTGACAATGCCAAACTGACTTCTAACGTATAAGGAGCAGGGTTGCTATCACTAGAGCCAGAGAAAGTTCCGCCATCTTGAGGGAAGAAAGCATATCTACTCATTGAAATTGAGTACGTTCCAGCACCCAGTGAAGCAGCGATTAATGACCCAAAGTCGGGGCCACTATCGTCGTCACTTTGCAATAAAGTCCCAGCATTATTAAACAGGCCAATAACTGTATCATCGGTTGTTACCGCACTGATGGTAACAATTTCTGGATTTGCTAGAGAAAATGTAAAAAAGTCGAAATCGGGTTTGTCGCCCGGTTGAACTGTTACTAACTGACCTGAGAGATTAACGTCTGAGCCTGATGATAAAGAACCCAATCCTTCAGCGCTAGCTAGTGTATTGTTTGTAGCTTGTCCAGCATTTTCTTGCTCATTGAAAAGGAAATCGTCACTATCAAGTTTAAGGTTCACTTTCCCCTGCACAATACCTATAATCTCATCTGGCTCTGCTCCTGGTTTGTCTAAAAATATTTGTGTGTTGGCTCCAACAGATTGCAAGCGGTAGTTTTTTGGTGAGCCTTTGAGTTCTATTCCATCTTCACTAGAGTTGAAGTCAGTAATAGTAGCCAAGTCCCCAAAACCAGCATTCGTTGTGTTTTTATCGTCGTAGTAGACATTTCTAGCGTCCCCAAGGACAAATCTATCTAGCCCAACCCCGCCAGTTAAGATATCAGTCTCCCCTAATCCAGGTGAGACTGGACTATTGGGCCAAACACCAATGAGGATATCGTTTCCAGACCCTCCATTGAGTATGTCATTGCCGGGCCCGCCCTGTAGACTATCATTGCCATCCTCACCATTGAGGGTATCATTACCAAAATTACCATCTAGGGTGTCATCGCCTGCTCTCCCATTCAGAGTATTGTTAGCAGTATTACCAAAGAAGAAGTTGTTAAGACTGTTACCTGTGCCGTTGATGGCGCTAGTTCCAGTCAGCGTCAGGTTCTCTAAATTAACACCCAGTGTGTAGGTGACAGAAGACCGGACGGTATCTGTGCCTGAATTAGCAGCCTCCGTAATGGTATCGACAGCAGTGTCAATGATGTAAGTGTCGTTGCCTACTCCCCCATTTAAGGTATCAGTACCCAAGCCGCCATCAAGTGTGTCATTGCCAAGGTCACCGATTAAACTGTCGTTTCCCGTGCCGCCAAACAGATTATCATTACCAGCCGCACCATTCAGGGTGTCGTTACCAGACAAACTATTGCCATTACCACCATTAGCCCAACCATATATTGTGTCATCTCCTGAAGTCCCATTTCTGGTGTCAGGAGCTGTAGTACCGTAAATAACTGCCATATTATTTTTCCTAGATTTCTAACTAATGCCTAAGTTTGGCTTCAGTCAAAGAACTCTTTATAAGTTCAATGGGGATTACTTAAAGCTGTAAGTTTAAATACAGATATCTTTTTTAACCTAATTAATACCAATATTTTCTAAAAAATATTAGTTATTGATTTGGTTAGTTGATTATGCAAATGGGAAGTAATTGGGCAAAATTTATTTTAATTATTTATTTTCCTTATAGGTTTTTATTTTTAACTCAGCAGTAATTATTTAATTATCATGAGCGAAAGGTTACGTCAAATCCTTTACCATATCTTCAAAATATCAAATTTGTAATTTTTAATACTGTTAGAAAGTTTAATTAAGTCTTTTTTCCAACATCCTGTTTTTTTTAGTAAAGGTTACAAGATTTTTCAGCTTAATACGGTATTCTCGTTAAGTTAGGTTTCAATATTAATTTATTTTTGTAAAAATATGCTTTTTTAGTATATAAATGCATTTTAAAATACATAAGTTAAATTAATACTTTCCCAGAAAATTCTTGAGCTTAATAAGACTTAAACTTTACATAAATTTTATATACTTTTTTTAAGAACTAACACTTGTTTCGGGAAGAGATGCCCCAAAAAAAATGGTGCTAAATTCAAGCTTAATGAACCTAATTAACTCAGCAGTGCTGGGTGATTTTTTACCACGAATTAGTTTAAACTTCTACTTTTTCACTTTTGTAAACTAATTGTGTCTCGAACCGTCAGGCATAATTGCCTCCTGAAGATTTACGCCACTGAGGTTAGCTTCTCTAAGGTCGGCTCCTCTTAGGTTAGCTCCTCTAAGATTTGCCCCTACCAAATTCGCGCCTCTAAGGTTAGTCCAACTCAAATCAGCTTGACTCAAATCAGCTTCACTTAGGTTAGCCCGCAACAGGTAAGCACCACTGAGGTGAGCCTTGTTCAGATTGGCTTTGTACAGCTGAGTTTTGTAAAGATAAGCGCCCAACACTTCTGCTTCGTACAAAGTTGCTTCGCTGAGGTCAGCCGCAATCAAGTTAGCTTCCATGAGGTTGGCAAAAGAGAGATTTGTCCGAATTAACTTCGCTGCGCCTAAATCGGCATCTCTCAAGTTAGCGCCTCTTAAGTCGGTTCCAATTAGATTAGCATGAGCGATCGCAGCGCCTCTAAGATTCGTCTCACTCAAGTCGGCTCCAATGAAATTGGCATGACTTAAATCTGCCTGCGTAAGTATAGCACCACTCAAGTTAGCAACACTAAAGTTAGCATCACTCAGATTAGCTTCAACCAGAAAGGCTTTGGAGAGATTGGCACTACTGAGGTCAGCACCACTGAGGTTTGCTCGCACGAGTAAAGCATTACCCAAATCCACCTTGCTCAAGTTTACCCCCTGGAGGTTTGCGCCTCTGAGGTTATCCCCTTGCAGGTTTGCAGCACTGAGGTCTGGTTCAATCTGGGGATTTTTCTCTCTCCACTCAATCCATGTAACTGCACCTGCTTTCAGTAAAGCTAGATGCTCTCGATTTGCCATTTTTTCTCCTTTACTCCTGACGCCCACCCAGAGGATTTGCCCGACCAGCTACACTTTCAATGGCCGTTAACGCTCCCTGAGCACCTGCTAGAATATCCTGTTCTTGTCCACCTAAGTAAAGCCGTCCAAAGCTACCTACAGCTTGAACTTCAAGAATGTTAATCCTCGCTGCTTTCTCCGCTTCATTGGCAGCCAGTGCGGCATAAGCAGCAGGCTCCACTTCTAATACATATAGTGTTTGTCCTGCTAGTAATAGCTGTCCCCGACGCGTGCGATTAATGAGTTGTGTTTGATAAGCATCGATGTTGCGGATAATCTGGCTAGAAATAACACGCGGTTTGAGACATTCCTCTCTTCGGACTCCCAGTGCCGCCAAAATTGCTTGCCCAGCAGCTCGCGTTTCGCCTTGGGAGCTAGAATGAACTTCCAACAGTCCGTATAGTCGTTCAACTACCTGTACTCCCGGACGGACAGAGGCAGATTTCAGAGCTATATCCGTAATTTTATTAATTTCGATACCAGGAGAGATTTCAATCCACAGTGATGTATCCCCTGGTAATGGTAAGAAGCCTTGGGCTACTGTTCCCATATATGCTGCATGTTGAGGTTGCAGGTTGTCGAGAAATACGAAACTGCGTAGCTCTATTCCCAAGATTTTGCTCTCCAGTCATAAGGGTAAAAGTTATCTATTGCAAGATATGAGTGCCTAACTTGGGGCATGTTAACCACAAGTGAAGGATGGAAAAATACAAAGTAACGCGATGTGCAACTTATCCTTAGAACCCCTCTCCAAACCTCTCCCCCACAGGGAGAGAGGCTTTGATTCTTGCTCCCCAACGCTAGTAGGGAAAGGGTTGGGGGTTAGGTCTGAGAGAAAGTTGCACACGGCGTAAAGTAGAAAAATTTTGCTGTCGATAAATCTTACACCTGAGAATTACTCTGGCAGTAAAAACCGCCTTGACAATTGTACAAGCTTTATTACACACAAATCGCTGCTTGCAATGCCCAACTGGTCTTGATTTACTGATAAAGTTGATGTTACAAAAAAGTTTTTAGCTAAACTGAAGCGGGGAAAGTCCACTCGACTTCTGCGGATATCTTCAAAATGCTGCGAAAACCGCAGTCAATCAAACTGACAGTCCTAATATTTACACATTGACAAAGTGGGCAAGAAGTGATGCAGATGGAAACAAGGAAATAACAGGCTATTTGCTAATTAACTTTGACTGGCAGAGTAATCATAAACTCAGTCCTTCGTCTGAGGTTGAGTTAACTGCGATCGCTCCACCATATTTTTCTACCACAATTTGACGAGCGATATCTGACGACAAGCTGCTTTACGTCTCAATCCGGTAAACATATCAGTTAGCTAGTTAAAGTGAAAATGATGGGTACACTCAAATAGTCATATATATTTGAAAATTTATATGGGCACTTCTTACGGTTCTATCCACATTCGCTCAACTGACACTGAAGAAATTGTAGAAATTGTAAAAAGGCTTGCTGCACAAGAAAAACTAAAATTTTTAATTTCTCCATGTATTAATGGTTGGATTAGTGTCTATTCTTCAGAAGAAGGGCAAAATCCTACAGTTATTAAGGCGATCGCACAGCAATTTTCCGGTCATTTGATTAATCTTATTCTTTATCATGACGATTTTTTTTATTACGAATATTACAGAAGTCATCAATTAATTAATGCCTATAGTTCAGATCCAGAATATTTTGGGCCTATATCTAGAGAAGAAAAATCAAGATTAACTGGCAAGCCGGAAGTATTTGCTGATTTGCTAGCTGAACTGCCAAACAATCAAACAACTATTGAAGAGATTGCTGAACTTTTGACAGTTGCCTCTGAAGAAGAACGTGAGGAAATCTATCAAAGAAGCTTAGAAATATTAAAAAATTTAGAGTCAGGTGCAAACCATGCTGATCTTAGCGAGTTGCCTCGCGATGAAGTTTTTCAAGCAGCAAAACAATTTTCTGATTTTGCTAAACTTTTCAACATCAGTAATGCTTCAACTTGCTATGAATATCTTCAGAATGATGAGGATGAAAAAATTGAACGATGGTCAGAATTTGTTCACATTCCAGATCCCTCGATTGAACTAGCACAAAAGCAGAGAGAAAAAGCCAGGAGAGATCGAGTTCTAACTGAATTAAATATAGCAGGTATCTTATTAGTTACAGTGTCTATAGGACTAGTATTTGATTTCTGAAAAAGATCCGTACATTTGAAGAGTGTCAAAATCAAAGGTAGTGTGTCGGAGAAACCATTCAAACATCC
>NZ_JBALFH010000055.1:0-141584 GCF_036917095.1 Nostoc sp.
TCGGCAGTCCCCCAGACGCTCGTTCCTCGCTACCGCTACCGCTAACGACGGAAACCGCCAAGACGGGGGCTGCCTCACCGCACTGCCTCCCCAATGCCCAATGACAGCAGTTGCTCCACTTGGAGAGACCCCAAGACCCTTCGGGTTCGGCAGTCCCCCAGACGCTCGTTCCTCGCTACCGCTACCGCTAACGACGGAAACCGCCAAGACGGGGGCTGCCTCACCGCACTGCCTCCCCAATACCCATTAACCAATAGCAGTTTATGATTCGCCGTCGTTCTACTCCTTGGATTCATAAATGGTCACGTCCATTGATTGCCGCGATCGCTGGATGTGGTGCCCTGACAACAGGCTATCTCACTATAGAAAAGTTAACAGGAGGCAGTGCCGCTTGTGTGGCAGAGGCTGGTACTAAGGGCTGTAATGATGTGCTTTCCAGTCCTTGGGCAACGGTTTTCGGTCAGCCATTAGCTTTGTTTGGGTTTTTGGCATACACCAGTATGGTGATATTTGCTTTGGCTCCCTTGGTATTAAAATCAGGGGAAAACAATAGCCGCAAACAATTGGAAAATTGGACGTGGTGGTTGCTGCTGGTGGGTGCGATCGCTATGTCTGTTTTTAGCGGCTATTTAATGTATGTGCTGACATCTCAAATAAAAGCTATTTGTCCTTACTGTATTGGTTCAGCTTTGTTCTCCCTCAGTCTTTTGGTACTGACAATTATCGGTCGGACTTGGGAAGATATTGGACAAATCTTGTTTACCGCCCTAATTGTAGGGATGGTGACACTAATTGGTACTTTAGGCGTATATGCTGGCGTGAATAAGTCAGATGTTACATCTGGAACTCCTGGACAACCCGTTAAAATTAACTTCAATTCCAAGGGAGACCCTAACCCAGCGTTCGGTTGGGAAGTTACCACTACTTCTGGTGAGGCAGAAATAGCCTTAGCACGCCATCTGGCGAAGGTAGGTGCGAAGGAATACAGTGCTTACTGGTGTCCTCACTGCCACGAACAAAAGCTGCTTTTTGGTAAAGAAGCCGAGGAAATTATCAATAATGGTGTTAAGGTAGAGTGCGCTCCCGATGGACTCAAAGCTCAAACAGAACTGTGTAAAGCCGCCAAAATTGAAGGCTTCCCCACTTGGATCGTTAATGGTAAAAGCTATAGCGGAGTCCAAAACTTAGAGGAACTAGCGAAAGTTTCTGGTTACACGGGCCCTCGTAACTTCAAGTATTTCAAGTAATCGACTTGAGGAAGCCTCAGCAGTGGTTTTCATGAATTGGGAAGGCTACACCGTGCCAATAGGTCGGTGTAGTTTACACCCCATACTCAACCGGATGAATGCAGCAAAGTCTGTTTCCAGTTAGGTTTTTTTGTTTTTAGCAATAGATAATAGATATTGGACAATACGCTTTTTTTCAATTTTCCTACGGCTTTGATCGGCAAATATCTCAAACGGAAGGAAAGCAATCAAGTATATTTACTCTAATATAATGTATACTTTAATTTCTTTTTACAGCACTTTGGGGTTACCTTGGGATGTAATCATGGCAGCGCCGAACCTAAAGGTATGCCTATTGGAAGTTACCGTAATTCTCAGTAAAATACCTAATTGAGCAAAAATGTGTGAGTGAGTTTATTTAATAGAGTAAGCTATACCAGACAAGGCTTTAGACGTTAAATTCGCTAAACTCACTTTCAACAATATTTATCCTTAATTTGTGCAGATAGCTACAAAACTTCCAGTTGCTGTTTGGTCAGATAATTGACCTCAATCTATGGTGATACATCACAAATACCACTATGTCTTGAAGAACCTTACTGAGTTGAAAAAACTCTTAGAAACTCTATTTAGCTCCCGCTTGAGCTATTTTAGTCCGATAGTTTATAGCTATAGGAAATAGAGAATATTTCTCCTTACTAGGTAATGGGAATGAATCAGCAGTTAGGCAAGCGTTTTGTGAAGTTAATCTTTAAACTGAAACAATCGCTTAGTCGAGGACACAGAGAATTGATTACTGCCGCCAGCGTTGCAATCTGCGTCCTGGTTTTGCACTCCATCGGATTATTGCAATCTTTGGAGTTGGCAGGTTTGGATCAATTTTTTCGCTTACGTTCAAATGAACCGCCAGAAGAGCGTATTACCATCGTAGGGATTGATGAAGCTGATTTAAAGGAAGTAGGTTCCTGGCCGATTCCAGATGCGAATATTGCCCAGTTGTTGCAAAAATTAAACGTCCACAAACCCGCTGCTATTGGCTTAGATATCTACAGAAATTTGCCAGTAGAGCCTGGTCATCAAGAACTCCGTAATGTTTATAAGTCAATGCCCAACTTGATTGGTATTGAACTACTAGCAAATGACAAAAACGTTAATGTTTCACCTCCACTGGGACTAAATCAGGATCGAGTGGGTTTTAACAACCTGCTATACGATCCTGATGGAAAGGTACGTCGCAGCTTGTTGTACTGGCACGTTAAGAGCAAGCTACACGAAAGTTTTGCTCTGAAGTTGGCTTTATTGTATTTAAAGTCAGAAAATATTATTCCCACCAAAGCAAAAAACAACCCTGAGTATTTGCAATTGGGTAAGGCAGTATTTACTCGTTTTCAGGCTAATGATGGTGGTTATGTGGGAGCTAATGCTAGAGGCTACCAAATTTTGTCCAATTTTCCCCCCAAATGCCAAAGTTCATCTGGAGAATTTTGTAGTTTTCGCCAGGTAACGATGAGAGATGTACTGGCAGATAAAGTCGAACAAAACTTAATCAAAGATCGGATTGTACTCATTGGCTCTACCGCACCCAGTCTTCAGGGTTTTGAATTCATTCCCTACTCCAGCACTTTAATGGGTACGGCAAAGTCTGTAGCTGGGATTCAATTGCAAGCTTATTTTATTAGTGAGTTAATTTCCGCGGCTCTGGAAGGACGACCATTACTCAAGGTCTGGCCTGACTTATTGGAAAACTTGTGGATTTTTATCTGGTCTTATCTGGGAGCTGCGACAATATGGCGGATACAACACGCAACTAGGAGCCTGGTCAGTATCGTAGTTTCTTGTTTTGTATTAACCTTGAGTGCGTACCTTGCTTTCTTGTATGGTTGGTGGATACCGATTATTCCCTCACTGTTTAGCTATGGCAGTTCAGCTATTTGGATGACCAGTCATATTGCCTACATGCAGGGAGAGTGGAAACGTTCCAAAGAATTTTTGCATCATGTAATCAATACGATTCCCGATCCAATTTTTGTGAAAAATGAACAATATCAGTGGATTGTTTTAAATGAAGCTTATTGTCGATTTATCGGTTATCCGAATAAGTTCTTAATTGAAAAGTCAGACTATGACTTTTTCCCTAAACATGAAGCCGATGTGTTTCGACAACAGGACGATCTTGTGTTCAGGACTCAAAAACCCCAGGAACATGAAGAAGAATTTACAAGTGCAGATGGTCAGACTCATCAAATTGCCACTAAGCGATCGCTTCACAAAGACTCAGCTGGCAATTTCTTTTTAGTTGGGGTCATTCGAGATATTACGCAGCGCAAGCTGATGGAAGAACAGCTCAAAAGTACTGCTGCTGAACTATTCCGCTCTAACAAAGAATTAAAACTCAAAGAAGACCACTTGCGTTATTTAGCGTATCACGACCCTCTGACTGGTCTATCAAATCGCAAATTTTTTGCCGAACAACTTTGCGAGTCGTTACATTGGGCGCAACACAACAACTTGTTGCTGGGTCTGCTGTTTATCGATTTAGATGGTTTTAAGGAGGTCAATGATACTTTGGGGCACGAGAGGGGCGATCGCTTGCTAATGACTATTGCTGGACGACTCAGCAACTGTTTACGCGCTAGCGATACAGTTTCTCGTTTGGGTGGCGATGAATTCACTGTGATTTTACCGGCAATTCCTAATGTTCAAATAGCTGCTAAAGTCGCAGAAAAAATTTTAAGCAGTATTGCCAAGCCAATTGTTTTGGACGGCTATGCAATCCGAGTCTCTGCCAGCATTGGGATTAGTGTCTACCCATACAACAGTCAAGACAGTGAAACTTTGATGAAACAAGCAGATACAGCAATGTATCGTGCCAAGCAACTGGGTAAAAATCGCTACGAGTTTGCTTAATTAGTCAAGAGTTAAGCCTCAAGATTTCTTTTCACTTTAGTGAATATTTTTACCTTCAAATTAAGAATGTGGGCTGGAGATATGTCCAAAGTACTGTCTTGAAAAAGTATTGCGTATATGCATTAGAGGTGGCTTTTTAGGCAAGATGGTGACCTAGTAAGGCTTTTTAGCTGAGGACTAAATCTAAAAACACAGGTAGAAAAATAATTAGTCATGAGATGTAATTAGAAAACCAACTTAAGTTAGTAAGTATTTTTACTTTCAAAAAATATACTTCTATTCGCTAGGCTTATTACGCTATTTCATGGTTTTATAGGTTTTAAAATCCTTGTAATCTAGCAATTTCGTTGTTTCGTCTTTATGTATTTTTACTGTCATTAAATCTTCAGTATACAAACTAATAAGTATTATTTGATATTTTTTTCAACCTCATTGTTCAATGAACATAGTGTTTCTACTTACAAGCTTTAAGATACTATAAGATACTATTAAGAAAAAGTGGTTTAAGGACAATGCTCGCAGCAATTCGTTAACATATCTAACTTTAGACTGATGTCTAAACATTAATTTAAGAATATTACTTAAGTATAGAAACTATTTAATACTAGCAGATTAACGTTAATCTACAAGGAGATACCACAATTACTTGTAGACTACCAGCAAGGATTTAATAAAGTTGAAATCTATTTACCATAAATAAAGTCAGTAAATATACGTTGATAGATAAAAAATACACTTTAAATGAAAAAGTAGTAATTTTACTGAAAGCAATGAAAACTAACTTCCGAATTACAAAGTTTGTAATATTATGTATAGCTGCTTACATCCTATTACCGAAAATTGCCACTTCCACAGGTATGTTGAGTTCTGCAAGTGCTAATGCTTTTGACGCTACTAGCAGTAACACTTTAATCGCCCGCAAAGTCAATTCTCAAAATTTACAAGATATATATATCCCACCAAATTATGGTGGTCCCGACAGTCAGCATGGTAGCGGTACCCGCTGATAGTAATTTTAGATTTTGATGAAGCAGCGCAGCGAGCAGCCCCAATCTTGGACACCATATCCTTTACTTTGGGAGACTCAAGAGTTAATGGCTCAGGTTTATGCCGATAGCCTTAGCGAGTTATCGAGCGTGGGGGGACTACCATTAGTCTGACTGTGCGTAGCGTCACCCGTCCCTTGCGCGACGACCACAGGAGAAGAGATTAAAAGCTTTTACTAGAAGCCTGTTCTGAAAACTTCAATCAAGACAATAGTGGAGATTTCCACCAACGATCTGTTTGTACAAGTGTGTGAACTTGCCAATTTGGATCTGGTTGAGGATAATCTAAACGGTAGTGTCCGCCTCGACTTTCAGTTCTAAAAGCAGCACTTTTGAGAATTAAATCGGCCACATCTAATAAATTGCGGGTTTCTGCCCAAAGACCCAATTGCCGTTCAACATTTGGTATGTCAAAACTAGCTGGTTCTGTGGGATGTAAAGCTAGCAAGAATTGACTTAAAGGCAAGGCAGCGAAATCTTGCTGCCAAGATTCAATAGTAGCGATCGCAGTTTCCAATCTTGATTGTTCCCGACAAATACCAGCACTTTCCCACACTAGACGTGGTAACTTCTCTCTGAGTGCTTCTAGCTGTGTTTGCTGGATATGCCACTCACTAGCATCAGCACTAAATTTCCGTAATGGCAGCACTGGTGTTTCTGACGGCAGCCCAATATTTTCCAACTCAATTTGGCCCATCTGGGCCCCAAACACAATACATTCCAGCAAAGAATTACTGGCAAGGCGATTTGCCCCATGCACGCCGGTACTAGCGGTTTCACCCACCGCGTACAAACTAGGAATATTTGTGCGATTCATCAGATCCGCGACAATCCCACCCATCCAGTAATGGGCAGCTGGCGCTACAGGAATCGGTTCGTTGAAGACATCAATGCCCCAATGCTGACAAACTTTGATGATGTTGGGAAAGCGGTGACGAATCTTGTCGGCGGGGATAGGGCGCATATCCAACCACACATGGGCAGTCGCTAAATCAAGGGCAGTACGTTGTAAATGGCTGAAAATTGCTCTACTAACCACATCTCTGGGTGCGAGTTCGCCCGCAGGGTGGTAATCAAAGGCAAAACGCCGCCCTTCGTTATCGACAAGGTGTGCCCCCTCGCCGCGTACAGCTTCGCTGATGAGGAAGCGATCGGCACCAGGTTTAGTCAGGGCTGTGGGGTGAAATTGGACAAATTCTAAATCGCGGAGGATGGCTCCGGCACGAGCTGCGATCGCTACTCCATCACCCGTACTCACAGCCGGGTTAGTGGTTTGGGCAAATACTTGACCGCCACCGCCAGTTGCCAATACCACAGCACCAGCTCTTACCCACGTGATTTCACCTTGATAAAACAGGCTTATTCCCTGACAGCGACCACTTTCGGGTTCAATCCACAAACTCAAAGCCAAAGCTTGCTGAATGACTTGAATATTCTGGCGACGTAATACTTGGGCGGTGAGGGTGGTGGTAACTTCCCTCCCTGTGGTGTCAGCGGCGTGGAGAACGCGGTTGCGAGAATGGGCAGCTTCTAAAGTTAAAGCCAAAGTTTGACCATGACGGTCAAAAGCAACCCCCAAGTTCACTAAGGATTGAATGCAGTTAGGGGCAAGTTGGGCGAGAAATTCTACAGCAGTGCGATCGCACAAACCTGCACCTGCCCGGATCGTATCTTCAATATGCAGCGTGGGAGAATCTTCCGGGGAAACGGCTGCGGCAATGCCACCTTGCGCCCAATCACTGGCGGACAAAGCAACAGTTTCTTTAGTAATTAAGCCGACTCGCAAAGACTCTGGTAGACACAGCGCTGTGTATAGTCCAGCAGCACCAGCACCGACTACTAAAACATCAAATTGGCTAGGAATATCTATCTGAGGCAAGGTAATGGGGGAGGGGGAGGGGGCAGGGGGAGCAGGGGGCAGGGGGAGCAGGGGGAGCAGGGGAAGCAGGGGGAGACAAGAAAAAAGTTTTACTTTGCCCCTCTTGTCTTCCTTGTCTGTCTTAATTCTCCTTATCCCCCCTTATGTCTAATAGAATACTCCCACTCCCTAGAATCAGGAGTGGGCTGCTATTTGCTACATTAACAGCACGTGCAGTTAGTTATCTGTAGATGCCGTTGTTAAAGCGATCGTCTCCCTCGTTGAAGGCAGGCTCTAGTTCTGTCACGGTGAATTTTTCCAGGTTGGCTTGCAGGGTTTGTTTTTGGCGATCGCTCAATCCTGGAAGATCCAATACATCCTCTACCTTTTGGTAGGGAGCATTCGTGATGATTTTCTTAGCCAAGGTGGGATAAAGCCCTGGAAACTGTTGAAAAGCTCGGACGTTGGTATTATTCAAATCAATTTTTTTACCAAATTCCGTTCCTAGTTTAGCGTCTGCCCGATTCTGCCGCTCAATTGCCAGAACTGGAATTTGCGGAAAAGCAAAACTGTTGAAACTAGCAGCTTGGGCTATTTGAGTTGTTCCCAACCATCCCCAGCAACTTAGTAACAAACTAAACACTGTTAATAAACGCACCAATCCTTTCACGATTTTCTACCTCTCTCCATCAAACAGAAATAAAAGTTTTAAGCTAACAGTGGTCATTAGTCATTAGTCATACCCTGCGAGAAGTCGCGAATGCGTCTACGTGAGAGCACCAAGGACAAAGGACAAAAGCTGATAGCTTAATCAACACAGCAGTCATCAGAAACTAATATACAGCGTATTAATATCCACAATATTTACCGTTACTGGGTTTGACTGTATATTTGCCAAAAATTTTCATAGTCGTAAGAGTGCCTGCATAGCTGCAATAGCGTTCCATCCACGATCCCGCTAGCATTCCCAGTTAGACGAAATCTTTTTGGGGTGGCTGATTCTACCTCCTAAGCAGGCATGAAACGATGCCATGTCTAATACCGAAAACTCTAGGAAGAAGACTTGATGCTGATGGATTGTTATGTAATATTTCTTAACTAATTAATCATCTACAGCATCATTTTTGATGTGCCGTAGATTGGGCTGGAAAAAGTTCCGTTTTTGATACTAGACAATTTTTTAATATTTAGGCTGCGATCGCAGCTAACAAAAATAGGCTGTCTACCAAAATTGTGCTTAAAACTGCGCCACTAAAGGCATACCAGTGTCTTTGCTTTCGACCTAAAGGTAAAATCCCGACAGTTAATAGCACTAAGGCAAGAACTATGGCCCAACTTTGTCCCCAAGGTGTCTGTACTTGCATTAGGGCATTTTGTAAGATTTGTGGTGCGCCATCTGCATCTACTCTCATAATTTGCCGCCAATAGGGCATCAAGTCTGCTAAATAAAAATATACGTCGGTTAAGACTGTACCTAGTAAAGAACCTAAATAAAACCAGTTACCCACCTTGCCCCAATTCTTCGCCAAACACCAGCAAGCGAACGGTAATCCTATAGACTCCACTGGCAGATGCCATGCAGGTTCCCAACGTAACCAGCCCCAGTAAATCGCTCCTGCTAACCAACTCCAGCTAAACCCTAAGAGCAAATCTCCCCATACATAAGTTGCAGGACGTGACATTAAGGTAAAACTTAGCCATACCCAAAATGCTGTCAGGGCTAAACTCAGACTTGGTAGCGATCGCACTATTGGCGCTTCTATAAATACTGGTACTGATACCAAAAACACCGCTGCCGCAAAAACTAACCAAGTTTGTCGGGCAGAAACAGATAAGGGTAGAGAGGGAGAAAAGGAAAGCGTAGATTCCAATTGCCTAATACCCTTCTGCCCAGTATCAGCTAAATCCAACTCGGTATCAATCGAAGGAGTAGAAGCAGCGTAGGAGGACAATGTATTGTTAATCAAAGTTTTTAATATTTGTTACTTAACTTTATTTTATTTAATATATCACACTTTAAAATCCCCCCCCTGGGCATTGTAATTATACTGAAATTTTGGGGAGCGCTGGCGCAAACTAAACAAAATATTCTGCACCAGATTAATCCACTATGTACGGAACTCCTCTGTAGTTTCTTGTAAATGGTGGACTACAGAGAGGTGAGAGGTAAAATTTAACGGTTAAAAAGTGAACTATCGCAACCCTAAGTGATTCATGAGAAAACACTATCTTGATTTATTAACGGCAAGTCAAAAATATGACAATTAAATTATGACTAAAATAGAGCCTTTCACAGGGGTTATCCTCAAACTTTTACGTATTGACCTAGTTAAAAAAAGCAAATTTTATGGCTGCGTATTCTCTCATAAATGATTCCGGATTGCTATAGCATCAGTCTGCTAAATATTAAAGTTTGATGAATTGCCAAAATTGCGTTGACTTATTGAGGTGGGTGTAAGAACATGGCCAGCGTCTTCGATGATGTTATCGATCGGTAAAATTGAATTTTCTACAAGATTGGGTGCAATGCAGAGTATATAAAACAACATCATCAGCGAAACAATGTTCATAATGATGTCTAAAACAGGAAAAAGGTATTAATTGCATATGGAGTTTATTCAAGCTTTTATTTTGGGTATTGTTCAAGGTATTACAGAGTTTTTGCCAATCAGCAGTACTGCACATCTTCTAATTGTGACAAAGATATTTGGTTGGAAAGAACTAGGTTCTAAAGATTTTGTTGATGCAATTCAGTTTGGCAGCGTTATAGCAATTGTGGGGTATTTTTGGTCGCTGATTACTAATATTGTTAAAGGTGGAATCCAAGCCCTAAAAGAGAAAGATTGGCAACGTGAAGAGTGGAAAATCCTTGTCGGGATTGTAGTAGGAACAATGCCTGCCTTGATTTTCGGCTTTCTTTTGAAAGACGTACTACCAGAGAGCGCATTAATTATTGCCATCATGTCAATCATCATGGCAATTTTATTAGCTTTGGCAGAAAAAATTGGTACTCGCAAGCGGGGTTTTGATTCATTGCAGATTCGAGATGGTATTTTGGTTGGATTGGGACAAACACTTGCCTTGATTCCAGGCGTTTCTCGTTCTGGCTCGACGTTGACGACTGCCTTATTTTTAGGATTAGAACGCGGTACAGCGGCGAAATTTTCGTTTTTGTTAGGGTTTCCAACTCTTACAATTGCTACGCTGTATAAAAGTTTGAAAATCTTTAAATTATTTCAAGCCCATCAGTTACCAGATAACATTGTTGGACTGTTAATTGTAGGGATTATTTCAACCTTTATTTTTTCTTACCTATCAATTGCATTCTTGATCAAATACTTAGCAACCAGAAACACTTTGGTTTTTGTTTGGTATAGATTAGCATTCGGCAGCGCTATTTTAGCTGCGATCGCAGCAGGTTGGAAAGGATAATAGTCATTAGTCATTAGTCATTAGTCATTAGTCATTAGTCCAAAGCAAATGAATATAGGGCTTCTCGTTTGTATGTAATACACTCTGACCTCTCTCCTAAAAGGATAAAGGCTTTGAATCTTACTCCCCAACGCTAGTAGGGAAGGGGCTGGGGGTTAGGTCTATGTTGGACTCAACACAGAAGCGCTATAATGCCCAATGCCCCATGCCCCATACCTCATGAATACCATTCATCCTGCTCGAATTACCAAGGTTCTTCCAGACTCAATAGCCGCAGAGATTGGCTTTGAGTCCGGGGATGCGATCGTTGCTATCAATGGTACGCGTCCCCGCGATTTAATTGATTATCAGTTTTTGTGTGCTGATGAAGTTTTAGAACTAGAAGTTTTAGATGCTACAGGTAAAACTCATAGCTTGGAAATCGAAAAAGATTACGACCAAGACTTGGGGCTAGAATTTGAAACAGCCCTATTTGATGGCTTAATTCAGTGCAATAACCGCTGTCCATTTTGCTTTATCGACCAACAGCCACCAGGGAAGCGCACCAGCTTGTACTTGAAAGACGATGATTACCGTCTGAGCTTTTTGTACGGCTCTTACCTTACCCTCACCAATTTGCCAGAAAGAGAATGGCAACGGATTGAGCAAATGCGCTTGTCTCCGTTGTATGTTTCTGTTCATGCTACAGAGCCTGAAGTGAGAATTAGACTGCTAAAAAATCCGCGTGCGGGACAAATCTTGCAACAACTCAAGTGGTTTCAAGAAAGACGACTACAAATTCATGCTCAAGTAGTTGTTTGTCCTGGTATAAATGATGGCAAACATCTGGAACAAACTCTCAAAGATTTAGCGTCTTTTCATACTGGTGAAGTGCCTGCGGTGGCATCAGTGGCTGTTGTGCCAGTTGGGTTGACACGGTTTCGGCCTCCAGAAGACGAACTCATACCCGTAACTAGGGAAAAAGCAAAAGAAGTGATTTCCCAAGTGCGATCGCTCTCGCAGCAATTTCGTCAAAAATTCGCCTCTAGCGTTGTTTGGTTAGCCGATGAGTGGTTTTTGATTGCAGGTGAGGAATTACCCAGCGAATCTGAATATGAAGAATATCCCCAAATTGATAACGGAGTTGGTTCGATTCAATTATTTATCAAGCAATTTGCCACCGTTGCAGCAGAATTACTACCGCCAAAAGTATATCCTCAAAGAAAATTGACTTGGGTAGTGGGCAACGCCGTAGAAAAAGCATTTCAACCGATTTTGAAACGCTTAAATTTTGTTGAAGGTTTAGAAGTCAATATGCGTGCTTTGTGTAGTGATTATTGGGGACAAACTATCAGTGTAACCGGATTACTAACTGGTCATGATTTGCTTTTAAACCTAGAAGGGCAAGATTTAGGCGATGGGATTTTGCTACCGAATGTCATGTTAAAAAATGGTGAATTAGTATTTTTAGATGACATGAGTATTGAAGAATTAGCTAGCAAACTAAATACAAAAATTTTCCCAGTAGCAGGAGTTGAAGATTTAATCAGAACATGCATTTTCAATTCTGTTCTAGTTTAGTTATCAAAGATCAGTTGTTTCTCGGACGTAATTTCTGGTTATGCTGAATGATAAATAAGAAGCAATGTCTAATAAATAATCCACTGAGGAGTCAGTAGTGAAGAATCAGGAAAAGTCTCATAAAAAGACAAATTTACAAATAAAAAAAGCCGGATTCTTCATTTTAAGTTTTAATTTTTTAATTTTAAATAGTTTTAGTATTTTGCCCGTAACGGCGGCAACTGAAGAACCTGTATTGAGTGTAGTGTACGGTCAAGAAAATGCAAATCAATGGAGAGGGATAACTGACCGCTTACAGACAATAGGGGTGAAATATTGTGTAATTCCCTTAAATGATGTCAAGAGTGGGGCAGATTGGGGCGATCGGCGGGTATTATTTTTGCCCAATGTTGAGACATTAACGCCAACCCAAGCGATCGCCTTAGAAGAATGGATGAGTAAGGGAGGGCGCTTGATTGCCAGTGGGCCTGTAGGTAGTCTATCAGCGCCGGGAGTGCGCCAGTTATTGCGATCGCTTTTGGGTGGATATTGGGGATTCAGCCTCAGCGACACAGAACAGATCAAACCCACAACAAGCAAGATCCCAAAATGGACAAATCAAACCGATCTCTTTGGCAAAGTGCGCGGCGGCGTTGTGATTCCTAATGATATGGGCACTGAATCTGCTGCTGTTTGGAATTCAAAAGATAATCCTGCCGCAGTAGTAACAACTGAGCGTTCCACCTTTTTGGGCTGGCGCTGGGGAACAGATACAGCATCAGCAGTCGAGTTAGATAACGCCTGGCTAAAAGCTGCTCTCAATCACTATTTGACAGCGCCCCCACCATCGAGTCGCATGAAAAAAGTAGAAGGAGGTTCTCAAAGCTGCTCTACAACGGTGGCGGCTGCGCCAAGGCAGCAGGAGATTAGGGGAGTAGGAGAGCAGGGGAGCAGGGGAGCAGGGGAGCAGAGGGGCAGTTCATCTCCCTCATCGCCTCCTCCTAAAACTGCTACTGCTCCCATAACCAAACCGCTTCCTATAGTCAAACCTCCAAGTTCCCAAGAGGCTATTGACCAACTGGAACAAGCGGTGCGTTTAGATGTTACGCCCAACTCTAATCAGCCGATTAGCAACAACGAAGCGATCGCTCTCCAGCAAGAGCTAGAAAATCTGATTGGTCGGGTGGAAAGTGCTAATTTAGCGGTGTTAGCCGATGCGGCTAATGAAGGTGTTGGCATATCTGAGGAAAAGCAGTCCTCTAGCCATCTGGACACTTACACCCCCCAATCTGTGAAGGAGCAACCGACGCAATTGGCCTCAACTAAGTTAGGGGGGCTAGGCATAAGTAAAGACCAAGCCTTGGCACAGGTTAGGGTAATTGCCAAAAGCTTACCCCAGTTGATTGCACAAAAAAACTACGCTCTAGCTCGTCAGCAGTGGTTGACTGCTAAAACGATTTTGTGGCAGCAGTTTCCTGTCGATCGGAGGCTGGCTCAACCAGAAATTCGGGCTGTTTGGTTAGATCGGGGGACGATAGTTCGCGCTGGTAGCAAGGCGGGACTAGCCCAGATTTTCGATCGTCTAGCTCAAACTGGGATTAATACCGTTTTTTTTGAAACTGTTAACGCTGGCTATACCATTTATCCGAGCCAAGTCGCAAAAGAGCAAAACCCATTAATTCGTGGGTGGGACCCACTGGCAGAGGCGGTAAAATTAGCCCATGAGCGAGACATGGAATTACACGCTTGGGTTTGGACTTTTGCTGCTGGCAACCAACGTCATAATCAAATTCTCAACGTTAATCCTAATTATCCAGGGCCAGTATTGGCGGCTCATCCCGATTGGGCAAACTACGATAACCTTGGCAACATGATTCCCGTTGGGCAGACTAAGCCATTCTTCGACCCAGCTAACCCCAAAGTGCGGCAGTACTTGCTCAAGCTATACGACGAAATCGTCACTCGCTATAACGTTGATGGTCTACAGCTAGACTACATTCGTTACCCTTTTCAAGACCCATCAGCAGGTCGAACCTATGGCTATGGCAAAGCTGCAAGAGCGCAGTTTCAGCAACTTACTGGTGTAGATCCGATAAATATTTCCCCCAGCCAACCAGAACTGTGGCAAAAGTGGACGACATTTCGCACCGCACAAGTTGATAGCTTTGTTGCCCAAGTTTCACAGCAGTTGCGGCAAAAACGACCAAATTTGATTTTGTCGGTTGCAGTATTTCCTTTGCCAGAACTAGAGCGGATTCAGAAAATTCAACAAAACTGGGAAATTTGGGCAAGGCGCGGAGATGTAGATTTAATCGTTCCGATGACTTATGCTCTCGATACTTCTCGCTTTCAACGACTAGCCCAACCCTGGATCGCCTCTAAACAATTAGGAGCTACATTGTTAGTGCCGGGAATTCGTTTACTTTCTTTGCCAACAATTGGAGCATTCGATCAACTCCAGTTAGTAAGAGACTTGCCAGTTAGCGGTTACGCACTCTTTGCCGCAGAGAATTTTAACAATGAGCTACAAAAACTCTTTATTAGCACCCAAGGTAGGGTTCAATCCACAAAAAGTGAACCGATTCCTCACCGCCAGCCTTTCCAAACTGCCGCCATCCGTTATACCGCGCTGCAACGGGAATGGAAATTTGTTTTCCAAAATGACCAACTACAAAGGCCTGCTCAGAAAATATCAGATTTTAACAACCAGGCAGAAGTTTTACGCAGTGCTTTAAATCAGCTCGCGGCTTCCCCTTCTCCTAGCAAGTTAGTAGTGGCGAAAGCCACTCTAACTCGGTTCCAGTCTCAGTTTCGGGTATTGATGAGCCAAGAGCTTAAGTCAAATTTCTATCAAGTAAAAGTTTGGGAAAATCGGCTTGTAACTATAGAAAGGCTATTGCGTTATGGCGAACGCCGGGTGCAGTTGCGTCCTTAGTGAAAAAGGAAGGGAGCAGAGTTTTCCCCTCTGCCTCTTTCCAATGCCCCATACCCCAATACGCTTGGGTTAAGAAATTTATCCGTTTAGGCAGGCAGGGGGAGCAGGGGATGCAGGGGGAGAGAAAAAAGCTTATCTGAACCGTATTGCCCCATACCCGATTTCCACTTAGCTGGATATAAGCTGCTTTGTATTTCTTAACACAATTTTTACTCAGTTATTATCCCAAATATTACTATTTCTTTGGCGTCAAAATATTGGAAAATACTTAAGTAAGAAACATTAAATGACTATTTTTTTATAACAGCTATCGAAAAAATCTATGCAAGCTTTACCTCAGCTTCTAAGGCTACAAAGCTTAGAGTCTATTATTGACTGTTCGCTGCTAATGGTTGTGCCGTAAACATCACTGGCTACCCTACGCACTGATGGCAGTACGGGGCAAGAGTGTCTTAGTTACTTCATCTTCGCAGGTAGAGGAATGCTTCACCAAACATGATATGGTAATGCTTGTAGCTTCAGGAACTAGCTAGAAAACAGCTAATATTTTTGAAGTTATGCATACCTCGCTCATGACAGTGAAGATGTAATAATTTCCAAATATAGCCTCAGTGATATTACTGGTGCAGTAGTTGGATATACTGCCAGTTGGAGATAAATAATATCAAGTTGTTGGTCTTGTCAACCTTGAAAGCATTTGTCAAGTACTAGCACAAAAAACAGAGAAAACTAGAGTAAACGCTAGTATTAGTTCCTTTGAAATAGGACATCAGATTCTCGTTGAGAGACAATTACCCTAGTACAAATGGTTACTAGCACGCGCTATAGTACTGGCAGACGCGACAGACGAGATCGCCTCATTGGAGTTTCTGTGGATAGTACCTCCCGCGTACAAGCAGAATTATCATTGCATGAGAGCGAAAGACGATTTCGCGCCATCTTCAATGGCACCTTCCAGTTTACCGGGTTGCTGACAACAGAGGGTATGGTGCTAGAAGTTAACCAAATAGCACTCGACTTTGGGGGACTACAGCCACAAGATGTAGTTGCGCCCCCATTCTGGGAAATATGGTGGGCGATTTCTGAAGAAATACAACGCCAATTAAAAGCAGCAATAGCACTTGCTGCTAGAGGTGAATTTGTCCGTTACGAAGTTGATGTATTCAGTGCAGAACAAACACAAACACTAAGAAGCATAGGCTTTTCTTTGAAACCGCTTACAGACGAAACTGGCAAAGTCGTGCTGCTGATTTTTGAAGGACTCGACATTATTCACCTTAAGCAGGCACAGGCTGCTCTCCCGCAGGCAAAGCAAAAGCTAGAAATAGGATTGGCTGAACGAATTATTGTTTTACAAGAAATAGGCAGCTATTATGTTGTGATTTTGAACAAACTTTTTTGTCGTTTTTTTCATTAAATAATTAATATAAATTGAGGTAAATTATGCCCAAAATTTTAATAATAGAAGATGAAGAAGCAGTCAGGGAAAATATTTTAGATTTGCTAGAAGCTGAGGATTTTGAAACTCTTGCTGCGGCTAATGGCAGAATCGGGGTACATTTGGCTATCTCCGAAGTTCCCGATTTAATTCTCTGTGATATGATGATGCCAGAAATTGACGGTTATGGCGTGCTAACAACGTTACGTCAAGATCCATCAACGGCAATAATTCCCTTCATTTTTCTCACTGCAAAATCTGCAAAATCTGACTTCCGTCAAGGTATGGATATGGGTGCTGATGACTATATAACTAAGCCATTTACTCGGGCTGAGTTATTAAGTGCCATCATGAACAGGTTGGAAAAGCACGCTACTTTAAAAAGGTATTTATCTCCTCACACTTTAATTAATAACTTGTCTCCCAAAATGCAGCTGTTAGAAATTAGCTTGCACCGGGCTATCAAACAACATAATTTTCAAGAATTTGAAATTTATTATCAACCAATAGTCGATATTGATTCTGGGAAAATAGTAGCTGCTGAAAGTTTATTGCGCTGGCAAAGCCCAGATTTGGGGATGATTTACCCAACAGAATTTATTCCATTAGCAGAGTCTACAGGTTTAATTGTTCCTATTGGTAAATGGGTATTAAAAAGGGTCTGTCAACAAATTAAAAGCTGGCGAGATTCTGGAGTTTATTCCTTGACTCTTGCTGTAAATCTGTCAGTCATCGAATTTAATCAACCAGATTTTGTTCATAATATAGTCAATTTTATAACTGTCAATGATTTGGAACCACATTACTTAGAGCTAGAACTCACTGAAAGTATGATTATGCAAGATGTAAATAGTGCGATCGCTACTATGAGCAAATTGCAATCTTTGGGGATAAAAATTGCTATCGATGATTTTGGTACGGGCTACTCTTCTTTAATTTATCTGAAAAACTTACCAATTAACACATTAAAAATTGACCGTTATTTTATCCATAATGTTGCTACCGATCCGCAGAAGTCAGCCATTACTAAAGCATTAATTGAAATGGCTCATAATCTCAATCTAGATGTAGTTGCTGAAGGTGTAGAGACGGAAGCAGAACTGGGTTTTTTACGCCAACACCACTGTAATTCTATGCAAGGTTTTCTATTTAGTCGTCCCTTACCAGCAGCAGAGTTTGAAAAATTTTTGATAGCTAATAAAGGCTTATAGGTCTAAATATTTTGGCCAGATCGGGCATGGGGCATTGGGAAGAGAATTTAGTCCCCAGTACTCACTCAGTAACTTAATGATTGACTAAGTTAAAAAAATCAAACTTTAGACTGGCGACAATTATTAAGTCTCAAGTCTAGAGTGGGTAAATTGTGTATAGTGTTCGCCATCATGAAAGTCCTTGCGCGTTTCTTGCTGCCAGTTTTTTTACTGACCTTGGCAGCAGCCTGTAACCAGATTCGCGCTTCCTCAGATAATGCCACACCACAAACATCTGTACCTTCTGCTCAACTGACAGAGAATTCTACACAGCCAAAAGATATTGTCCGGACTGAAGCACTTTCACCGAAACCCATCCGGATCGATCTGAAGAATTTACCAGCACCCTTCGCAACAGAAAGTGCATCCAAGCGGCCTGAGGTTGTGCCCATTCCGCAAAATCCGGTGCTGCGCGTACCACCAGGCTTTACAGTTAACGTCTTTGCCGAAGGTCTAGATGCCCCACGCTGGCTAGCTTTAACCCCCAGTGGTGATGTCCTAGTAACTGAAACCGAGCAAAATCGGATTCGTTTGTTACGTGACAGCAATGCTGATGGCATAGCCGACGTTCGAGAAACCTTTGCTAGTAGGGACAATGGACTCAATAGACCCTTCGGGATGGCTTTTGCAGGTAATTCCTTTTTTCTGGGGAACACAGATGCTGTAGTGCGTTTTCCCTATCCTCAAGGTCAAAACAAGATTACAGGTAAAGGGGAAAAAATCGCAGACTTGCCTGCTCAAGGCTATAACAACCATTGGACGCGCAATGTAGTTGTCTCGCCCGATCGCAATAAATTATATGTTTCAGTTGGTTCAGGAACTAATGTAGATGAAGAACCCTTACCACGGGCTTCGATACAGGTAATGAATTTAGATGGTTCCCAGCAGCAGACTTTTGCATCCGGCTTGCGTAACCCTGTTGGTTTAGACTTTCATCCTGTAACTAAAGAACTTTACGCCACTGTTAACGAACGAGATGGAATCGGTGATGACTTGGTTCCAGACTATTTGACACGCGTTAAACAGGGGGCATTTTACGGCTGGCCTTATGCTTATCTGACACCAAACAACCTCGATCCCCGCCAAAAGAGGGATGGCAAAAGTAAACGTCCTGACTTAGTAGCCCGTACCCAAACGCCGGATGTACTGTTCCAGGCGCACTCAGCAGCACTGGGTTTGCAGTTTTATGATGGGAAAACGTTTCCAGCAAAATACCGTAACGGTGCTTTTGCTGCATTTCGTGGTTCTTGGAATCGCGATCGCGGCACTGGTTATAAAATTGTATTTGTTCCCTTCGATGCTAAAGGGCGATCGCTTGGCTACTACGAAGACTTTCTCACAGGATTTTTGCTAAATCCTTCTGTACCAAGCACTTGGGGACGGCCTGTTGGTTTACTTGTGTTGCCAGATGGCAGTCTACTACTAACAGAAGAAGTCAATAATCGAATTTATCGGATTCAGTATACGGGGAGTCAATAATTCATAATTCATAATTCATAATTAAGAAATTCAGGGATAGAATCCATTGCCAGGCGTAAAGTTAGAGCAGTTGCGATCGATAGAGATGCTGTTACCATTAACCTTCCCAGGTTTATTGCCTTTACGCTAGATTACTGAAAAATACTGATAATCATCTGGTTGAAAAATTAGTTATGACTCCCAATGAAAATAATACTCAGTCAAATATCAACGAATTGTCTCCACATTCAGGTACACGATATTGGGGTGAGGTGGAGGTGATCGAGGAGGGAGAAACTTATAGAATTAGTCGTGTTGAAATCAAGCCCAGACACGGGATTAAACCACAAATCCATTATCATCGCAATGAACATTGGGTTGTAGTCTCTGGTGTAGCCAAGGTGACTTGTGGCGATACGGAAATATTATTGAATCGGAACGAATCAACTTATGTCCCCGCAGCAACTCTACATAAAGTAGAAAATCCTGGACATATTCCACTAGTTATTCTGGAAATTCAAAATGGCGAGTATTTAGGCGAGGATGATACGGAGCGTCCTTATGACTTAAATTTGGTTAAACCTGTAGCTGAAGGTCAGTAAGAGCAGGGAGCAGGGAGCAGGGGGCAGGGAGCAGGGGGAAAATTCCTCTCCTCTGCACTCTTTCCCATACTCCATGTCTAATCAAAACCACCCTTCTTGTTCTAGGGTTTCAATCAACTGCAAGCCACGGGGATCGCCCACTCCTAAAAGTGAGGCTTTGGCGTCTTCCCGTACTCCCAAATCTTGGTCTTCGGCAAAGGCTTGAATTAGAGCGTCGATCGCTGTAGCATAAACTACATTAGAAGGCAGTTCGCGGCACAGTTGACCAATTGCCCAAGCACAGTTACTCCGCACCGCTGCTACAGGATCGTGGACCAAGGCTTCAATTAATGGTGGTATTGCCCCTATAACTGCCTCATAACCCACTTCTGCCATCTGCGCTAGGGCACTAGCAGCCCACAAACGCACTGCGGAAATGTCAGTTCTTAAGGCATCTGCTAGGGGCGGTAAAGAACGCCGATCGCGACAGTTTCCTAAAGCCCAAACAACACCTTTACGGACATAGCCATTCCAATCACTGTTTAGTTGAGCAATTAGCGGACTCACTGCTTCTGCACTAGGATTGCGTCCGAGGCCATAGGCTGCACTCACCCGCACTAAGGGACAGATATCAGTTAACAGGCGAATCAGATGGGGGGTAGCACGCGCATCTTCAATATCACAAAAAGCACGCGCCGCTAACATTCGTTGCTGGGGCTGGGGATTTTCCAGCAAGGCTAGCATCAGTTCTGGATCTGGCTTTGCCACAACTGATTCGGCAGTTAGCGGCTCTATTTTATCTAGGGGGCTTTCTAGCTCCTCCTCAATATCGAGTAGGCTGAGATCGTCTTCGTCATACATAATTTCATTTCAATCCCTTTTCGGGATTAACACATAATCCCCCGCGCCAATAAGTTAAAGCTTTATAAGTATTAGTTGCGTAATTATACACTTTCCTTTCCCCTCGTTGAGTTTTATCCCAACGAGAACCGCCATAACTCAGACGCTAAAGTATGTTACTGCTATCCTATAGTTTATTGTTCTGCACTCAGGAATTTTACCATCCACAGGGATTGGGTTTGATAACCTAACTGATTGTAAAGATTTAATGCGGGTTTGTTTGATTGAAATACTTGCAGTCCAATCTGGCGATCGCCTCTTTGAATAGCCCAATTTTCCACATATCGCATCAAAGCTCTACCAATACCCCGTCGCCGATGCTCTGGTACAACGTAGAGGATAAAGATGTGAGCATGACGATTTCCCTGCACTTGATCTATAGCATTGCCCACCCAAAGGCAGGCTATGGGGGGATGGGGGGCAGAGGGGCAGAGAGGCAGAGGGGCAGAGGAGAGAGATTCTTTATTCTTCCCCTGCTCCCCTGCTCCCTTGCTCCCCTGCTCCCCTGCTCCCCTGCTCCCCTGCTCCCCTGCTCCCCTGCTCCCCTGCTCCCCTTCTTCTACCCACCACAAGGGCGTATCGCTGGACAAGTATTGCTTAACTGTTCGATCTAGATGGGAAAAATTATCATTGGGAAAGAGATCCTGGTAAGTTCGCTGCATGAATTTAAGCAGCAGCGATCGATCCAAAGCGGAGCCACGGCGAATAATATACCCAGGTAGTAGTTGCTCAGACACTTCTGATGTTTATTGTACTTAGCTAGCTCGCGTTATGTGCTGCTGGTGGTAAATCAGTTGGAGTAGGTTGATAACTTACCCCCACCTCTTCAATTGGTGCGGGTGCTGCCATATCGGAGGGCAAAAAGATCCGGGCGCTGACTGCCACTAGGGCAAAGAAAAAGACTAATACTGCAAGCAGTGGGGCGATATATTGACGGAAAATAGCCATATTTTAGATTGCAAAAATCTAGGAACTTTTATGAGAACCTAGCTGAAGATTTGTGAAGTATTCTTGATTTATCTTAGCGATTTTATGTGTATCGGGAATAGGGAATTGGGAATAGGGCATTGGGCAATAGTTCTCTCCCCCTGCCTCCCCTGCCTCCCCTGCTCCCCTACTCCTGCTGGCGATCGCGCTCTTCTAAGTCATCGAGTACTCTTTCGCAATACCAATTCTCTGGCATCCCAGGATAAGTCTCCTTTGCTTGTTCAATTAAGCGTTCGACAGCGGCAGTATCACCGGATAATTTAGCAATTAGCCTATTTTTGAGATAACTATCAGATCCACCATCGTCTACCTGGTTTGGTATTCCTTGATTTATAGTTGATGGTCGGGACTGCTCTCTTCGTAATTGCCAAAATAAAACGTAATAAAGTGTACCAAAAATTAAAATTAGGCTGAGTGTTCCGAAAAAAGTTAGGAGGTTAAATGCTAGATATCCTAGAACTAACTGCGAGAGAACATAGCCAAGTAATAAACCAGTCAGTAAGAGAATAAATGTGCCGACAGCAATAACTACTTGATTCCCCATATATCCTCTTCTTCGTCCTCAAGTCCTGGTCTGGATACTGCCACTGGCTGAGGGTTCCAGGGGGCAAATACTGGCAATAGGAGTAATCCTGGTACAGCGGCGGCGATGGTAATTAAGAAAAATATAGGCCAACCCGTGCTTTGTGCGATCGCGCCTCCAGGGGCCGCCAGAATATCGCGGCTGACAGCCATTAAGCTAGATAACAAAGCATATTGGGTTGCGGAAAACCGCTGGTTACAAAGACTCATCAAAAAGGCAACAAAGGCTGCTGTCCCCAATCCACCACAAAATTGTTCTATGTTGATGGCAAGTACCATAGCTTGGTAGTTTTTACCCATGTATGCTAGAAAAAAGTAAGCTAAATTACTTACTGCTTGTAGAATACCAAAAACCCAAAGCGATCGATTGATGCCAATAGCACTCAAAATAGAACCACCTGCTAAAGCGCCGACAATCGTAGCAATTAGTCCCATCCCGACTTGAATTGCCCCAATGTCGGTTTTGGTGAAACCCGTTTGCAGCAAAAAAGGTGTAGTCATATTGCTCAACAAAGCATCACCTAGCTTATATAGGGTAATAAATGCAAGCATTAGAATAGCTTTGATAATTCCTTGACGCTGAAAAAATTCCCGAAAGGGCAAGATGACTGCATCAGCCAGAGATCCTGGAGGGCTAATTTCCTTGGGTTCTGGTGCGAACAAGGTGGCAAGAATACCAATTACCATCGTCCCTGCCATAAACAAGTAAACCGATGACCAAGGCAGTTTTTCAGCAAGTATCAAGCTTAAAGCACCTGCGGCTAATAGGGCTATTCGATAACCTAAGATAAAAACAGCTGCACCAGCCCCCATTTCTAGTTTTTCTAAAACGTCGGTACGGTAGGCATCAACGGCAATATCTTGAGTTGCACTGATAAAAGCAATGACTATGGCGTTGATGGCTAGTAGCTGTAATGCTTGTTTGGGTTGTTGGAAAGCCATGAATGCGATCGCTACGATCAAAGCAATCTGCGTCAAAATTAACCAACCCCGTCGTCGCCCCAAAACTGGCAAAGTGAACCTGTCCACCAACGGTGCCCACAAAAACTTCAAGGAATAAGGCAAACTAGCAAGGCTAAACCAACCAATAGCGGCTAAATCTACCTTCTCCTCGGTCATCCAAGCCTTTAAGGTATTACCGATTAACAATAATGGTAAACCCGATGAAAAACCTAAAAATAATAAAGCCGCCATCTTGCGACTACCGAAAACTCCCAGTAGGGATTTCATTTTCCTCATAATTTCAAATTTTTGCCTCTTTTGAGGAAATATCAATAAAATACAACGAGGAAATGCAAAAGTATATCATCTAACTAGTACCTATAAAGGTTTGAATTATCAGAGTGGCAGCAGTTCCCTATATAATCCCGATCGGGGATTGAAACTCGTCATCGCTGCTATGTGATTTCCCGCAAACATGACAAACTACCAAGATTTACTTGGGTTAAATACAAATTCAGGATAACCTTATAGCGTCAGCGTTTTCTTAACTTTCCTGAATTGGATAAACCTGATGCCCCCTGATTTCTACTCTGTATGTAGCAAGGCATTTTTCCCAACCTTCACGCGTACCAATGTCGCTTTTGCTATTGAGTAATCCTAATTGCTGTTCTTGTTGGGTGAGTTTAGCAAATTCTTCGTAGCCTGGGTAGTCGCTAGTGACAAATGTTTCCTTACGGTGCAAAATCGGGGGATTTGCCCTAGTTTCGTAGTCTCGATGAGTCACGAAGAGGGTTTTTAAGTCAATACCAATGCTGGCTTTTAACGCCGGGTGGGGATCGGTATCGAATTCCGGGTAAGACAGATAGGATATTTGCGGCTTATCAGTGTGATATTTGATTAATGTAGCTTCATCCACACGCCCAATGGTACGGCTAGCGCAACCTTCACAAATTCGTAGTACGGGATCGAGTGCTGCAAGTGCGGAAACGTGGACGTAAAGAGCACCGCGGGTATGTTTACCAATTTTGCTTTTTTCGCAAGCAGTTTGAATCACCCCAGGTTTACCCAAGCTGAAAAGTTTTTGGTCGGCTACTTGACAAGCTTCTTCATAACTACTAAAAAAGGCTTTGATATCGTGGCGCATTTCTGGTGCTAGCTTTTGCCATGCAGGGCGTTTATCAAAGTGGGTCAGGGCGAGATAAACTTGGATATCTAGAGAACGACGATAAGCGATCGCATCCCATTCAGCCTCATCAGTAGCTTGCAAAACTACGCCGAAGGCGCGGCGAAAGTTACCAAATTCGCTGAGTAATTCCTGTTCATTTTCCAATTCGCCTTTTACAGGTAATCTACCGCGTTTGGTAAAAAAAGCCATGAGTGGTTGCAGCTGTTCTTGATAGTCTTCAAACCGCTTGATGGGGATACGGACTCGCGGTGTAGAAGTCGCAGAAAAGAAGCGGATAGCTTTGTAGCTTTCTTTTTCAGCTTCATCTCGAAAAACAAAGTACACGCCTAGTGCGATCGGTACTGCATCGACATTTAGGACTTTATCAATATAAGTTTTGAGTTCTTCTTGTTCGTAATATTTCTGAAAAGTATTGCGGCGCGTCACAATGCCATCATTGTAAGCAAGTTGGGTTTTGCTGGGAGCGTTAATCAGTATTTGAGCCGCGACAATTAAAACTTTCCCGGTGAGTTCCCAGGCTTGGATCAGGCTTTGACGGCGTTCCTCTGCGTCTTCAATGACGTTGAGAACATAGCCCAAGTTGACTACATCGGCGGCGATGCGTGGGACATCGGGATAGTAGTAAGGGTCCCAGCCTGTACTCGTGTAACCTAAGTTTTTTACTCGCCAGACATCACCACCATAGCCGCAACCGTAGTCAAAAAAAGTGGTGTCTTGATGTAGGATTGCCCATTCTATTGCCAATCGCACGGGGCGAGATATATCAGTGCGAGCGATCGCAGCTCTATGACGCTCAATTTCTAGCGCTTCAGGCATAATATTAGTTGTCAGTTAACAGTCAACAGTTAACAATCAACTAATATCCTTTCAATTTTTAACCGCTAGTTCAATTAAATCTTCAATTTTCTTGATATTTGGATCGCCTGCTAAGTAGCCAATTCCACGATGCAAATGTAAGCGGAATTGAGTAGCGAGGGTTTCTTTGTCGGTGGGATAACCGTCATTGTGACAGCGTTGCTTGAGGGCGAGGAGGAGTATATCGGACATTTCGCCGCCAAAGACGCGCCAACTCATTTCGACGTTGCTATCTTGGGGGATTGGGACGGGGGAGGGTGTGGTTGATTCTGCGAGGGAACGACAAAACGCCCAACGGCATAGGATATTCCATTGGTCGATTTTGGTGCTGCGCTTAAGTTTGGTAAGTTGGTCTTTAGCTGTTTGGGAGAGTTTTATTCTTTCGATTGGTGATTCCATAATCTTCCTAAAAATTAAAGTAGTTTTCGGTCATAAACCCAAACAGTAGCGAACCGCAGTTTCAACTTCAAGCATCTTGGAGTCAGAAAGTTTGCCAGATGGATCAGCAGGAAAGCGATTTGGATCTAAAGAACGAATTTGAAAACATAAGAACATTGTTTCTATAAGCAATCCACTGTCGCCTAGCGAGACTCGGATATTAGTTGGATAATCACGCTTAATATTTGTTCCTTTCGTACCTACAATTACAATCACAACCAAAGGTAATTGATTGATAGCGTCTATAGATAAAACTAAAATTGGTCTTGTTCCTGCCTGTTCTCGACCCAGCACTGGATTAAGATTGACAAAATAAATTTGTCCTCTCTCAATGCTCACAGCTTTTCTAAACCATCCATTTCTGTAATACTAAATTCATTATTAATAGTGGTAATTTCTGTTTGTATATCTAAATCACTAGCCATTGCAACTAGTTGTTCATTCATATATTTAACATCAGTGAATTTATTTACTATTTGCTTTCTTTCTTGCACTTGTTTTGCGATCCGTTCTAATAACCATTCTAATTCTTCTAATGACAGAACACGTAGGTCATTCTCTATTTTTAATACGTGGGGCGAGTTCATAATTGCTTATCTACTTTCCAAAGCTCGTGATATATATTGTAAATATCTTTTTTAGACGATATTTACTACCAAAAATATTGATTTTCTACTACTGTTGTTTGGCGGGTGGAGGAGTCGTATTTGAGCAGGTATTCGCGGGCGATCGCTTCGTTTTCTCGCAGTGTTTCAACTTCTTTCTTTCCAATCTCAGTATCCGTAGATAACAAAATCACTTGATGGCTGGCGGATGGAAAGTAACGTTCAACTAAGTTACTGCGGTGAGAGGAGTCTAGTCTCCCTAGTGGCGTATCGATTGCAACTGGTAGGCGGTGTCCAGAGACTTTTGCTAGACCCCAGAGGAATGCGATCGCAAGTAGTTGTTTTTCGCCTGCCGATAAACGATGTTTAGGAACAGGTTTACCATTTAAATCATAAAGCAAAAGGCTGAAAGTCTTGGTATCAATGGTGATGCGATGCACTAAGTCTGATTTGTGGAGAAGATAAAGGAAGCAATTTTTAACTTCCTCCTCTAATTTATTGAGTTTCCGCAGAGTTAATTTTTCACGAAAAATCTTGAGTGTGTTTTGAACTTTAGCCGCAGAGGTAATAATATGTTCGCTATTTTTATGCTTAATATTTTCTAGTGTATAATCACTTAATTCTCTCTTTGACTTGGCAATAATAGTTTCTAATTCAGCTAAACGGCGCCGAATTGTTTCGTAATTTGCTTTAGCTTCAACAACTTGATTTTGTGCCGCTTCTAATGCCTGACGCAGCTTTGTATAATCTTCTGGTGCTGCTGCCGTTTGCACTTGCCTTTCTAGAGTATTAATTTCTTCTTCTTTATTTTTGAGAATAGCTAATTTTTCTTTTGCAGAAAGTTTAGAATTTTGTAAGTGATATATAAGATTATCTAGCTGACTTAAAGTTTCATCATCAGCTAATAGCCAAGGTGCTTCTGTCTGGAGAGTCTTTGCATATAAACTATCTACATCTTGGATTAAAAATGATTGGATTTCTTCAACTTGTATCGGAGAAATTTCTACTTGATTTAGCCAAGCGAGTAAACGCTGATCTCGCTCAATTAACAAATCTTTAGAAATTTGTACCTGTTGATGGCGAAATTCTTTTTCGCCCTGTGTCTGCGCCTGAGTAAGCAAATTGGGAATTAATGCTAGAGGTAAAACATCAGCTGCTAATTCACACATTGACTGACGTACTTGTTCAATTTCCGCAATTTTTGTATCCTTTTGTAATTCTAGTTGAGTGCGTTCGGCTGCAATCTTTCCACCTTCAGAAATGAATTTATCAAAGGCTTCTTGCTGCTTTTGTTCTAACTCTTCTACCTGATTTTTGAGAATTTCTACTTTCTCTTCTGTGGTTTGATAATCTTCTTGTTGTTGGGTTAACCTAGTTTCAATTTCCTCTAAGTTTGCTAAATCCTTACTATTACCAACTTCTTTAAGTTTACGATTAACTAAGATATCTAAATCGACTGCTAAACGATCTGCTAACTCTAGCCCTAAAAGTCCACGAATTGCATCTACTACAACTGGTGGTGGTGTTTCCTGTTCTGCAAGTTCTTTAACTTGTTCACCATCAAAGAGAAATAAGTTAGAAATACCTAATGGCAGGAGATTTTCAATATACTCATCCCAAATATTAACTAAAGCATCAGGCCATGTATCACTGTCACCTAAAATACCTAGTGTATCTTTACCATCTTTAGGATTTTTTGTCCAGCTACGGACAACCCGGTATTTTATTGGTTTATCGTTTTCAATATGTTCAAAAAGCAACTCAATCCGCGTGTCTGCAACTGGATCAATTTTATTGTTAACGCATTGATTGAGAAAATCACTATAACTTAAATTACCACGGGTAGAACATTGGGCACGAGCGCCATAAAGAGCGAGACGAATGGCATCCATAAGGGTGGTTTTTCCACCGCCATTCATCCCACCTAATAGGATAATTGGACGCGAGTTTTCCTCATCATTTTTTGGGTTAAGATTGATTACCTGTTTCCCACTGTAGGGGCCAAAGTTTTGTAGAACGAGTTCAAGAAATATCATTGATTTTTAAGATTAACATGAATTCGACAGCGATCGCAGAAGCAGAAAGTTTGTGATGAAAGGAATCAGATAAAATTAATTAGATGGTTTTGTCTGACGCATTGAGAAAAAATATTGTCTATGAAATATAGATATAGCGGTTCTCGCCTGGGTGCAGTACAGTTTTGACCTCTCTCCAAACCTCTCTCCTAAAAGGAGAGAGGCTTTGAATTGTTCCCCCTTCCCGCTTCGGGAAGGGGGTTAGGGGGTTAGGTCTATTTGCACACCTCCAGCTTGAAAAATCTGTTCTGCGGTTAAATTCAATTCTGGGAAAGTAGGCGAGACAATATGGGTATCGCCTTTAAATTGAGTAACTTGGTACTCACCATCAATTAATTGATAAATGGATATAGTAGGCAGCTTAGGATTACCAATAAACTTCCTAGCACCTATAGCCGCATAATCTATAATCCAATATTCGGGAATACCTATAGCTTCATAATCAGCTAACTTTTTGTAGTAATCATCTCGCCAATTAGTACTAACAACTTCAATAACTAAGGGAATAGATGTAGCTTGAGATACAGTTGATTCTTTTTTCCATAAAGGCTCATTCACTAAATTTGGTCGATTGATTATTAAGATGTCTGGTGAATAAGCTGATTCACCTTCAAATGGCTTGACTAATACAGTTTTTGGAATGAAGTAAGGAAGTTTTTTTCGTCCAATTTCGATAGATATATTTAGCGCCAAAAAACCAACAACATCCTCATGATCTCCGACTGGTTGTGCCATTTCAACAATCACGCCATCATGTAATTCGTATCTCCCACCCTCCGGTCGCCAAGCTGCAAAATCTTCAAAAGTTACTAATTTGTGTATGGCTTGAATCATAGAACCTCGCTTGTTTTAAGATAACCCAACTTTGTCAAGCGTTCTTTAAGTAGTTTCGTTGACTCCCGTCTTCATTATTCTGAGTCTTCCTTTTTAAATTTCATACTTGCCCAAGTTACCTCTTCATCACTTTCAGTTTTACCTTCATCTATTTCATTGATTGCTGCAACATCGCCCAAAGTCATCTGTTTAACTTTTGCAACATCACCTTGACTAACGGCTTCGCTTAATTCGCGTTTCAAACGAGCATTTTTAATAGCATCTTCTGGAGAACGGGAACTCGTATTAAAACATTTTTCTAGAGTTTCGTATATTCCTACGCGACGAGTTTTTTTGCGATACTGGCGTTCTGTGTCTAACAATTTCGCCATGAGTTCCAAGTGCATCGCGTCACCTTCACAGATTTCTTCTAATACTATCCATTCATCACGACCTAGTAGACTATAGTCAGCACCAGGACGGGGGTCTTGAAATTCTTCGCCAGTCACTTCTTGATAAATCCGGGGTAAGCTATCATCAAATTCGTGTTTTTCTTCTAGCCAAATGCGGCGAATTTCGCTCATTTCTTCTAGAGTAATGAGGGTGATATCGCGCATATTTTCTGGCGCTGTCCGACGGGTTTTTGTTTGCGCTTCTAATAGTCGTCTAAGCCAATGTTCCCGCCAATATTTCGTATAGGGACCAGGAATTGGTACAACAGTTGTTTCCCCATCTTTATTGCGCTCAAATAGTTGGACATCTCCCCAAATTCTTCTAAAATCTCTCTTGTCCCAGTCATCTTTAATATCTAGTTCGTTACGGATATCCAATAGAGGCTGCATCCATTCTTTCTCTTCATCATTTTGGATCATTGCCTCCATTGATTTATCCTTACTAACTATTGTGCAAACCCAGCAGCCAAATCGTGAATCACCACAGCTAGGAGTAGAAGTATCAACAACTAGTGGACATTCATTATCGGCTGTTGCACCTCGATACATAATGAATAAGTCTTTGTTGCTATATCCCCAAGAATTTTGCCACTGATTTAAGTAAATCCAAACTTCATCAGTACGCCAATCTTCAATAGGAAGATAAATCAATGAGTTAGGTCGATTGGGATTAGTATTTATGTGATCACGTACCCGCGATTCTCTATGTTTAGCCATCGTAGCAGCACGTTTCGTACTTTCAGCCTTGCGTGTACCTAAGACAAGAATTACTTCACCATTAGACCTAATAACTGCACGGATAAAGCTGTCAGATGGTTGAATTTTAAGGCGTTCAGTACACCATCTAAATCTGTTTCGTGGCGCTGGGTAGCCTTTCCCAATTAAGTTTACCCAAAAGGTATCCTTAATTGCAGGATAAAGCAAATGGGGTTCAATTGGCATTTCTTGCTCTTTAGCAGCAACTTTCATCTGTTCTAAAGAGTTACGTACCCAAACAGAGACCACAGGATTTTCTACCAGGGTATCAGTTGTAATAACATGAATAGTCTTTTTTCGCTTTTCAACTGGTAGTGCCGCGATCGCATTCCAGATAAGCTGTAAGGTAGCAGTACTGTCTTTTCCACCCGAATAGCCCACCACCCAAGGTATCTCATCTAAACAATACAATTCTTGAATTTCAGTGGTGAGAGCTTGGATATAGTCCACTAACTCTGCTACAGTACGTGTTTGCTGGTTTTTATTTTCTGCTTGTTGTGCTGTAGTCATTTCTCCTTCTCTCTGGAAACACTGGTGTAATATCCCGGCGAATAGAATTCGCGGCTATACAGACAAAACCCAGCGACCTGGGTTGAAGAAAAGTTTTTAAAAACTTTACTACTAATATCCAAATTTTTGGATAATTAAACGACATAATCCTATTCTGTTTTTAAAATTTAACATGAAAGATAGTGCATCTGACCCCACTGCTGACATCGCTAGAGAATACCTGGAACGGGAAAACAAGGAAAAACAGGTACTAGCTTTACTCCTAGAGAAGTTTTTAGGGAGAAAAGATCAGATTCTCGTTCAAAAAACCGAGATGGGTGGTACTGAGGCTTATGTTAGCTCTGTTACACTGGAATGGTTTGCAGGTCGGGTTCACTTCGCCTCTGGCTTACCTCTGTTTCAAAAAAAGTATAATCCTGAAACTGATAATGTCGAGATTGACGCGGATAGTATTGATGAAATTCAGCAGCGTCCCCTTGATTGGTCACGTCAAGCGCCACTAGTGCAGTATTTGGCGGCTAGACACAACCATAAGTTTCCGCCAGTGTTGGTAGTAATTAATCAACCGTGGGTGGATAATCCTAAAGCTGCTGAGTGGGATAGTGAAGGACGCGCCACAAAGTCTACTACTGATTTCATCCCCCTAGATAAAGACGCTAAAGTAGGTCTGCTAAATATTTCTGAGGATGATGTAACTATTTATGCACTAGATGGTCAACACCGATTAATGGGTGTACAGGGATTGATGGAGTTAATTAAAACTCGCAAACTCCAGCGCTATAAAAAAGATAAAGGTGCTGATGACAGTTTTATTACAGTCAATGATTTGATAGAAAAATACCAAGTAGACCTTGCTTACTTGCAAAATTTACCCAAGGAAAAAATTGGTATTGAGTTCATCTGTGCGGTAGCGGCTGGGGAAACTCGCACCCAGGCGAGGCGGAGGGTGAGATCGATTTTTGTTCATGTTAATCTGATGGCTGCACCCTTGACTAAAGGTCAGCTAACACAGTTGAATGAAGATGATGGTTTTGCGATCGTTGCTAGAAAAATTGCAGTTACACATCCACTATTAGAACAAAAACAAGAGCGCAATCCCCGTGTTAATTGGAATAGTGCAACAGTGGCTTCCAATTCTACAGTTTTGACGACTTTGCAAGCTCTACAAGATATGTCTGAGCGATATTTGGCTCAAAAGTTCCCTCACTGGAAACCCTTAGAGAAAGGTCTAATTCCCATGCGTCCAGAGGATGAAGAAATTGAGCAGGGAATTGAGGAATTTAAAAAGCTATTTGATTCTTTAGCTAGTCTTTCTAGTTATAAAATTTTAGAACACGAGGATACACCAGCTTTACGGCGCTTCAGCTTTGAGAAGGATGGAGGTGAAGGAAATATGCTTTTCCGTCCAGTTGCTCAAGTTGCATTAGCGCAAGCTTTGGGAATTTTGGTTTTTAAAAAAGGTTTTTCCCTGGCAGATATTTTTAAGAAACTGCGGAAGTTTGACCAGCAAGGTGGTTTTAGTGGTATGGAATATCCCCAATCTCTTTGGTATGGGGTTTTGTATGACCCAAATAAAAAGCGAGTGCAGGTTGCTGGACGAGATTTAGCCGCGAAGTTATTGGTTTACATTCTGGGTGGAATTCAGGAACAGATGGAACGTGCTGAACTTCGTAAGGCTTTGGCTGATGCTAGAACTTTGGAAGATAAAACTATAGGTTTTGATGGCAAGTTTGTTGAACCCAAGCAAGTGGGACTTCCACCTGTCCTGTAAGGATTGTATATAAAATGACGTTTATGTAGTTGCATTTAGGCAAAGTACGAGTGTATAATTTTGTGAGTGTCCAGTTGGGCATAAAACATAAGCAAGGCGTTCCGTAGAGCGCAGGAAAAATAAATGGCTACAAAAATAACAGCTCCTTTCTTTGCTACTGCTGCTTGTAAAGCATACAAAGAGGATAAAGAGTCCAGTCGGGTAATTTGGAATCTGACAGTTCCTCTATGCGAAGTCCCTCAAGGTTTGCCTTTAGATCCCAATGCGAGACTAGCTAACGAGAATCGGCGGACTGTAAAGAGTATGTTGACTACTCTGGCACAAAAGCCAGAAGAGTTTATTTTCTACAACAATGGAATTTTAATTGTTGCAGACTCAATACAGGTTAAAGGTCATGGTGCCGGTGGAGGGTTTGACGTTGAGCTTTTACTTGTCAGTCCTGAGGAGGGACAGGAAGACAATTTCATAGGTAATGGTATTGTAAATGGTGGGCACACTTACACTGCTATCACAAAAGCCCGCAGTCATTACGATAAATTAAAATCAAAAGGATCTAAACCAAAACTTAACCCACAAACTGGTAAGGCTGACTACTCAGAGTTAGAAAATGCTAGTGTGCAAATTTTTGTGCTGGTCAACATCAGCCAAGAAGAAATATCGAATATCAGCAGGTATCGTAATACTAGTGAGAGTGTTGAGGAGTTTAGTCTTAAAAACCTAGCTGGAGATTGGGACATCATCGAAGAATACCTTCCTCCTGGATGTAAACCTTATGTTGCCTTCAGAGAAGGTGAAAATAAGCAATTCGATGTGACTGATTTGGTTCGTCGCCTTGCTTGCATTAATAATAAGTTGTACCCCTGGCGAGGTTCTGACGGTTCACCTAAAAATCCTAGCGCAACTTGCTCTGCATACGGAACTCTCATTAAGAATTGGAAAAAGGAAGACTTTAGTGAGATTGTACCTTTACTTAAAGATGTCCTCTATATTGAGGAGTGCCTTCGTGATGAATATGATCGGCAAAAAGGGCTGAGTAAGTTAAACGGCGTTGAAAAAAAGACTTATCAGTTCATCACAGGTAAGCAATTTAATCACACCCTTCCCATTACTTTCGTATTTCCCATTCTTGCAGCCTTCCGTGTATTTATCAAAGATGGAAAGTGGGAGCGTCCTGTAGAAAAGTTATGGGATGAGATGGGAAATACCCTCCTGAATAACTTGCTAACTGCCTACAGAAATGAGGGGAGGGGAAATCCAGCCGCCTTTGGACGTTCTGCTTCAACATGGTCTAACCTTCTTTTAGTTCCCATGTTGAAGTTAACTGAATAGTTAAACTTGCCTGAGCGTTAATAACTATACCCATATTGGCAGTTAAACTCTTGTATGGGTGTAGTTTGATATTTATTTCATCTTGATTGAAATATGTTTTGGCGATGCCATTGCAGCGCTTCCAGTTCTGGAAAGTGTTGCTCTGTATTTGGTAGAAGTATTGTTTCACCTTCAAAATCTTTCATAGGTTTAGCATGAGGAGATGCTTCTTCCAAATCATTGCTAACTATAATTTTGTATTGCTCATCTACAGCAAACCAACCCCTATCAAATGCCCAATGATGATTTTTACACAGTGCTATTCCATTATGAATTCTACTGTCATAGAATTGCGAGAATGGCTTTATATGTGCGCCATCAACAATGTTTTGAGTTACAGATTTAGTTACTTTCAGCCCACAAAAAGCGCATTTATAATCATAAATGTTTACAATTGCTTTCCTGAAAAAAGCATTTCTAATTATTGCTTTTCTTAATCTCCATCTAGGATTAGGATCTAAATTACTAGACTCAACAGTTTTGTCTATTTGTAAGGGTGCATCTTCAAAATTTTGGTTAATGTTTAAAAAACTTTCTATCGTATTACCTTCAGATGGCAGCCAAGCTGAAACAAGTGCATCAATTAATATTTGCCTAGAAATTTCATCTTGAATAAAATTAAATAGTTCATCATCCAAATGTGCATAGTCAACATCTTCTTTGAGTTTGGGAATTGTTTGCGGACGACCACCATCATATTCAGAACTATACTGAAGATGCCAAAATTTCCCCTGATCATTTTTTAGATGAAAAAAAGGAAGGGCAAAATCACTTCCCTTAAAAGCACTGGAAGCGAGTACTTCCCAATACTTCTTGAAGGTATCAATCAATTCATCTGATATGGTGATACGATTATCTGTGATTAAATCTTGTGTAATTAGGTCAATTATAGATAAAAGTAATATGGGTTTATTAAGGGCATCACCCTTTTTCTGAGTTTTATATACTTTAATTTTAGAAAAACATTCACAGTAATAAACTAAACTTCGCTGATGTGCTGCCTGTTGTGCTTTACTCATTCTTTTATCGTTATATAAGTAATAAGTTTTTTTAATTTGTTAGTAATTATTAACCTTAAATTGATAGTGTTTTATGAAAGAAATTTGCTTAAATCAAAATCCTCTTCTTGAGAGTTATCTTTAAACCTTTCATGACTGAGAATCAATAAAATTCTTTCATAATAATCTACTGCACCCCGGATTTCTGATTGTAATATTTCAAGTCCACCATTGGCATATTCTTCAAAAACATAATTACGTTTTTCGTTATTGTTTCCTTCTTCGAGAGATAAAACTTTAATATCTTGAGTTTCAGTAATTGCTATTAAATTTATTACCGTATTATATCCCCTAACTATAAACTGTTCTTGGGGTATTGGCGACGGTTCCCTTTTAGAAATCTCTCCCAAAGGTACACGTTTTTTATGTTTTGCACCCAAAGCTGCTGCAAACACAATCACATCAGCAAAGGTTTGAAAAGGGCCTGTTCCACCATCTGAAGATGTTAAATCCTTTACCAACTCAGCCTTATCTTTAGCAACCCTGATTCTGCCAGTTTCCGCCATTGTTTTAATATTTACATTGTTGCTATTTTAACCGAAAGTCAAAAGCTATGCCTACGGCTGGCTACGCCTACGCACATCTTTTCGCATTATTTTATACTAGTATGTGGGAGATCGCTTAAACAAACAAATTATCCACTAACATAGTCCATCGTGGCACTGCGGGTTCAGCCTGCACCACTCACCACGGCGATAAACGGTTCTTCAGGATTACTAGCACGATCTAATCGTACCAAAATTAGCGTAGCTTGCCGCCGTAGGCATCGCACCGATATTCCACACTCCGCTAACTTTCATCTTTATAAATCTCGCTACGATGTCCTATTTTAATTACAGTCACTATCAAAACATCATCATCTATTTCATAAACAACTCGATAATCTCCTACTCGAATACGATATGAATTATCATCAGCTTGTAATTTTTTTACCCCGTTTGGACGCGGTTCTATTGCCAACTCATTGATTTTAGTTTGTATGCGTTGTTGTACGTCTATAGCTAGTTTCCTAAACTGCTTTTTCGCACCCCTTGAAAATTTAACTTCGTAACTCACGCAACATCCTTGTTTATTTCGTTTCTTATTTCGTTTTGAATTTCATCCCAAGACACAGTGCCATTAATGCGTATATCTTCCCTAGCTTCTTTAATGGCTTTTAAGTCTTCTTCATCGTCTACATCATCGATTCTTTTTAAGAGTGCATAAATTTCATCTAAAGTACTGTCATAAGCTTGATGTAGCAGTACGTTGATATCTTTAATTAACTGTTCTCTTTCGTGTGCTGTCATTTTTTATCATCCGAATGTAATTTTACTTTTTCTGCCACCATCTGTAGTTTCCCCTAAACTCAAGTTGGAAACTGAACATCCTCATAAACCAAAGAAATAGGAAAGTGAAAATCAACGCTAGGTAAATTAACTTCATCCCCCTCTTCATAAGGATGTAACTCCCAAATCCCTTTGTTATTTATACAAAAGCAATCTAAACTGATTTTTTCAGCATCAATGAGGACATATTCTTGTAAAGTCTGAATACGCCGATACTGCATAAATTTTTTGCCTCTGTCGTAAGCTTCTGTACTAGGGGAGAGAACTTCGACAATTAGACAAGGATACTGAATAAATTTAATAGCTTGTCTATCTCTTTCATCACAACTCACCACAACATCCGGGTAGTGAAATGGCCCGTTCTCAGTTACTCCTACTTTTGCATCTGCCATAAAAGCACGACAGGAACTTCCTCGGAGGTGACTTTTTAATGCCGAAGCTAAGTTTAAGGCAATACTAGTATGAGGAATTGTACCCCCAGTTATGGCAAAGACTTCACCATTGATATATTCGTATTTAATCTCTTGGTGTTCTTCCCATTTTAAGTATTCCTGGGGAGTCAAATACTTTCCGTCTGGATTCGCAACCATAACTTTATCCTTTAAAAATTACGTTCAACCGCAATAATTTCCGTATATTCAAACTCATTCGGACTTTGTTTTACCAAAGGATATCTTTCTTCACCCAACTCAATATAATCTTGTTCGCAATCTGGCTTAGATGAATAATACGTAAGCACATATTCTCTACCAATTCTCTGTGTCATTTCTGCTTCAACTTCACCCCGCCACTGAGTCTTAGTAACTAAAACTATCAACTGATTCGCTAGTTGGGGAATTGTCTTCGCAATGTGTCGCCGCGAATTCTCATCCAAACTACCGAAGGGTGAATCCATCACAATTGGGAAAGTACTACTATCGGGAATCATCATCATTTTTCGTTTCTCACTCCATTCCCTTACTTTGTCAATGATGCTGGCAATAAAGGATAAACTGAGAATTTGATTTTCGCCCGTGGATGCTGCAACTGGTGCTTCTATGCCTGTAGTATTTTCTACTAATGTCAGTTCATATTTATCGCTAATTTTAGGAATGTATGGAGTCACAGAAATCTCCATAAATATTTCTTGTACTCGCTTTTCTAGTTGCAGGCGAAATTGTTGTTCTTGACGATTTCTAACTTCCGTTAACCGTTCGATTGCGTCTTGAGCGGCGTTAATTCGTCGCTGTGCTAAAGTTTGTTTATCTTCATTCAGCTTTTGCTTGGCAATTTGTTTGTTTAAACCTTCAATCTCAGTTGTGAGTTGAGCAATTTGCTGCTGATTTGCACCCTGTTCTCGATTCAATTCATCAATTTTACTTTCAATTTCATCTAAGCGTTTTTGTAAACTGCTAATTTCTTCATTAGCATCTTTTCGCAACCGTTCTTGAATATTGTCTAAATCGCCTTCAATTTGAGATATACTTTGCCTTAACTGATTAATTCTACTTTGTTCTCTATCAACTTCTTCCCAAAATCCTATGGCTTGCTTATCAATTTCATCTACTTGAGCTATCATCCGAATTGCAGTTTCTTCTACCGCCGAGGAACCGGCTTTATTTAGCCAGTTACTCACATGAGTATGAGAATGATTACCCTCGTGTAATTCTGCGCCACAAATACAGCGCTGAGAATTGAGTAAATCATTCACAAATTCCCGCGAAATTCCTGATGTTAACTCGCCGCGCTGCTTCAAATCATTGATAATTCCTCGAAACTGGGATGTAGTTTCTGAGAGTAAAACGGTATAACCCCGCGCAGAGATAACTTTTTTCAGCGCTTCCTTTGTTTTTTTATATTCTTCTTGATTCGCCGTCTTCTGCGATTCTAAATCTTGCCATCTTTCTTGCAATTCTTTAGCTGCACTAAGTTCTCGTAAACGGTTACTTGTCTCTTTTTTAAAAGTTTGTTGATATTCTAACTCTTCTTTAATTTCCGTTTGCCGTTTGATAATGCGTTCGCGTTCGCGTTCTATCTTTTCTTGCTGTCGTAATAGTTGTTTTGTTTCAGAATCACCAATCGCTTTTAATTCATTTTCTAGAGCTTTTTTAGCATCTCCTAAATGTCTGATGGAACGGTTGATTACTTCTACACCCAAGAAAATTTTTGTAGCTTCGGCAATTTCAGCTTTTTTATCAGAACGGACTATTTCTTCAATTCGTTCGCCGTCAAAGAAAAAATATTGATGTAAAGTAGCGGGTAAAATTTGATTAATTATATCGTCTGGTTGCTGAGTTGGTATATTCCATTTGCCATCATCCGCACCAACCCACATGGTTAATTGAGTTTTGCCAGCGTCAAAATCACCTTCGTTTTTGTAACCCCGACAGGCGCGTTTAACTCGATAGCGTTTACCTTCATGTTCCCAGCCAATCTCTACCCAACATTCTACAGCTTGACCTTTTTGAGCTTCTGCGATCGCACGCTTATTAACTAACTGTTCTATTGATGCAAACGCCGCACTAAACTTATCATACAATACCCACGTAAAGGCATTCAATAAACTGGTTTTACCAGAACCATTATTGCCATGAATAATCGTAGTATTCTGAACATCTCCACCAGCTAGGAGCATCTCTGGTGTCGTACCATAAAAGGAGCGAAAGTTGCATAGCTTGATTGAAGTCAGCTTCATCGCACCTCTTCCTTAATAATGTCCAAAATATTATCATTTATATGGCTGTTAATCTTCTTATCTAACCTGCCTTTTTCCAGCTTCCATACCCGCTCAATAATTCGCCGTACCTCCGGCGGAGCGCTGTTTATTGGCTCCTGCACATCATCGATATTCGCATCTTGTGACATCTTCGGTTTGGAAATATAGATTTTCCATATTTTAACTTTGTCTAGTGCTGTATTTACCTCCGTAAAGCCACTGTTAGCGTTATCTTTAATTTTGTAAAAACTATTTTTTTAAATTTATACTTTTCTTTGAAAAAAGACTTTATTATTGAATTCTCTTCTGTTATTATTAATATTAACAATCTAGATGATAATGGGATGCAAGTGAAATTTTTAAAGACGCTTACATCCCATTATTATCTAATTCATAATTTTATTATTCCATACTTAATGCTTGTTTTTTCAAAACTTGAAAATTTTTACAAAAAAATACAACTATATAGTTCATTATCAAATATCTAATAAACCATAGCGCTTTTGTAAATCAAGTAACTTCATTCTTGCTTCCCCTGCATTATCAGCCAAATCAGCAAACTCCACAAAGCGCCGTAATTCCTTTTTTAACAGATTGCGCTCAACTTCTATAGTTTCTCTATCTAAATCTGGTGGCAAAACAATCATGTCAAATATAGTGGCGCGTTCTTTACCAGGATGAGGACGTAAAACTCGGCCCCGTCGCTGAATAAACTGGCGAGGATTACCAGAACTCGATAAAATCACCGCAGTTTGAATTGCTGGAATATCGACACCTTCATCTAAACAACGAATTGCTACTAAACCCTGCAATTCCCCACTTTCAAATTGATGACGTAATATTTCCCTTTCTTGTAAAGTTGTTTGGGCTGTATAGGTACTTACCTTATACCCTAAATCTACTCCGAGAATTTTAGCAACAGCTTTGAGTTGGCGTAGCGATGAACGTTGTCCCGCATCTTGGGAACCATCACTACAATAAAAAAGAGTGTGACTAGTTTCGCGGCGAGTTGCCATTAAATCCCGTAAAGCATTTAATTTATTTTCCGCCGCACCAATCAATCTTGCTCTTTGCATCAATAACGGCTTTAAATCTTCATTGTCTTCAAAACTTCCTGCTTGTCCATTTTCTCTATCTCGATAAAGTAACGCTCGCCCAATTCTTTTAGTTAACTTTAAATAGGCAATACTTTCTGCTTCAGTTAACTCTACCAACACCGGATAATACAGATAATGTACCAAAGCACCTTGAGCGATCGCATCCCTCAAAGTAAATTCTGGCTGGAGAACTGGGCCAAAATAATCAAATAAAGATTGCGTACCAAAATCATCAAAATATCTTTCCGGCGTGGCAGATAAAGCCAGTCTCAACCCCACACTGCGCGGTAAACTTTCTTCTAACTTGGGTGCGCCTAAATTATGCGCCTCATCCCCAATAATTAAAGTTTTGGCGGGAAAATATTTGAGTTGAGACTGAAAACCATCACCAATTAAAGTAGAGTTCGTAGTAATCACCGTGACAAATCGTTGAGAACCAGAACGCAGATTATAAATTTGCGTAGAAAGTTGACTTTGCCAAGTGCGTAAATTCTCGAAAGCTAAAATGGGTTGCAAATTAAATTTTTCGCATTCTCGCGCCCATTGAGTAACGAGATGGCGGTAGGGACACACCACCAACAAGACTTGTAAATTAATCTGTTGGTACAATTCACAAGCGATCGCAAGTGCGCTAATAGTTTTACCACTACCAGTAGCCATTTTCAGCGTCCCTCTGCCATTGTTAGTAAACCAGCTAGCGATCGCTTGTCGCTGATATTGCCGCAATTGCAGAGACACAGGCATCCTTGGGCATCCTGGTAATGGTTGCGAAGTGTAATAACTGCCCCTACTTTCCCTTGCAATTGGTAATTTCAACCGGAAAGTGGGCAGTTGCTGCACTGAATTTTGCGTCAGGTACATATTCATTAGTCATTAGTCACTGGTCATTGGTCATTGGTACTTATCTTTCCCAATCCCCATTCCCCACTCCCCACTCTCGATTACTTAGTTGTAACCGCGCCAAACACCAATGAGAGAACCTTGCACCTGCACTTGTATAGCGCTGACTTCAATGGGATTGTACTTAGGATTTGCTGGTTTGAGGGTAACGCGATCGCCTTGGCGATAAAAACGTTTTAATGTTGTACCAAATCCATCGACTCTGGCGGCAACGATAGTACCATTTTTTAAATGATTTGGTTCTGCTACTGGACGCAGAAATACCACATCGCCATCAGTAATTAAATCTTCAATCATACTATCGCCAGCTACCCGCAAAGCGTAAGTTTGGGGAGGTAAATCGAAATTAGAAAAGTCTAAATGATCTACAGCGTCAGTAAACGGTTCTATTAAACCACCAGCAGCGATCGTGCCCAAAATTGGTACCCCTTGCTTAACAGGACGCAAAATCCGAATCGTTCGCGCTTGCCCTTCAGTCCATTCAATATATCCTTTAGTGCGTAAATGCTCTAAGCGACTTTGAATTGGTGCTGGTGACTTCAAGTTCATCGCTTGCATCATTTGCCTAATTGAAGGCGAATGCTGGTGCGATCGGATGTATTCTGCCAACCATTCGTAAAGTTCTTGTTGAGCTTCTGTTAGACGTTCCATAAATTTGCGGGAAGTAATTATAAATGTCTCTAGAACATTAGTACTACAAAAAACTCCCCATAACAAGAGAAAAGTAAAAAGATGAAAGGCAAAAGTAAAATTATTTTCTTTTCTTTTGCCTTTTGACAAATAAGAATATAACAGGCTACAGATTACAGGTTACAGGTTACAAGCAAGAAAACTATACTCTAAGCCTGTGCCCTATTCCCTTACTCTGCCCCTAAAAGACTGGCAAGCAAAGCTTTTTGGGCGTGCAAGCGATTTTCTGCCTGTTCCCAAACTCGTGATTGAGAACCTTCAATAACAGCTTCGGTAATTTCTTCACCACGATGGGCTGGTAAGCAGTGTAAAACAATTGCTTCTGGGTCAGCAAGGCTTAATAGCTGCTCTGAAATTTGATAAGGCTGGAAAATTGGCATTCGGTTGTCTGCTTCTGCTTCTTGCCCCATACTCGCCCAAACATCAGTATAAAGTACAGCAGATCCCTTAGCCGCTAATTCTGGATCGTGAGTCAGGAGGACTTCCGTCTTGTGATTAGCGATCGCTCTTGCTTGTTCTACAATCTTAGAATCTGGCTCATACCCGTTAGGAGTAGCAATTCTGACATTCATCCCCACCAAAGCACAGCCCAACATCAGAGAATTAGCCACATTATTCCCATCACCCACATAGGTTAAAGTTAAGCCAGCAAGATTGCCAAAGCTTTCTTGAATCGTTAATAAATCCGCTAATATCTGACAGGGATGTTCTGCATCAGTAAGTGCATTAATCACCGGAATCTTGGCATAGCGAGCAAAAGTTTCCAAATCCTGCTGGGCAAAAGTGCGAATTGCCAAAATATCCAAATATCGATCTAACACCCGCGCCGTATCCTGCAAAGGTTCCCCGCGGCTAACTTGAGTGACATTCGGGTTAAGATCGATTACCTGTCCCCCCAGTTGGTACATTGCCACAGTAAAACTTACCCGCGTGCGAGTTGAAGCTTTGGAGAACAACAACCCCAAAACTTTATTACACTGCAACTTCAACTGTTGTGATTTAAGCTGAGTTGCCAATTGCAGGAGTTCTTGAAGTTCCGTTGGACTGATGTCCGCCAGACTTAATAAATCTCGTCCGATCAACGCTGCCATGCTTCCGATGTGTAAAGAACAATTATATATTTCTGTTGCTTTACCAGCCGGATCGAGAAAATACAGTTTTAGAACTGTACCAGATATTTTTGCGTCCAGCCCAGGATTTGAGTTAGCTTTTGCTATGAATATTAATTTATCAGCTTTATCAGCGATCGCTCAAAATCACTGATTTTTTCTGTTTCATCACAATTGCTACGCACCTTAAACCATTTAGGTGGAAAAAAGCAGTGATATCGCTCAAATATCTGGTCTTTTAGCCTAATTTAGGAAAAGGGAGATATTTTTTAGCATTTACAGGTAGACAAATAAATTGATTATGGTACAATCATAAATCGTGGTTGCTATTTAAGGGCAATACCCAAAGTGGGCTACGCCTACGCCAAATCCGCCAGCATAGCACAGTGGTAGTGCATCCGACTTGTAATCGGAAGGTCGCAGGTTCAAATCCAGCTGCTGGCCTTAAATCAAAACCCCCAAATTTGGGGGTTTTGTTATTTCTACAGCAAATTTGTTTGACCGCGATTTACCAGATTAATAATAAATATCCCAAATTACCCCAAAAGAGGGTTAATTATAGACATAAGTTAGTTCAGATAAATGGTGCGTTGCACTGCGCTCTAACGCACCCTTATATTTTAGAAGAAGTGTAATTCTTAACTACGAATTACGGATTAATAGAAGTCTTATCGTTCATGAATTCGCAAGTTGTCGGTAGCGTTCCTGAACTTCTTGAATCGAAAACAAAGTTTCAAACTTCAACCCAGCTGACTGGTACAACTCACCTCCCCCTTGTTCTCGGTCTACCAGTGAAATTATTTGATTTACGGTATAACCTGCATCTTTAAGACGCTCAACTGCTTTTAAAGCAGATTGCCCAGTTGTAACGACATCTTCCAAAACTACTACTTTTGCACCTTCAGGTAAAGTGGGGCCTTCTATATAAGCTTTCGTTCCATAACCCTTGGCTTCCTTGCGAATAATCAACGCTGGTATCGGTCGGTTTTCATAAACAGAAACTACACTCACTGCTGTCACTATTGGGTCAGCCCCCATTGTTAAACCACCTATAGCTTGTGTATCTACAGGTAACAAAGGGAACAGTAACCGTCCAACTGCCAACGCGCCTTGAGGATGGAGTGTTACCTGTGTTTTGTTCACGTAATAAGAGCTACGTAGCCCAGAAGACAGGAGAAAATCGCCTTCTTGATAAGCAAGTTGGCAAAATAAATCTAGTAGCTTCTGGCGCAAGGTGGTCAAATCAGCAGTAGTTGCCCAAATATCTGAGTGAGTAAGAGTTTCAGTAGGATACGTCATTACAAAACATTAAAAGTTGTGCTACACCAAAGGTTGAACTCATCAGAGTTCTGAAATTAAGCATAAATTAAGATTGCCCAAAAATTGAGGAGTTAGGAACGTGGGTATAAAATTAAAAGTCTTTGGTGGTTTATTGGTGATGCTTGCTGCTGGTATTGCTTTTCCTTCTGTCGCATCTGCCCAAACGCAAACCCCCAAAACTGAAACTACGAATGATACGTTTGAACGAGCTTATTTTCGTCACGATCCAAATTTCTACGAAAATAGTAGCAGCCTCAAGCGTCAGCTAGACTCATTTCTAGGATCTGGTTCCGGTTTCGGTGGTTCCTTCCCAGAAAATGAAATTGCCCGCGATGCTGAGTTGATTAACACTTTATATCGTGATGTCCTGACTCAGCAAGTTGGTAACGATCCTTATATTCGCACTCCTGATTTACCAAATCCCTATGACACATCGCTGATGATGTCTCCTCGTTTTAATAGCAACAAACTTAAAGTCGGAACTGAATTCAGGTTTGAAACTTTACCATCTCGGTAAGATTGGCGATTGGGGATTGGGGAGCAAGGGATAATAATTACTAACCAACACTTCAGCAATATTCAGTACAAGTGCCAATGCCCCATGCCTTCTATTACTAGTTTTTGATCGTTCAGTGCGCCCTGCTGGAATCGAACCAGCCTGAAGACGAATTATGAGTTCGTTGCCTCCCCAATCGGCCAAAGGCGCTTGTTTTGTCAGGTTTTGGGTTGCTACGAGTAAATTACTTCAACTCTTAGGTCAACCTTATTTGCTAATTTTAGAGTCAGGAAAGGACTTCATGCACTGAATTTAGCCAATTCGATAATTATATCACAAATTTACCACCCATAAATACTGGACAATAATTTACCAGATTTTTATACTACATAATTTGATCGTGAGTATAGTGCAAACTAATATTGATTAAGTTCCTTTAAGGATTGAGGTCAAAAGCTTCACTATTCTTAAATAGACCAGCATTATTATGTGATAGCTTGTCAGCAATGAAAATAAATTCTACTGTACTTCTTACTTTGATTTTGTTAATCCTGATGATGGGAGCAGGTTCTGTGAGTGCCTTTTTGGGGTTCGATCTGGGGAGTTCAGCACTAAAAGGCGTTACCGCACCAGATGGCCGTCCTACTACCAAATTTGCCAGCAATAAGGCGAATAACTCCCAAGCCGGAGGGCTAGTGCTATTAAAAGAGGAAGAGATCCTGAAAATTGTCAAGGCGCGAATTGAGGGTAAGACCAAGGCTGCTAAATCGGAAAAGCTAGAGGAAGATGATGAAGAAACCAATAGCAGCAAGCAGAAGCCAGAGGAAAAACCCCCACAAGTGGTTGAAGAAAAACTCCAGCCAGGTTTTCCAGTAACTGCTCAGAGTGAGGGTGTAACTATGGCTGTACAATCTGTCCGCTACTCCGGTGGTGATTTGCTACTAAAAGTGAAAATGCAGAACAAAGGTAAGGATTCTGTACGCTTCTTGTATAGTTTTTTAGATGTTACCGATGATAAAGGACGAACCCTGAGTGCTAGTACAGAGGGTTTACCAACAGAATTGCCTGCAAATGGGCCAACCTTTTCCGGTACAGTGAGCATTCCCACAGCTTTACTTGATGATGTTAAGAAAATATCACTCGCTCTCACTGATTATCCCGCTCAACAATTAAAGCTAGAAGCATCGAATATTCCCGTAGAAAGGTAGGAGAGGACTGAGGACTGGGGACTGGGGACGAGGGACTGGGGACTGGGGATTGAATTTTTCCCAATACCAATCCCTGATATCCAATCCTTAATCTTCCTAAATGGAGGGCGTGAGTTTTACAAGAGCTTTGGCGGTGAGTGTTCCTAATTTAATTTGGACAGACGTGGCGCTACGGTTGTTGTCAGTGCTACTGCTGATTGCCATAAATGCCTTTTTTGTGACGGCGGAATTTTCGATGGTGAGCGTGCGGCGATCGCGTATTCACCAGCTAGTTAAGGCTGGGGATATTCCAGCGATCGCAGTGGAGATGCTACAGCGTAGTATTGACAGACTGTTATCTACCACTCAGTTAGGCATTACCCTCTCTAGTTTGGCACTGGGATGGATTGGAGAAAGTACGATTGTCGTGCTAGTGAATGCATGGTTAAAGTCTTGGCCTTTACCAAGTAGCATGACTACCTTCCTGGCGCATTCCCTATCAATTCCCATTGCCTTTTTCTTGATTGCCTATCTGCAAATTGTGATCGGAGAACTATGTCCCAAATCCCTAGCTATGCTGTATTCAGAACAGCTAGCTAGATTTTTGGGGCCTTCGGTAAAAGCGATCGTTCGTTTTTTTGGCCCCTTCATTTGGATTCTCAACCAATCAACTCGTTTTTTATTGCGGATTTTTGGCATCCAATACACAGGTCAAGGCTGGAGACCGCCTGTGACTCCCGAAGAATTGCAACTGATTATCTCTACAGAATGGGGGTCTACTGGTTTACAGCGTGCGGAGCGAGAACTGCTCAATAATGTCTTTGAGTTTGGGAATGTAATGGCCCAAGATGTGATGATCCCCCGCACCAGTATTGTCACGCTGCCAAAAGATGCTACCTTCCAGACATTACTCAAGGAAATGGCTTCTACTGGTTACTCTCGCTATCCTGTGATTGGTGAATCTTTAGACGATGTTCTCGGCATTGTTTATTTTAAAGATTTGGCACAACCTTTGGCTGTAGGAAAGCTAAGTTTAGAGACACAGATTCAACCTTGGATGCGTCCCGCTCGGTTTGTTCCAGAACACACGTCCTTGAGCGAACTTTTGCCAATGATGCAGCAAGAGAAACCAGCTATGGTCATGGTAGTGAATGAATTTGGCTCTACTGTGGGACTCGTGACAATCAAAGATGTGATTGCCGAAATCATCGGCGACGCAAGCGTTCCTGAAAACAGCGACGACTTACTGATTCAGATGTTAGATGAGCATAAATTTCTGGTGCAGGCACAGATTAACCTCGAAGACCTCAACGAAGTTTTACATCTCAATTTGCCCCTGACAAGAGAATACCAAACACTGGGGGGCTTTTTGCTGTATCAGTTACAGAAAATTCCTGCCAGAGGCGAAACCTTTTGTTATCAAAATCTCGAATTTACTATGGTGTCAATTGTTGGCCCACGCCTGCATCAAATTCAACTGCGACGCCTGGAAGACAAGGGGGAAGGAGGGGGATGAGGGAGCAGGGGAGGCAGGGGAGGCAGGGGAAGAAGAAGTATTGATTATTACCCAATTCCCAATTCCCAATGCCCAATGGCTACACTAAGCATACGCCAGTGGATCGACGAGTCCCAATTCGGCAAAAGCTGCTAGCCGCAAGCGACAAGAATCACACACACCGCAGGCGACATCTCCACCAGCATAGCAAGACCAAGTTAGCTCCCAAGGAACTCCCAATTGGTTGCCCAGTTGGATGATTTCAGTTTTTTTCAAGTCGATCAGGGGTGCAACAATATTAATTGGTTGTCCCTCACGCCCCTGTTTGGTTCCCAGGCGAAATACTTCCTGCATTGCCTGGATATAGTCGGGGCGACAATCAGGATATCCTGAGTAATCTAAGGCATTGACACCGATATAGACACGTTCTGCTGCGATCGCTTCGGCGTAACCAAGAGCAAAGCTTAAGAAGATGGTATTACGAGCCGGGACATACGTTACAGGAATATTTTGAGACATTTCATCCAGCGATCGCTCCTGGGGTAAATCAATGGCATCATCGGTAAGTGCCGAACCGCCCCATTGTCGTAAGTCAAAATTAACCACCTGATGTTTTGCGATCGCAGCTTTTTGAGCAACAGTGAGGGCTGATTGTAACTCTTGTCGATGTCGCTGCTGATAATCAAAGGAAATAGCATGACATTCACAGCCATCAGCCTTAGCTTTGTACAGAATTGTGGAAGAGTCTAATCCCCCAGATAACAGAATTACAGCTTTCATCTCGGTTGCAAATTTTGGATTTCAAATCGCTAAATCAGACCTGAACAAGATGCCAGGAAGCAATACCAAAAATACTCTTGAATCCCTGTTAGTTAGGGCAAACAACGCCGTACCCTACATATTCTAGATAAACAATCCATACCATTTTCTCTCAAAAATCGGTGCGATGTCTTCTATTCTCTACCAGAGACTGCGCGAACGTGTCTACGACAGGTGATGCAAATAATCATACAAAAATCATTTTAGATAATCAGTGACGGTAATTCCCAATAGCATTTTTTTGAAAAATGAGTAGAAGTTTAGGTCTTACTAAATTTTTAAAGTTAATAAAAAGACATATATTATTTATAGAAAGTGCAAAAGACAAGGCAAATCTGAATTATCTATACAAAAGATATTTGAATTACGGGAACCGATCGCAAACTTTGAAATTCTTCATAAACATAGGCTCTATGTTACCATCTGGATGGTTTTAGACGGATCGTAACTGGCTTTCGAGTATAAACGCCAACGGCCGTAGCGTCTCTAAATTTGGTGGTTGAGGAGAGAATAATAGTGCAAAATAGCATGTCAGTGGCAGAACCCAATCCATATACACAGCGCAACCAGCCACGACCAATCCGCATAGGCGTGATTGGAGTGGGTAACATGGGACAACACCACGCTCGCGTGCTGAGTTCAATGAAAGATGTTGAGCTAGTCGGAGTGGCAGATATTAACGTCGAGCGAGGGTTAGAAACAGCCAGCAAGTACAAGGTGCGTTTTTTTGAAGATTACTGCGATCTGCTACCCCTTGTGGAAGCAGTTTGTGTAGCTGTTCCCACCCGTCTGCACTATGCCGTGGGCATCAACTGTCTGTTAGCGGGAATTCATGTTTTGATTGAAAAACCGATCGCAGCCAGTATTTCTGAGGCAGAGTCATTAGTAAATGCCGCAGCTGAGTCTGGGTGTATCCTGCAAGTAGGCCATATTGAGCGTTTTAACCCAGCTTTTAAAGAACTGAGCCAAGTTCTAAAAACAGAGGAATTGCTGGCGCTAGAAGCCCACAGGATGAGTCCTTACTCAGATCGGGCAAACGATGTTTCAGTTGTGCTGGATTTAATGATCCATGACATCGACCTACTTTTGGAATTAGCTGCTTCCCCAGTAACAAAATTGACTGCTAGTGGTACTCGCGCCCTGGACTCTGGTTATTTAGATTATGTAACCGCCACCTTGGGATTTGCCAATGGTATTGTTGCTACTCTGACTGCCAGTAAAGTCACCCACCGAAAAATTCGCCGGATTGTCGCCCATTGTAAAAATTCATTTACTGAGGCAGATTTTCTCAAGAATGAAATTTTGATTCACCGACAAACGGCTGCCAATTCTCTCACCGACCACCGACAAGTACTTTACAGACAAGATGGTGTGATTGAAAAAGTCTACACCAGCAATATTCAACCTCTAAGCGCAGAACTAGAGCATTTTGTCAACTGCGTACATGGTGGCAATCAACCCTCAGTAGGTGGCGAACAAGCTCTCAAAGCCCTGAGACTGGCAAGTTTGATTGAGCAGATGGCGCTGGAAGATCGAGTTTGGAATCCATTAGACTGGCAATCGGAACCAAGAGTACAATCATTGACCCCGACAGCCTAGAACAACAAGAGTGTAAGGGCGGATAAGGGGGACAAGGTAAAATTTTCTCCCTTCTCTCCCCCTGCTCCCTTATTTACCCCACAGCATCAACCTCAGTAGAAAACCCTAGAGTATGTTTTTAAATTTGCCATCAAATCTTTAGATCCTCCCTAGTCCTTTGAAAAAACCGACTAAGGGGGATCTAAAAAATTAGAAAATAAACCCTAGTGGTTTATTTCATTAATTTTGTGAGGTTCGTAGCGAGCGATAAATCGCTCAATTTCAAGGGCTAGAGCTACTAACCCTTCTCTTGGCAAAGACGCTACGCGAAGGATGAGGCTCGCCCTTGGGTGAAGACCGCGCTAACTCGCTACGAACTTTTATAACCCTCGAAATTAATGAAATAGACCCCTAGCTTGCATTTGTCTTACTCTGTTTCTCAGTTACGATGCCAACTTTTAGTGCAGCCAAGTTACCTTGAGTCTAGCAAGGGGCGATAATTACCTTTTAAAAAAACTAAGGCTGAATCTTAGTAACAAGACTAGTGCAGTAATTTCAGGAATTGACTCAATGCTTGAATGGATAACTAATACTATCAACTATTTTGGTTATTGGGGAATCGCCCTACTAATGTTCCTAGAGAACCTTTTTCCCCCCATTCCTTCAGAATTGATCATGCCACTGGCTGGATTTACAGCAAGCCCATATCAACCAGGAGGGGCAAAGCTGAATATCATTGGTGTGTTTTTGGCAGGACTTTTGGGTTCTGTATTGGGTGCACTTATTTGGTATTATCCAGGTAAGTTTTTAGGTGAAACCCGTTTGAAAGCTTGGGCTGACAAGTATGGCAAATGGCTGGCTATATCCAGTAAAGATATTACCAAAGCCAAAGAGTGGTTTGACCGACAAGGTAGAAAAGCAGTATTAATTGGTCGCCTTGTACCGGGAATCCGCACCTTGATTTCTGTTCCCGCAGGTATCAGCAATATGCCCTTGCTACCATTTCTGTTTTACACAACATTAGGTAGCGCTGCTTGGGTGGGTTTGCTAACATACTCAGGATACATATTGGGTAGTCAGTATGAACTTGTGGACAAGTACCTTGCTCCTGTATCCAAAATCGTACTTGGGGGTCTGGTTTTGGCATTTGTTTTCTGGATATTCAAGCGCCAGTTAAGACGTACTAGAAGATGAAACACGGACGCTTTTGGTTTGAAAGCAGTGAAAGCAGGGGTTACATCTGGCCAAAATTCGCCTACACTATGCCAAATAATACTAGATGTGTGTTGGTAAAGCTTATCGGAGGTATCGCCGAAATTAAATTTTGGCGTATTTCTAGCTACACTTGACGCAACCTAGAATTTCTGGTTGCTCGCATTTTTGTAAGATGAGCATGACAACTTTTTACAGTTAAGTTTGAACTAGGAGCTTTCATGACAGACCAACCTTCCGCCGCTAACCCGATGAATAGTGCTGCTATACCCATGAATAGGCAGCCGTTAGCATCGACTCCCATAAATGCTGTTAATAATAATCCTCCTTCCGGTATCAAGCCAGTCGGTGGTTCCGGGAAAACCATTCTCAGTGTTGATTTAGGTAGAACTTCCACAAAAACTTGTGTGAGTCGCGAACCCGGCAGTGTGGTGTTCGTACCTGCCAACGTCAAACAGATGTCGATAGAACAAGTACGCGGTGGTGTTTTTGAAGCCAGGGCTACTGACCCCTTAATGGATTTGTGGCTGGAGTATCAAGGAAATGGATATGCTGTTGGTCAACTGGCAGCCGATTTTGGGGCGAATCTAGGAGTTGGTCAATCTAAGGTAGAGGCTGCACTGGTAAAAGTGTTAGCAAGTGCTGGCTACTTCAAACTCAGAGATGATATCTCAGTCGTACTGGGTCTGCCTTTCCTTTCCTTAGAGCAATTTGAAAAGGAAAAAGCCCAGTTGATTAGCCAAGTAGGTGGCCCTCATGTGTTGAACTTCCGAGGCGAATCTGTATCGCTGAACGTCAGTAAGGTATGGGTAATGCCAGAAGGCTACGGCAGCTTGCTGTGGTCAGAAGCTCAACCGAAGAAAAGCCCTGGTAGTCCCGATTTTACAAAAATATCGGTGGCGATCGTTGATATTGGACATCAAACCGTCGATCTTTTGATGGTAGATAACTTCCGTTTTGCCAGAGGTGCTTCTAAAAGCGAAGACTTTGGTATGAATAAGTTTTATGAATTGGTGTCCGCCGAAATCGAGGGAGCAGATAGTCAATCTCTAGCTCTGATTTCCGCTGTTAACAAACCCAGAGGCGAACGCTTTTACCGTCCTAAAGGCGCTAGCAAGCCCACCAACCTAGACGATTTTCTTCCCAACCTTACGGAGATGTTTTCTCGCGAAATCTGTAGCCGTGTGCTAGCCTGGTTGCCAGAACGCGTCACCGATGTGATTCTTACTGGCGGTGGTGGTGAGTTCTTCTGGGACGACGTTCAACGTCTGCTCAAAGAAGCAAAGATTAATGCTCATTTAGCAGCACCTTCCCGTCAGGCGAATGCTTTGGGGCAGTATATTTATGGAGAGGCACAATTATCCTCCAATCGCGCTGCTAGGGCATAAAGCTGATGTTCCAATGGTCAAAAAAGGTAGTTAAATCCGTCACGTTCAACCCAGAGCTTGCTGATGAAAGCTTGTTAGCGCAAGTAGAAAGTTATTTGGAAAAACAACCAGACAAGACTTTCAGCGATCTCTGTAAAGAAGCCTTGTGGCAATCTTTATGTGTACCGGAATCTGTACAACCTGCTCCACAAACAGCAGTAAACACACCGATCGATCAACAAATCGGTGAACTGCAACGTCAAGTGGCTGGACTTGAGGAACGTTTTTTTGCCAAGGGATCTAATCGTTTGGAGGCGATGGAACATCATCTACTGCAACTTTCTCAACAAGTTGCACAACTGGCGCTTATAGTCAACGATCGATCGTTCATTCCGTCTCCAACTCAATTAGAAGTGGTAAATAATACTTCTTATGCTGTTGCTACCCCTCCTCAAGAGGTTGACCCCGTAATCAGTCGCCTTAGTCAGTTTCTCGATGATTTTTAAGGAACAATCAGGTTTATGAGCAGTTTTTGCTCATGTTAACAATCCTTAATAGTATTAACTATTAAGGATTATTAATGTTTATACAGAGATGTGATATCTGGCAACAAGCCATTTTGCATGGGAGTCGCTAGAACATAAAGAACCTCCGCCAGCCGCGTAAGTTGCGAAACCCGCCTTCAGCGCTGGACTGATCGCAACGCGCTGTCTTTCTAGGCACGCCATCAAGTTATTTATTAAAAGAGCGATCGCACACTAAAAATTGATGTGCAATCAAAGTGGGATAAAGTATTATTTAGGGCTATAGTATAAAGTTTTTCACTTCTAGCAATCTACAGCAGGAAATTACCCAGTTATACTGAGCTACACGAGTGTAAGTCAAAACACCGTTTGATATCAGTTGAGATTTGTCAGCATGAGTAATACCAGTTTTTGGAAGCCTGCTTATCAGCTTTTTAAGCCAGAGGAACCGCTTACCACACCTGAAGAACTAAGAAATTTTTATGTACAGCGAGATAACAGTCCTGTAGAGAATTTAATCACCTTCTTGGATATGGAAGACGACCCAGCTAAATTTTTACTAGCAGGTCATAGAGGAGGTGGCAAAACTACAGAATTGCGGCGATTAGAACAACATTTGAACAGCAAGTATACAGTAATTTGGATTGATACTGTAACTGCTCTTGATCAGTACAACATTGGTTATGCTGAGGTTGTAGTCCTAATTGGAATTAAAATTTTTGAAAAAGTTATTCAACGAGACTGGGGTTTAAAAGACGATTTATTAAATGATTTACTCGAAAGTCTAAAAACTGTAGTTTATCAAGATGAAGACGCTGAAAATACTGGTCTTGAACTTCCAGAAATTATCAAAAAATTAGGTTTAATTCTTAAACAAGGTCTAACTCGAAAAGTTACTACAACTCTCAATATTCGTCCGCAGCTTAGTAAAATTATTGAGCGAGTTAACGCCATTATAGAAGCTGCCGAGAAAAGAAACAACCAAAAATTACTGGTGATTGTAGATGGTCTTGACCGACACGATCAAGTTACAGCCTTGGAAATGTTCGCTAGTCCACTGCTGACTCAGCTAAGTTGCCATATTATATATGCGATTCCGATTTCACTAAGGTATTCTCCAAGCTTTCGTCAACCAATGGAAAGCTTTCAAAAATGCTTAGATTTAACTAATCCTCCTGTATTTGAGTGCGACGACAATTTATGTCCTACTACAATCCCTAATCAACTTGGTAGAGACATTCTTAATAGTGTAATTCATAAGCGTTTAGCAACTTTGGGTGATGCTTATAAGGGTTTATTTAATCCAGATGCGCTAGAACTAATTTCTGAAAAAAGTGGTGGTGTGATGCGTGACTTGGTGCGACTGGCTCGCACAGCTTGTGAAGTTTCTTTAAGGCTAAATTTGATATATGTAAATTTGGATGGTGCTAAAGAGGCTGTGCAAGAGATACGCAGAGAATACAATTTGAGTGATTATCATTTCCCCGAACTAGATAAAGTTCACCGCACAGGTTGCTTAACTACTAATACCCATAGTTTACCTAATAAAGGTCAGTTTGTGATTTGTGATGAGCTTCTACAAAACAAATTTGTATTAGGTTATTACGATCGCAGTAAAAAATCCTGGTTTGATGTTAACCCTATTCTATTGGAAGATTTACAACGTTGGCAAGCTGCTAACGCTCCAAAACTTTAATAGTTGTTTTCTCTCCCAATCAGCAATTATTCATCAAAAAAATGCCTTCTAACGAAGATAACACTTATTCTCTAAGTGCAAATGACGCAACAGAGCTAAATAAATTAGTTAGTTTCTTAGAATTATCTAGTGGAACAACGACAATTTTTGCTATTGCACCGGAGAGTGGGCCACAACATCCGGTAGTTGAGGAAATAAAGTTACTTTTATCAGATAACGATCGTACTTTTAATAAACCTCAAAACTTCTTTTACAGTGATAACTCACTTTATAACTTTCTCTACACTTTAGATGAAACTGGGCAGCATAATTCTCAAACTAAACGCAAATTGATAATGGCATTTGGAATTGACCAACTGCCGAAATCCCGCCTGAAGCAAGAGATGAAGCAGTTGAATTTAGGGAGAGATTCGCTATTTGGTCGGGAATTAGTTATAATTTTTTGGTTAAATAAAGAGGAATTTTTAGAAGAATTTCGTAACCGTGCGCCTGATTTCTGGGATTGGCGGGGTAAGTTAGTGAAATTTGAGGCACGTCCACCTGTAAATCCCCTGTTTTATCCTTATCTGGAGTGGTTGATAGCTGAGAATTCCTATCTCAAAATCAGCGGCGTGATGCAAGTCCAGCGCCAAGTAGATATTTTTCTGGATCAAATTTATGTGTCACTACAAGCAGTAAGGCGACAGCAAATTACAGAAACCTCGAAACTAGACCTAGAGATGACTACATTTCGCAAAGCTGAACATGGGTTTAGCATGAGCATATCTAGCCTCTACGATTTAGACGAACCTTCCTATTACGAACCAGTTTTAAGAAGTTCAATACCCACTACTAGCACCAAAACGGTAACACAAAGAATTGATTTATCCCATGCAGTGCGGGAGAATCAATACTGCGTAATTCTCGGCGCTCCAGGTGCGGGAAAGACAACGCTACTGCGTTATCTAGCGCTACATTTTGCCACAGCAAAACGTGATGGCAATGAAATAGTAATAGGTGGCGAACCCCAAGAAGAATTGGGTAATGCTCTATTGCCAATTTTCTTTCGTATTGCCGATTATGCAGAACGACTGCAACAAGAACCAGAGTTAAGACTGCTGGAGTATCTGCGCCAATTCTACCGCCAGTGGGAAGCTTACTTTCAAGATGAAGCTGAAGCGGGAACTGAGATGGCGACCCTACTATTAGAAAAAATGCGTCAAGGGCAGTGCTTAATGCTGCTGGATGGGCTGGATGAGGTATTTGAACAAGAAAGCCGCAGGCTGATTGTGGAAAGAATTGATCAGTTTGTCAATGCTTTCTCTGCTAATAAGTTTGTCATTACCAGCCGCATAGCTGGCTACCGCGATGTGAAACTGAGCAGCCGTTTTGCTGAGTTCACTATTGAAGATATGGGTAGCGAACAGGTAGAAAAATTCCTGGAACGCTGGTGTTTGGCGATAGAACGAGCGCAGCAGCCAGAAGCTAGTGAGGCGCAATGGCAAAGAGCAGGAGATGACCAAGCAAGGAAGATTTTAGAGGCAATTAAAGACAATGAGGGTGTAAAGCGCTTGACAGCGAACCCTCTACTGTTGACAATTTTGGCATTGATTCACCGCAATGGTGAACGCCTACCTAACCGTCGGGTGAAACTTTATGAATTGGCAGTGCAAACCTTGACGGAAGATTGGCAGCTAGGTAAAAAGTTGCCAGATACTCCGAAAGTGCTGCTGAACCAAAATGAAGTAGTGGCATTTTTAGCACCACTGGCTTACTGGATGCATGAGGAGAAGCCCTCTGGTTTAGTCACTGAGGCAGAAGTTGAACAAGAGTTAGCAGTAAAGCTAGCAGAACTAAATGATACTGACCTAGAATCAGATTCAGTGCGGCAAGCCGTGCAGGAGTTTTTACGAAAAGTGCGGGAAACCACAGGTCTATTTGTGGAACGTGCGCCTGGAGTCTACGGTTTTATGCACCTGACGTTTGAGGAGTATTTTGCTGCACGTTATATCGCTGACAATGAAGTAAGGGATATTTTAGAAATCATCCATAAACATTTGCATGAGCCGCGTTGGAATGAGCCGATTCTACTGGCTTTAGGCTATTACGGAATTTATTCTCCTAAACAGGTTAATAAGCTAGTTGAGCAGCTTTTCAGTAATCTTGAGGCTTATGAACCTGCAATTCAAGGTGGGAAGTTAAAAATAAAAAATGCATCTTCGCAGGATGCGATTATCATCTGGTCAGATTTCCAAGAGGAATCAACTACTAACTGTAACCAGTCAGAATTACGGTTGAAAGATTTATTATTTGCTGGGGAGGTTTTAACTCAAGTTGAAGTTAATAGCAGTCTTCGTAGAAAGCTAATTAAAAAATTGGTTATTACCTATCTTGGTTTGGATATATACTTTGAGGATGATACAACTAAACAACTGTTAAGGCTGTTACGCCAAATTGAACTTTTTAACCAGAAAGGTGAAGTTCTGGCACGGCTGAAAGAATTCGCTAATGACTCCATGCTTACTGAAGAGATACGGGTAAAAGCACAGACAGCTATTCTTTATATTGCTTGTGGTGAATCAGGGTCAGGATTAGTTAATTGTGCCATTGATATTGTTAATCAGCTAGAGCCTACTATATTTTGTCGTCTTAGAGAGTTGGTTAAAGAATTAGGTGAAGAAATGACACCTGCTTTAGAAAATATTCGGCATAATCATAGTGGCAATGAAGACGTTCAAGGAGCATTAACTTTTCTCACAGCAATATCTTATATTCGTACAGATAAATATACACAAGCTGTTGAGCTTCTAGAAGAAATAAATGTTCAGCCGAATGTTAGGCATAGTGCTTATATAGCTTGGTCAATTGCAATTTGTTATCAGGAACAAGAGAAATTTGATAAAGCAATTGACTATTATCAAGAATGCTTTGAGAAACTAGCCTTATATATTCATCCATCAGCTTTTCTACTGTTTTGGAGAAATCGAGGTATTTGTCATCGCTTACACACCAAATACGAGCAATCACTAGAATGCTTCCAGCAGGCGTTAGCTATAGACAGAGAGTTTCGCAAGTCTGAAGATGAAGCAAGTGATTTGTGGAATATAGGTAAAACTTATCAAAACTGGGGTAACTACGAAGAAGCGATCGCCCACTACCAACAAAGCCGTGATCTCTATGAGCAATTGGGTAAAGAGGAGATTGTAGCAACTATGTGGTACTGGCTAGCTAGTTGCTATCGAGAATGGGGTAAGTATGAACAAGCACTTGAGTGTCAGGAAAAGTGCTTGGTACAACGTCAACGCTTAGAAGACCAAGCAGGTATAGCTAGTGCCTACTTTGAACTAGGTCGAATTTATCAAGCTTGGGGCAAATATGAACAAGCGATCGCCCACTACCAACAAAGCCGTGATCTCTATGAGCAATTGAGTTTAGATAAGAATGTAGCAAACCAATTGTATTGGTTAGGTAATTGCTATCGAGAATGGGGTAAATATGAACAGGCGGTTGAATTTCAGCAACAGTGTCTAGCAAAACGGCAGAAGTTAGAAAACCAATCAGATGTAGCTTTAGGATACTATCAGCTAGGTCGCATCTATCAAAGTTGGGGCAAGTACGAACAAGCGATCGCCCACCACCAACAAAGCCGTGATCTCTATGAGCAATTAGGTTTAGAGAAGAATGTAGCAAACCAATGGTACAACTTGGCTGGATGCTACCGAGAATGGGGTAAATATGAACAGGCGGTTGAATTTCAGCAACAGTATATAGCAAAACGGCAGAAGTTAGAAAACCAATCAGATGTAGCTTTAGGATACTATCAGCTAGGTCGCATCTATCAAGAGTGGGGTAAATATGAACAAGCGATCGCCCACTATCAACAAAGCCGTGACCTCTATGAGCAATTAGGTAAAGAGAAAGATATAGCTAACCAGTGGTATTGGTTAGCTGATTGCTATCGTGATTGGGGTAAATATCACCAAGCCGTAGAGTGTGAGCAAAAGGATTTGGCAATTTGCCAGCAGTTAGATGACCAAACCGGAATAGCTCTTGCTCATTATCAGCTAGGACGTATATATCAAACATGGGGTAAGTATGAACAAGCGATCGCTCACTACCAACAAAGCCGTGACCTCTATGAGCAATTGGGTAAAGAGAAAGATATAGCTAACCAGTGGTATCGGCTAGCTGATTGCTATCGTGATTGGGGTAAATATCACCAAGCCGTAGAGTGTGAACAAAAAGATTTGGCAATTCGTCAGCAGTTAGATGATCAAACCAGAATAGCTCTTGCTCATTATCAGCTAGGACGTATATATCAAGCATGGGGTAAATATGAACAAGCGATCGCCCACTATCAACAAAGCCGTGACCTCTATGAGCAATTAAGTAAAGAGAAAGATATAGCTAACCAGTGGTATCGGCTAGCTGATTGCTATCGTGATTGGGGTAAATATCACCAAGCCGTAGAGTGTGAACAAAAAGATTTGGCAATTCGTCAGCAGTTAGATGATCAAACCAGAATAGCTCTTGCTCATTATCAGCTAGGACGTATATATCAAGCATGGGGTAAATATGAACAAGCGATCGCCCACTATCAACAAAGCCGTGACCTCTATGAGCAATTAGGTAAAGAGAAGGATGTAGCTGACCTGTGGTACAACTTAGCAGGTTGTTATGGGGAATGGGGTAAATATGAGCAAGCACTTGAGTTTCAGCAAAAGTGTCTGGCAAAACGTCAAAAGTTAGAAGATGAAACAGGTATAGCTAGGGACTACTTTCAACTAGGCTGGATTCATCAAAGTTGGGGAAAATACGAACAAGCAATCGCCTATTTCCAAGAAAGCCGTAACCTCTATGAGCAATTAGGCAAAGAGAAGGATGTGGCTAACTTGTGGTACTGCCTAGCTGCTTCTAATGCTAATTGGGGCAAATATAAACAGGCATTAGAGTTTCAGCAGCAATGTTTGATCATACGCCACACATTAAATGACACATCATTGATGGCTGTAACTTACCATCAATTAGGTCAAATCTATCAAGCTTGGGGCAAATACGAAGAAGCGATCGCCTACTTTCAACAAAGCCGTGACCTTTACGAGCAATTAGATCAAGACAAAGATATAGCTAACCAGTGGTGTCGGCTAGCTGATTGCTATCATGATTGGGGTAAATATCACCAAGCCGTAGAGTGTGAGCAAAAGGATTTGGCAATTTGCCAGCAGTTAGATGACCAAACCGGAATAGCTCTTGCTCATTATCAGCTAGGACGTATATATCAAGCATGGGGCAAATATGAAGAAGCGATCGCCTACCACCAACAAAGCCGTGACATCTATGAGCAATTAAGTCTAGAGGAGAATGTCGCTAACCAGTGGTATTGGCTGGCTGATTGTTATAGCGACTGGGGCAAATATGAACAGGCATTAGAGTGTCAGCAGCATTGTTTACTCATACGCCAGTCATTAAATGACACATCATTGATAGCTGTAACTTACCGTCAATTAGGTCAAATCTATCAAGCTTGGGGTAAGTATGAAGAAGCGATCGCTTACTTCCAACAAAGCCGTGACTTCTATGAGCAATTGGGCAAAGAGAAGGATGTGGCTAACTTGTCGTCTTGGCTAGCTACTTGCTATCGAGAATGGGGCAAATATAAACAGGCATTAGAGTGTCAGCAGCAATGTTTGATCATACGCCAGAGATTAAATGATACATCATTGATAGCTGTAACTTACCGTCAATTAGGTCGAATCTATCAATCTTGGGGTAAATATGAACAAGCGATCACCTACCACCAACAAAGCCATGACCTTTATGAGCAATTGGGTCTAGAGGAGAATGTAGCTAATCAACTATCTTGGATCGCTAGTTGCTACCGCAATTTAAAGGATTACACGAAGGCGATTGAATATTACCAGCAAAGTCGAAATCTTCATCAGCACTTAGGTCATGATGAGAGTGTAGCTCAACGTTATAGGCAACTTGGTAACAGTCAATGCTTGTTAGCAAAAAATACCTCAGATAGAGCAGTAGCTTTTGAATTACTGACGCAAGCTGAACAAAATATCTGTCAAGCAATCCAAATCAATACCACAGGAGACTATAAAGAAAATCTTGCTTACGACTACATTATCTTGAGCTTAATCTGGTCAGAACGCTTACGCCTGTTGTCTTTTGATGACTCGTCACTCCAAGAACAAATTACCCAATTTGAAGAATATTATAATACTGGCTTGACATATCTTGCCGAATTGGGGCAGACAGTAAATCGAGCAGATGAAGCTCTTGATATCGCCCGTGTTTATCAGGAAGTCAGCATCTTAAAAAATCTTGACCGAGCCGAAGAACTAGCCCAAGAATCCCTCCAAGTTTTTCAGGAGTACAATCGCCGGGAACTAGAAGCTTCATCTCGTAAACTCTTGGGCGAAATATACCTGAACCGCTCCCAACATCATCAATCAGGTACTAAGGTAACTGCTACCCAGTTTTTAACAGAAAGTCTGCAAATCTACAGAAAGCTTGATTTAAGCGAAAAAGCTGCCGAGGTAGAGCAGCTAATGCATTCAAATCTGGATAATACTTGAATATTTAGCGATTAGAATTCGCCCCTAGATAAACAAGCCTGCGTACTATATGAAAAGTCTACAAAGGCAGATTTGTGAGCCAAAAGGCGCTGTCTGAAGACAAATCACTGCGCGTCTACGCACTCCATTTCACAAATTCGCTCATTTTTGTGTTGAAACAGCCGAATATTATTAGTACATATTTTTACTAGATTCTTTTTTTACTCTGTACACTGTAGAAATGCTAGAATCCTCAAGTAGACAGTTAGGATACTTAGATGCCAGTTGTAACTAACTCAATCAAGTTTGGTACAGACGGCTGGCGGGGCATTATTGGTGATGAGTTCACCTTTGAACGCCTAGCCCTGGTCGCGCCAGTTGCCGCAAAAGTATTATATGATACGTATTTTTCTACGGTAGGTAGCCGGACAATAATTGTCGGTTACGATCGCCGATTCATGGCTGAAGACTTTGCTCGTGCTGTTGCCGATACTGTCAGTGCTGTGGGATTTGATGTGCTACTGAGCGAGAGCTATGCCCCAACCCCAGCTTATAGTTGGGCGGCAAAAGAACTTAATGCTTTAGGGGCACTGGTAATTACAGCCAGCCATAATCCTGGTAAATATTTGGGTTTAAAAGTCAAGGGTTATTTTGGTGGATCGGTACCGCCAGAAGTCACCAAAGAGATAGAAGATCAGTTGGCGGTGGGAGTACCTCTAGCAGCTACCCCAGGCAAGCAAGAGAAATTCGATCCTTGGCCTAGTTATACCCAAGCGCTAGAACGTAAAGTTGATATCGCCAAACTTCGAGAAGCGATCGCATCTGGTAAATTAACGTTATTTGCCGATGTCATGCATGGCGCTGCGGCTGGCGGATTGGCGAAACTACTAGGCAATCAGGTTAAAGAAATCAATAGCGATCGCGATCCCCTATTTGGTGGCGGTGCGCCGGAACCCTTGCCTAAATACCTTTCAAAGCTATTTGAAGTCATCAAGACTCACCGAGAAACCGATAAATCAGGTTTAACAGTGGGGTTGGTATTTGATGGAGACTGCGATCGCATTGCAGCAGTAGATGGAGAAGCCAACTTCCTAAGTTCCCAAGCCTTAATCCCGATATTAATCGACCACTTAACCCTGCGGCGCGGCTTTAGTGGTGAAATAGTCAAAACGGTTAGTGGTTCCGACTTGATGCCCCTTGTGGCAGCACTACATAACCTGTCAGTATTTGAGACGGCAGTTGGTTATAAATACATCGCTGACAGAATGTTAGCAGCCAAAGTGTTGCTGGGTGGCGAAGAGTCAGGCGGAATTGGCTATGGCAGCCATATTCCCGAACGCGATGCCCTGCTGTCAGCTTTATACGTCCTAGAGGCGATTGTAGAATCTGGTTTGGATTTAGGTGAGTATTATCGCTACTTGCAGAAACAAACAGGGTTTACCTCAGCATACGATCGCATTGATTTACCCTTAGCAAATATGGAAGTGCGATCGCGTCTTTTGCAACAACTGCAAACCCAACCTTTAACGGAAATTGTAGGGAAAGCAGTAATTGATTGCCAAACAATTGACGGCTACAAGTATCGCCTAGCTGATAAAAGCTGGTTAATGATTCGGTTTAGCGGGACTGAGCCAGTTTTACGCCTCTACTGCGAAGCCGCGACAATTGAGCAAGTCCATCAAACTCTTGCTTGGGCGAAACAGTGGGCGGAGTAAAATTAATTATTAGTCATTAGTCATTAGTCCTTTGTCCTTGGTAAATGACCAATGACTAATTACCAATGACTTACTTACCAATGACTAAATTACTTGTAGTAGCCACAGGAAATCCTGGTAAGTTGCAGGAAATGCAAGCTTACCTAGAAAATTCTGGTTGGGAATTAACCCTCAAACCGGAAGAATTGGAAATTGAAGAGACAGGCGAAACTTTTGCTGCTAACGCTTGTTTGAAAGCATCACAAATCGCTAAAGCCACAGGGAACTGGGCAATTGCTGATGATTCTGGCTTGCAAGTAGATGCCCTAAATGGCGCACCAGGGGTGTATTCTGCACGTTACGCGAAAACCGACTCAGAACGCATTGCTAGGCTATTGAGGGAATTAGGAGATGAGGTAAATCGGCAAGCTCAATTTGTTTGTGCAGTAGCGATCGCTCGTCCTGATGGTGCGATCGCATTACAATCTGAAGGTATTTGTCGCGGTGAAATTCTCCATACACCGCGTGGTGATGGTGGTTTCGGCTACGACCCTATTTTTTATGTGCAAGAGTTGCAATTGACCTTTGCTGAGATGACACGGGAGTTGAAGAGGTCAATTAGCCATCGAGGCAAGGCTTTTACAGCTTTACTTCCGCAACTAGAGAGAGTTAAGAGTTAGGAGAGACGCGACGCCAGTCGCTACAACGGGGGGAACCCCCCTTCGGGTTCGGGGGTTCGCAATCGACGGGAACCGCCAAGACTGCGACCCCCTCACCGCAACGCGCTGGCTCATTAATCGCGTCTGTACAAGAGTTAGGATTTATGAATTCTGCTAAATCTTCATTCATTAGTCCTGACTCACAACTCATAACTTTTAACTCTTAACTCATAACTTTTTTAAACTGCTTCTGTGTTCTTTTCGCCGGTACGAATCCGAATCACTTGCTCAACAGGCGAGATGAAAATTTTCCCATCGCCGATTTCACCAGTGCGGGCAGCGGCAATAATTTTGTCTACTACCATATCAACCTGATTGTCGTCAACTACAATTTCCACTTTGAGTTTTTGCAGAAACTCAACGGTGTATTCAGAACCACGATACCGTTCAGTTTGACCCTTCTGCCGTCCGAACCCCCGGACTTCAGAAACGGTCATGCCAACAATACCAGCATTAACCAAGGCAATTTTCACTTCATCTAGCTTAAATGGGCGGATAATAGCTTCTACTTTTTTCATCTTCTTGATTCCTGATTTCTACTAGCTTCGTTTATATATCTAACCAGATCCGCTGTCTGAAGCTGTAACTAGCAGTGCTTTTCCTAAAACATATGTAATAATTACCACTTTTTTGAAGTGTAGATGCTTTGCTTGAGGGTTTGGGATATGAGAACCAGCAAGGATTTATTAATTAGATAATCTTTGAGGTTCTAAGATAAACAAGTTACTGTCAAGTTAGCATTTTATGTAGCTTTTATAACCTAAAAATAGATTAACTCCGCCATTTAGCAGAGATGCTCAGATATTTAGAGAGTCATTGCAGAGAAATTGCTCAGTAGCCTGCAAAGCTGCTGCTGACTGTGGGAGTGTCAACTAGCGTTTCTGATGTTCAAACAAGGGACGCACAATAAAATATCCAGCACTAAAGGCAGTAAGCATGATTAACAAGATGGTGATAATTAACCACCAACCATTAAGTCCCTTGGCATCTGGCTCAGTAGTGGAATAATAACTTACTTGTTGCTCTTCTATAAAAATTGGTTCTGGTATCGGGAAATTCATTTCCATTACAGGTGTAGAAAAGTCTTGGTGGCGGCTTTTTTGGGGCGGGGCTTTGGGGGCAACAGATGGATGGCGAGAAACCTGCTGACGCGGACGCGCTTGGGTTACTGGCTGTTTGGCGGCACTTTTAACGTCGCCAGAAGCTTGGGTAGCTTTGTGATAACTAGGTGTAGAATGGGAACCCACAAAATTTTGCAAGTGAGAAAAAGACTCAACGACTCTGTTAATTTCTTGGCGTAGCAGTTGATTTTCTTGTGCTAGTTGCTGATTTTGGGTGGTAAGTGCATGTAGCTTCACCTGTGCTGCTTGCAACTCTGTTGACAATTCCCTGTATACAGATAGTGGTACAGAGGGAGGGTAGGCTTGAGTAGTCGGTGTTGGCGAATTCCTGTGAACAGAACCTATGGTTGTTCGCATCGGGGGCTTGGTATTAAAAATCAAGGTAAGTAGGTCGTACAGAGATGCTAACAGAGATAGTCAGCCCTGAAACTATGCCCAAGAATAATAGAAAAATGCCGAAAGGGCAAAGATTTCTTATTAAGGATTAGGAATTGGGGATTAAGGATTGGGGATTGGGCTGAAACCCCGCTTCTTGTGGGCAGATTTCTTCAATCTTAAAGAAGGTTAAAACACCGCCCCTACTGGGCATATTTCTTCCCCAGCCCCCTTGAATAACTGACCATGAGGTTAATTTCGTAACAATGGGAAGAAATGTCCTACAGGACCTTGCCCTTCGCCAATATCTAGGGCGTAAGTGAGCGCAGTAGTTACATACTCCTTTGCCTCTTGCACTGCCTGCCACAAATCTTTTCCCTTAGCCAGATTAGCAGCGATCGCAGCCGAAAGTGTACAACCAGTACCGTGGGTATTTTTTGTCTCTATTTGCTGGCAAGTCAAAATTTCCAACTTGTCCCCATCAAACCAGATATCAACGCCACGCAAATCTCCCTGCATACCTCCGCCCTTGACTAAAACAGCTTTAGTCCGTAAAGTCTTGTGAATAATTTCAGCAGCGGCTTGCATATCCTCCAAGGAATTAATTTGTAAACCGCTTAAAATCTGGGCTTCGTAGCGATTCGGCGTAATTATAACCGCCTTGGGAATAAGGGCATGGCATAGAGTCTTCACAGCATCATCATCAATCAATTGTGCGCCCGTACGTGACACCATTACTGGATCGACTACTAGATTATCGATTTGTAAAGTTTCCACCTGCTGGGCAACAGCAAAGATAATTTCCTGATTGAGCAACATTCCCGTTTTGGCAGCTTGCACGCCAATATCCTCAACTACTGCCTGAATTTGCGCCACAACAGCCTCTGTTGGCATGGCATCGACTCTTTTCACTTCTAAAGTGTTTTGTGCCGTGACGCAGGTTATAGCGCTAGTACCGTGGACACAGTGAAAAGCAAAGGTACGTAAATCAGCTTGAATTCCTGCACCGCCACCGCTATCGGAACCAGCAATGGTTAAAGCAACAGGTATTCTGGAGTTTATTTCAGCGTTCATAGTTATGAAGATTAAGTAAGTTGGGGCAATCAAACCAAACTATCTCAAAGATTGATGAACTAGGTTAAGGGACTTCCAACTAAAAAAATATCCCATCGCTTTGGCGAGCTGGCGTTGCAGGGGAGGAAGAATCTAACGATTAATAGTCGTTCCCAAAATTGAATAATTTAATTTCTGGAAGTCCCTAACACCCTCTTCCCTTCTAAGCTAATCGTCATTTAAATTGCACCATTCTCATGGTAATAAAAGCTGCAAACCCTCTCCCCTGCCCCCTGCCCCCTGCGATCTCAATGTGCAAATTAAATGCTTAACAGCTTATCTTCTGCCTCCTGAAAACAATCTACTTACTGGCGAGATTGTGCTTGCTTCCTTGTAGAGCGGGCTACCCCTACAAGGAAGCAAGCTACGCGTAGCGTCTCATAAAGAAGACATCGCTTCCAAAAAACATTGAGATAAACTTCATCAAATCCTCGCACAAAGCGCTCTCCATACCCATATCACTCTGGAAATTAACAGGACTCCAGCACGACGCTCCATAGTTTTTTCGCTTTTTTTGTAAAAAAACGAACCAAGTTCTGGGTATTTACTGATATCAATCACTATTTGTAAAGGTTACTTTTAACTAAGTTCACAAGGCTCAGTTACACCGATTACAACAGGTTCAACTAAGTTGTTACATTAGTTCCCTCAAGTTAAGAGGTCAACTTACTAAAGTTTCAACCAATTCAACTTTGACCACTGTAACTTTAAGTCCCTAATTATCAGTCAGGGGTGAATTTTATCATGCCGATTTGGCAACCTTCTGACTTAAGACAACGGCTAAAGTTTCGAGGGATTACTATGCGAATTTGCAATCATCCTATCGAATATAGCAGATATTGCGCTGCCTTCTCTGCGTGCAAATCGTCCAATCGCCCTCAATAAAATACTAACGATTGACGGTATCGACATCCCTGGTTTAAGCATCGACGGTTGACAGGACAAAAATTTTCAGTCTTACAACAGCATTTCTATAACCGATGCGATTTCAAGCCGCGATCGCACAGATTTGACTGCCCTGAAAAGTCGAGATAAATGACCCATTCAATTAGCAACTGAAGAAAGTTGCTGAGAGCGTACTACCAATTTCCCTTACACACACACATTCGGAGTAAAACTATGGCTGGCAAAACATACTACGTTTCTGGAACAGGCAGTGATAAAAATGATGGTTTAAAAGAGGGTCAAGCATTTCGCACCCTTCAAGCAGCCGCCAACCTCGTGCAGGCAGGTGATACCGTCTACGTTATGAATGGTACTTACGAAGAGAAAAACTACCCTACCAAAGCAATCCTTAGTATCAATAAAAAACACGGTACACAGTCGGCACCCATCACATTCACTGCCTATCCTGGTCACAATCCCGTACTCAAATCGGCCAATTTCAATGCTATCGATATCACAGGCTCTTCCTACATCGTCATCGAAGGTCTAACACTTATTGGAGCTAACGATCGAGTTACTCTAGCGGAAGCTCAATCCTCGAATAATAACGAAGACAATGTACTGACAAATGGAAACGGCATTCACGTATCAACCGACTCTTCAGGTCAGCATTCCACTCACCTTGTTTTTCGAAATAATAATGTCTCCAAATTTTCCGGCGGAGGAATCACAACAGTAGAAGCAGATTATATCACTATTGAGAATAACGTCGTATCTGAATGTGGGTGGTATTCCTTCTATGGGACACAAGGAATTTCGTTACTTAAAAACTATAATTCAGATGACAATACAAGCATTTATAAAAATATTATTCGAGGAAACATTACGCACAACAATTACAATTACATTCCTTGGGTTGGAGCGGGAGAAGTCACCGAAGGACATGGCATTATGATTGATAATGGAAATGTTGCAGGTTTAGATGGAGAGGCTTATAAGGGGAAAACATTAATTACCAATAACATATCCTACAAGAATGGTGGAGCGGGTATCCAGGTATATAACAGTGCTAATGTCGATGTGGTGAACAATACAACTTACCAAAACTCACAACATCCTGACTTAGCAGGTACTGGCGAGATTTTTATCAATAAATCAAGCGCAACACAAGTCTTGAATAACCTGATGTACGCCAAAGAAGATGGTTCTTCATATGTTGTCACTTCTTCGTCAACAGGAATCAAGGCTGATTCTAATTTGATTTACAACACCGATCCGTACAACAAAGCAGGAACTAATTTTATTTTGGGTAAAGATCCCTTGTTTGTTAATGTCGCGGATGGTGACTTTAGGCTCAAATCTGGAAGTCCTGCAATTGATACTGGTTCCAATGCCCTCAATAGCGTCACTAAGAACGTTCCCCAAGATGGCGATGGTAATGGCATTGCAGTGATTGATGTTGGTGCATACGAAGCCCCCCGAACCACCATCGCTACTCCAGAAATTCAAGTTCTCAATGGCACAGTTGATATTGCAGATGAAAGCACCACCGCAATTAACTTTGGCGAAACCACTGTTGGTAACACCCTGACAAAAACCTTTACTATTAAGAACACCGGTATAGCCACACTCAACCTGAGTAATCTCGAACTTCCCGACGGATTTAGTTTGGTCGGTACTCTTCCGAAGAGCGTGGCTGTTAATGCTTCCACCAGCATATCGGTGGTACTCAATACCACTACAGTCGGCGTATATAGTGGCAGCTTCAGTTTAAACAACAACGATAGTAACGAAAGTCCCTTTAACTTTGCGATTAGTGGCACAGTTAAACCCGCTCCTGCTCCAGAAATTCAAGTTCTCAATGGCGCATATAAGATTGCAGATGGCAGCACTGGTGCTATTTCCTTTGGCAACACCAGCGCTGGTAATACCCTGACCAAAACCTTTACTATTCAGAACATCGGTACAGCCGCACTCAATCTGAGTAATCTCGAACTTCCCGACGGATTTAGTTTGGTCGGTACTCTTCCGAAGAGCGTGGCTGCTAATGCTTCGACCAACATATCGGTGGTACTCAAGACCATCACACCTGGTGACTATAGTGGTAGCTTCAGTTTAAACAACAACGATAGTGACGAAAGCCCCTTTAATTTTGCTATTAGCGGCACAATTAGACCTGCTACTGGCATTAACGGTGATGCAGGAAATAACAAACTTTCGGGAGGCGAACCAGACGATCGCATCTGGGGAAAAGATGGTAATGACCAACTTTATGGCAATGGTGGCAAAGACCTGCTTTACGGTGATAACGGTAACGATACCCTGTTCGGTGGTGTTGGCAATGACCAACTCTACGGGGGTGCAGGCATCGACTGGCTTTACGGTGGTAAAGGCAACGATGTGCTTACCGGCGGTTACAATCCTGACACCTTTGTATTGGCTTCTGGCGAGGGTACGGACTCCATTACTGACTTTGAAATAGGTAAAGACAAGCTTGCCTTATCAGGTGGTCTTAAGTTTGGTCAATTGTTGATACAGAACGAAGGAAGTCAAACCTTCATTTTAAATAGTTCTGACAACCAAGTGTTAGCAAAGTTGGATGGGATTAGTGCCACAACGCTCTTGGCTCAGGCTTCTACGACTTTTATGACAATTTAATTGTGTTTTCCGATGACCAAGGCTCGTCACAGCGAGTATAAGTAGAGAGGAAAGATTTGGTATTGAGCAACTAAGTTCATTTTATAAGCTTTCTCTACACTTTAATTCCTGTCAAGGTAAGCGCAACTTCTATTCATTCGATCTGAGAACTCGAAACTCCAAGCTAATAATTTGAAGTCATCATCTGCTATAGTCCACCTTGAGGAGACGGATTTGCTTCTGGAGATCGCAGATATGACGACTAGTAACAGCCACTCAAACAGCCATTACCCATGAGCGCACACATAATACTCCAAACAATACAGGTTTTCATCGACGATCGCTCCACTGGAAACGCTGATTATTCTTGAAGTCACTTTTAGTTCGCTTTGTAACTTATCAAGACAATACATGCTTCAGCTACGTTGTGGCTCAAAGTAACTGATGAACTAAAAGTAAAGATTTCCAATGCCGTACCCCTACACAACTGGTTAAAGGAACTTCCAAATAAAAAACATCCTATTCCCAAGGAACAAGGGAAACTAGTTGCGTAGAGTGCATAAAGAAAGATAATTTATTTTTTGGAGTTCCCAAATAACTACTGATTTTGTTGCGATCGCAAATCTTGTAATACAGAGAGCAAAAACTTACCCCATTCCGCTGCCAAAGGGATTTCTGTAAACGGAACCCGCACTGAGTTACTAGATTCGGTAAACTGAAATTCTAACTCTATAGAACGACCTTTATCTGGTATATTATCCACATCTACTGATTTGTCGTCTACTAAAAGGTGGATTTGTTTAACATCAAGCAAAGAGAATGTTTCTAGTTGAATAGGCCCTTTAGGCGTGGGTTTTCCCCAAGTTAGATTGTTGCCTTTTTGACCTAATACAGAATAAATATCGTACTTAGCCCGTTCAAATTGCTCTGCCCAAGCGCGATAGGCTTCGACTTTTTGATACTCCTTCGAGCCTTGCCAAGCCAACCAGAAAAAAATTACTAATAGGGGCAACCACAAAAGACCACGTTCCATCGTTTAAAAAAGTCCTGAATCTTGAGTGAAACTTGTAACTAAAAGTGCAAAATCTACCAATAAAGGATGGAGATAAGTTATGGTAGTGAGCAAACTGGCAAAAAGCGGTGATGAGTTAATATGAGAAAGCTTATATTATTGTGCTTGTTTGTCATTGGGCTGGGATCTGCCATATTTGGTTTCCTGAATTTTCAGGGATTGGCAGCTAAAGGAGAGTTTGAGACGATTTTGCTTGATTTTCGGGAAGATATTCCATCTCTTGTGGTGGAACAGGATCTGCAAGCGATCGCCAAACAATATAACGTTACACCCCAATTAGACAACAAGTTTTCCAAAAAAGATAATGTGTATATTGTCAAAGGCGATCGCCAGCGACTCCAAGAACTGAAAAAATCTCAGTTTGCCAAAGCTACAGAATTCATTGAACCAAATTATATCTACAGGAAGATTCCACAACCAGGTAAAGCAGCTTGGCTTGGAGAATTTTTAAACCCCCAAGAAGATGAAGAAGCAAGTCCTTCATTAACTGGCCCCAATGACCAATATTACAGCAAGCAGTGGAACTTGCACAAAATCGGCATTGAAGGCGCATGGAGTCAAACCAAAGGTAGCGGCATCACAGTTGCGGTTATTGACACCGGGATTACCAAAGTGCGCGACTTGTATGAGACAAAATTCGTCAAAGGCTATGATTTTGTTAACGACCGAGAAGAAGCCAAAGACGATAATGGTCACGGTACCCATGTTGCCGGAACTATTGCCCAAGCCACCAATAACAAATATGGCGTAGCTGGAATTGCCTACGAAGCCAGTCTGATGCCACTAAAGGTACTCAGTTCATATGGTGGCGGTACTGTCGCCGATATTGCCGAAGCGATTAAATTTGCTGCTGATAAAGGCGCAGATGTGATTAATATGAGCTTAGGCGGTGGCGGTGAAAGCAAGTTGATGAAAGAAGCGATCGAGTATGCCCATAGAAAAGGTGTAGTTATCATCGCCGCAGCCGGAAATGAAAACGCCAATGGGGCAAGCTATCCAGCCCGCTATCCCTACGTCATCGGTGTTTCGGCAATTGGCCCAGATGGCGAAAGAGCGCCCTATTCTAACTTTGGTGCTGGGGTAGATATCTCTGCTCCCGGTGGTAGTGAAGCTGGTAAGATTCTCCAAGAAACTATCGATGAAAAGGGCGAAGGGGTATTTCTGGGCTTCCAGGGTACAAGCATGGCTTCTCCCCACGTTGCTGGTGTTGCGGCATTAATCAAAGCTGCTGGCATCAAAGAACCAGATGAAGTGTTAAAAGTCCTCAAGCAGTCGGCACGAGTTATCCAAGATGATGGTTTGAACTATTATGGCGCTGGACAACTCAATGCAGAAGCAGCAGTCAAACTAGCCTTTAGCGGACAAATCAGTTTTCCAGATTTTTTCCGATGGTTACGGGATAGCGGCTATCTTAACCCCGGCTTTTGGATTGATGGTGGTGCAATAGCACTGTTACCCAAGATTTTAATGGTAGTTGGTTCCTATTTGCTGGCTTGGTTCTTACGGGTTTATTTCCCCTTCACTTGGAGTTGGTCTTTATCCAGTGGCTTAATTGCTGGCAGTTCTGGGTTATTCTTCCTCAAGGGAATGTATATTTTTGATCTTCCCCAATGGCCTTTCCGGGTTTTGGGCAGTTCAATTCCCGAACTAGGCAATACCCTCCAGGGAACTGATGCGTTGAATCCCCTATTTGCTAGCGTACTGATTCCCATTGTGTTAATGGCATTGCTGCTGGGACATCCTAGTTGGAAATGGTTTGCCATTGGTTCAACTTTAGGTGTAGCAGCGTGCTTGACAGTAAGTGCGCTTTACGACCCAGCAGTTTGGGGTTTGGGAAGTGGTTACTTAGCACGCTTCTTCCTCATTGCTAATGCCCTAGTCTGTTATGGACTTGCTCGTTTAGCATTGAAAAATGAAGAAAAAATTGCGTAAATGGAGAATGGGGAATAAATTTTTATAACTCCTACTCTTTTACAGACGCGATTCAATCGCGTCTTTACTCCTAACTCTTGTACAGACGCGATTAATCGCGTCTCCCCCACTCAGCACTCAGCACTCTTATGAGCATTACACTTAAAGGTACAATCGAACGCCGTGATATTGGCACAGGCGCATGGGCGTTAGTTACAGAAGAGGGCGTTACTTACGAAATCCTCAGAGGGGCTGACAAAGACTTACTCAAAGCCGGACAAAAAGCAAAAGTAAAAGGACAGGTGCGTGAAGATATCATGACTACTGCCATGATTGGCCCTGTCCTAGAGGTCAAATCTTTTGAGGTAATTAGTTCTGATTAGCTGTGGAATTCAGAACCTCTTGAAGACGGCTTCTAAACTCCCCTTTGGGATGACCTCCTTTTACTTCACCCACAATCTGAAATTCCCCTTCTGGAGAATTGCAGATGATGTAAGTAGGCCATCCCATTTCTGATTTATCGGGATACTGAGTTAATAAAATCTTGCGATACTTGCGGTAAGCAGTCGTATCCTGCATTTTGACATCGATAAATTCTAAACCCAGTTCTTGTGCCACCTTTTTGTCATAAAAAGACATTTTGTGGCAAATGCCGCACTCTTCTGAAGAGAACTTAATTACAGCTAAACTCATGGGTTGGCGACTCTTTGATTTTAGGCAAAGTTTTTTAGCATAATGCCATGAAATATTACCATATAGCTGGTCATTAGTGTCAACTTCAGGCTGAAACCCTTAACTAGTAGTTCGCCAACCCAAAATTGCTGGGTGGAGGTCGGCAGGGGAGCAGGGGAGCAGGGGAGCAGGGGAGCAGAGGAGAGGCAAATACCAAGTTCTTTCCCCTCTACCCCTCTGCCCCTCTGCTAACCACCATGCAAAGTTGACTTGCCAGACTACTAGTATTTTTTCCTCCTTCCCTGCTTCTAGTAGGGAGGGCAATTTTTTGGAAGGCTAAGGCTCTTAACGAAAAATATTATGTAGTTGGCCAGGAAGTTATGAGGTGAAGTTGACAGCATAATTGCTGGCAGACAAAGAGTTAAGGGTCAAAATGTAGAAAAAAAATTAAGAATATGATTAAATATCATAGCAATCATTTTTAAGTGGCATCTCTAACTCACAATAAAAAGAAAGCGATTCAGGGATTGCGCGAGCGGGTTACGATCTATCCTGGCAACAGGAGGATAGTCAAGGTCTACCAGCAGTAGCAACATGAGTTGTGGTGCATTGCAGTTATGTGGGCAGGAAATTCTAGGGTGATGTCTAACGATCGCTACGCATCTAAGCCAAAAAAAACCCCCAGCGAGCGTTAGCCGACCAGGGGAGTTAGTTATCAGGGTGCATCTACCAATTAACTGTTCTCAGGTTGAACACCCTACTCCGGATAAATTTGTACAAAGGTCAATTATTTTTTTAAATAAAAAAACCCCAGTTGGTGTTAACCTACTAGGGGAGTGAGTTATCAGGGTGCATCTACCAATAATCTTTTCTAGGGGCAGCCAGCATCTTCCGGAGAAAATGAACTAAATTAGGGTTGATGGCAATGTATAGCATGGGCTACGCCTACGTAACTAGAAAAAAACCCCCAGTGGGTGTTAGCCAACTAGGGGAGTGAGTTATCAGGGTGCATCTACCAATAATCTTTTCTAAAGTAAATGGGTCGCTACCGGATAAATTAGCAGAGGTTAAAGTTGTTACTGTTTGTTTATCAGAAAAAAAACCTCAGAGGGGTTAGTTATCAGGACAGACCTACCAATTACACGATCGGTGCGCTGCCTTAAAAAATGGGTGTGTGGGGGATGATTGCTGTTTTAGGACTTATGCACAAGAGATCCCCCAAACCCCTGAAAAAGTTGGCTTTTAGAGTTCCCTCTTTTTCTAGGGGAGCCAGTACCTTGGTCTTAGCGTAGCGGTAGCAAGGTAGGAAAGCGTAGAGTATGAACTACTGAAAGGGTTCCCCGACTCTTAAAGCTTGCTAACAAGAGCGTCTTTGAACAGGAGAATCAACTGGCGTAAGCTCATTTAGATATAGGTTTCAGGCCTTTAGTGCGTAAGTTTTGTACTTACTTCCTTCATAAAAAAACCCCCAGTGGGTTTTAGCCAACCAGGGGAGCTAGTTATCAGGGTGCATCTACCAATTAAATGTTCTAGGTTTAACCACCATGCTCCGGATAAATTTATTAGAAACTTGATTGTTGTCGTGTGTCAAAAAAAACAAGAGTGGATATTAACCGAATTAAGGGAGTGAAAGATCGAGGTACATCCATCTATTAATCAAGTATTCTAGGGTTAAGTACTATTTTCTGGTAGAGAATATCTGCGTCAAAAGTTGCTGTTGTTTGCCAAAATTGAAAAAAACCCCCAGTGGGTGTTAGCCAACTAGGGGAGTTGAAGATCAAGGTGCATCTACCAATTAAGTGTTCTAGGCCCAAGTAATCCGATCCGGATAAAGTTGTAAAGGCAGAAAAAGCAAAACAACTAGAATCAGAAACATTCAGGGGTAGGATGCATCTAAGTTATCAGAAGGAGCGAAAAATCGACTTGAAACTTTCGCGTTTCAAACCAGATTTAGGAGGCGGACAGGAGAAACTGTGACCCAGGAATTCCACATTTCGGTAACTCCTGTAGGGCAAGATGATTACTTGGTGCGGACAGAACAAGTCGCGCCTGGGGTGCCATTGGCAGAAGAACTGGTGACTTGGCCTGTAGCTGATTGGTTGGTAGCTGCTGGGCATTTGATGAATGACCCGTTGAAGTCGGTGTTGCAGGGAGATATATTTGCCTCTGGTGGGCACGAAAGCAATATTGCCAGAAACTCTGTTAATTTGGTGGCGTTAGGTCAACAATTTTATAACGCCCTATTTCAAGGCACTCTCAGAGATAGTTGGATTACTGCCCAAGGTATTGCCCAGAACCATCAACAAGTACTACGCTTGCGCTTGGGGCTAAAAGAGACTAGATTAGCTCGTCTGCCTTGGGAAGTGATGCACGCAGGCGATCGCCCTTTGGCTACTGGCCCTTATGTGGCTTTTTCTCGCTTCCAAAGTGGAATTTTAGGGGCTTCCCCTTTGCGATCGCAAAATATGCCCACGCCACTAGAACAAGGTGGTGTAAAAGTATTGATGGTAATTGCTTCCCCTTCAGATCAAGTCCGTCTTGACTTACAGAAACAGGAAGCTATCAAACTGCAAGCAGAACTTCATCGCATACCACGGATTGCTGAAGGTAGCAATCGTTTTCCACAAATTGAACTGACTGTGTTAGACCAACCAGGACGGGAAGAACTGACGCAAGCCCTAGAACAAGGCAGATACCACGTTCTCCACTACTCTGGTCATAGTAATTTAGGTGCTAATGGCGGAGAAATTTATCTTGCTAGTCGCAGAACTGGCTTAACGGAAATCTTGACTGGCGACGATCTGGCAGGTTTGCTTGTCAACAATAACATCCAAATGGCAGTATTTAACTCCTGCTTGGGAGCGTACACAGCTGCGTCCGATCCCTCTGGAGATACTGGCGAACGAAATCTCGCAGAAAGCCTGGTGAAGCGCGGAATCAGAAGCGTTTTGGCTATGTCAGAACGGATTCCTGATGAAGTGGCGTTGACGCTTACACAATTGTTTTACCGCAACTTGAGCCAGGGATATCCAGTAGATTTGTGCGTCAGTCGGGTGCGCCAAGGATTAATTTCTGCCTATGGTTCTCACCAGATGTACTGGGCATTACCAATTTTATATCTCCAGCCAGAATCTGACGGTTTCTTGAGCCAGGAAACTGAGTTATCCGAAAATGCAAAGTCGCTGAATCAGTACAGTTCGCCTTTAGGGACAACTTCCACGATGTATTCCGCTATGGGCGATGATACCGAGATGCCTTTAGGAATGGAGGAAATGATTCCTTCTGGTTTGGCGCGTGATTCTGGGTTGGACTGGCTAGGTGAAGATACTTGGGGCGATCTTGTTGATGAAATTGAGTATGATGACCCAAGCTATGCAGAAGATTCTGCTATAGTTTCGGATTTGTTTCGTCAGCTAGATAACCAAAAACCTCCAACTGAAGTCGATCGACAAATTGACGAAAATAGTCTTCAGCAAATGCAGGTTTCCGAGGAAATGACTTCTTTGCAAGGGGAAGCAAATTTGTGGGGAGAAGCCCCAGCACCGCCACCTCAAGTTGCTGGAAACGTTGAGGGAAATTGGCAAAATTCTGCTGATTTTTTGCGCTCGCAACCAGCCCCACCAACACCTCGTACCCGACGCCGCAAGCTGTGGCCAATTGTGGGAATTGTAGGAATCAGTGTAGCAGCTGCGATCGGTTTAAATTGGTGGTGGCAAAATCGGCCCCAAGCAATCCCTAAAATACCAGTAATTCCCGCCCAGTCTCTACCCAATCAAAAGCAGCCAAATATTGACTTACAGATTGCACCTACTGGAATTGTCACCGCCACCGCTACGGGAAAATTGAGTCAGGGCGACTTGCAAGGTGGGTTATTAGCTGTAGAAGAACTACTCAATCGTGGCGCACTGGCTGCGGCTGAAACTGCCCTTAAACTAATTCCCAATAAACAAGCTGACGATCCATCTGTCAATTTTTACAAGGGACGATTAGCGTGGCAGTCTATCCAAACTAGAGATGCTAACTATAGCGTCGATGATGCCCGTCGTTACTGGGAAACTGCTGCAAAAGCTAAACCAGAATCGCTTTTGTATAATAACGCTCTGGGATTTGCCTACTACACAGAAGGAAATCTAAATCGAGCCAATGATTCTTGGTTCAAAGCTTTGAATTTAGCCCTCAAAGAACAGAACACAGGCTCAACATCCACAAAGACAACAGTACCCCAAGATGCTTTAACTTCCTATGCTGGTTTAGCTCTTGGATTGTATAAATCTGCACTTAGTCAATCTAATGGTAAGCAGACACAATATCTGAATGAAGCGATCAAGTTGCGGCAAATGGTTCTCAAGTCCGATCCAGTAAATTTCCAGGTAGATGAACTAGGTAAAAATTGGTTGTGGACGGAGAAGGCGATTGAAGATTGGCGATCGCTCCTTCAGGAGAAAGGTGAAGAATAATTCTTGACTCGTTGCCAGTGAAAAGGGCGGTTAAAAACCGCGTCTACACAGGCAAAACCCACCTCCGTGGGTTTCAAATTCTCAATTCTTTCTTAGTCCGCAGAGGTGGACTTCGTTTGTATAGCCGCGAATTCCATTCGCCGGGACTTTTATTTATTGCCTTGAAACTGCTTAATAATATTACTAATTAAAGGCAACTGTTCCAGTACTATTTTTGTTAAATCTACAAAAGATTTTTCAGAAAGGCGGTCATCTTGGCGGAGTTGCAGAACGCCTATTAAGACGATAAATATTGCTGTACCAATAATTGCTAAAGCTAGATAATGAAACGGTAGCGAACCACCAAAAAATGCAATTAGACAAAATACAACTACAAATACAAATAAATAGAACATTCCATTTCTAAACGCAAACGGAAGTTTAACTATGTCTTCTGGCTGAGAATTTTCTTCCTGTTTAGATGGTTCTGTCATAAAATTATTCTCTTGCTTTGATGGCTGAATTACATTATTAATTGTTACAAGGACATTTTCCCTTCTTGTCTTTGAGGAATTAGGTAGAAAATCGCTACTCATCTGCTGTTCTGCTTGAAGTAACTCCCTTCTGTCCATCACATCATCAATTAAGCCTAAGACATCAACCATTTGATAGCTTTTTTGACATTGAATGCGTTCTTGTTTATCGGCTACAAACTGTCGCAATATTTCAAATTGGTAAAAGTGTGGCTCTTGGCTATCTTTGCAAGTGACACAATTACAGGGAATTAACTTGTTGTACTTCAGTCGCTTATACGAATCATGAATTTTATCGAGTTCATGTGTAACTATGGTCATCAAATCTCTTTTGTGACGACCTGAAACTCGAATCTTAATCTCCCGCTTGCCGTAATATTCAATCACCTCTGCCTTCGTCTGATCTTTGCTGAGAACAACGCCACTTTTCCAGACACATTGTTGTTCATTTATCAACTCATGGATGGCGACGATGAATTGGCTGATGATCCCCTTGGGCATGAACTCGTAGGTGTAACGCAGAATCAGGTTGTTGGTTTCATCCCAGTTATAGGGGGGTTGATTAGCAGATAGGAGTTGTGGGGCAATATATTTTCCTTTGCTTCTAGGAATTTCGTAGCACAGTTTGAAGTTGATCATCAAGCGCAATAGTTCATCATGCATCGTAGCGTATTCGTCTTCACACCAGATGTTTGCCAAGTCAGACCGTGTGAAACTGCCCAGGTTGCGAATCACCTTTTCATTATCCAGCACTTTGTAGACTGCATCAGTTCCCCACTTTGGCTTGAGGATGACGATCTTGTTCAAAAGTGGGTCTTCCTGGAAGTGCAAGCATACTCCCAAATCGTGCAAATAGCCACTCAACTGCAACTTATCATTTCTTTGGGTGAACCCATTTTGTTGGCAGATGCTCAGGTATTCATCCAAGCTAATGTAATTGCGTGCGTCACTTTCCAAAGCTTCCCGGACTCTAACCCAGGTTTTGGGGAGCGGACTGCCAATATGGGGCAGGCTTTTAACGTAATGCTTGATTTTTTCTAAAACTAGTTCTAAACCTCTGTTGGTAGCAAGGTTTGTTGATAAAGTCTCCTTCAAGTTAGTAAACTGACCCCGTAACTGGAGTTCATTAATTTCACGGTGGCGGTTTTGCTTCTCATTTTTGATGATTAGCAACGGACTGTTATCACTCAACAGTTCTACTACATTCAACCAGTAATAAAAATCCGTGTCTTCCTTGCGATTATCTGCCACTAAAACGTAGAGGGAACGCTTGGTTAGGAAAAACTGGTGAGTCTCATGGTAAATCTCTTGCCCCCCAAAGTCCCAAATATTGACTCGAAATTCTCGCTCGTTTTCCATTGGGAAACCCCACTCGATGACCTTAATTCCCTTTGTAGTGTCTTCCTCTCGAAGTTGATAATTTTGGTCTTCAATTTTGTTCGCCAGTGTTGTCTTCCCTGCTCCTGCTTCGCCGATAATTACTAACTTTGCTTCACACAGATAATCTCTACCTTCTACTTCTAGTTGTCGGAAATAATCCTTAATTGCCTCAATACCTTGTGCAACAATTTCTGGCGGTGGCTTCTCGATGGGGTTGAAGCTTAAATACAGGGAAGTGAGTTGTTGCAGGCGGGCGATCGCTTCTGGCAACGTCGTTATTTGATTGTGGCTTAAATCCAGGGAAGTCAGTTGTGGCAGGCAGGCGATCTCTTCTGGCAACGTCGTTAATTGGTTACTGCTTAAATTCAGAGAGGTAAGTTGCTGCAAGCGGGCGATCGCTTCTAGCAGCGTCGTTAATTTGTTGTAACTAAAATCCAGGAAAGTGAGTTGTTGCAGGCAGGCGATCTCTTCTGGCAACGTCGTTAATTTGTTGAAGCTAAAATCCAGGGAAGTGAGTTGTTGCAAGCAGGCGATCTCTTCTGGCAACGTCGTTATTTGGTTGTGGCTTAAATTCAGGGAAGTGAGTTGTTGCAGGCAAGCGATCTCTTCTGGCAACGTCGTTATTTGGTTGTGGCCTAAATCCAAGAAAATGAGTTGTTGCAGGCGGGCGATTGTTTCTGGCAGTGTCCTTATTTGGTTATGACCTAAATCCAGGTAGGTGAGTTGTTTTAGGCGGGCAATCGTTTCTGGCAGCGTTATTATTTGGTTGAAGCGTAAATTCAAGGAGGTAAGTTGTTGCAGGTGGACGATCGCTTCTGGCAGCGTCGTTATTTGGTTGTTCCTTAAATCTAGGGAGGTAAGTTGTTGCAAGCGGGCAATCGCTTCTGGCAACGTCATTATTTGGTTGTTCCTTAAATCCAGAGAGGTGAGTTGTTGCAAGCGGGCGATCACTTCTGGCAGTATCGTTAATTGGTTGTCGCTTAAATAGAGGGAGGTGAGTTGTTGCAGGTGGACGATCGCTTCTGGCAGTGTCGTTAATTGGTTACGGCTTAAATCCAGGTAGGTGAGTTGTTGCAGGTGGACGATCGCTTCTGGCAGTGTCGTTAATTGGTTACGGCTTAAATCCAGGTAGGTGAGTTGTGGCAGACGGGCGAGCGCTTCTGGCAGCGTTGTTATTTGGTTGTTCCTTAAATTCAGGGAAGTGAGTTGTTGCAAGCAGGCGATCTCTTCTGGCAGTGTCGTTAATTGGTTGTGACCTAAATCCAGGTAGGTGAGTTGTTGCAGGTGGTCAATGGTTTCTGGCAGTGTCGTTAATTGATTGAACCTTAAATCCAGAGAAGTGAGTTGTGGCAGGTGGGCGAACGCTTCTGGCAGCGTTGTTATTTGGTTGTTCCTTAAATACAGGGAAGTGAGGTGTTGCAGGCGGTCAATGGTTTCTGGCAGCATCGTAAATTGGTTGTCGCTTAAATCCAAAACCTCTAACCATTCCAGTTCAAACACCTCAGTCGGAATCTCTGTTAATTTTTCCTTGTCATCAGTACGCCAATCATTGCTTAAATTTAATTTTTTAAACTGTTTCTCTTTGGCTTCTCGAATTTTTTTAAGGAAACGTCGAGGCGTGTCTGCCATACTGAGGTTCACCTATTAACGAAAATTATATGTAATGCCCCTGATTCGTTGGACAATTTCGCAACCACTAATATTTTGCACTAATCCCAACAACCGCCACAGCTTAGAAACCTCTAGTTGATAGCAAAAGTCGTCTTAAAAGGACTAGATTTTTTGTAGACTTAGGTTTTAGTCCACTTGAGTGGCTTTGGCTATTGGTTCCTAGAACTTCGAGTTTCAGGCGATCGCGGCTACTAATTAAGAATGCTGCAAGATATCAAAGCAATCTACTAACCTGTGTAATATGAAACGAGCGCTAATAATTTTTACTGATTCTAAAAATAATTTATCATTACCAATAGCTTAGATTGGCTTGTAAACGAGTCTTTGATACTCGCGGACGAGTCTTTAATGGTTCTATTACTTCTTTAGCCGTTTTTTACGCGGCTTCTCCAGCCCGAAAAATCTGTTCAGCAGTTAAATTCAACTCTGAGAAAGCTAGCGACTGAATGCGGTCATTTCCCCGAAATTGCCTAACTTGATACTCACCTTCAATTAGTTGGTAAATCGAGATTGTTGGTTGTTTAGGATTGCCAATAAAGCGCCTACCACCTAAACCTAGATAGTCTACAATCCAATATTCAGGAATGCCCAAAGACTCGTAATCTTCTAGCTTCAAAGCATAATCATCACTCCAGTTGGTTGAAACAACTTCTACAACCAACTTGACGGAACTACCACGCGTAATGATAGATTCTTTTTTCCAACGAGGTTCATTCCTGACAGCTTGTCTATCAAGAACGATGACATCTGGTTCATAACCTGAATCAGTGTTAAGTGACTTGATGACGCATTCTTTAGGGATAAACCAAGGGCTGGACAAACGGGTGATTTCAATAAACAAAGAACCATTGATAAACCCGGCTATCTCTGAGTGCTTCCCTGTTGGCTTAGGCATTTCAACAATTACCCCATCATGTAGTTCATAATGCCTGTCTGAAGATTCGGGATACCAGGCGATAAATTCATCAAATGTTACTTGTTTGGTTAAGGCTTGAGTCATACTTTGCCCTCTTGCTTGATGTCAAATTTGACCCCTCTCCAAACCTCTCCCCGACTCGGAGAGAGGCTTAATCAGCAAACTTAGGTTAAACTTTCGCCGCAGCAGTATTTGGTAAACTCACTTTCAATCGCTTAAACATCGCTTCTCGTGCTTGTGCAGCAAGGCTATCGTCAAAAGGTTTTAAGGTAATTTCCTGCTGATACTTTAGCCGCAGTGCTGTTTGAATTAACCAATCGGCAACAAAAGGATTTTTCGGCAACAAAGGGCCGTGGGAATAAGTAGCGATCGCATTCTGATAAAATGCTCCTTCTGTCCCATCTTCACCATTATTTCCCAAGCCATACACTACTCGCCCCAATGCTTCCACTTTCCCCAGTTTGGTACGTCCGCCGTGATTCTCAAAGCCTACCAAATACGGCGTGCTACCCGTCATCTCTTTTAAATCTTGCGCTAGGCGTGAAGCTGTCACTTCAATTACCAAGTTACCAATACAGCGTTTAGTATTTTCGCCGGGATGCACGGAAACTAAATCGAGTATTCCTAAACCATCAATCCGTTGTCCTAAGCCTGGTTCATAATAATGTCCCAGTAATTGGGGTGAACCACAGGTAAATACTCCCGGAGTTCCATTTTCGATTTTCTCGCGCATCGCGTCAGCTTTCGCACCTTGCAAATCACGCATGACAATTTCTTGCTGACGGTCTTGTGCGCCACCACCAACGATTACATCTACAGTTTTAATATCTGCGGCTGTGGCATTTTGATCCAGGGGTAATACTTTAACATCGTATCCCCGCCATTGAGCGCGACGTTCTATAGTAATTACATTACCGCGATCGCCATAAGTACTCATCAGCGTCGGATAAAGCCAACCTATTGTTAATTCTAAATTTTGAGAACTCATAAATTTAGGGAATGGGGAATGGGACGATCGCAAATGACAAATGACAAATGACAAATGACCAATGACAAATTTAAAGAATTTTACGACCAGTTAAAACTTCTCGCACTTCTAGCATGGCTGAGTAAGTGGGCAGAATATGCAGAGTTTCATTCTCTGGTGTATGCTCTAATGCAGTTGCGATCGCTTGTCGCAAATCTTCTTCCACAATTAAATTTAAGTTACTCTCAGGCGACTTTTGGCTGTAACGTAGACGTAGTGCCATATCATAGACGCGATCGCCACTCACTACTAAAGTCCCGCCACGTTCGACTAATTTCTCGGTATCCACGTCCCAAATCCAGGATACATCAGTGCCATCGGGTGTGCGATCGTTCAAAACTATCAGTGTGGTTTTATCTGTGCTTTGAGTAACTACGCGAATGGTTTCATTCGTTCCCACAGGATTTTTTGATAACAATATTCGCACCCTTTTACCATTAATTACCAAATCTTCAGCCCGACCAAAGGCAGCTTGGAAGGTATTAATAGTATCTCTGATTGTTACTTCATCAACTCCTAACTCAATAGCCGCAGTAGCAGCCGCTAATGTATTGTATTTGTTGTACAAACCAACTAGAATTTGCGACCATTCACTACTTTCGAGAGTCGGTTTACTTTTACTAAAACCACACTTGGGACAAGTAAAATCTCCCAAATGAGACAAATAAACACCCTTGTAATCTAGAGAATGCCCACATTTGGGACAATAAATAGAATCAACAGCGTGAGGAATTGCTTCTAAATAATGTTCTGGTTCATTCAAGCCAAAGAATAACACCCGTTGAGGTAACTGCTGACCCAGGTTAGATAAAGTTGGGTCGTCAGCATTGGGAATTACTACCGTTTCTGGTGGTAGCGTAGAAATAACTTTTGTCCAACGCTTACTAATTGTATCTACTTCGCCGTACCGATCGAGTTGGTCGCGGAACAAGTTTAAACAGAGAATGATTCGCGGTTGGAGTGGCGCTAATACTCTTGGTACAATATTTTCGTCAACTTCCAAAATGGCGTAATCAGTATTTAGCGTACCTAGTAAGTTGGTGCTTTCTAACAGCGCCGTCATCAAGCCATTTTCCAGATTTGCACCTGTAGAATTATGAGTGACCCGAAAACCCTTGCGTTCTAATATCGTGCATAAAAGCAGCGCTGTAGTGGTTTTGCCGTTAGTACCAGCAATTAAAATCACCCCGTTTTTAACTTGCTGACTCAATAATTGTAAGAGTCGGGGTTCAATGCGACGAGCAATCGAGCCTGGTAATACACTAGCAGCACCCAGACGCAGCGATCGCACTATAAAGGTCACACTTTTTGCCACTGACACCGCGAAACCCAGTCGCAGCCTATCTATGAATTGTATTTTGTTTCCCACATCAGTATCCTAGTCTTCTGGCAGTTGCTAATTGAAAGTATTTAATTGCAAATTTAATCTTGTGAGTTTAGCGAATCCTGGCTGAAAAAGCCAGTCTCAAAATTAAGTTGCAGGAAATGGGAGTGGAGGTAGGGGGCAGGGGGCAGGGGGCAGGGGGCAGGGGAGAGTTAGAATCTAGTTCATCCACTTCAGAACTGGATTCATCCACTTCAGAACTCCGTTCATCTCCATCATCCACTTACAAGAGATAATCTCAGTAGGCGTTATCTTAAAAAATAGAGCGTGGGCGTAATTACATATCCAGCCCAGTTTGCCGAATTCAGCACAAACTCACGACAAGTAGTAGCTTGCAAGGTTCCTTTTGATGAATAGCACAAAGTTTCTTTTTTTACATAAACGAATTACTGGCTGGCGAAGGTGGTTGTCCAAATGCCTGTTGTTGCTTGTAAGTCTTTTCATTATAAGTATGCAACCTGCATCTGCTGGTCTCAATAATGATTTATATGATGGCAACATCTTTGTCGTTTATGCTGGCAATGGTTCATTGGTTCCTCCCAGACAGACACTTGCACAGACTTTAGCGGAACATAAACCTATATTTTTGGCTTTTTATTTGGATGACAGCAGCGATTCCAAAAGATACGCCATTTCCATATCACGAGTACAGGAATTCTATGGCCGGGTGGCAGAAATTATGCCGATTAATGTAGATTCTATCCCGCCTAAACAGACTTACGACCCTACAGAACCAGGATATTACTATTCTGGGAGTGTTCCTCAAGTCGTGGTGTTTAATAAATCAGGTGAGGTAGTTTTGAATAAGAAAGGTCAAGTAGCTTTTGAAGAGATAGACGATCAATTTCGCAAAATCTTTGATTTGTTACCACGCACCGAAACAGCACTGCTAAAGCGGCGAGCCTTCAATGAATTCAGTAGTGAGTTAGCTAGATAACTTATGGGGTAGACCAAATTGGTCTGCCCTAATTTTTAGTGCTTGTTACTACATTTCTGCCGAGGTCAAAGCATAATATTGAAATATCTGTGTTAACAGATTAAAAAGTTAATCCATAGTCTATAGTCCGTAACAAATGACTAATGACTAATGACTAATGACCAATGACCAATGACTAACTAGAGTGTATTCTGATGTCAAAGGTTTACACAACCCAAGAGCTAATTCAAATTTTGGCAGCTGAACGCCAAGCCTGCCTCAAGGGAAAACGCCTAAAATTAGAAATAACAGTCTCTGGCAATCCTGTAATTGACCAGTTTCTCAAAACTGATGGGCTGCAACAGTTTACTGCCTATCAAGATTTCAAAACTGCAATTCATGACTATCAAAGGGAAAATCAAGTTTCAGGTATTATCTGGCGGGAGGTAACAGTCAAAGGTAAAAACTTGAACTATCCCGAAGTAGACACCGAGTTAATCGCCCTCGCCAGTGACTTAGAGATATTGAAATCTGCTAAAAATTCCATCGTAGAATTTTGGCATGAAGTCTCTAAAGGGATGGATTTATATTTGAGTTTCAATAATAGTAAACAGTATCAACAAATAGTCACATCTGATGTAGAGAGAATTGTTCAAAGAACAGAATGGGCACGTTTGTGCAAGTGGGAAAATTCTAGCTTTTTGGAAATGATTTTGCAGCTAGGATGGGGTAAACCAGAAGAAGCTGATTATAAAAGAGGAAGACCGCGATCGGGTAGTGAATATATTCATGCAGTCAATCCTGGTAATCGCCCCATTGGTTGACTGAAGAGGCAGGGGGCAGGGGGAAAACCTCATAAATAAATTTATTTGCTCTGAAACCCTTCTTGTAGATGAATTCCAGTATCTTTCTCCCCTGCCCCTTTTCCTCTTCTTTGAGCAAGCCTCCTGCCTGCTTCAAGATTGATTTTGTTCGATGAGATTAACGATCGCACTAGCTAAATCCACGGGATCGACGGGTTTCGGTAGGTGTTTTTGAAATCCTGCTGCCATTGCTTGGTTGTAGTTAATTTCTCCAGCATAAGCAGTCAAAGCGATCGCGGGAATTTGCCCACCTTGTTCTGGCGGTAATTTTCTCACTTCGCGCAGCAACATATAGCCATCCATCAAGGGCATTCCAATATCGCTTAACAGAATATCTGGCTTTGATTGAGTTAGTATTTCCAGCGCTTCACTTGCTGATTCAACTGCTGTTACAGTTGCGCCATATTGTTCTAGCGCAAAGCTAAAAAACTCTCGCACATCAGCTTGATCGTCTACAAGCAGAATTTTTACTCCAGCAAGTAATGTGTCGTCAGTACTAAGTTCTGGTTGAGAAGCCTCAGCACTACTGACTCGCAATTCAGAATTTTTGAGCAAAGGCAGTCTGACTGTAAAGGTAGCCCCTTGTCCTTCTCCGGGACTATCTGCCTGAACTGTACCACCGTGAAGTTCTACGAGATGGCGCACAATTGCCAGTCCTAATCCCAATCCACCAAATACTCTGGTTGTTTTGGCATCTGCTTGTCGGAAGTAATCAAAGACGTAGGGCAAAAATTCTGGGTTGATTCCTTTACCTGTATCAATCACCTGAATTTGGGCTTCTAACCCAACTTGCTCTAAACGCACTTCTACTCGTCCTTCTGTGGGTGTGAATTTAACGGCATTGGAGAGGAGATTCCACATTACTTGTTGCAAGCGATCGCCATCACCCAAAACTTTGCCGATATCAGGACTTAGCACCGTTTTAATTTCAATTGATTTGGCTTCGGCTGCTAAACGCACCGTTTCTAGTGCAGCTGCGATCGCTACTTTCAAATCCACTGCATAGAGATTTAACCTGACTTTACCTTGTAAAATCCGCGAAACATCAAGTAAATCTCCAATAAGTTGGGTTTGTAATTTGGCATTACGCTCGATTGTTTCCAATGCCCGGATTCTCGTGGCTTCATCAAAATTGCGGGTTCTGAGTAACTTCGCCCACCCTAAAATCGGATTCAGGGGAGTTCTAAGTTCGTGAGAAAGGACAGCGAGGAATTCATCCTTAATCCGGTTGGCTGTCTCGGCTTGTGCCCTTGCAGTTTTTTCGGCTTCGTAAAGTTGAGCGCGGGCGATCGCTTGAGCACACTGTTGTCCTAGTGTCAACATAAATCCCCGGTCTTCTTCATTAAATATTTGTCCAGGAGTAAAGCTTAATCCCAAAGCCCCAATTACTTTACCTTCTGCTACCAAGGGAATAGAAGCCCAGGCATTATTCGCTATAACAGTCACAACATCTGCTAAGTCGGGATATCTAGCAATCATGGCTGCTAAATTTTCTAAAAAAACCGGCTGCCCAGTTCTGACTGTTTCTGCTATTTGGTTAGGTGCTGTGATGGGAAAAGTTGCCCAAGTATTTATAAGCGTTTGCGGATAGCCAATTGCTTGCACAACTTTTAGGGTAGTACCTCCCTCAGTAAGTAAGACAACGGAACCACCAGTCGCTTCCAAGGCGGCAATGCCTTGGTTCACCACTACATTGGCTACCTGTTGGGGAGTTAAGGCTTCCGAAAAGGCAGCAGTTATTCTTTGCAAAAGTATGGTGCGATTGACAGACCGTTCAGTTTCCTGGTAAAGTCTGGCGTTGTCGATCGCTATTGCCGCCCGACGAGCAATATCCTCTGCTAAAGCCAAGTCTGTTTGTTTGTAGTGTCGGCCTGACTCGGCTGTAAAAAAAGAGATTGCTCCAAATAATTGCCCGCGGGAACGAACTGGAATCACCATTAGAGAACGAATACCCAGGCTTCGCAACAATTGCAGATGTTCCTCATTTTGAGCCATCTGGACAAAATTATAGTCAGATAATTCGGGATAAAAGATAGAGATTCCCAATCCTAGCTGCTCCACAAGCTGTTTTGTTCTAGCTTTGGGTGGATAACGCCGTCGAATTTCGTCTAATATATTTTGTTTTGTGGGATCGGCAATTGCGATCGCAATTTGTTTACTTGACCAATCTTTCTGGAAAACATCTACAATACACCAGTCAGCTAGGGTGGGAACTGCTAGATTAGCCACACTTTTCAAAGCGATTTCATAATCGAATGAGGCAGCTAGTAAGGTGCTGGCTTCAACTAAAAACTGTTGTGTGGCTTCAACTCGTTGGCGTTCGCGCAGCGCAGCTTGCTGTTCGACCAGCGCGGCAAGCCGTTCGCTAATATCTTCAATAATGCCCAATGCATACTTTGGTTGTCCGTTAGCATCCCATACTACTGATGAAGTTAGGTTTACCCAAACAATGGAACCATCTTTGCGGATGTAACGCTTCTCTAGAGAATAACCACTAATTTCTTTTGCTAAAACTCGCCGAGCATTTTCGCAATCAATTTCTAAATCGTCAGGGTGGGTAATTTCCTGAAAGTTTAATTGAATTAACTCTTCATGGCTGTATCCAGTAATTTCACATAGGGCAGGATTAACCTGAAGAAATCGTCCATCCAACGCTATTAAACTAATGCCAACAGCTGCCTGGTTAAACATTGCCCGGAACCTTTCTTCGCTTTCCCGTAAGGCAACTTCTGTTTGCTTTGCTGCTGTCACATCTGCCAAAATAATCCCAATTCCTACCGTTTCTCCCATTGCGTTGTTGACTGGGTAATAGTTGCCCAGCCAGTAACCGTAACGTTCTGGTTGTTCCCTTGTGTTTCCACTGATTTCTACATTCAGCAGGGGTTCTCCAGTATCTAAAACGCGCTGTAACTGTTGCTCCAACTCAGCCGCCATTGCTGGCAACACTTCCCCAAATTTGCGTCCTAGATGTTCTTCTATGGTCAAACCGTTAATGTCAGCGAAAACTTGATTAATTCGGATATATCGCAGTTCCCGATCCAAAAAGCATACAGCAACGGGAGCAGCACCTAAGAGCGCATCTAGAAGAGATAGAGATTCCGCATAATGGACTAAAGCCAGGTGCATATCTCGATAAAGTCGGGCATTTTCCACTGCTAAAGCAGCACGATCGCTAATATCTGTTGCTAAAGTTAGGTCAGTGCGATCGTAGCGACGGTTTGATTGGGTGCTGACAAAGCTAATAGTGCCGAGGACTCGCCCTTGTGCGATTAACGGCACAATCATCACAGACTTCATCCCCAATTGCCGAACAAGTTCTAAGTGTTCTTCATTCTGAGTACTTGCCACTAATAGCGAGTCAGGTATCTCTGAGATTAATTCACTTTGCCCGGTTTGCAGTACTCTAGTAATTGCACTTGCACCCTTGTAATCTGTGGCATACTCCTGAAGTTTACGCGCTAACTCCGTTTTGGATGGGTCTGCATGGGCAATGGGTAGGCGGCGAATAGAACCATCTTCATTTAAAATATCAACGCTACACCAATCAGCTAGCTGGGGAACTGAGATTTTGGCAATCTGTTCTAAGGTTTCTTCGTAATCTAGCGAAGTAGAGAGTAAACTACTAATTTGGGCGATATGGCGAAGTCTTTCTTCAGCCTGCTTGCGCTCTGTAATATCAAGAACAAAAAAAGCTCCTCGATCTATAGTCCCTTCAAAGTGGCTACCACCCGCCAAAATCGGGAAGCGCGAACCGTCTTTACGAATATATTCTTTTTCAAAGGGGGTGCAAAAGGAATTGTCTTGAAATTGAGTTAGTGCTTGCTTATCGAGTGGCAGGTATTCTTTAGGAGTTAGGTCTTGCCAACGAAGTTCTCCGGCAAGTAATTCTTCACGGGTATAACCCACCATGTTTAGCAAGGCATCGTTAGCATCTGTAATCCTACCGTCTCTATCCCAGAAGCCAATACCAATCATATTAGACTCAACCACACTGCGAAACTTCGCTTCGCTTTCTTGCAGTGCTTGCTCAGTTTGTTTCAGTTGAGTAATATCAATTGAACTAATGCCTACTCCTAATAACTGCCCATCCGGTAAACACACCGGATAATAGCTGACAAGACCATAACGATATACTCCAAGTGGATATGTTTCACCGCTTACTTCCTGATTAAGCAAGGGCTGCCTAGATTCCATCACTTGCTCAAAAACAGGCTCAATTTGCGCTGCCCATTCCGGTAGTACTTCTCTAAAGGTACGACCAATATGTTGACTTTGCGGTACACCATTGGTAGCTGCCAATGCTTCATTAGCATGAATGTAGCGAAGTTCAGTATCGAGAAAAGCCAGCCCCACTGGCGAACTAGTAACCCAAGCATTGAGTAACGCCAGAGATTCGTTTTTTTGGTGAATCGCTTGCTGAAGTTCCTGGTGCAACGTGGCTTTTTCTAGTTCTGCCTGCTTGCGCTCAGTAATATTCACACCTGCACAGGTAATACCCTGAATGCTATTGTCTACATCCCTTAGTGGTTCAACCAGCAAATCGTAGTAACGGTCTTCTCCACAAATTGTTAAATAAACTTCTTCACGGGTTGAAACACCAGTCTCTAGTACCTTCTGCTTAATTGCCCTCAATTGCTCTGCTACTGAAGCTGGAAATACTTCATCATCAGACTTACCTAAAATTTCCTCAATAGTGTCTAGATTTTGAGGATTATAAATCCACTGATATCGTAAATCGCGATCGTGCTGACAGATGGCGATATCTGAAGTACTTAATGCTAATCGAAATCGCTCCTCACTAACTCTCAGCTTTTGGAGATTTTCATCAGCCCGTTTTTTAGCAGTCTTTAATCTCTCACATAAGATACTAAAGAGGAATCCTTGTAATGCAAACAACCCAATTCGCACAAAATTGGATAAGTCCAAACTGAGATCGTAAGCTGGAGGGAGAAAGAAGTAATTGCTCAGTAACGCAGACAAGCCCGTTGCTAACAACCCTGACTTCAAACCACCATACCAACTACTTACCATTACAGCGCTAAAAAACAGCAAAAAAGGAGTTTCACTCATACTTAACCAGGGGTTTAGTATCAGCATTAGCACTAATGTAATTGCAACAATTAATACAGTAGTGCCATAACGCAGTAACAGGGAAGAATGAATATGGGGCATGAAAATGTTTTGGAACAACCAATACTTATTGCAAAGGCTGTATATAGCCTAAGCTAGTTTCCAAATTTTAGTAATTTATCTCCAGATAGATTTTTATTTAGAAAACTTCTTTTGTGAGAGGTTAATTCCCCGTTAATATAGTAATCAAAGTCAGAATTTAACAACAATATTCTATATCCATAACATCGGTTTGCTGCTCGTAAATACTCAATTCTAAGAAATGCAGTAACCGAAATTTATAACAAATGCCAAAATAAAAATGATTTTAAATATCCGATATGTCTTCTAGTTCTATCTCAAACATCAAATCTGACTTTGAGAGCTGAATTAAAATTAATCGCAATCAAACAGAGACTCTTACTTGACTGTCTATTTCTGTTTGTGTTTGCGTAAAATTGTTTTGCTTGTACTCCAGATACCTAGAGCGAATATTCCTAATGTGAAGGAGGGTTTAGGAATAGAGTTAACTCGGCAAAACTCAATCGGCATAGCGAAAAGCAAATTATCATTGGCTCCAAAAATCTTGTCTAAAGAGCCGATGCTATTTTCTGACTTTTCACGTTATGTGGAAAAGTGCACGAAAAACCTAACCCCCTAACCCCCTTCCCGATGCGGGAAGGGGGAAAATTCAAAGTCTCTCTCCTTTTAGGAGAGAGACTTTGAAGTGAGGTTTTCCAGATACCGTGAAAAGTCAGATGCTATTTTGGGAGACAGTTACACTAGGCATCTGGGTATAAAATTGCTCAGAAAGGTCTCAATCGGTTCAGTTTAGCTGTTTGAGGAATTCGCTAACGGTATCCGTATCCCGGCTCAAACTAGAGTACTAGCTGAAACCGCTACTTTTGATCTCGTTGACAAAAGTTTGTGGTTGATTGACTTTTTTGGTTGATTACTTTGTCCTGGTGTCACATACTCGATTGCGAGATTGATGCTATTTTATTTTTGCACAAACTCTTTTATTCCAATCGCTATACAAGCTATGACACTCAATTTATATTTACTGCGACATGGAGAAACTACTTTTAGTCAAAGTGGTAATTTCTGCGGTGAAACTGATGCGGAGTTGACTTCTGAAGGTATGCAGATGGCATCCGGTTTTGCCGATGTTTATCAAAAATTGAAGTGGGAGGGGGTTTATGTTAGCCCGATGAAGCGCACAATTGCAACTGCCAAGCCATTTTGTGATGCTATCGGTATGGATATGCAGTTGCGTGACGGACTTAGAGAAGGTAGTTACGGCGAATGGGAAAGGAAAAGTAAATCGTTTACCCAAGAGAATTACGCAGAAAACTATGTAAAATGGTTGACAGAACCGGCTTGGAATGCACCCATTGGTGGAGAAACTGCGGTAGATATTGCTAACCGTTCTATGCCTGTAATTGCTGAAATTCAAGAAAAACATCCCCAAGGGAATGTTTTAGTAGTTTCCCATAAAGCCACGATTCGGATTATGCTTTGCAGTTTACTGGGAATTGATTTGGGACGCTATCGCTATCGGGTGAATATTTTGGTCGCGTCGGTAAGTATGGTTAAATTTGACGTTCATGGCCCTTTGTTAGAAATATTAGGCGATCGCTATCATATACCCGATGGTATTCGCTCTCGTCCGGGAACATAATAGGGGAGCATCCCGTTTTGGCGAATTGCCCTCAGACTAGAAGTCGCTGGCTCACAAACTCTCGTCTGCCTAGCCTGCGGCAATGACATCCTTCAGCACTGCTACCAATTTCTCAATATGTGCTGCTTCATGAGTTGCCATTAAAGAGATTCTAATCCGACTTGTCGGCACTGTGGGGGGACGAATTGCTGGGGCAAAAATGCCAGCATCTCTTAGCTGTTTTCCAGCTTTAAGGGCATCTATTGCACTAGGCAATTGAAAACATAGTATAGGTGATTCCGAAGGTAATAGTTTTAGATTGGGTAACTGTTGTTGCAGTAACTTTTTCAAGTGATGTACATTTTGCCACAATTGGGCACGGCGTTGCGGTTCTTGTTGCACTATCTTGATTGCTGCTAAAGCCGCCGCCGTATCAGCAGGTGAAAGTCCAGTGGTATAAATCCAAGTAGGTGCGCGGTTCCGCAAGAAGTCAATTAGGGCACTACTTCCTGCCACATACCCGCCTAGACTACCCAAAGCTTTACTCAAAGTGCCAACTTGAATTAACGGCTTTCCCGTACATCCAAAATGTTCGACACACCCAGCGCCAGTTTTTCCTAGTACCCCAGTGGCATGAGCTTCATCAACTAGCAGCATACAGTTAAATTCATCAGCCAGATCCAACAGTGCTGGCAACGGACATAAATCGCCATCCATACTGAAGACGCTATCAGTAAGAATCAAACAGCGTCGGTAGTTTTGTCGCTGTTGACTCAACTGAGTTTTTAATACTGCAAGATCGCAGTGCGGGTATTCCACAAATACTGCACCGCTGAGAATCGCTCCATTTTTCAGGCTGGAATGATTGTACTGGTCAGATAAAATTAAATCACGCTTGCCAACAAGGGCAGTAATTGTACCCAAATTGGCTAGATACCCGGAACTAAATACCAAGGCATCTTCGGTTTGTTTGGTAGATGCGATCGCCTCCTCTAATTCCCTGTGCAATTCCCGATGCCCGCTGAGTAATCTAGAACCAGTACTACCAGTTCCAAATTCTGCGATCGCAGCAGTTGCAGCTGCTATTAACCGCTCATCCCCAGCCAATCCCAAATAGTCATTGCTGGCAAAATTAATTACCTCTTGCCCAGCTAAAACCACCGTTGCACCCGGACGACCGTCGATTGTTTGTACCGAACGATACCAGTCTGCCCGATGAATTGTTGCTAAGGAATGTTCTAGCCAAGCATAAGGGTCAGTCATTGGGAGGCAGGGGGGCAGGGGAGCAGGGGAGCAGGGGAGCAGGGGAGCAGGGGGGCAGGGGGGCAGGGGGGCAGGGGAGCAGGGGAGCAGGGGGAAAATAACTAATAACTAATGACTAATGACTAATAACTAATGACAAATGACCAATGACTAATGACCAATGACTAATGACTATTAAACTTGTTCGCTGCTGAGATGAGCGATCGCTTGTTTAATCCAATCTTCGACATAAGCATCTTTGGGTAGTCCGATGTCTTCGCTTACTACATGCAGGGCGTGACTTACTTCATGGGCAGTATATCCCAAGGCGAAGAGGGTCATTTGCACCTCTTCGAGAATTCCTGGAGCTGGCCCGCCTGTGGCGACGAAGAACCCGGCTGATTTGCGCCATTCGACTAATTTGCTTTTTAGTTCCAAACAGATGCGTTCAGCGATTTTTTTACCGACACCGGGAGCCTGAATTAAGATTTGTGTATTGCCGGCGATAATTGCTTGGACTAAATCTGGTAGTTCCAAAGTGTCCAAGAGGGCGATCGCTAAGGCTGCACCAATGCCGGTGACAGTCAGCAAGTGACGAAATAAATCGCGTTCGGCTGGTGAAGCAAAGCCATATAAAAAGGGCACTTCTTCACGAATTTGGAAATGGGTAAAAATTTGCGTTACTCCTCCTGACTCTGGTAACTGGTTTGCTAGCCGTTGAGGAACTTGCAAATCATACCCCAAGCCATTCACTTCCAGAGTTAGAATCACGCGATTAGCGCCAATTGTTTGGATACCAGCGACTATACCTTTTAAATAACTAATCATTACAAGAGACCAAAATAATTTAAGCCTTCAATAATTCCACCTGCACAAAAACCTTTTGCCAGGTAGCGGTGTTCAGAGGGATGCTCATTGTGCCATTGGAGTAACTCTTTTCGGGCATTCCCCACAATAATCCCTCGTGCGTTGCCTACAGCAAATAAAGCAATATCATTACCTGAATCACCACAGACAACTGTTTGTTCTGCTGCAAATTTCCACTTCTGTTGTAAAAACTGCATTGCCTGACCTTTATCGCTGCTATGGGGTACAATGTCAAGGTCAATACCGCTACTGTAGATTAACTTTACATTTAATTTAGATTTCTGCAACTGGGCTTCAAGTTGTGGTAGAACATTCGCAGATGAATCTTGTTCTAGAAAAAAACTCACTTTGAAGGGACGCTGTTCTGAATCTGGTTGCCGAACTAACTCACGATATTTCTGGGTAATAGATAATACAGCTTCTCGTTCCCATCCCGGAGAGAGGATTTCTGACCAACCTGAGTCTGGAGTATCAGTACCATCCAGGTAAATTTCTGTACCTACAGAAAGAACGAGGGCATCGGGTTGCAAAAGATTTTTTTGAGCTTGGAGTTCTTTGTAAAGTACAGGCGATCGCCCGGTAGAATAAACGATTTTAGTCCCGTATTCTTGGCGATGTTGACTTAGCAGTTGATTTAGTTCTGCTAAGGCGCTGTCATCGCCCACTGTGCGATACACGAGGGTGTCATCCAAATCTGTTATAAAAAGGAATTTAGCCATAATCATCTCTTATGCTTTGCTTTAACATCAAATTTGCACTTATTTAAAGAAAGCATAGATGTAGTCTGCTTTAATAAAAAAATCAGCCAGCAAATATATAGGAGAAATACTCCTTCCTGCAAAAACTGCTTTCACTGTTATATTTCAGGTAATAAATAGATTTATAAGTACATTACAATGATTCATGCAAATGCTTAAAGGTTTCTTATATATGGAAGAGAATTTTTTGTAAAGTATTATACCTTTGCTACAAATGTTTAAGCGTTTCTTATATATGGAAGAGCATTAGCTGCAAACGTTCAAACTTTAATAACTAATATTTAAATTTGAGCGATGTTTACAGAGACGTAACACCGAAAAATAATGTAGAGATGTGGGAAACTGTTGGGTTAAGGCAAGAGACGCGATGAATTGCAGGCAAGAGACGCGATGAATCGCCGTCTCTACAAGAATACAATCAATTTAAACTCCTCTACTGGTTGCGATCGCAGTCAACACCTCTCCACAACATTCCGCCTGTTGAGAGTGGCGATCGCCTTACGCAAGTTTATTCAGCAAATAAGTACTTAAACGGAATTATTTTAAGGAATGGGATGGTTTACTGTGTGCAAGTGCCACCACAGCTTGAACTAACTCTTCTGGATCGAGGGGCTTGGTAACATGCCGTTGATAGCCACTGGTTATAGCTTGCTGGTAATCATCAACTCTGGCATAAGCAGTCAAAGCGATCGCGGGAATGTGTCCCCCTTTTTCGGGGGTTAAAGTTCGGATTTGTTGAATCAAGGAATAACCATCAACTTCGGGCATCCCAATATCACTAACTAAAACATCGGGTTGAAAGGACTCCAGGTTTGCCAAGACTTCTGCCGCAGAGGAAACAGTCAGGACTTGCGCTCCGTATTCAGTAAGCAATACTGTTAATAGCTCGCGGGCATCAGGGTCATCATCAACTGTCAGGACTCGAATCCCCGTAAGTTCTAGTGCTTGTTGTGACAACTTATCTGTCTGCTTGATTTCCGGTTCAACATTCAGCAGTGGCAACTGGACTGTAAAGGTGGCTCCAAAGCCTTCACCTGGACTATCAGCCGCGATCGTGCCGCCATGAGCCTCAACTAACTGCCGAACGATCGCTAACCCCAATCCTAACCCCCCATACTTGCGAGTAATTGAGACATCTTCTTGACGAAATGATTCAAAAATATATGGGAGAAACTCAGGATTAATGCCTTTGCCAGTGTCACTGACAATAATCTTTGCCTGATTATCGAGTTGCTGTAGTCGGATTTCTACCCGTCCTCCGTTAGGGGTAAACTTGATCGCGTTAGAAAGTAAATTCCAAACGATCTGTTGCAGGCGGTTGGAATCTCCAGAGACTTGCCCAATATTCGGCAGCACCGGATGCAACAAAATTGATTTAGCAACAGCTGCGGTTCTTACCGTGTCGATCGCAGATTCAATCACAAATGCCAAATTTACAGGAGTCGCATCGATGCTGAGTTTGCCGCGCAGAATCTTGGCGACATCGAGCAAATCATCAATCAGTTGAGTTTGCAGTTTAGCGTTGCGTTCGATGGTGGCTAAGGCTTCGGCTGTTTTCGTTTCACTAAATTTGCGAGTTTGCAGTAGTTTTGTCCAGCCAAGAATGGGGTTGAGAGGCGATCGCAATTCGTGGGAGAGAATGGCAAGAAACTCATCTTTGATGCGATTGGCACGTTCTGCTTCCGCCCGCGCGGCTTGCTCTAGCTGGAATAGGCGATCGCGTTCGGCTTCGAGTTGTTTTTGCGCTTCGATATCAGTTGCACTGCCAAACCATTTGACAATTTGACCTTGCTTATCCTTTTGCGGAATTGCTTGGTGTAGATGCCAGCGATAGACACCATCTGAGCGCCGCATACGACCTTCAGCTTGATAAGAAGTACCCTGTTCTACTGCCTCGCTCCACTTTTGAGCCAGAATAAGTACATCTTCTGGATGCACAACCTCTTTCCAGCCGACTGTGTGGGCTTGTTCTGGCGTTAATCCTGTGTATTCTAACCAACGCTGATTGGCATCGAGTAACGCTCCTTCTGTGTTGGCTGTCCAGACTAATTGTGGAATTAATTCTGCCAAGCAGCGATAGCGTTCCTCGCTTTGGCGTAATGCTTCCTCTACCTGTTTGCGATCGGTGATATCTTGCACGTTGCCCAGCATCCGTACTGCATTGCCCGCAGCATCATAAAAAACCTTAGCTCTAGCTGCTAACCAGCGAATACCATCAGGATGTAAAATGCGGTAGTCAGTTTCATAGTACTCTTGCTGTTGCTGGATGGTACGACTCACTATTTCATTGGCAAAGTTGCGATCGTCTGGATGCAGGCGACTTAACCACTGTTCAAAGCTGACTTCCTCTGTGGTTGGGTCAAACCCGAATAGATTGCAGTACTCTTCAGATACATGAGCGCTGTTGCGGATAATGTCCCAATCCCATACTCCCGATTGCGTAGCTTTGTACGCCAGTTTCAACCGGGCTTCGCTCTCCTGCAATAGGAGTTCTGTCTTTTTACGTTCTGTGATATCTCGTGAAATCAATAAGATTCGTTCTAGTTGCCCGGAAGCATCCAGAATTGGGCTAACGACCACTTCCCACCATTTGGGAGTGCCTTTTGCGGTTGGGCAGTATCCGCGAAAAATGCTGACTTCACCTGTTTTCGCGGCAGCGAGTGCCTGCTCTGCCTGTTGCCGATAGCTGCCTTCCCAGAAACAGAGCCATTCAATATTCAGATAGGAATTTAAGTCGTCAATTTCCATCAAACACAGTCCACCTGTATTCATATATAGCAGCCGCCCATCGAGGCTTAATACCTTGATGCAGTCAGAACTACTATCCAAAATACGGTTTTTAAATTCTTCACTCTGGCGCAAGGCTTCTTCGGTTTGTTGGCGAACGGTGATATCTCGCCAGGTGGCAACAAATCCATCTCCAAATTTAGCTACGCGGATATCAAACGCTTTAACTAAGCGTTGTTCTCCGTACTCATCCTCATAAACTAGGCTGTCTTTAACGAGCGGTTGCCCTGTTTTTACTACCTGGCAGTACTCATCAAATAGTCCACTTTCACGATGCCCTGGTAGTAATTCACACAACCCCCGCCCAATCTGCTGCTCATAAGTCATTTGATTGTTGAAACAAGCCGCATCATTGACATATTCAGTCAGAAAATCGACAATCTTTCCCTGCTCATTCCTCACAGCACGGTATACGCCAAAGCAGTCCAGCATATTTTCAACTGAGGTGCGGAAGCGTTCTTCACTGTCTCGCAGGGTTTGCTCTGTCTGTTTGCGTTCGCTAATGTCTTCGGCAATCCCGGCAAACCGATAAATTTCTCCTGTTTCATCTCGCAGGGGAAAGCAGCGATCGTGAACCCAGCGAATACTACCATCGGGTAAAATAATCCGGTATTCTTGATCAAATTGACCGACGACAGCTTTTTCATGAAACGCTCTGTCTGTTGCTTCTCGATCTTCTGGATGGATACGCTCGACCCACGCTTGTTGTCCTTGATACAATTCCTGCGGGTTCAATCCCCACAGGCGTTTATATGCAGGACTAACATAGCTGACTCGATTTTCCGGTACTTCTTTGATCCAGAACACCGCATCAATATTTTCTGCAAGCTGCCGAAAACGTTCCTCACTCTCGCGCAGAGTTTCGGCTGACTGTTTGCGTTCGGTGATATCTAGATCGATACCCGCCATCTGCATCGGTTGTCCGTGTTGGTCGTAAAATACCTTGCCCTGGCTTAGTGCCCACCGAATCGTACCGTTGGGATATACTACCCGAAATTCAATGTCATAGTCTTCTCCGGTGGCGATCGCACGATCAACGGCTGCCAGCAAGCGATCGCGATCGTCAGGGTGCAACCGCGCCACAAACATCTCGAATGAGCCATCAAACTCTCCTGGTTCCAGTCCGAATAAGGCTTCCAGGTTATCCGACCAGGAAATTTTTCCGGTTTGGATATTCCAGTTCCATGTTCCCATCCGAGAAGCTGATAGTGCCAATCGTAGCCATTCTTCGCTCTCCCGTAATTCTGCTTCTACTCGTCTGCGATCGCTCAGTTCATTCTGTGCCTGCTGATAGAGTTCCGCCTGCCGAATTCCAATGCCAACTTGAATCGCCAGTTCTTTGAGCAAGTCAATCTCTAGGGGTTGCCACCTTCGAGGATTTGCACAGTTATGAGCAATTAGCAACCCCCAAAAGTAGTCATCGTAAATAATCGGTACGACCAGATTAGCTTTCACTTGAAACTGAGCCAACAATTCAACGTGGCAGGGATCGATAGTGCTATCCTGAATGTCAAATATTGCCGTTACGTAACCCTGACGATAGCGTTGGATATAATTCTCGACAAAGGCGGTATCGTAGCTGACAGTTTCCTGTGGATTCCATGCAAGGTAGTTCTTAGCGAGGCAGGGATCGTACATAGTGTGGGAGAGCAGCGCTCGCCATTCTGCACCAACTGATTCTGCGATTACTGTGCCATCCCCGTCAGGTTTTAACTGAAAAACCAAGACGCGATCGGTGTGCAGAAATTCTCGTACTTCGCCTACGGTTGTCTGGAGAATTTCATCCAGATTCAGCGATTGGTGAATTTTCTGGGTAATATGTACGACTACGCGCTCTCGTTCAATCCGCAGTTGTAGTTGGGTGTGTAGCCGCACTGTTTCAATTGCCCCATTGACTGCTATTTGCAGCCCTTCTGGGGTAATTTGCTCTTTGACAAGATAATCTTGTGCGCCCGCTTTGATCGCCTTAACTGCGATCGCCTCATTGCCCTGCCCAGCGACGACAATCACAGGTAGGCAAGGCTGTAGTATTGAGGGTTGCAATTGTGCTAGAAATTCCAGTCCGTCCATGTCGGGCAGTCGATAATCAAGCAACACAGCATCAGGCTGATGTTGCTGCCAAAGTTCTAGCCCAAGTTGTCCCAGCCTTGCTTCTAGGATAGTGTAAGAATATTCGCGATCGCGCAGCAAATACCGCCGATAGAGTTCTCGATCTTCTGAGGAATCATCGACAATTAAGAGAGTGCGCTGTTGCTGAGACATCGTGAATTAAGAGGATAGAGTTAAAGCCCACATTCCGCAGGTTATCATAGAGATATTACTATTTTTAAAATAGTGCTAAAATCCTCATTTATGTAAAGATTTTGCGATAGTCCTGTTTCTTGGCAATGCCTAAAGAAAACAGACTTTGCATAATGGCGGGATGAAAATAATTTTGCGCGATTTTAAAACCCTTGTAGACACGCAAAATTGCATTTCGTGCTATTCGTCTAAAGTTATATTCCTCAAATGCAAAATAAATCCTCTGAAAGCTAGGTGAGCAAATTCTTTGGCTGCGTTATTCTCAATACTGGCAGTAAATGTGCTTTTGTTGCCCACGCTGCTATGTTGGTGAAATCATTACATTAATGCTTGAATACAATATTATTGTCGTTGGAACATCAGCAGGCGGAGTTGAGGCGCTAACTTATCTAGTCAAGCACTTGCCACCCGATCTCAATGCTGCTGTGATTATAGTTCTTCATGTATCCAGTCACAGCACGAGTGTTCTGCCAAAAATATTAAGTCGCGCTGGTAACTTACCAGTGTCTCACGCTCAGGACGGCGAAGCTATCGTTCGTGGTCGGATTTATGTTGCTTTGCCTGACTACCACTTACTGGTAGAACGAGGATATTTGCGTTTGACGCGGGGAGCAAAAGAAAACCGTAGTCGTCCCGCTATAGATACATTGTTTCGCAGTGCAGCGCGAACCTATGGGCAGCGAGTAATTGCTGTGCTGCTAACAGGTATGCTTGACGACGGCACAGCGGGATTACTGGCTGTAAAAATGCGGGGTGGTGTGGCAATTGTCCAAAATCCCGACGATGCTTTGTATCCTGATATGCCACGGAATGCGATCGAAAATGTAGAGGATATTGACCATATCGCGCCACTTTCAGATATTCCTTCTATTTTGATAGGTTTAGTTAATATACCAATGGAAATAGAACCAGAAAATCCCATACCTAGCAAGATAGAGTTTGAAACTGAAATAGCGCAATTGAATTTAAAAGCAGTAGAAAACGAAAGCGATCGACCTGGTAAACCATCAACCTTTGGCTGTCCTGACTGCGGTGGTATCCTCTGGGAAGTCGAAGAGGGAAATTTGTTGCGCTTCCGGTGCCGCACGGGTCATGCATATTCAGCAAAAACTTTGCTGGCCACGCAGTCTGATGCCATAGAGGAGGCGCTATGGATCGCTTTGAGGGCATTGGAAGAGAAAGCTTCTTTATCACATCGTATGGCTTCAAGGATGGAGGCTCACAACCAAACCTTGGCGGCACAAAGATTGAAAGAGGAGGCGCAGTCTGCCTGGGAGCGCTCTGCCATTATTCGAGAAGTGCTCTTAAAGGACAATGCAAACACAGGTGCTGATACTGAACAATAAGGGACTTCTAAATAAAAAAATATACCATCGCTATAGAGGCAAGGGGGGCAGGGAGCAGGGAGCAGGGGGAGGGAAGGTCGTAGTGAAGTCCAGAAATTGGATAATTTATTTTTTGGAGTTCCCTAATCCTCTTTCCTGCCAAACCGTATTGGTTCCACAGCCAACTCCGCCGCAGAGCGATGCCTGCGGCGGGCTGCGCCTACGCTAACGTGCAGTTTCTCATACAAGCGATACATCTAAAAAGTAAAGAATTGCCAAAATTTGTTACACAAAATGCCATGTGGGGAATTCTAACTTGAATAAAAGAATTCCCTGAAAAAGTGATGAGCGCAAAAGTGGATATAACTGTGAGACTGGTAGGCTACCAAATTAGAGAGCAACTATACTCAGGTTCGCGCACACTTGTGTATCGGGCAGTCAGAGAAGCAGATAACCAAGCAGTTGCGCTCAAGCTCTTAAAACGGGAATACCCCAGCTTCAGCGAACTAGTACAGTTTTGTAACCAATATGCGCTGACCAAAAACTTAGACAGTCCTGGGATTATTAAGCCCTACAGCCTAGAACCTTATAATAATGGGTATGCTTTGGTAATGGAAGATTTTGGTGGTGTATCACTGCGGCAATTTACAAAAGAACAGCCGCAACACTTAGACCAATTTCTACTTATAGCCCTACAACTGACAGATATTCTCCACCAGTTACATCAACAACGGGTAATTCATAAAGACATTAAACCCGCTAACATTCTAATTCACCCGGATACCAAGCTATTAAAGCTGATAGACTTCAGCATTTCCTCCTTGTTACCGAGAGAAACCACCGAAATCCAAAATCCCAATGTCCTGCAAGGGACTCTAGCTTATCTGTCACCAGAACAGACAGGACGCATGAACCGGGGAATTGACTACCGCAGTGACTTCTATTCATTGGGAGTAAGTTTCTTTGAGCTACTGACAGGAAAAGTGCCTTTTGATTCTCAAGACCCGATGGAGTTAGTGCATTGTCATATTGCAAAAGTTCCTCCTAGCGTGTGCGATATCAACTCTGAGATCCCTTTGGTTGTGGGAGAGATCGTTCGCAAGCTGATGGCGAAAAATGCCGAAGACCGCTACCAGAGTGCGTTGGGACTAAAACATGATTTGCATCTGTGCATAAAACAACTGAACGAAATAGGGAAGATTGAGCATTTCCCGATTGGAGAGCGAGATATAAGCGATCGCTTTGTAATCGCAGAAAAACTCTATGGCAGGGAGCAAGAAGTCAAAATATTACTAGAAGGATTCGAGCGGGTTGCCAATGGAACATCGGAGTTCATATTAGTAGCGGGATTCTCCGGCATTGGTAAAACGGCAGTAGTGAATGAAGTACATAAGCCGATTGTCCGGCAACGAGGCTACTTTATCAAAGGCAAGTATGACCAGTTCAACCGCAACATTCCCCTCAGTGCCTTTGTACAAGCCTTCCGTGACTTGATGGCGCAGTTGTTAGGCGAAAGTGATACCCAATTAAAGCAATGGAAGAGGGAGATTCTGACAGCGTTGGGGAAAAATGCTCAAGTAATTATCGAAGTAATTCCTGAATTAGAGCAGATTATCGGGCAACAATCTCCAGTTGTGCAACTTTCAGGTAATGCTTCCCAGAACCGTTTTAATCTGTTGTTCCAAAAATTTATTCAAGTATTTACCACAGTTACACATCCCTTGGTGATATTTTTAGATGATTTGCAATGGGCAGATTCAGCATCGCTGAACTTGATTCAGGTGTTGATTGCACAAAGAGAACGCGGTTTCATGTTATTGATTGGTGCATATCGCGATAATGAGGTGTCGCCGGCTCATCCGTTGACCTTGAAGTTAGAAGAAATCAAGAAAGCTGGGACTACAGTCAATACAATCACACTGGCTCCCTTGAGTCAAGAAAGTTTAAATTCGCTAGTTACAGATACATTGCAATGTCCAGCAGCGATCGCTCAACCTTTAACCCAGCTAGTCTATCAAAAAACCCAAGGGAATCCATTTTTCAGCACGCAGTTTCTCAAGGCACTACATGAAGACGGAGCCATTGAGTTCGATCCTCAAGTTGGGCATTGGCAGTGTGATATTGGTTATGTGCGATCGCTCTCTTTAAGAGATGACGTGGTAGAGTTCATGGCAGTGCAGTTGCAGAAGTTGCCAGTTACCACTCAAAATGTCCTGAAACTGGCAGCGTGCATTGGTAACTCTTTTGATTTAGCAAGGCTGGCAATTGTCTATGAGAAGTCGCAAGCTGAAACTGCTACTGACTTGTGGAAAGCCCTTCAGGAAGGAGTAGTGATTCCCAGCAATAATATTTACAAGTTTTATCAGTCCAAATCAGAGTTGTTGATTGAGGAGAATAAACAGAGCAAAGCAGATAATAAAGCGATCGTTTTTTACAAATTTCTGCACGATCGCGTCCAACAAGCTGCTTATTCTCTGATTCCCGATAACCAAAAACAACTGACGCACTTAAAAATTGGCCGATTGCTTTTAAGTGTAATGAGCGAAACGGAAAAAGAGGAAAAAATCTTCGAGATTGTTAATCAATTAAATAAAGGAGCCGATTTAATTGTCTTAGAAACAGAACGCGAGAGATTAGCAAGGCTAAATCTAGCTGCTGCACAAAGAGCGAAATCTGCAACCGCTTACGTCGCCGCAATTGAATACGCTACTAAAGGCATAGAACTTCTCACGGTAAATTGTTGGCGGCAATGCTATGATTTAACGTTAGCTCTCCATGATTTAGCCGCAGAAGTAGCCTGTCTCAGCGGTGATTTTAAGCAAATGGAGCGGATAGTTGACGAGGTAGTGCAAAATGCTCGTCAATTACTAGATAAAGTAAAGGTCTATGAAGTGAGAATTTTGGCTGATGTAGCCCAGAGTCAACAGCCCAAAGCTATTAAAACCGCTCTTTCTGCTTTGAAATTATTTGGAGTGTCGTTTTCAGAGCAGCCGACTGACGCAGATATAACTGAAAGTTTGCAACAGACTCAAGATGTATTAAAAGGAAAACATTTAGAAGATTTCTTGGAACTGCCAGAGATGAAAGACTTGCAAGCTCTGGCAACAATCCGAATTTTAGCGACTGTGACAGCAGCAGTCTATCAAGCGGTTCCAGAATTACTGCCGTTAATCGTGTGCAAGCAGGTTAGGTTATCAGTTGAATATGGTAATGCTGCGGTATCAGCACAGGCTTATGCTTGGTATGGAGTAATTTTGTGTGGTATAGGAGAAATAGATTTAGGCGATCGCGTTGGTCAACTGGCAATGGAACTACTATCACGCTTCGAGAGTAGAGAATTTAAAGCCAGCACGATTAACATGGTTTATCCCTTCGTCAAGCCCTGGAAACATCATATTCAAGATTCACTCGCTCCTTTGCTCGACGGATATCATAGCGGTCTGGAGATCGGTACTTTAGAATATGCTGCCTACTGTGCCTACAATTATTGTTCGTTGTCCTATTTTCTCGGAAAAGATTTGTCAATCTTAGAACCGGAGATGAAGGTTTATACTCAGGCATTGGCTCAACTCAAACAGGAAGTTGCTCACAATTATCTGAGAGTCTTTTACCAATCCGTTTTAAATCTACTGGGACAGAGTAAGTGTGCTTGGGAAATTCAAGGTGTAGTCTATGACGAACAAATGATGTTGCCCAAACATCAGCAGGCTAACGATCTGTATGCAATGGGAACACTGTATATCAACAAACTAATTCTTTGTTACTTGTTCAATGAGTGGGAGCAAGCAACAAAAGTAGCAGTTGATGCCAAACAATATTTGAATGGTGTATCCGGCTGTTTCATGATTCCGGTATTTCACTTTTACGATTCTTTGACCCATCTGGCAATGTTACCCAATGCCCAAGGTAAGGAATGCGATCGCTTACCCCAGGAAGTTGTTGGCAACCAGAAGAAGCTGAAAGAATGGGCAAACCACGCCCCTACAAACCATTTACACAAATTTTATTTGGTTGAAGCAGAGCAGTATCGGGTATTGGGGCAGAAGTATGAAGCAATGGATTACTACGATCGCGCGATCGCCTCCGCCAAAGCAAATGCATATATCCAAGAAGAAGCACTAAGCAATGAACTTGCAGGCAAATTCTACCTCGACTGGGGCAAAGAAAAACTCGCCAAAGCATATATGCAAGAAGCGTACTACTGTTACGCCCGTTGGGGATCTAAAGCTAAAGTTGCCGATTTGGAACAGCGCTATCCTCAGCTTTTAGCCGCAATTGTGCAACAACCGCAACCTTTACTTAGACTATCTGACACAATTTTTGCCCCATCTTTTAATTCTACCCAAACCTCTAGCTCAAGCAGTATTTCAGAATTACTCGATCTGACAACTGTTCTCAAAGCCTCTCAAACTCTTTCTGGTGAAATTGAATTAGAAAAACTCCTAATGATGCTGCTTCAGATAGTGATTGAAAATGCTGGGGCAGAAAAATGCGTGTTAATGCTGCTGTGGAGCGATTCGCTACGCGACACCAAAGGCGAACGCTTGCTGATTCAAGGCAGTGTCAGCGCTAATACTCAACCCATCGTTCTGCAAAGAATTCCAGTGGAGGAAAGCGAGGAAATTCCTCTGAGAGTAATCGATCGCGTCAAACATTCCTTACAACCTCTGGTGTTGTCAGATGCAACAACTCATCCAGCCTTTGCCAGCGATAGTTACATTTTGAACCAACAGCCAAAAAGCATCTTGTGTAGTCCGATTCTCCATCGAGGTGAATTCGCAGGTATCCTCTATTTGGAGAATAACTTGACAACTGGGGCATTTACTAGCGATCGCATCGAACTGCTTAACCTGTTATGTGCTCAAGCCGCCATTTCTCTAGAAAATGCTCGCCTCTATGAGCAGACACAACAAACACTGACAGAACTGCGTGCCAGTGAAGCCCGCTTCCAGAAGGTGGCTGATAATATTCCAGGCTTGGTATTCCAATTCCTTCTGACTGCCGATGGCTCTTCCTCAACACCCTACGTCAGTTCGGGTTGCTATGACCTATATGAGGTCGATCCAAAGGCTGTGATGGCAGGGGTACACAACATTCACCTCATGGCGCATCCAGACGAACGCTCAACGCTAGAACAGTTAGTTGCTGATTCTGCTCGAATGTTAACGCCTTTTAATCACGAGTGGCGAATTGTGACTCCTTCCGGCAAGATCAAATGGATTCAATGTGTTTCTCGCCCAGAACTGCAAGCTGATGGCTTGGTTGTATGGGATGGGGTGGTGATTGATATTAGCGATCGCAAACGCGCCGAAGTCGAACGTCAAGCTGCCAAAGCTGCTCTGCAAACTTCTGAGAAAAATCTCCGCACTATTTTTAATAGCGTTAATAATGCCATCCTTGTTCACGACTTGAATGGTGTGATTTTGAATGCTAACGATTCGACCTTAAAGCTCTATGAACTAGACAAAGAGAAAATTACACAAATCTCTGTCTTGGAACACTGTTCTGCTCCCGATAATCCCTTTCACCTTACTCCAGACTTTTGGGCAAGGGCATTAACTGGAGAAACCGTTAACTTTGAGTGGAAAAGCAAAACATTCAGGGATGGTAAAGTTTTTGATACCGACATCACACTTACCAGAATTATTCTGGATGGTAAAAAGGTGATTCTTGCCAATATCCACGATATTAGCGAACGCAAACGCGCCGAAGCCCAATTGTACCAGCGCACAGCAGAACTAGAGCAAATCCTGCAACAACTCCAGCACACCCAAACCCAGATGATTCAATCGGAGAAAATGTCAGGATTGGGGCAACTGGTGGCAGGTGTTGCCCATGAAATAAACAACCCAGTTAACTTTATTTTCGGCAATCTTAGCCATGCAAATGAATATACCAAAAATATAATCAGACTCCTAGAACTTTATCAGAAACATTACCCAAACCCCCATTATGAGATTCAAGAAGAAGCCAACGCAATGGACTTGGAGTTTATAGTAGAAGATTTACCCAAACTTATTTATTCCATGCGAGTTGGAGCAGAACGCATTCAAAAAATTGTTGTCTCTCTACGCACTTTCTCCCGCATGGATGAAGCCGAGATGAAAGAAGTCAATATTCATGAGGGTATTGATAGCACATTGATGATTCTGCAACATCGGCTGAAAGCGAAACCTGACTCTCTTGGCATTGAGATTGTCAAAGCTTATGGAGAGTTACCGTTAGTCGAGTGCTATGCCGGACAACTCAACCAAGTGTTTATGAATCTATTGAGCAATGCTATTGATGCGCTAGAAGAAGCGAATACTCAACACCAACTTTTAACTCCTACCATTACGATTTGCACTGCTTTGGTAGAAAGCAAACAAGTTGTCATTAAAATCACAGATAATGGCCCCGGAATTCCTGCTGATATTAAGCAAAGATTGTTCGATCCATTCTTTACTACAAAACCTGTCGGTAAAGGCACAGGTATGGGACTTTCCATAAGTTATCAGATTGTGGTTGAAAAACACAAAGGAACATTGCAGTGTGTTTCCAAACCGGGGCAGGGAGCTACATTCATCATCATAATTCCAATTTGCCAATCCTGAGCAGACTGTTTGTTTGCTCAAGCGATCGCCGATCGAATTCTTTTAGAAAAACATAGTGGTTCATTCATCACTTAAAGTTTCAATCAACAAATCTACCTGTTGCTGTCGCTGCTGCAAAAAACTTTCGCACTGACGCAAATACTCAACAGCACTTGCAAATTGCTCAAACACCGCTTCCAATTCCAACTCACCCGATTCAATCCGAGCGATGATTCCCTCTATTTCAATAACCTTTGCCTCATAATTCCAACCCTCCATCGAATCAGAACTAGAAGCATTTTTACGTTTAACCATCAACCTCTCTGTGCCCTCTGTGCCTCTGCGGTTCGTTTACTTCCACAACCTTCACTTTAACCCCACCTAGCCCCAACTGAATCACTAACTCTTGCCCCACAGCCAACTGAGCCGCAGAACGAGCGATCGCTCCATCTTCCTTTCTCACCACCGCATAACCACGCTGTAACACCGCTTTCGGGTCAAGACTTGCCAACTTTTGCCGCAACAATTCTAGATGCTGGGTTGCTTGCTGCGATCGCCCCGTCGTAATTTGCACCAATTGCTGACGCTTCCAAGCGAGCTTTTCCACTTCCTGCTGCACTTGCCGATCTAACCGCAAACGTCGCAAACGATTCCGCAATACTTGCAGTTTATTCTCAGCAGTTTCCCCAAAGTCATGCACCGCCTCATTTAAAGCTACAACTCGCCCCCGATGCTCAGTATACAATTCTGAAAGTGCTGGCACAACCATTTCCGCTGCCGCAGTCGGTGTATGTACACAAGCATCTGCAACTAAATCTGCCAAAGATTCATCTCGTTGATGCCCGATACCAGTAATTACAGGAATAGAACAAGTAGCCAGCGATCGCACCACTCGTTCATCATTAAAACAAGCCAACTCCTCAACCGCGCCACCACCCCGCGATAAAATTAGCACTTCGGCGCGTCCATCTCTTTCCACCCGCTCAATTGCTTTAACGATGGATTCCGGTGCTTGCTCGCCTTGTACTGTAGCCGGAGAAAATAGAACGTGTAAACCTGGATACCTTTGCTTGAGAGTTTTTTGAATATCACCCCAAGCAGCCGCCGTTGCTGAAGTGACAACAGCGATCGTTTGGGGGTGAGTGGGGAGCGATCGCTTTCTTTGAGCATCGAACAACCCCTCAGCCAGCAAACGATTTTTTAGTTGTTGATAGCGCAACGCCTGTAAACCAACACCAGCAGGTAGAGTCTGCCAAACTGATAACTGATACTCTCCCCGTTGCGGATAGACGCGAATACTGCCCAAAATGATTATTTGCTCGCCAGGAACGGGTATTTGGGCGAGTTTTGGTAATTGGCTATTCCATACCACACATTTAATTCCGGCGGTGCGATCGGTATCTTGCAGCGTAAAAAATAAACCACTGCGATGGTGGTTAGCGCTGGAAACTTCGCCAGTTACCCAAACTTGCCGCAATTGTTCGTCTTGCTCTAACAGCAAGCGGATATAGTCAGTTAATCCAGATACTGAAAGTGCTGTATCGAGAATGAGAGAGTCGGGAAAGTCAAAAGTCATCAAACATGGCTGAAAGCATTTGTGCTGGAGAGATTCTAGCATTTTAATGAAAACCAAAGGTTAACCCAGTAAACGCTTCAATCTTTTGTAGACATCATCATCATTGCGCTTACCGACTAAAATCACTTCTATTAAATCGCGATCGGGAAAATACCTATAAATAATTCGATATTCACCACTATCAACTCGATATAAACCCTGATAACCAGATAGCTGCTCACTATCAGCGGGTAAAGGCTCAACATTCAAAGCCAAAACCTTTTTTGCAATCTGTGTTGCTATTTTAGGCTGTAAACCGTTGAGAAAATCAAGAACAGTTGCTAGACCATCAAGCTTCGCCATTAGCTAAATGCTCTAATGCAGATGTAAAAGCCTCTGTACCAATCATTTTGGACTGACTCAGAGCAACTTCAGCAGCTTGACCGAAAACCATATCCTCTAATTCTTCCAACCGATTAATTAATTTTTGGTAGCTCTCTGCTGAAATAATCACATGGCTAGGCCGTGATTGCTTGGTTAGTAGAACTGGCTCAGTAGCAGCCTTATCAAAAACCTCACCGTGTTTGTTACGAGCATCTGTGAGAGTGTAGGTCTGCATAGCAATTTTGACTATTTTAGACATTTTGACTATATTTTAGCAGATAACTCTTCTCATCTCAATTTTGGCTCAATATAATACTCCAAAATCAAGCAGTCTAACTATGTACACTGCGTAAGGTCAGTTGTTTAGGTAATTTTTTCTTTAAAATCCCTTGCTTACCCAGCCAAAAAAGGCTATCTCTGAATGCAAGTTGGTATCATTGTGCAAGACTACCCTAATTTGGTAGCGATCGGGTTACGATCTTGTCATATCCCTTTTTTGATTTGAGAAGTCCTATTCCAGAATTTTCTGGTTAAAATAGTATATCTGTTCTACTCAAACTCCCAGAGCAACACTCCTTAAAACCATATATTTAGAGGCATTAGAGGCAGAAATGGCTATCAACACCGATACTTCAGGCAAGCAAAAAGCACTGACTATGGTGCTCAACCAGATTGAGCGCAGCTTTGGTAAAGGAGCAATCATGCGCCTGGGCGATGCTACCCGGATGCGGGTGGAGACCATTTCCAGTGGGGCGCTTACCCTAGATTTAGCATTGGGTGGTGGTTTACCCAAGGGTCGGGTAATTGAAATTTATGGGCCGGAAAGTTCCGGTAAGACAACAGTAGCGCTACATGCGCTCGCTGAAGTGCAAAGAAATGGCGGTATTGCTGCCTTTGTTGATGCTGAACACGCCCTTGACCCTACTTATGCTGCGGCATTGGGTGTAGATATTGACAATTTGCTGATTTCCCAACCTGACACTGGCGAATCAGCTTTGGAAATTGTCGATCAGCTTGTTCGCTCTGCTGCTGTTGATATTGTAGTAATTGACTCAGTAGCAGCACTGGTTCCCCGTGCTGAAATTGAAGGCGATATGGGTGATGCCCACGTTGGTCTGCAAGCACGGTTAATGAGCCAAGCCCTACGTAAAATTACTGGCAATATTGGTAAATCTGGTTGTACAGTAATTTTCATCAACCAGTTGCGGCAAAAAATCGGTGTTACTTACGGTAGCCCAGAAACGACTACTGGCGGTAACGCATTGAAATTTTACGCTTCGGTGCGCTTGGATATTCGCCGAATTCAAACCTTGAAAAAAGGTACAGATGAATATGGTAATCGCGTTAAAGTCAAAGTCGCCAAAAATAAAGTAGCGCCGCCTTTCAGAATAGCGGAATTTGACATTATTTTTGGTAAAGGTATTTCTACCTTGGGTTGTGTTGTTGACTTAGCAGAAGAAACTGGCATTATTGTCCGCAAAGGAGCTTGGTATAGTTACAACGGCGATAATATCTCCCAAGGACGAGATAACGCCATTAAGTATCTAGAAGAAAAGCCTGAATTTGCTGAAGAAATTAAGAAACTGGTGCGAGAAAAGCTAGATAAAGGTGCTGTTGTTTCTGCTAACTCTGTAGCTAAAGCCAGTGAAGAAGATGAAGAGGAAGACGTCGATTTAGAGCCAGAAGAATAAGGAATGCGGATTTATCTGCAACTTTTAATATGTAGTGGGTTACATAGACAGCTAACCCACCTTTTGCAAAGTATTGATGAGTTATAGCAAGCCTAAGAAAATGATTGCCGCTATATGACGAGCAATCATTTTATTTTTATGGCTTTTGTTATTGGAATCAGTTAAAAGAAGGCGCACAAAATGTTGTGCCCTACGAGTTGTGTATATTTAATGCAATTGAAAGATTGCTATAATTTCCAATTTTTTAGCTGGGATTCTATGGTATTGGTCTGCTAAAAAAGCGGTCTAAAATTTCTGATTTTTGTTCTGAACTGAAGTTGTCATACCAATGTTCAAACTTCTCAACTAGCTCAGGATTTCTGAAAATCTCTGAATTATCATCTGGTTTTTCAGTCAAAGGTTTTGGTCTGTCCCGAAGATAATCAAGTATTTCTACTTGATTATCGCTCTTTCGATGCGTAAGTTGCATCAATAACTCCATTGCTACAGTTGGCAAAACGCGGCACGAATAATTCGCGAAAAAGCTAAAAGTCAGACTCCCTAGACGGATGCGATCGCCATCTTTGAGCTTGATCGGTTCAAAAGCGCGATCGCCATTCACAAACGAGCCATTGGTGCTGTTGAAATCAATTAAGTAGAAACCTCGATCGTCAATATGTTGAATAGCAGCGTGGCGACGAGACATATGACTATCAGTAATGCAAATACCACTGCTGCTACTACGACCTATCGTCCAGATTTGCTGTGCCTGCCGTAAACTTTGGGTCTGATTGTCGCACAAATTAGTCATCAAATAAACAGCAGAAGTATCCACTACACCATGTACGTAACATCCCTTTACTCTCGTCAACGACGGTTGAGATAGATTTTCTAGCTGAAGAATTTCATCTAGAAGGCTGCTGTGATGTTCATACAACTTGAGGAATACCTGATATAAAGTTAATCGCCGTTCTATTTCCGTTTGTGCAAAGTCAGCCATTATACGTAAACCTTGTATTACCTGATTTCGGTTATGAATATTCTGCTTTACCATACAATCAGGGATAATTGATTTTTCACTTTCTGCTGCCATCTAAAAATTTCAGTGGCTTAAAAGCGTTAGGTTTTACAAGTTTTAGGTGCGAGATTCCCTGTTCTTTGTAGCCATGAAAAGCATAGAAATGATTTAAAAAAGTATTATTATCCTTTATTGTTTATTGTAAATAATCATTTGATATTTGTAACACATAAAAACCATGAAGATTTGATGAAAAGTTACTAAGCATCTGCGTATTTTCGCTATATAGCTGGATCTTTATTAACATTTGCGAGAGCGATGTCTATCGCTCAACCTAACGATTACAGCAGTTTTCTTTTTATGAGTGAGGTAGAAAATGCAGCACTCACGCATCAAATATAAATACTTTCTGCCTCCTGCCTCTAAACCCGTAGCTTTATACTTAATACAAAAGCAAGCTATGTATATTTATTTAGTTAATTATAAATACATCTGAGTTTTATCGAGAATAATCAGGGCTAATTTTCCAAGCTAGCGAGGAAATATAAGCTTTGTTATTCTTATAAAACAAATGTTTTAAAATATTAAGAAAAATATAAGACCATTTCTTTGTGAGGCTGCGCTAAATCTCCTTGGCTTCTTCTTTGTTTGTGTCCTTTGCGGTAGCCTGCGGCAAGCCGCTTTACGTCTACATTTTTCTTTCTTATGCTTCAGCCCTAATATGATTTAGCGCATCTTCATACAGAATTGATATAACTAATAGATAGTTTAAAAAGCCTAATCTAAATAATCAGTTTCAAGAAAAACTATTCATCCATAAAAATAGCCTAAAATCTAATATCCAAAATTAAGTCACCCAATCTAAAAATCACGCCACTTCGCTTAACTCTCTTCACCAGAGCAAGCAAGTGGCTCCCAAATTGAAACTTTTAACTTACAACAAACCTCGTTTACCATTAGGACGGATGGTCATCCAATTTGTTTTTGCTAGTGCTAGCTGCTCATCAGAAATTTTGGCATTGGTGAGATTAGCACCACACAGATTAGCTCCTCGAAGGTTAGCGTTGCTGAGATAAGCATTGCTGAGGTCTGCACCTCGCAGGTCTGCCCCTTCTAAATCAGCATGGTTAAAGTATGCTTTGCTCAAATTAGCGTCCTTAAGATTTGCTCGAGTGAGACTGGCTCTGCCAAAGTCACTATTGTAGAGATTAGCTCCCTGGAGATTGGTTTTTTGCAATTGAGCGGAATGGAAATTTGTTTGAGATAAGTCAGCACCTTGCAAATTCAGCAAACTTAAATTATGAAGGGCAAAATCCCGTCTTCCCTTCAGATAAGCTGTTAATAAACTTTGGGTATCTAACTTACGTTCAATTTTAGAATTTTGAACTTGCGAACCATTACTGTTGCTGTTAGCTAAAGTGGTTGATTTGGCTATCCCAGAACCCTGGTGTAATCCACCCGCTTCTGCTGCCTTGGCTCGTCTAGCACGAATTGCTGCCGCTACCTGTGCCACTCCTGCACTAGTAACAGCAGTAGAAGGGTTATTAGACAAAACAGCAGAATTTTCCAGGTGGTTGTGTGTTCGCTCTTTAGATCCGCTATCAGATTTAATCAGTAAACCCTTTGCTAAACTATCTAAGTATGGTTCTATTTCCAATGCTCTGAGAACTTCTGCCGCAGACTGATAGCGATTACGTACAGATACGTCTAACATTTTTCGCAATACATTGCTCAAGTGGTCACTCACTTGCACAAGTTGCTCCCACATCATCTCGCCAGTGTTGGGATTGTAATCTAAATCTTTAGGAGTTTTGCTAGTCAATAAATAAATGCATGTCACCCCCAGTGCATAAATATCACTGGCGTAGACTGGCCGCATAGCCATTTGTTCTGGAGGCGCAAAACCTGGAGTCCCAATGGCATATGCAGTTAATGCTGTCTGTCCTGATGGACTTGTCCCACTTTGGCTGATTTGGTTTTTGACGGCACCAAAGTCGATGAGTACCATTCTGGCATCTTGAGTGCGGCGAATTAAGTTGGCTGGCTTGATATCACGGTGAATCACCTTTTGATCGTGGATGTATTGCAACAGTGGCAAAGTCTCGCTCAAAAATTGCTTGACTCCAGTCTCGCTCAAGATGCCGTTAAGTTTGACCTCTTCTTGCAAGGTATCACCACTGATATATTCTTGAACTAAGTAGAATTGTTCATGATCTTCAAAATAGTCTAATAATCTTGGTACTTGGGGATGATTGCCAATCTTACCTAGAGTTTTGGCTTCTCGCTCAAAGAGTTCTCTAGCCATCTGTAAAACGTGGGGGGCGCTTCCTGATGGGCGTAATTGCTTGATTACGCAACTCGGTTCTCCTGGTAGGCCTTGATCGTTGGCTAAGAAGGTTGCTCCAAAGCCACCCTGACCTAATGGTTTGATCACCTGATAGCGATCGCGCAACAGTAGTTGCGAGCCACAAGACTGACACCTTTGGTTATATACCAAATTTTCTGGATTGGGACAGGTAGGATTTAAGCAGTAGCTCATGCACTGTCAACTCGCTGCACGAATAATCACGGTGAGTGTTATACTCTCTTTCAATTATTTAGATATTAATCAACTATTGCCAGGTAATTTTTGCTGGAGATCCTTTGAAGAGTTTCTAAAGTTTACCTAAAATTACGTAAGGCGATCGCCAAAACCAAATGTTTATTATACTTGGGCTGTTAAATAGTATCTAGGCTACTTTATAGCAATTCCTAATTCATAATGATATCCTTCGCGGGCTTGTTAGCGCAGCCTCTCATAGAGAAGAGGCTACGCGATCGCCCTTGGCGTAAGACCGCGCAGCCTCACTGGACTGGTTCTCCTACAGAAAATCGCTGTAGGATTTTGGATGCCCAAATTTGGAGGTAATTTAGAATCATCTCCATTAGTCGTTAAGAGACTATTAGCTGGCTTTCATGTTTACACTAATCATCTGTTCGATAAGTGCAAAAACATCACTGCGGCTAAGTTTCTCTTTACCGCTAGCAAGGGCGTCAAGAGTGCCATTAGCCAAGGTTAAGGGAATTTGGCAAAAATCTAAGGCTGGGCCCGTAGGAAGGTTTTTGGTATAAGCTTCTGCCAGGGCTAGATTGCGCCGCGCATACTCTTGCATATTTTCTGCACTCCAACCCTCTGGGAAAAAGTCTACCCCACGCCCTAAATCTTCAGTATGATTACGCAAGATATTAACTGCTTGTAAACCCCGACCAAACCCAATTGCCTGCATACGGTTAGTTTGCGTTCCATCGTACCAACTCCATAAGTCCGATAGTAACAATCCCACTGCACCTGCAACCCCAAAGGTATAACGATCCAAATCAGATTCTGTGTAAATTTTCCAGTTTCTTTCTGCCCAGTAAGCCATCCGGTCTGCCATTGCAGCAGTGGCATCCCAAATTCGAGGTGCAATGGTATCTGGTGCTAACAGCGACCATTCTCTAATCCTCACAGTGACTTCTTCTAAGGTATTCTCATACCCATTAAATCCTGCAAAGAAAGCATCTGTCGCAAAGCCATCAACTCCTGCCTGTAATGTCAGGCTAATCGTTCTTAACAGCTTTACTTTAGTAGCGTTATCTAATTCGGGATGATCTTCAATTTCATCAATGGCACGCATACACAAATATGCTGATGCTACTGCTTCTTGCAATCCTGGCGGTAAAAGATTAATTGGGATATAAAAAGTTCGGCTAGTTTCTTTAAGGATTTGCAATGCATCTCTACGTAAATTCATGTTTTCACTCCCCGCTTGATTTTACACCACATGAAGTTTGCAGCTTTTTGATGTTACTGGATATAGTTTTGACTAAACCTTAAAAACTATAGACTATAAGATACGCTAGTATTTCATCTAAAAATTAATAGTTTTTGGTGTTGCAATTAACAAAACTCTCAAATTTCTCAAAGTCTAATTTAGTATATAGGGTTTTGGTCGCAAAAATCTGTAGTATGCCGTTTGATATAGCTATCATAAAGTTTTAGTGTATATATAAAGAGTTATGCTAATATTTGGTTGATTAGCGCCAAATTTTTCCATGAGCGGACATCCATTGTCAAGATTTGAAAGTGTTTTAAGTCTGCGTTAATTTGACTAAGAAATTATAATTATTGTATATATAAAGACAATGCAAGAAAAGCTGGTAATGGATAATAGTAAGTGTACGCAGCTTTAGATGCGAACGGTGGCTTATCGAAGAGTTAGGGTAAGTTAAATTAGACATAGAGGGCTGCGATGCCTGCGTTAGGTTACGTCCGCGCTCGATCGGTTACAGTGGGAACCTGCTTACTGTTCAAGGTGACATAAGGTGACCATAACTGAGAATAAGAAGTTCCCGTATATTTACGAGATTGACAATAAAAAAGTGGGCAAACAGCCCACTCAACAAAATATTTATGAATATTTGACCTCTAATATCATGTCCGCTTGATTGCTTATTAAACCCGAAGAACCCCACCTCGCCAAAGCTATGCTTTGTCTGCCCTCCCTACTTGCGGCTACGGTGTACACACAAGTCGGATTACCCCCCTTGTAAAGGCGACCGTGTATATATAAGTCGTCCTCTACCCACATTTTTGTCAAAGTGAAACTGTCACACTCACCGATATCCCGCCCAGAACTGAAGTTCAGCGGCTCATAGCTAAAGTCCACTAAGCGTGGACTAAATGATTAATCCAGTCCACGCTTAGTGGACAGTAGCTCTGAGACTCGGAATTCATTCTGAGGCGGAATAGAAACGCAGTGCGAGATTTATTAACAAAGATATGGCTGCGGTAAGACTTGTGTGTACACCGTAGCTACTTGCGGGGAGGTGAGTAATGACTGGATTAGCATAATTATTTATGCGGACATGATATCACCGATCTCAAATATATGGAAATTTAAGCAGTTCTTTCGAGTCAGAATAAAGCTATAGCCTGCACTTTTTACTTGTTTTCCGCTGATGTCAGCCCATTAATCGCTGGGCCGTTGATTACCTCTCCCTGCGTATCAAACCGCGAACCGTGACAGGGGCAATCCCAGGTGTTTTCTGAGGAATTCCAGGCGACGATACAGTTGAGGTGAGTACAGATTGCAGAATGTTCGTGCAGTATGCCGTTTTCATCTCGGTAAGCTGCGACTTTTGTCAAACCATGCCGCACAACTGCACCTGTACCGGGAGGAACTTTTTCCACGGAATCAACATCGCCTGGTGTCACCCACTCTAAATACTGGGCAGCAACGTTGAGATTTTCAGAGATAAAATCACCTACTCCACCAATTCTCACACGCGATGGGTCATAAAGCTCTGCCCAAGTATTCTTTCGCCCTAAAATCAAGTCAGTTAAGAGTATCCCCGCGATCGTGCCGTGGGTCATTCCTATGCCTGTATCACCGGTGACGATGTAGACGTTTTCTTCATCAAAGGGGTTTTTGCCAATATAGGCAATACCATCATCAGAATTCATTACCTGACCCGACCAACGGAATATAATCTCCTCTGCCATCGGGAAACGTTCTTGCGTCCACGTTTGGAGTTTGGCATACCGTGAAGAGGCATCGTCAGCTTGTCCGGTTTTGTGGTCTTCGCCACCAACAATTAATACATCATATTGTTCGTCAAAGCTTTGTAATCTTACGTAATGGTAAGGGTCGAGGGTATCCCAGTAAAGTGCTTTGGGAACAGAACCACGAGGTACTTTTGCACCGATGACAAAAGTGATGTATGGAGCCTGCTTGAAGTGCATAGTAGCTAAGTTACTGATGGGAGAGTTGGTCGCTACTACCACAGCATCAGCTGTTACAACTTTACCACTGCTTGTCTCAACGCGGGCAGGTAAACCACCTTTGATTTTTTCTACATGCGCCCCCGTATAAATTCTCCCGCCACGGCGTTCAATTGCTTCTGTAAGTCCAGCTAGATACTTAAGCGGGTCAAATTGCCCTTGTTGGGGAAAGCGTAGACACACTCCTGTATCAAAGCCAGTCAACGGTGCTTTCTTTACCATTTCAACATTAGTGAGTCCAACCTGGTGTACTGCTTCTAACTCCTGCTGAATCTCATCTATTGATTTTAGGTCTGGGGGAAAGAGATAGCCGTCAAGTCGCTCAAAGTCACAGTTAATGTTTTCTTGGGTAGCGATCGCCTCTATAGTATTAATTGCTGTTGTATGACTTTGAGCAACCAGTTTTGCGCCCTCTTTACCGTGCATTTGCTCAAGCTCGTGGTAGCGATAAGTCAGCACATTCGATAAGTGTGCCGTTGTTCTTGCCGTTTGACCACCACCAATGGGGCCATCATCTAGCACTACTACTGACTTACCTTCGCGGGTTAACATATAGGCAGTTGACATCCCTGCTATCCCAGCACCGACAACGCACACATCTGCATGAGTATTTTCGGTAAGCAGGGGTTGATCTGGGACTTCTGCCGTTGTCATCCAAATAGAAATAGTTTTACCAGAGTCGTTTCGCATATTTTTTTAGAGTCTCAAGCCTAACTTATTTCTGCTGGAAAGAAGATTATGGAGGTAAGAGTAATGATAAAGTAAGAAGGAAAAACATTTTGATATTTTCCCTTCTATGATTGTGCCTTTATGTGTCTTTCAACCTTGCCACAACCAAGCTAAGATGTTTATTCCAGCTTGTTATTGTATAAGCCTAGACTATTAATTGTAAATAACGTATCTGCATCATGATAGACATAAAAATCTGCTAAATAGGGGATAAAATTATCAATTTTTTGTATAGGTTAAAAAAAATAGATGATTTTGTAAAACTTTTGACTTTGGAGTCGTAATATATTACTAGAAATTACTAAAAAGCAAATCATTATTTTAACTTTTCAAGTTAATCTACGTTAATACAATGCAATTTAGAAAACAAATAAAATTAGAGTTTAAATAATTACTTACAAAATATTCCCCTAGAGAGATGTACATTGTTGCCAATGTAATTAAAAAAATATATTTGTGTTGGCGATGGAGAGTCTAAAAATGGCAGAGCCTGGTAAATTAGGATCTGTAATTAATTGTTTATTAATACTGACATTGTTAGCTTCTTACAGTGGTAAAACGTCCGTAGAAGATATGGACAAAGAAACACAAAATATCTCTTCTTGGCTAGCAACAGCAAATATGGTTGGTGATGCTTGGATACGCGATGTTGTACCAAATAAATATGCTGAACAAACATTGAAAAGAGCCACACAAGAATTAGGAAAAGAAAAAGAGAAAATAGAAAAAATAAAGTTATCTAAAGATGTAACTGAGCGCGATCAATCACTACTATTAGCTGAAGTTCTACAGTTAGCAAATAAAACAGAAGAAATATCTAGAGATGTAGTACAAAAAAATCGTTCAGCGGTACAGCAAAAACTTGGAGAATTAGCAGCAGAAAAGTTGATGTTGAAGCTGAAGCGACACCAGCCTTAGAGTATGATAAATTGATATTGACCTGCACAATGGCAGGTGGAGATTGTAGCGATTTTAACCCAAATCTTCAAGGAAATTTATTGGATCTTCTTTTTCCAGCATCATACTTAGCTATATCTAATAACCGGAAAAATGCAGAAGATTTTTTCAGAAAAACCTTACCCTATCACAGTCAATCAGATGGTTATATAAGGCAATTACAGGCGCACCATGCTCACGATATATGTAATTTATTGCAAGGCATCAAAGCACCTACCTTAATCATGACTGGAGATAGCGATTTGGTAATTCCTCCTGTCAATAGTAATATTTTGAATAACAAAATTTCTGGTTCAGAACTTAAAATTATTAAAGAAGCTGGACATGGGTTGGGTTATAGTCATGTTGCTGAAATTGCAAAAATTATCACTGATTTTTTATCGTAATTCAACGGCATAAAAATAAATGTAGCATCATTGACCCTGGTCTGAAATATGAACCAGTAGAAACAATGCCACTGTATGTCCGTAGCGGTGCGATCGCTCCCATGCAACCTGTTAGACAATACGTCATTCGAGCGCCACTCAATAAGATCCGATTACGGATTTGGTCTAGTAATAACGAATATCAGCTATTTGAAGATGATGGGCAGACAAAGAAGTATCAAGATAAGAATTTTTCGCTAACAAATACAAGGGTATTTACAGAGACAAACCAAACAGTAGTGGAAATTGGAGCAAGAGTTGGGAAATGTACACCTGCACCGCGTGAAGCGATTGTAGAACTTGTTGATGTTGGAGAGCAACGTTTCCAAGATGATGATAAGCGGCATACTCTGCAATTTTGAAATACGAATTGGGTACTTACTAGGAATTGGACTTTGGAAAACTTTTCCCTAGTCCCCAGTCCAACCACGATTATTTCCTACTGTAAATTGTGCAAGAAAAAATATGCATAGAGATAGATGAAAAAAAAGTCAAGGGGTAACATAAAATACAAAAGATATAAATGGTTAAACCGTAAGAGATAAGTAAATTTACTACCCTAGATAGATGCGGTTAGAGAACAATAAATGTTAAATATTAACCGCTTGCGGCTGCAAGATTTATCTAAAATCCCTACAAATTCACTTGTGGCAAAAGTCGCAAGTGCGATCGCTGTTTTTGTTAGCGGCTTGGTACTAGTTGGCTGGTGCTTTGGCATTGAAGTTCTTAAGCGCGGCTTCCCCGGTAGTCCTGCCACAATGAAAGCCAACACAGCGCTGTGTTTTGGGCTGTGTGGTGTGTCGCTGTGGCTATTTGTAAAAGGAGAAGGCAGGGAGGAGCGAACCCAAAGCAAGGGGAACAGAACAATTCAAAATTCTCCCCACAGCACCCTCTCTTCTGCTCTTCTAATTTCCAGGGTCTGTGCAATAGCTGTCACCACAATTGCTGCGCTCACACTTTGTCAATATCTGTTTGGCTGGAATTTCGGCATTGACGAGTTACTGTTTCGTGATTCGCGAACTAGTATAGCGACATCGCATCCGGGGCGAATGGGGGTGAACACAGCACTGAACTTTATACTAGTCAGCGTCCCCCTACAAATTTTGATTCATCCAAAAACCCACCGCAGTTATTGGTATGCCCAGATTATCGCTCTGATCGCTACTTTAATTTCCTTTCAGGCGCTCATGGGCTATGCCTACAAAGTGAAGGTGCTCTACGGACTTGCCCCTTATACAACATCAATGGCGTTACACACGGCGGTGTTGTTCCTCTTACTAAGTATGGGCATTCTCTGGGTGCGGGCAGAACAGGGGTTAATGAGGGTAGTTACAAGTGATACCTACGGCGGCTTACTTGCACGACGTTTATTAATTGCTGCGATCGCAGTACCTTTTGGATTGGGGTGGATAATTGTTGAAGGCCAACGGGCAGGACAATACGATCCGGCGTTTGCAGTATCGGTGTTTGCGATCGTCCTGATTGTAATTTTTACTATTTTAATTTGGCAAAGTGCGGCAGTTATTGAACGTCTCAGCCATCAACGCGATCTTGCCCAAGAAGCGCTAAGAACCTACGAAGCTAAACTAGGAAGTTTCGTAGATGCTAACGTCATCGGCATTCTGTTTGGCGACGTGTATGGCGGTATCCAGCAGGCAAACGACGAATTTCTGAGGATGATTGGTTACACGCGAGAGGATTTGTTAGCAGGTAGGTTAAGTTGGAGCAATATCACACCACCAGAGTATCTATACTTGGATGAGCGAGGTGTCGCCGAAGCACAAGGAAACACCAACGCCGCTTGTACGCCCTACGAAAAAGAATATATTTGTAAGGATGGTAGCCGCATCCCGGTTTTAATTGGTTACGTGCTACTAGGAGAAAACCGGGAAGAGTCAGTAGCCTTTATCCTCGACTTGAGCGAACGCAAGCAAGCACAAGCAGAGCAACAAAAATTAGTCTCGCTGGTAGAAAATAGCTCTGACTTTATTGGCATCGCTACTCTTGAAGGTCAATTACTCTATATAAATGATGCAGGTCAAAAGCTGGTAGGGCTTGCCAGCCTTGATGAAATCAGGCAAAAAGTAGTCTTAGATTACGTCATGCCCAAAGACAAAGCCTATTTTCAAAAATATATACTGCCAACGGTGCTATCAGAAGGGCGCTGGCAGGGAGAGTTCTGCTTTTGCCACCTCCAAACAGGTCAACCGATACCAGTTGATTGCAACATCTTTACTGTTACTGATAACAATACAGGTCAGCCAATTGCCTTAGCAACTGTGACTCGCAACATTAGCGAACAAAAGCAGGCCAAGGAAAAAATCTTACAACTAAACAGGGATCTACAGCGCCGCATTACTGAGTTACAAACTTTGTTGGAGGTAATTCCCATTGGAATTGGCATTGCCGAAGATCCAGAATGCCAAAATATCAAGGTCAACCCTTCTTTTGCCAAGCAGTTGGGAATATCCTCAGATACAAATGCTTCCCTCAACGCTCCCTTAGATGAAAGACCGACAAGCTTTAAAATTTACCGCGAGGGAAGGGAACTGTCAACAGAGGAACTTCCAATGCAGTACTCTGCTGCTCGTGGTGTTGAAGTTCTGGATTGTGAACTTGATGTCGTCCATGAAGATGGAAAAATCGTCAAACTGTTGGAGTACGTTGCACCCTTGTTTGACGAAGAGGGTAAAACCAGAGGCAGCGTTGGTGCATTTTTAGATATTACGGAACGCAAACAGGCAGAGGAAGCACTCCTAAATCAGCAAAAATGGCTGGAGGATGTATTAAATCTGATGCCAAGACCGTTGCTGTTTATCGAACCAGGAACGGCGCGGGTAACTTTTGCCAATCGCTCTGCGAACGAATTAGCTGGGGGTGAATTTCCCAAAGGTATACCCGCTGAAGATTATCACACAGTTTACTACTATACAGATGCAGCTGGCGATCGCATTCCCAATGAGCAAATGCCAGGAGTGCGGGTTGCCCGTGGCGAACGCCTGAATGGATTGGAGGTGGACTGGCACACTCCCACTGGCGTGCGCTCTCTACTAGTATTTGCTGATACCTTGCCAGCAATGCACGGTCATCCGGCTACCTGTATCTTAGTGTTTCAAGAAATCAGCAACCTCAAGGATGCACAAAAAGCCCTCTCATTAAGTTACAAAAGGCTAAAGCTACTATTTGACACAGCCAACGATTTATTATCGAGTCAGCAACCAGTAGTACTAATCGATAGCGTCTACCAAAAACTTTCAGATCAAATTGGTTTAGATATTTACTTTAACTATTTGGTTGAGGATAACTCTCAGGTAATGCGGCTAGAGTCTTACAACGGCTTTTCCCCAGAACTGGCAAACCAAATCAAGTCCTTGGAATTTGGTGAAGCGGTTTGTGGAACTGTCGCCCAAAAGCGTTGTGCAATTGCTCTAGAGAATGTGCAGCAATCCACTGACTCGCAAACAGAATTGATTCGCTCTTTAGGCATTACTGCTTATTATGCATACCCATTGATTGCCCAAGAACGGCTGTTGGGTACTCTTTCTTTTGGCAGTCGTACTCGGTTAAGCTTCACCGATAATCAAAAGGGGATGATGCAAGCAGTATGCGACCAAATCGCGATCGCAATGGAACGGGCTAGTTTAATTGCTTCTTTGCAACAACAAACCGAGCAGTTGCAAGAAGCCAACCGGATGAAGGATGAGTTTCTGGGGGTATTGTCCCACGAATTGCGATCGCCCCTCAATGCCATCCTTGGCTGGGCGCAATTACTGCAACGAAGCAAGCTCAGTGAAACCCTAATGGCTAGGGCTACGGAGACAATTGAGCGCAACGCCAAAGCCCAAACCCAGCTAATTGAAGACCTGCTGGATATATCGCGGATGATTAGAGGGAAGTTACGCCTCAATATCTGTACTTGTAATTTGGTTTCCATAATTGAATCAGCGATCGAGACTGTTAGTCTAGCCGCCCAGTCGAAGGAAATCGATTTAAGATTTTCCCTCACTCCCTCGAAAGAAACGCCAAATTCAGATTTGGGATTAGAAATCAATCGCGAAAATCTAGAATTTCCAGAAGCACAATCCCAAACTAATCAACACTTAGAGGACAGCAAGCTTGGCGAAAATTCTCAATTCTTAGTTTCCGGGGATTTCGATCGCTTGCAGCAAATCATCTGGAATCTGCTATCTAATGCCATTAAATTCACACCCGTAGGAGGACGGGTAGAGGTGCAATTGTCAATAGTCACTGGTCAAGAAAGAGAACAGACAACGGATAAATATGCCCAAATTGAAGTGAGTGACACAGGCATTGGTATCAGTCCAAACTTTCTGCCTTACGTGTTCGATCGCTTTCGTCAAGCTGATAGTTCTAGCACTAGAACCTATGGTGGATTAGGGCTAGGATTAGCGATCGTGCGTCATTTAGTAGAATTACATGGCGGTACTGTCCACGCAAATAGTCCGGGTAAAGAACAAGGAGCGACGTTTACAGTCAAGCTCCCACTTCTGAAGAGTCCCCCCTTTACCCATTCGCCCCTTTAGCGAACTAGGGGGAAATATTCCCGCAACAGATGATGCTAGGGCACAAGATAAGATGCGAGCTATACAAGAAGGTTATCAGATGCATTTAGCTAAACCTATTGAGGCCGAGGAGTTATATCATGTCCGCTTGATTACTTAACGGCAATACGCTTGGGTTAAACTTTGATTTCTCCCCCTGCCTCCCCTGCCTTTTTTTAATTGTTCTCATCCCATCGTTATCACCCGCCGAATTTCGTCGCTGCGAAACCCGATCGCCATTGGACGACGTACCCCCAAAAGTGCCACCACATCGTATAATTCCAGCACCACCCCTTCTATTCGCAGGGAATGGACAATATCGCCGCTTCTTAGATCGATCGCTAGTAATCCACAGCGAGGCTCAACGTTTTTCTGGCGTAATTTCTCATCTAGGGGCAAACCGCTGAAGGTCTTGTTATGCCTGGGTTGGGAAATTCCCACTACTGCAAAGTTGCCATAAAATGCACAACCGCGCAGATATCCCGGACAGAAGGCGACTGGTTCAAATACTCCTCGCTTTAAGTCAGCAAACCCAAACTCTCCCGTGCCTGAGTTGAGCAGCCAGAGTTTGTCTTGATGCCACCGGGGGGAGTGGGGCATAGATAGCCCTTGCAACACGATTTCATTGCTTTCTACGTCAATGACACAGCCGCCATTTGCCCGATGCTCCCGCCAGCCTTCTGCTACGTCCGATTGGCTGACAGCAGTGACGTATTTGGCTTTTCCTGACTGCATTGCCAACCCATTCAAGTGACATCTATCTTCTGCCGCCAGCTTGCTGATAAAAGTTGGTTGCCATAGGGGTACGAAACTGTGGGTTTCGCTGACTGTTCCCAAACAACTAAATAAAGTATTGACAAATAATAATTTCTGTGATTCTAAATCTTTCTCTTCTGCTTTACTCAAAGCGATATCGTGAATATCCAAATCTCCTGTCACATAACTCATCTGGGGCAAATAGAGAGCATCGTAGCCTTGGTGGTTTTGTCCGGGTTGGATAATGTTTTCAAATCGCCACAGTTGGTACAGGGAACTCATGTAGAGGCTGTTGCCATTGGCATACAACCCCATACACCGCTCAAAGCTGCGTTCAAATACAGATAATTTGCCGTTTGGTTGCAAGCCAATGAAGAACAACTTTCCCGCTTGATAGGTAGTAAAGGACAAACTGAGGTTTTGCTCGTACAGCCAAGCGCTAAACTGGCGAGAAGCGTTGATTTCTAGAGATGGTTTGTCAATGGTGCTGTCATTGGGATTCAATTGGCTTAGACTCCTTGATTTAGGCTCATTTTTTTAGTTGGAAGTCCCTTAGCCCTGAGTAATTTGCTTTTAAATGTCTTGAGTTTATTTTGCGATCGCTATATTCAATATTCAATACATTCAGTTCATGACACAGCTTCCAAATCTTGAGCAATTCTAAAACCAGCGTGTTGATAAAAGTAAGGACGAAACCAGTTACGATAGCTTGGTAATGCCATTGAACCATTAGTAGCCCAAGAACCGCCGAGCATCATCTGATGTTTGTCATCAAAAAAGGGTGCTGCTTGGTCTTCGTAAAGGGGGTGAGGTTCAAATCCTGGTAGGGCGTTGAATGTGTCTCCTAACCATTCCCAGACGTTTCCTCTGAGATCGTAAAGTCCAGAAGCACTATTAGCTGCTTTGAACATTCCCACTGGGCTGGGGGAAATGAATTGTAAGTTGAGATTATAGTTGCTTGATAACTGCTTATCCTCAGAGGTAAGTAAGGCTTGATTCCATTCGGCTTCAGTCATCAAGCGCATTTCTGGGGCTTGAGAACGACAAAATGCGATCGCTTCGTAGTAATTGACTTCTACAGGCCAGTCTAGGGGTAAGTCTATTTCGTCGAATGTGGCTCGATAGCGGTAGCCATCTTGGAAGGGTATCCAGAATTTGGGATGCTGGACGTTGTAGAGTTGCTTCCAATTCCAAGATTCACTATCCCAGTAGTCTGGATTATTGTAACCACCAGCTTGAACAAATTTCAGATATTCTCCGTTAGTAATTAGATATTGACTAGCTAAAAATGGTTTCACTTCAACAGTGCGATCGCCATATTCGCTATCCCAACCATAGGTAAGATCGTCCTTGGCTTTTCCTAGTTTCACCACACCACCTGGAACCTGGCGCATTTCATTGTTGGGAATATTACTGTTGCTAGGTGCATAATTCCAGCCTTGGGGACGTTTTAAGCGCTCAATAGGCAATTGACGCACCAGCATCGAAGAGGTTTCAAAGTGAATCCGACTATGTTCTATTCCCATCAACAAAGCCCAGAGGGGATGCTGTTGATGAATCGGGAGATCCAGGGAAGTATTTTGAATAACTTTTGCGATCGCCTCTCGTGCCTTGTCCCGATATTGCCAAACTTTTTCTACATCAGGCCAACTAACCCCCTGGATAGCTTCGTCAAGTTCTGTCGGTGTTTCTGGATCGACTCCGATTTCAAATAGGGTTTCGTATTGTGAATTAATTCGAGTTTTTATTAAACCAACAGCAATTAACTTGTTGATGAAAAAAACTGCTGAGTGGCCAAGATAAAAAATTAGACGGTTTCTTAAAGGATCGGGGTTAAAATAAAAAGTTTCTTCCCCAACCAAACTTTTCATGAGTATTTCTTCAAGTTCCCAAGCATTCTCAAAGTAGTTGAGTAGGCTTTGCGAACTGCAATCATTGAGTGTGGGGACTTGAGTTGATGTCAGTTTATTTATCGTTTGAACTAAAACCATGATATTTTTAACAGAATATTCATAGGACAATTTACATAAACTACGACTTTTTACAAAAAAGTGTTGTTTATCACATTTTTCCTTATGTCGTTATGATCGGGCAATCTGCTAAATTTGTAAATAGATAAAAGGTGTAGTTAAAAATACTCAAATTACGAGTTGTCAAAATAATATAAATAATGTATTCGTAATATATTTATTTTCAAAAAGTATAGGCAAGGTTAAAAAATTTATTAACTGTCTTAGTGGTATCAAGTTAATAGTTTTGCAATTAATTAGAGAAGCATACGGCGATGCCTTCACAGTAGGCATCGCGGATTTTAGATTTTATCTAATCTAAAATCCCAAATCGAGTTACCGATTCACCGCCGCAGCTTCTCTTGCTGCTGCTGCTTGATCTGGATGGATACCCAAGCGGGTGAGATTAATCCGACCTTTGTTATCAATTTCGCGCACTTTGATAATCACTTCATCGCCCACCGCTACTTCATCCTCAACTTTGCCAACGCGGTAGTCAGCTAGTTGTGAGATGTGGATCATCCCTTCTTTTCCAGGCAGAAATTCCACAAATGCACCTATCGGTATAATCCGAGTGATGCGCCCTGCGTAGACATCCCCTTCGTGCAGCTTGCGGGTCATGCCTTGGATGATGTTTCTAGCTCTCTTCGCCTTGTTCTCATCCACAGCGGAAATTGTCACGGTGCCATCATCTTCGATGTCAATTTTTGCACCAGTTTCCTCTGTAATGCCCTTAATAGTCTTGCCTCCAGGCCCGATGACCAGACCAATCATGTCTGAATCAATCTTGATTGTTAACAGACGTGGGGCATAGGGAGAGGTTTCAGTCCGCGGTGTATCAATACAGGCGAGCATTTTCTCCAGAATGTGCAACCGGGCTGCTTTGGCTTGGTGGACGGCTTGGGAAATAACGTCCAACGACAGACCAGGGATTTTCATATCCATTTGCAAGGCGGTAATCCCGGTATCCGTCCCAGCAACTTTGAAGTCCATATCGCCCAAAAAGTCTTCAATGCCCTGAATGTCGGTGAGGATTCGCACTTCATCCCCATCCTTAATCAGCCCCATTGCTGCGCCACTGACGGGTTTGAGAATTGGTACACCAGCATCCATGAGGGCGAGGGTGGAACCGCAGACTGAACCCATTGAGGTGGAACCGTTGGAGGAAAGTACTTCCGATACGATGCGAATCACGTAGGGAAATTGTTCTTTTGAAGGTAACACAGGAATTAGCGATCGCTCTGCTAATGCCCCGTGGCCAATTTCGCGCCTTCCTGGAGAACGCATTGGCTTGGTTTCCCCGACTGAGAACGGCGGGAAGTTGTAATGATGCAGATAACGCTTATGTTGGTCTAGCTGCATATCATCGTTGAGGTTTTGGGCATCCCCAGGTGTACCTAGAGTACAAGTGGATAATACCTGAGTTAGCTCCCGGTTAAATAAACCGCTACCGTGGACTCGTTTTGGTAAGACACCAACTAAACAAGAAACACGACGCACTTCATCGAGTTTACGACCATCAACGCGAACATCATCTTCGATAATTTGCCGCCGCATGAAGTATTTGGTAATATCTTTAAAAGTGTTACCAAGTGCCTTGTTATTTGCAGTTGCAGCAACTCGAATTGGGTCTTCTTCTGGCAGTTCCTTAATCGTCGTGGCAATTTCATCCTTGACGACATCTAAAGCTGCATCGCGTTCGGGTTTGGTGAAAGTAAATTGAGACAGGATTTTCTTAATCTGGCTGCTAGCGCGATCGCGGATATAGTTTTCCAGCGTTTGGTCTACTTCTGGTGGTGCTTCTTGCACTATTACTAGACCCAGTTCTGCTACTAAATCTTGCTGCGCTTTGATTAAGTCCCGCACTGCTTCATAACCAAAGTCAATCGCCTCGATAATATCTCGCTCTGGCAACTGATTGGCTCCCGCCTCCACCATGATCACGCCATGTGGAGAACCTGCTACTACCAGATCCAAGTCTCCGGCTTCAATTTCTGCATAGGTGGGGTTAATAATGAAATCATCTCCCACTAAACCAACCCGTACTGCTGCCATTGGCCCATTAAAAGGAATTTGGGCAATTAGGGTAGCGATTGAAGCGCCTGTAACTGCTAACACATCGGGTGGAACTAACTCGTCCATCGACAGCGTTAAGGCAATAATTTGCAGATCATCCCGTAGCCATGAGGGGAACAGGGGACGCATGGGACGGTCTATAAGACGGCTGGTGAGAATTGTTTTTTCTGGTGGACGGCCTTCTCGGCGCATGATCCCTCCGGGAATCCTACCAGCGGCGTACAGCCTTTCTTCGTAATCTACTGTGAGCGGAAGAAAATCAATGCCTTCTCTGGCTTGCGATCGCGTAGCCGTCACTAAAACGGATGTATCCCCTGATTCTATCAAAACCGACCCACCAGCCTGGGGAGCTAGTAGGCCTACTTTCAGTCGAATATCCCTTCCATCGAAGGATATTGACTTGTCAACTTCTGCCATTCAGTTTTTTTTCCTTCTCTTTCGCTATTCTCTTTCTGTGGCAATCCTAACATTTATGCACTATGACTGACTTCTAGTACATACAAAGATAGATAAGTAGTTCAACCTAAAGGGCGATACATCATCAGTGCATCTACCACTTGTTCATCCCCTAGCTTCGCCGCACGCGGAATGCGCCCAATGATTTCAAATCCTAACGACTGCCAAAGTCTAATTGAAGGTATATTAGTTTCAAAGACCAAATTGAACATTACTGCTTCATAGCCAAGGTTTGCTGCTATCAAGAGCATTGCCTCTCCCATGAACCTCCCGATACCCTGACCGCGTAACTCAGGTTGTACAATAAAACCAGCGTTGCAAATATGGCAACACCGACCGGGGAAGTTTGGTTTTAAATAAAACGCCCCTAATATTTCTTTTGGCTTGTGTGTAGCATCCCGAACAGATGCCCTGACAACAAAGGCATCCTTACTCAACCAGTAAGCTGTAAATTCTGCCTGAGATAGAGCTTGCTTTTGGGGATAAGTTTTACCTTCAATAATTACAACATTGAGTAATGCTCTTACAACCTCCTGTTCTTGAGGATGCATATAATCTAGTTCAACTATTATCCCGCTTTTTAAAACTTGAATAAAGGGAAAATCCATTAATTAATAATGTTTATGCGGATTAATTACTGAGTTATTTATTATATGCAATATTGCCGGAAAGATATTCGGTGAAAATGGAAAATTAGAATATTGACGATTTGAATTCTTTAATTTTGCGAAAATCTGAGTAATTAGCAAATGGCGATTTTACACGGTAATTGGTTACTAAAAAGTCAAAAGGGTTGTTTATTTATTTGGGGAGAAACTTGGCGATCGCCACGAGTAAATTTTGAGCCTAATGGATCTGGAGAGATAGCACTACATCCATTGGCAATGACATCAGTTGAGTTGAATGAGTGGTTGCCTTCCCAAAAAATGGCGATTACCAACTTCATCCAGCAACCTCAAGTTGCAATCGCTACTACTGGGCGAACGCGCAAAGCAGCCAATACCACTGAGATTAGTTTACCAACGCATTCGCAAATAATTGCTTTACCAACTTATATTCCTGAAGACAGCAAAGAAGGAACATCTGCGATTTTCCCCGTGCATTCTGCCAGCTTGGGGCTAGACACAGACTCCCCGCAATATTTGCAACCGTGGCGAGTTGAGGGTTTTTGTCTTAACCCCAGCGAGGCGGTAAAATTTCTCGCTGCTGTTCCCCTAAATGCTGCTAAAGAGGAAGATGCCTTTTTAGGTGGAGACTTACGCTTTTGGTCGCAGGTTGCCCGATGGAGTTTAGATTTAATCTCCCGGTGTAAGTTTTTACCAAAAATTGCTCGACAATCAGATGGTGCATTTGCTGCTAAATGGCAAGTACTTCTAGACAGTGCTGTAGATGGAACTCGCCTAGAAAAATTTTCTGCGGATATGCCGTTGGTTTGTCGTACTTATCAAGAGGGAGTGGGGAGTGGCGAAGAGGCAGGGGAGCAGGGAGCAGGGAGCAAGGGAGAATTTTCCCCTCTGCCCCCTGCGCCTGGCCCCTCTGCCTCTTCTCAATCTTCAATCTATGTAGACTTTCCTGCCGAACCTCAAGAATTACTTTTGGGATTTCTTAACAGCACAATAGATGCCCAAGTGCGAGGATTGGTGGGTTCCCAACCTCCAATGGAAGCTAAAGCGATCGCATCTTTACCATCTGGGGTGCGACAGTGGTTGCAAGCCTTAACTAGCGCATCTCATACAGTGAATGCAGATGCCATTGAAGTGGAACGACTGGAAGCGGCACTGAAGGCTTGGACTATGCCGCTACAATATCAATTAACTCTTAAAACTCAATTTCGTACCTGTTTTCAACTGCGTTCTCCGCAGTCTGACGAAACAGATTGGACATTGGCGTATTTCCTGCAAGCGGCAGACGATCCTGAGTTTTTGGTGGATGCGGCAACTATTTGGAACAATCCAGTTGAACGATTGGTTTATGAAAATCGGACAATTGAGCAACCACAGGAAACATTTTTGCGAGGTTTGGGGTTAGCTTCCCGATTATATCCAGCGATCGCACCCAGTTTTGAAACCGAATATCCCCAATCTTCTCGTCTCACCCCCATGCAAGCTTATGAGTTTATCAAAGCTGTAGCTTGGAGGTTAGAAGACAGTGGTTTGGGAGTAATTTTGCCTCCCAGTTTAGCGAACCGCGAAGGATGGGCGAACCGTTTGGGTTTGAAAATTACTGCCGAAACCCCAAAGAAAAAGCAGGGACGTTTAGGATTGCAAAGTCTACTAAATTTCCAATGGCAATTGGCAATTGGCGGACAAACTATTTCTAAAGCTGAGTTTGATAAACTTGTGGCTTTAAATAGTCCGCTAGTAGAAATTAACGGCGAGTGGGTGGAATTGCGCCCCCAGGACATCAAGACAGCCCAAACATTTTTTACCACTCGCAAAGACCAAATGGCGCTTTCCTTGGAAGATGCCTTGCGTTTCAGTACAGGCGATACTCAAGTAATTGAAAAATTACCAGTGGTCAGCTTTGAGGCATCTGGGGCATTGCAAGAGTTGATTGGGGCGTTAAGTAATAATCAAGCGATCGCACCTTTGCCTACACCAGCAGGCTTTAAAGGACAGTTGCGGCCCTATCAAGAACGTGGTGCTGCTTGGCTGTCCTTCTTGGAACGTTGGGGCTTGGGTGCATGTCTCGCCGACGATATGGGATTGGGTAAATGTGTAGCCAATGATACTCTAGTAAATGTAAATGGACTGTTAAGCACAGCCGAGACAATCTGGACAACTCACGCCGGAGAAACAGAGTTTGACGGCGAAGGATTTTGGACTAACCCCACAGAGCAATTACTAGTTAATTCTATAGATGAAAAAACTGGCAAAATTGTCCAGGCTAATGTTAGACGGTTGTATCGCCAGCAAGTCCACGAGAAATTACGGAAAATCACGCTAGAAGACGGTAGTAATATCACTATCACTCATCGTCATAAGTTACTGACAAGTAAAGGTTGGACAAATAACTTACAGGTGGGTGATTACGTTTGTGTCCCAGGTAAAACGCTCTGGAATGGAAAACCACAAGACCCTGATTTAGTCAAGTTTCTTGCTTGGCAGATTGCTGAAGGACATGAACTACCCGATGTGGGAAGAGTTACAATATCCCAAAAAGATACCAGAGTATTAGAGGATCTACTCCAGACTTGCCAACGGATTCAAAAGCGCTATAACCTCAAAATTAACAGCCCTAATATCTCTACCTTCCCTAATAGAGTTTCTGCTCTTCGAGTTAACAGCCAAGCCTATCGGCGATTCTTAGAAGCTAAAGGTTATGTTTGGGGTAAACTATCGGCAGAAAAATCTATTCCGCCCTTCATTATGCAGGCAGACTTGGATAGTGTGCGGATATTTTTACAAAACTATTTTGATGCTGAATCTGCTGTTGTTTTGAGTATGGGGAGTATTGAAATTGCTACAGCTTCAGCTTTACTAATTCAGCAACTTTCTGCACTACTGCGGCGTTTCGGTATTTGGTTGCGAATATCGCCCAAACTGAAGTGTGCTACTAATGGAACTCGCACTTTACGCACTTACTATATTGGTGTGATTGGAGGAAATTCTGCCCGCAGATTTATCCAAGAAATTGGTTTTAATAACTCAGAGAAACAGAGTAAATTAGAACAAATTTGTCAACTGGTCAGCAACACAAATATTGAAGGAATTCCTGCTTCTGATATGATTGCCAAAACAGTCATAGCAAGGGGACTACCATTGCGGCATTTTGGGATGCACAACACTGTTTACATTAATGGTTACCAGCAATTTTCTAGAGATAGTTTACAGCGAGTAATAGTTGGGATGAGCCGCATTATTAGTGGAGAAGCCCAAGAACAGTATCAGCTACTAAAACCTTCCAAGTGGACAACTCAAACCCTAACAGCCTATAGCAACCTAGATGTAGACCAGTTGAGCTTAACAAGACAGTCTTTGCAATGTCTTCTCAACCAAGAGGTATTTTATTGCCGGATAGAATCAATAGAGGACATAGATTATGCTGGATGGGTTTATGACTTTGAAGTTAGCGAACATCATAATTTTGTTGCTAACAATATTATTTGCCATAACACTGTCCAATTCATTGCTTTTATGCTGCACTTGAAAGAACAGGATGCACTAGAAAATCCAACACTATTAGTTTGTCCAACTTCTGTTTTAGGTAACTGGGAAAGGGAAGTAAATAAATTTGCACCAAGCCTGAAAATTTTGCAATATCACGGTGACAAACGCCCAAAAGGGAAAGCGTTTTTAGAAGCAGTGAAAAATCACGATTTAATCGTTACCAGCTACTCACTTCTTCATCGAGATATCAAGTCATTGCAAAGTGTTTCTTGGCAGATAATTGTTTTAGACGAAGCCCAGAATGTGAAAAACCCAGATGCGAAGCAGTCAAAAGCAGTGCGGGAATTAGAAGCAACGTTTCGCATTGCATTAACGGGGACACCAGTAGAAAATAGGCTGCAAGAACTCTGGTCTATTTTGGATTTTCTCAATCCTGGCTATTTAGGCAATAAGCAATTTTTTCAGCGGCGGTTTGCCATGCCAATAGAAAAGTATGGTGATACTGCTTCTTTGACTCAATTACGTTCATTAGTGCAACCATTTATACTGCGGCGATTGAAAAGCGATCGCGACATCATTCAAGACTTACCAGATAAGCAAGAAATGACGGTATTTTGTGGTTTAACTGGCGAACAAGCCGCACTTTATCAACAAGTTGTAGAACAATCTTTAGTAGAGATAGAATCTGCTGAAGGATTGCAACGCCGGGGGATGATTTTGGCTTTACTAATCAAACTCAAACAAATCTGCAATCACCCAGCACAATACTTGAAACAGGCGACATTAGAGCAACATAATTCAGCCAAACTTCTGCGCCTGGAAGAAATGTTAGAAGAAGTTTTAGCAGAAAGCGATCGCGCTTTAATTTTCACACAATTTGCTGAGTGGGGTAAATTACTTAAACCCTATTTAGAAAAACAGCTTGGGCGAGAAATATTCTTTTTATATGGCAGCACCAGTAAAAAACAACGTGAGGAAATGATCGATCGTTTCCAACACGATCCTCAAGGGCCACCGATTATGATTCTTTCTCTGAAAGCTGGTGGTGTAGGACTGAATTTAACACGCGCAAATCATGTATTCCACTTTGATAGATGGTGGAATCCAGCCGTGGAAAATCAAGCTACAGATAGAGTATTTCGGATTGGTCAAACCCGGAATGTGCAAGTACATAAATTTGTTTGCACTGGTACTTTAGAAGAAAAAATTCATGACATGATTGAAAGTAAGAAACAACTAGCTGAACAAGTTGTAGGTGCAGGTGAAGAATGGTTAACTGAAATGGATACAGACCAACTTCGCAACTTACTACTACTTGACCGCAGTGCAGTAATTGACGACGATGCAGAATAAATTCGTAGTAAGGACTTTAGTCCTTGAATTCAGGGCTAAAGCCACCCACTATAAAGCCATTATATTTAATGTGACAGACTAAGTCTGTTGGTGTAAATAATTACCATTGGGATAAGGCAGGGGGCAGGGAGAAAAAGGGTTTGAGCTTTGGTTACTTTTCTTTAGTGCTTCTGGGATGCCCGTCTGCGTGCTGCCAGGGCGGCTGAAAATCTTTCTTTGAGCTGCTCTGCCTGATCTTCAGCATGGGAATTAGCACCCTCCTGTCGGGCAATGCGCTGTAAGGGGGCCGAAATGGCAATCCTCTCCTGCTCGTAAGTGCGTAGAGCAACGCCGAGTTGTTCCCCATCACCTAAATCGGTACGGGCTAGAACTTTAGCTAAGGCTACCACATCCTGTATAGCCATAGTTGTACCCAATCCCAACGATGGCCGCATCGGGTGGGCCGCATCACCCAGAAGGGTCACACGTTTCAAGTCCCCCCACTGCGACACTGGGTCCCTGTCGAAGACACCAGTTTCGATGATGGACTCAGGCTCAGTGGCTCTAATCAAACTTTCAACCAGAGGGGGCCATTGCTCAAATATTTGGAGTACCGTCTCTAGCGCTGATGAACTTTTCGAGTGATTCAAACGTAGGGCTGTGCCACCCCAGGCAAGCAATTCCGTACCCGCATCCATTATCCAGAAGTTCTTTTTTTCTCCAACCACAAGTTGAAATCCAGCAGATTCAACGAAGGGAGTGGCAAGTGGAGGCAAGTTTTTCCGCTTTACAATCCCCCTCCAAGTCATGGTTCCTGTATAAAGAGGGGCACCATCTGCAACGGTAATGCTTCTCACGACAGAGTTGTAACCGTCGGCACCAATTAGAAGTCGGGCACAGACATCTTCCTGTTGACGGAATTTCAAATGCAATTGCTCTTGTCCCTGGACTGAAGTCCGAGTGAAACCGATGAGGGTATGGTTGAGATGAAGTGATACCGTCGCGGGCAGTGCTTTATAAAGACAGGTCTGTAGGTTATACCAGCATAGCCAGGTAAAGCCTGTCCAGGCAAGCGGGGATTCATCAGCGAAAAGAACCTCACCATCTGGCCGCATCAACATCTGCTGTTTGGGATTCACCGCCAACAGCCGCACCTGCTGCGCCAGTTCGGCATCGATCTCGGCTAGGGCAGCATAGCCGGGATCGCCCATCCCCAGAGCAGCACCAATTGGTCGCAACAGGCGGGCTTGCTCAAAAACCCCGATCGAGAAGCCAAGTCGTGCTAAAGCATGAGCGGCACAGAGTCCACCTGGCCCGGCTCCCACGATCGCAACATCCAAGACATTATCGGTCGAATTGACTTCAATCATCCCGTGAACTTTTTCAAAAGCATGACTTTAGCGATCAATTTTAACTGAGGAGCATCATCATATACGATACCAAAAAGTGGTTTCAACTCAGGACAAATGCGGCAATGCAGTAATTAATGTGAATAAAGTTTTGCTGAAAAACTGAAGTGTTGATAAAGTTAAAACTACATTTCCCACCAAGGGTATATTTGCGAAACTGATATGCTCCCAACTATAAACGCTATAGTCTGAAGTAAGTAAGTCGGTGAGAATAATTCAAACTATATTAACTAATGTAAAAATTTTTGGAATTAGTTTGTAGTGAGGGCTTCAGCCCTACTTTGAGGGCTGAAGCCCTCACTACAAACCTTTAATTATTTACGCCGTCCTACTTAACTGTCACAAAACGAGATCAACCCATCTATTCCATAATTTTGAATTTTAAATTGATTTATGACTAATTACACATTACAAGCAAGTCGAGAATGGTGGTCACAACAATGGCTAGATTTGCTAGATTCTTATCGTTTTAAAAAACGTTTAGAACGTGCCAGAAATTATGCTCGTCAAGGAAATGTTTTGAGCATCGAATTTAAAGGTGCAAAAGTATTGGCTAGGGTGCAAGGTAGTGAAGTAGAGCCTTATAAAGTTTCCCTTTCCCTTGAACCATTTACCGATGAACAGTGGGGTTATGTAATTGAAAGCATGTCCCAAAAGGCAATTTTTGCTGCCAAATTACTAGCAGGAGAAATGCCACAAAATATAGAAGAAGTGTTCACAGCTAATGGTCTTTCGATATTTCCATTTACCCTTGCTGATGTCCAGAGTAAATGCTCTTGTCCTGATAAAGCAAATCCCTGTAAACACATTGGTGCGCTGTACTATCAGTTAGGCGATCGCTTCAGTGAAGACCCCTTTGTACTATTTCAATTGCGCGGACGCACCAAAGAGCAAATTATCAGCGATTTACGCCAATTACGTAGTGCCAAGATTCAACCCAATACCACAAAAACGCCCGATATTAAAGAATTAATTTCTAATAATAAATACTCGGTAAACATCGATTCTTTCTGGCAATACAATGAGCCATTAGAGTCATCATTGGTAGTAATTGCGCCGTCCACTAATGAGATGGTATTAGATGTATTAGGAGCAATCCCACTAGCCAAGGAAGAGGAAAATGCAGTAAGTTCAACTTCAAGTGATGTGGTAATGAAGTATTTGAATACAATTTACAGAGATGTGAGCCAGAAGGCTTTTTTAGCAGCAATGAATGTGGGAGGAAGTTGATCGTAATTCGTAATTCGTAATTCGTAATACTTCGGCTACGCCCTTCTCCTTCGGAAATGTTACCGCGAACGACTACGCTCAGGACAAGCTCAGTACAAGTTCGTAATTCGTAATTATGAATTATATTGACTAGATAGTTCACCTTTTCCGCCTTCTCTGACCCATTCGCGCACCGCCTGACGAATTGCGCGTCTGCCATCTGCCCGATGTCCCAAGTCTTTTAGAAGATTTTCAAACTGTTACCAGGTAATGTCGTAAAGCATTACTCGGTCTGCTCGATTTTTGCCGACTGTCATTGTTACAACCTCCAGAATCTTTTATTGTCCAAACTCAAGCCTAGCCTGTTCTACCAAATCGGCTGTCACAATCTCTTGTCCTGCTTCACGAGCTAGTTGTTCAATTCTGGCTTTAGCTTGAGAGCGGACAAAAAAGGGAATATTTTGTAATTTTTCTTTAGCTTCAGATGTCCATCGTAAAGCATCTATAAAATTGGAATCGCTCATGATATTAATGACCTTGGCAAGTCGTTCAGTTTAATCAATAGGTTTACTAATTTTCCTACAAAAAAAGCCCTTGCTTTTACGCAAGAGCTTTTAAATTATTTAGCTGTCAGTGATGAAATAAACCTTACAACCTAATCTAGGTCGTCCATGAACATCACTGGCTCAGTATCACGGTTAATTCCTTTCTCAAAACCACCAGCCGCAGCCCGTGCGCGACCAGCGTGCCACAAGTGACCAACTAGGAAGAAGAATCCTAGTACGAAGTGAGAAGTCGCCAACCAAGCGCGAGGAGATACGTAGTTGAAGGAGTTAATTTCAGTAGCCACACCACCCACGGAGTTCAGAGAACCCAGAGGAGCGTGGGTCATGTATTCAGCGGCGCGACGAGCTTGCCAAGGCTGAATATCATTCTTGATTTTTTCCAAGTCAAGACCATTGGGGCCACGTAGAGGCTCCAACCAAGGGCCGCGGAAATCCCAGAAGCGCATGGTTTCACCACCGAAGATGATTTCACCAGTTGGAGAGCGCATCAGGTATTTACCTAGACCAGTGGGGCCTTGGGCAGAACCGACGTTAGCACCCAAGCGTTGGTCACGAATCAAGAAGGTCAAAGCTTGAGCTTGAGAAGCTTCTGGACCGGTAGGACCGTAAAATTCGCTGGGGTAAACGGTGTTATTAAACCAAACATAGATGGAGGCAATGAAGCCCATCAACGACAGAGCGCCCAAGCTGTAGGAAAGGTAAGCCTCACCAGACCAGATGGATGCACGACGCGACCAAGCAAAAGGCTTGGTAAGAATGTGGAAAATACCACCAGAAATTAAGATAAAGGCAATCCAGATGTGACCACCGACCACATCTTCTAAGTTATCGACGCTGACAATCCAACCTTCACCACCGAAGGGAGATTTGAGTACATAACCGAAGATAACGGCTGGGTTCAATGTCGGATTGGTAATAATCCGAACATCACCACCGCCTGGTGCCCAGGTGTCATATAACCCACCAAAGAACATTGCCTTTGCTACCAACAGCAGTGCACCGATTCCCAAAATAATCAGGTGGAATCCGATGATGTTGGTCATCTTGTTCTTGTCTTTCCAGTCGTAACCAAAGAAAGCTGAGTATTCTTCTAAGGTTTCTGGGCCACGAACGGCATGATAGATACCGCCAAAGCCAAGGACGGCTGAGGAAATTAGGTGGAGTACACCGACAACAAAGTAGGGGAAGGTGTCGATAACTTCACCACCAGCACCAACACCCCAACCCTGACTGGCGAGGTGAGGTAACAGGATCAAGCCCTGCTCGTACATGGGCTTTTCAGGAATGAAGTGAGCGACTTCAAACAAGGTCATCGCTCCAGCCCAGAATACAATCAAACCAGAATGGGCAACGTGAGCACCCAGTAGTTTGCCAGATAAATTGATTAAACGTGCGTTACCAGACCACCAGGCAAATCCAGTAGATTCTTGGTCGCGTCCAGTGCCGCCTAATATATTTGGTCTATTAGAGAGCGTTACCACGTGGTAATACCTCCTCAGGGAATACAAATTGTTCGTGGGGTTGATCTTGAGGAGCCATCCAAGCGCGGATACCCTCGTTCAGCAAAATGTTTTTGGTATAGAAGGT
>NZ_JBALFH010000056.1:0-264109 GCF_036917095.1 Nostoc sp.
TCTGTCTGCTGGTTAGAGGATTACGTATTTACTAGTATTATAAACTACCAATGTTTTAGCGATCGCTCTTTGGAGAAAAACTTTTTGGTTTACTGGTTGTAAGATGTTGCCGCACTCGTGGCATCAAAATCGCACCGAGAATCGCCCCCAATCCAAAGCAACCCAGTAGTAAACCATACCCACTTGCTCCCTGGCGCAAATCTTGCTGTGCTACTAAAGGCAGTAACGCTAACAAAGCACTCGTGCAACTAGTTAAAACAGCCGCTCGAATTAACACGGCTTGCAGGGCGGGAGAAAAACGGACATAGCGAATACCAGCCCGAATAGAACCCAATACTCGCTCTGCGGGCAGGGCGCTTTCATAAAACGGTTTGCGTTGCCAACGGTAAAGGATGAAAATTACCCCGACAAAAGAGAGGGCATCAATCAAAAAGACGACTCCCGCATTTGCCGCCACTAATATAAAACCTGCGATCGCAGGCCCAACTGCTCGCGCAATGTTAAACCCAGCACTATTTAAAGCGATCGCAGCCATAAGTTCCGATCGCGGTACTAGTTCTGGTACAATAGCTTGCCAAGCTGGGCCATTCATTGCCGCTCCCAAGTTGAGCAAAAACGTTAGTGCCAGCAGTGACCAAGGTGTAATTTTACCTGCAAAAATCAATCCACTCAAGATCAGTGCAGCCACCAGCATCCAGACTTGCCAAAACAGTAGTAACCGACGGCGATCGAAAATATCTGCCGTTGCTCCGGCTGGTAATCCTAACAGCAGCACCGGCAAAGTTGCGGCTGTTTGCATGAGTGCCACCAACAAGGGAGAGGTGGTGAGAGAAGTCATTAACCAAGCTCCCGCCGTGTCCTCCATCCAACCGCCAATGTTGGAGACAATTGAGGCAATCCAGCGATCGCGAAACAAAGATTTACGGAGCGGACTCCAAGCAGAGGTTGTCATAACTGCGGTATGCACGTATTTACTTCAGCATTCGAGGAGCGGGACAACGAGTGGTATCCAGTCCCGACACATGAGGTAGAGCGATCGTTTTGCCCGTTTGTGACGCTTGGTAAATTATGCTATCAGTTTTTGGTTTGGCAAACCTTCCTCGCTAGAGGTATTGCTGAACTCCGCTAATGATATAAGTAGGTCGGCGTAAATTATTATTGTTGGGATAAGGCAGGGGGCAGGGGGCAGGGGAAAGAGAGTTTGAGGCTTATTTACTTTTCTTTACACAGTTTGTATTGTGCCGATTTACTTAGATATAGCCAAATTTATAAGGAGAACTCGTTCTTGCACTTGGCTGAGGTTTTCTGCCATCCTGTTGCGATTTGCGCGAAATCATCATCCGCAAACTGTTAAAGGATTTTAAGCCATTTGTCGTGCCATCAGATTAGCAAATAAGCCGTTTTGATTGACTAATTCCTCAAACTTACCTTGCTGTACAACCCGACCGGATTCAATCACATAAATTCGGTCAGCGTTGCGGATAGTGCTGAGACGATGGGCAATGATGATGCGTGTTACTCCCAACTTGTCTAAACTTGCGCTAACTATAGCTTGAGTACGATTATCTAAAGCACTAGTAGCTTCATCAAAAATCAGGATTCTTGGTTCTAATACTAAAGCACGAGCAATTAGTAACCTTTGTCGTTGCCCACCAGAGAGATTTGTACCCCCTTCCGAAATGACTGTGTGCATCTCCATTGGCATTGACTGAATATCGTCGGCAAACCCAGCCATCCGCGCCGCTTTCCAAGCTTCTTCCATTGTCACCAATGCACCACTGGAAATATTTTCAAAAATAGAAGCGCTATTGATGCGACCATTTTGCAGCACGACACCAATCTGTCTCCGTACTGCTGATGTATCTAACCCTGATAAGTCTTGACCATCGTAGTAAATCGTGCCATCTTTTGGCGTTTCAAAACCCAATAACAGCCTAATAACAGTTGATTTACCACTTCCAGAAGGCCCTACCAAAGCGACCGACTCTCCTGGGTCTGCCTGAATCGTCACATCATGTAAATTAAGGGGGCCATCTTCTCGGTAGCGGAAGGTCACACGATCGATTTTGATTTTACCCATTAATCGCCCTGGATCGCTTTTGCTGAGGTCGATTTCAGGTTGAGCCTGAAAGATGGGCTTTGCACGTTCCCAGAAAACGCTGATATCTAATATGCTGACTATGGTGTTACTTAGTTGAGTTACCCCAGCAATAAATATGGCAAAGGCTGAATTAAATGCGAGGAATGTACCTGTAGATAGTCCTGTGCCGTTTTGAGATGGGGTTTGTGCGATTAACATGACTGCCAGCCAAAAAATAAGTATCGAACTGACAGTTGGCATGGCGGTATTAAATATAGCTAAGACATCTTCAATCACCTCTGTACTCAGCTTGAGTTGTAGCTGTTGAGTATACTTTTTTGCCCAATAGGCAAAAGCGCGGTCTTCTGCATTGGTGACTCGCAGTTTAGACACCCCAGCAACCATTTGGACAGTAAAACCAAAAATATCCCCTTCTATTTCTTCTAAAGAACGCAACTTCTGACGGCTAAGTATACCTGAGATAGTAGTCAAGGCGATTGTTACTAACGCTATGGCTACCACAACTAAAGCGAGACTGGAACTGTAGATAAATAAAAGCCCCAGATTGAGTAGGGAGAAGAAACTAGTAAAAATTGAGCGTAGTACTGTATCGTTGAGTTTCTGACGGATTTTAGCGATCGAAGAAACACGAGATTGTAAATCCCCAATTGAATATTCACGAAAGAAAGATACCCGCAGATTAAATAATCTATCCCATGAGGCTGCTTGAGCATCTAAACTGGCTTTGCTTTCCAATCTCAGACTGGCAAAACCTTGGGCAATTTGAAAAATTATCGTACCAAAGCTGGCGGCTATCAAACCCAATCCGATTTGCACTAACAACCCTCTGTCTGCATCAGGAATCACGGAATCGATGAGGATGGCAGTTGCTAAGGGGGTTAACATTCCCAATAATGCGCCGACACTTCCTGTCAGGAAGATAATCGCCAATTCTCGAATTTGCCCCCTAAAGGCAAACACAATTAAGCCGATCGCAGTTAAATCTCGATCTGGTAAGGAACGATAAAACACATAGGCAAAGGGAGCTAGCTGTTGAGCAGTATCAGTATTTACAGGTATGCGAGTGTGCTTTTGGGGGTCAAAAATTTCGTATTTTCCCACTCCTGCTGGTAACACTGCAACAGGATGGTTATCTTGATGAGTGTATGCCAATAAAGGGCCGCTATCTTTTTGCCACCATCGATCGTTGAGCAATACCCGGCGGATGCGAATTCGGGATGCACGAGCGATCGCTTCTAGTGGTTCTTGAATCCGATTCATATTTTCAGAACGCAGAGGTGGCTGAATTTTAATCCCTAATGCCCTACCCACTGCACCTGCGGCAATTAATAATGGCGTACCTTCTTGTATAAGTTCAGCTTGCTTAGGTTTGAGGACTGATGCCAAGTTTCCTAAGGCACTAACTTTTAGCTGATAGTTAAGCTGTTTCCGTGCTTGAAATTGAGTCCATTTTATTGCTGATTCTTTTTCTTCTATTTGAGTTAAAGTTTGGCAGAATTCATCGTGTATTTGCTCAAGAATAACTTGAACGGTGTTCCAACTATCCAGCTTTTCAGTTTGGGAAAAAACTAACTCAGTAGAGGAAGTATCGCCTACACAACTACGAATTTTTTTCTCCCAATGCACTAAATTGAAAAAAATTTCTGCCTCATCTTTCCCCTGTATCCATTGCTCGCATTCCTGTACAGTTAATTGCAACAGCGCAGTATCTTCTACAGATATCGCCAAAAATTTATGATTATTACCCGATATTCCAAACAAGACTTCTCCAGGATTTACACTAAATAAATAGCGACGAACACCTTCAATTCCTTGCTCGATAGGAATAGCAAATAGAGCGATCGCACCGGATTGAATTTGCCAAACTAGTTGGGGATTATCTAATACTAAAGATTGATTGCTTGCGAGCAGTAACTTAGAATCACTCATCTGAAGTTAGAGGTACAATGGTTCTTTGTCGGAGGTGTATAGCATGTATAGCATTAAGTTGCGCTTCCACTTCTAGCGGCAGACTAGTAAAGCAAATATAAAAATTATCTGGCTTTGCCGTCTTGTCTGAGACTTTAGCATAGATATCTTCGCTCACTTCGGTATTAGTGGGCATAAATAAGTTCAGCTTGAGATTAGTAAATGGCTGTAAAACCACAGAATTTACCGTTGAGTTATAACATACTTGCGCCCCCTTAGCTGAAAGCTTCACTAACTTTCCCTCAACGACAGTGCTATTTACATCTTTTCCATCCAACATTGCATATTTCAAGGGAATTGCTTCTGCCAGTTCAAAAAATATCTCTTCTTCTTGAGCAAGATACAAATTATATTTTCCACCAATACCACCCACTTCATTAATCTTAATCGGTTGCTTTACCCCTTTAGCTTGTACTTTTTTACTTCCAATAACTTTGATAATAGAACCAGCTTCATTAATTGTTGATTCCGAAGCAAAAATTTGTCCGCCGACTGTATAAGATTCAATGCGATAGGTTAAATTAACTTGATTGCCGATAATGCCATATTTAGTTCGTTTTTCTGAACCAATATTACCTACTACTACTTCTGCTGTATTAATCCCAATACCCATTTCCAACTTTGGTAATCCCATTTGCTGGATTTTTTTGTTCACAGTTTCCATTGCTAGTTGCATTGCCACAGCACAAGCGATCGCTCTTGTAGCATCATCTTCTCTGCTGATGGGAGCGCCGAATAAAACTAGAATACCATCACCCATAAACTCATCAATCGTGCCGTGATACTGAGTAATCACATCTGCCATATGTCCTAAATAAAAGTTAATGATTTTAATCACTTCTTCTGCTGATAATCTCTCAGAGGTAGCTGTAAAACCTCTTAAATCAGAAGTAAGAATAGTAATTTTTTTGCGCTCTCCACCAAGTTTCAAACCTTCAGGATTTTCTAATAAATTAGCAACTATTTCATCGGTAAGATAACGACCAAAAGTTTTCCGGATGTCTCCCGCAGTTCGGGCAACGTAAGCAGTAACAGCAATTGCGGAACCAATTAATGTAATTAATGGTGGAACCACAGGAATCCACCAACCTGTTATAAAAATGAGATAGCTACTACCGATAAGACAGCATACTGCTAACAAAATGCTAATTAAAGGTAATAATGATTTTCTTTTAGAGGAGCCGCTATATCGTTGTTGCCAGATTAATATTGCGCCAATCATTGCCCAAAGAAAAATCCACAACCATTCTTCTAGTTTGCTCCATGTTTTTATTAATGGGCGATTGTCTAAAGTAGCGCTTAAAATTTGACTAATGGCATTGGCATGAATAGTTACACCAGCCATCCGTTTAGGTGGAGTTAAAATAGTACTACTATAAGGTGTATAGAATAAATCTTTGAGGCTTTCTGCTGTGGAGCCAATTAACACAATGCGTCCCTTGACTAAGTTTTTAGGGATACGATTTTCTAACACATCTATAAGAGATATGTGCAGAAAACTTGGCTGAGATTTTCGATAATTTATCAGTACTTGATAACCCCGATCTTCAGCCCGAACATAACCACCATCGTTACCTTGAAATAAAGGGTAAATGACATTACCTGTTTTAACTAAATTATCTTTTGTTTGTCCGACATCAACTTTGCGATCGCTCAAATAAAGATAAGCAAGTTTAAAAGCAAAACTAAACACATTTTCGTCATTTTTATCGGACAAATACATCAAACTCCGACGAATTTTCCCATCTCCATCTAAGGGAAAATCATTTGCACCTACTTGGCCGCGTTGTTTCAGGGCTGGTGGTGGCGCAACTGCCGAACTATCTTCACTTTCAGCTACTTTTTGCACGCCAACCAAATTTGGTGTAGATTCAAAGACTTTAACTAAGGATTGATGCCCAAATCCTACTGGTAAATCTCGATATAAATCTAAACCAATAGCACTGGGTTTTTGTTGTTTTAAATTCTCTAAAACTTGTGCTAGCAAAGCATCAGGTAAAGGCCAATAACCACGCTTACCAAGTTTTTGGACATCAGATTCGTTAATTTCTACAATGACAATTCGTGTATCGATAGGTTCTGGAGAACGTAACAGAAACATTTGATCCAGCGCTGCTAATTCCAACATTTGTAATAATCCACTCAAGCGCAGAATTAATACAAATGCTCCGGCACTAGGAGCAGCGATGAAGATACCGCGCCATTGCCAAAGTAGTCGTTTTACCTGACTCCACATAAATTACTTAGTCTGAGGATTATAGATATTTACTAAAGGTTTGGAAACTAAGTTTTTTAAACCCACTGATTCTAATAATGCTTGCCAATTAGCCATGACAGTGCGATCGCTAGGATTGTTAAGACGTTGCTGCGCTAAAGTATGTAGTACTTCGTACCAAATACCATTTTTGGCATACGCTTGGGAAAGTTGCTTTGGATTAGTCTTAGATAATTGCCTTAATAAATCGGGAGTTGGTTGGATTCGTTGTACCCATCCACCAACGGTGATTTTCTGCTCTGGTTCCTCTGAATCGCAAGCGATCGCTACATACCAGTAATATTGTTTATCAACTTTGAGACTTGGTGCTTGTGCTGGGAGAGTAAAACCAATAATTCCTGATTGATTAGGAAGTTTAAAAGTCGTCTTGTAAAGTATACCCTCATCATCTAGAAGTGAAAATTGAGCAGTTTGTAATGGCATTTGCTGTACAAACCAATAAAATGTTGGACGTTCTGTAATAGTTAAACCTAATTTATTTGCAGGCATTAAGGCAATTAAACTTTTTTTACCCTCTAAACTGCACTCATCTCCCCCGCGAGTTGCTCCACCAGCCGTAGTTTGTGGTGCTTTTCGATTTGGTGGGATAAAGTTCTGACTAATTTGCCAATTCTGAAGTTTCTGAGATTTAAGTGTTACTGGTGATTCAGCGATCGCAATTTTGGGCAAACTGGAAATCAGTAATACCAAAGTTATAGGAAATGCAGTAGAGTTTACAAATTTTTGTATCCAATTCATATTAAGTCCTATTAATTTTCAATCTTTGAACAAACAGAGATATTTATGACAGCACAAAAAGCTGATATTGAGTAATATTAGCTACCAATAAGTAAATCTATGTTAACTTCCTATCTAAAAAATTGGTTAAAAAACTTGTCAAAATATAATGAAACTGGGTATAACTTGGCATAAGTAATAAGTGAGCGCAAGAAGGCAAATGCAATAAGTCTCATATCATTGGCTTAGTTGTACTAGCTATGTGGTAACTTTAGTTGCTTATGTCACTTAGCCCTGTTTTGTCGCTCTGCCAGTGGTATAAAATTTACAATTCTTCAAAGATAGATACAGAGCACGATCAAGTCTCGTCCATCCGTACCAACAGTAAAATTTGTGGACGAATATTGTCAACTAAGTTTAAACTGTATAGTTGCAATTCGCTCTAAGCACGCAAGTTCAATATCTAAAGTGGCACAAGTTTAAAAGAGTATTCTCTGAACTCAGCAGATAAAGCTGGTTTATTAGAGTTCAATTTTTATTTTCTTAACTAACCCTGACTTCTATTTTCCCTCTGCCTTCAGTAATAAAAGAGGCTTAATCTGTTTTCTGAAAAACTTTGTTATTCCTAAATTTTTGCTAATTTTGTCAGCCAGCTAAGTCAAGCTGCAATAAATGATTTAATTTTACCCCTTATGAAGTTTAAATAAAGCTATGTTTAAACAAATATTATTAAATAATAAAAACTTTGCTGCATTTAAAAAAAGCGATATTAATTGGATGTTCAGCGTAGGTGAATGTAGAGAATATCGTACTGGTGAAATAATCATCAAAGAAGGTCAAGAGATTATTGATACAGTAGAGATTTTGTTAGAAGGATCGTTAAGTATTTGCGTCTCTCCCACAGGGAATATAAAAGATTCGCAAGAAATCGATCGCGTATCGCCAGGAGAATTTGTAGAAGCTTTGTCTTTTGTAGATAATCGTCCTCCCTCTAGCACTTTTATAGTTCTGGAAACCTCACAAATATTAGCATTACCAAAGCAATTATTACTCCAGAAGCTAGAGCATGATACAGAATTTGCTGCCAATTTTTATCAACTATTATCTATTTTAATGTCACAACAGTTGCGGAGGCTCACCGATTTTCTTGCCAAGAACAAAGTAGTTCCAGGAGAAGCGTTGCGGAAGGTTTTGTTTGTGTTTGCTATTTTGAACGATGGCGATATTGATTGGATGATTTCTCAGGGAATAAGAACTAAAGTCAATCCAGGTAAAGTGCTAATTGAAGCAGGAAAACCTGTTGAGGCATTATATATATTGTTAGATGGCAAGTTAGGGATTTTTGTTACTACCCTACAGAATGAAGCTACCGAAAAAGAAATTGCTCAATCAATCAAAGGCGAAATTTTAGGGGAAATGTCTTTTGTGGAAGCAACAACTGCTTCTGCCACAGTCAAGGCAGCAGAATCTTCTGTATTACTGGCTCTTCCCCAACACAAACTAGCTGAAAAATTAAAGCAAGATCCAGGATTTGCAGCACGTTTTTACCGAGCGATCGCTGTAGTTTTAGTAGATCGCATTCGCGATCGCCTTTTCCGCCGGGGATTTGGAACATTGGCTTATCAACTAGATCGATTTTTAGCAGAAGATATTGAAGTTGAAGATGAACTCAACTTAGATACATTAGACAATACCGCCCTAGCAGGTGCTAGATTTGACTGGATGATTAAACGTCTCAATAGGCAATCTTGAAGGAGGCAGGAGGTTAAATTATTTAGCTATTTACTATTCCCTAATATCAGTTAGAATTACGAATTAAAAAATGAATGGCTGAAAATCGAGAAAATATATTTCGTAAAGAATCGCTGGAGCGTTTATCTTCTCCAGAAAGATTGGATCAGTTAATGCAAATAGTTAACCCTATAGATTGGTTACCTCTGGCTACGCTAGGTATTTTTATTTTACTTGGGTTAATTTGGAGTATTTTTGGACGTATTCCGATAACAGTGACAGGAAAGGGAATACTGATTCAACCCAATCAAGTTGTAACTTTTGAGTCGCCAATCTCAGGACAGTTAAAAAGTCTGAATGTCAAAACAGGACAATGTATAGATAAAGGATATATCCTAGCAACAATCGATCCCACCGATCTCAAACAGCAATTACAACTACAACGCTCAAAACTAGGGCAATTACAAAGGCAAGAACAGCATTCATCATTACTTCAGCGACAACGGACTGCTAAAGAAAAAGAAGCGATCGCTTCTACTAAAGCTAGTTATATCCAGCGTTTGCGGGATACTCAGACTCTTACGCCTGCGTTTTATGAAAAAGATTTAAATGCCATTCGCGAACAACGCATTAGTTTACAACAAAAGCTCAATGATGCTGTAGCTCTTAAACCTGTACTGAAAGATAGATTGCAGAAGCGCCAGCAACTCGTAAATGCGGGAGCCATTGCTAAAGATACATATTTACAAGCAGAGCAAGAATACAAACAGGGACTGCAAACTATATCTGATATCAAAGCGCAGATCAAACAGTTAGATGTGCAAGAAACAGAAGCACAACAGAGATACTTACAAAATCTCAATTCTTTAAGCGAGCTGCAAGCGCAATTAAAAGACTTAGATACTAAGAGCCAACAGATTGAGCAAGAAAATCTAGAAACTCACAATACCAAAATTAATCAAATTCAAGAAGTTAATCGAGCGATCGCTCAACTAGAAACACAAATATTAGATAATAGTCAAATTATTAGCCCCAATAGCGGCTGTGTATTAGAAGTTACTAGCTTTGTAGGACAAGTTACTAGTCCGAAAACTTCTCTTGTCACCCTAAACGTCGGCGATAAAAAGACCCCATTAATCGCCGTCACTTACTTTAATGTTCAAGATGGCAAACAGATTCAACCAGGAATGACCGTACAAATCACCCCTGCTTCTGTGAAAAGAGAACGCTTTGGTGGGATTGTTGGCAAAGTTACCTCTGTTTCCCCTTTACCTGTGACTAGAGAAGGCGCAAAGTCTGTGATTGGCAACCCTGACTTAGTAACAAACATCTTGTCAACTGACGGCGGGGACATAGAAATCCGAGCAGAAATGGAACTAACTCCATCCACCTTTAACGGCTATCGTTGGTCTTCTTCCCAAGGGCCAAAATTAAACATCTCTGCGGGGACAACTACCAATGTCCGAGTTAAAGTAGCAGAGCAAGCACCAATTACTTATATCTTACCCATACTACGAGAATTTACTGGCATTAACTAAAGTTTTAGGGGAATGGTCTTGTGCTATTGATTCAGCAATTTGTATCCTCAATTCAAAACCTTAATCCCTTACGCCAAAAAGCTTCATCATCAAATTTAGGAGCCGCACAAAGTAAGATCCCATCCCGTGTCAAAACTCCCACCCTATTGCAAATGGAAGCGGTGGAATGTGGAGCCGCAGCTCTTGGGATTATTTTGGCTTATTATCATAAAATTGTACCTTTAGCAGAACTGCGTCAAAATTGCGGTGTTTCTCGTGATGGCAGTAAAGCTTCTAACATTGTTAAAGCTGCGAGAAACTATGGAATGCAAGCCAAAGGTTTTAAAAAGCAGTTGACACAATTACAAGAACTTCGTCCGCCATATATTGTGTTTTGGAATTTTAATCATTTTCTAGTAGTAGAAGGATTTAAAAAAGATTGGGTTTATCTCAATGACCCAGGTAGCGGGCCGAGGCGAGTTTCATTGAAAGAATTTGATGAAGCCTATACAGGTGTTGTCCTGATGATGGAACCAGGGCCAGGATTCCAACGCGGGGGTCGTAAGCCTAGCTTGATAGCTTCACTTCTTGACCGCCTACAGGGTTCGTGGGGAGCTATTCTTTATTGTTTCCTGGCAGGATTTTTTTTAGTTATTCCAGGATTAGTTTTACCCGTCTTTAATCAGATTTTTGTAGATAACGTTTTGGTGGAAAATCGTACAGACTGGTTGCGTCCATTGATTTTGGGGATGACAATCACTGTAATTATCCAAGTCTTACTGACATTACTACAAAGACGGTTTTTGCGAAAACTAAATATTAAGTTATCGGTAAAGATGTCTGGGCAATTCATCGACCATATTCTCCGTTTGCCAGTGGGGTTTTATGCCCAAAGATTTGCTGGAGAAATCAGCACTCGGATTAATATCAATACTAAAGTTGCTCAAGTGCTTTCGGGGCAGTTAGCCAGGACTGTAATTGATACTGTAATGGTGGTGTTTTATGCCATAATCATGTTTGCTTATGATGGAGTTCTGACTGCGATCGCTATTTGTTTTGCCGCGATCAATATCTTGACTTTGCAGTGGATTTCGCAGCAACGCAAAGATATTTATATGCGAATCATCCAAGACCAGGGCAAAGTTGCAGGTACAGAAATTGCTGCCCTTCAAAGTATGGAAACTCTCAAAGCATCAGCGTTAGAGTCTGATTTCTTCTCTCGTTGGTCAGGCTACTACACAAAATTTCTCAATGCTCAACAAGAGTTAGGCATTACCAATCAAGTGCTAGGTATTCTACCTGTTTTTTTGACTAGTTTAAGCTCCTTATCAGTTCTATTTATTGGGAGCCTACGAGTTATGGATGGGCATCTCAGCATTGGGATGTTGATTGCTTTCCAAAGTTTAATAACTAGCTTTTTGACTCCAGTCAACTCTCTGGTCAGTTTCGGTAGTATGCTACAGGAACTAGAAGGAGACTTAAATCGCCTGGATGATGTGTTGCAAAACCCAACCGATCCAGAAGGAGAAAATGAGAATTTAAATACTCCAACAGACTGCACACTTAAAGGATATGTAGAATTAAAAAACATTACATTTGGCTATTCACGCGCTGACGAGCCTCTAATTCAAAACCTGAGTTTTCAGCTAAAACCAGGACAACGGGTAGCCCTAGTTGGTGGTAGTGGTTCTGGTAAATCAACAGTTGCCAAATTGCTTGCAGGACTTTATCAACCTTGGTCGGGAGAAATTCTCTTTGATGGTAGCCCTAGAGAACAAATTCCGAGGGCAGTACTTTCTAATTCCTTGGCAATGGTAGAACAAGAAATTTTTCTGTTCGCTGGCAGTGTTCGAGATAACTTAACTTTGTGGGATGATACAGTCTCAAATTCTCAATTAGTCCGAGCTTGCAAAGATGCTGCCATTCATGAAGTGATTTTAGCTTTACCTGGGGGCTATGAAGGTAACTTGCTGGAAGGGGCTGCTAATTTCAGTGGCGGACAGCGCCAACGTTTAGAAATTGCTCGTGCATTAGTCACCGATCCAACAATTCTGATTATGGACGAAGCAACCAGCGCCTTAGATGCAGAGACAGAAAAAAATATTGACCGAAATCTGCGCTATCGAGGCTGTTCTTGCATTATTGTGGCTCACCGTTTAAGTACCATCCGCGACTGTGATGAAATCATTGTTCTAGAACAGGGTAAAGTAGTGCAACGGGGTACTCACAAAGAAATGTCGCAGCTTGATGGTTTTTATGCAAAGTTGATTCAGTCAGAGCAGGCAAGTGTTTAGGTTATGCTTGCAGATTAGATTCGCACTTCTGTACAAACATTAGTCCTTAACGTTACAACATTAGTTCGTAACGTTACAACATTAGTCCTTAGCGTTAAAGTAACAATAAATAAATTAAAGCTGATATAGCAATCCGATTTAACTTTATTCAATCGGATTATCGATTTATGTAGCGATGCTTTTAAAATATAAAATGACCTGCGATGTAAATCCAACAATCGCTCTATGAATAAAGAATTGCCTCAATTCATCAACCATATTGTTTCTAGTTTGCAGTCAATTGAGGGAATTACGGCTATTACACTAGGTGGTTCACGGGCACGGGGCAACCATACTAACAAGTCAGATGTAGATTTGGGGATTTATTACAATCCAGAAAACCCGCCCGATTTAATTGCTTTAAATCGCCTCGCCTCTGAGATTGATGATAACCGTCGCGTAAATTTGATTACTGCGATTGGGGAATGGGGAAAATGGATTAATGGTGGCGGCTGGCTAAAAGTGGAAGGTGTAGCTGTAGATTTTCTCTATCGCGATTTGGCGAAAGTCAATCGTATCATTGATGATTGCCATGCTGGACAAATTACTATTGATTATCAACCAGGGCATCCTCACGGCTTTGTGTCTTCGATTTATATGGGGGAAGTTGCTATTTGTCAGCCACTTTACGACCCCAATCGCGTTTTAGAAACTTTGAAGGCAAAGACAGAGCTTTATCCAGTTAAATTGAAACAAGCAACTATTGATACTTTTGCTTGGGAAATAAGTTTCTCGCTGTTTATCGCCAAAAAGGCGATCGCACGCAATGATGTTGTTTACGCAGCAGGTTGTTGTTTCCGCAGTGTGGCATGTATTAATCAGGTTTTATTCGCGCTGAATGAAGATTACCTATTGAATGAAAAGGGTGCGGTGGCAATTGCGAATAGGTTTGCTATCTGCCCGCAGGACTACCAAACACGGGTTGAGCGAGTGTTTGCACTGTTAGCTGCCGATGCGAAATCAATAACCGAGGCGATCGCAATTCTTGAGGCGATTGAGGTTGATTTGAGCCAATGGTATGGAAATCGGCGATTAGCGATGTGATATTTATTGCCATCTTCCTTCAAGTGAGAAAGGCTATATTCAGCAAAATCACTCGAACTACCTAAAGTTTTCTGATAAAAATGCTATGGCTGCCCATTAATACCAATTCAAGAATCCTTGAATAACTTCTCCCCTATTTTCAGAGGTGGTTTGATAAAACGATTAGCCAACCCTTCTAAAGCATCTTCATGGTTGGCACTGTCAGCCAGGACTTGCAGCAGTTGTGCTAGTTGGTCTTTGATCGATGCTTGTGCTTCGCTGCGATGAAGGAAGCCTACTGGCAATGCTTTGCGAAAGTTGACGTTTTGCTCGGTGACAGATGCGATCGCCTCAGTAATCAGGTGGCTCCATTTAAACACATCAATCCCAATTGTCAGATGCAATGAATAACTTTCGTGTGTTAGCACTTCATGAACACAACCACGAGGAAGGTACAACAAATCACCAGCCTTCAGATAAACTTCGCGTGGCGATGCGTCAAGTATTTCTTTTGGTATTGATTGAACATGAGCGGCAATGGGTAAATCTAAAAAGGAATCATAAATACGCCAAACTTTAGAACCTTCTAATTGAAGAATGAAAACGTCATTTAAATCAAAGTGCGTTGAATAGGCTTGTGAATTTTCAGGCGTCAGATATAAATTAGCATTTACAGTATGATTGAGAAATTCCTCTAAATGTCTACAGAAAGTAGCAATTGGCTTGCAATGCTTCTGAAGCTCGTGGATGAGCAAAGTATTGCCTTGCGAGTAAGCTTTGTAGAGGTAATTAATATTAGGAAATGGAGATGAATCAGAAAGTTTAAAATCTTTAGAATTATTTAGGGAATCAATTTCGATGTCAGAAGGTATCAGATTGCTGAAACAGATAATATTGTCGATATCTTTCCTTGAGAAGAGACTTGTATAGTAATCTGTCTCTTCTCTAATGAGTACAAAGGGTTTTTGCTCCCAATAGGTTGTCAAAAAAGTGTTTGCATCGATAGGTTGAATTAATTTTTCAAAATCAAAATCTGGATTAGACATTATTTGTAATCTTCAGACTTTCGGTTGTGCTTGTCGATTGCTGTTGAATTTTTAATAGTCCCTCTTTGAGTAAACGCTGCACTAGAACTAATTTGCTATTGTTGCTGAGGATGCCTGGAAGGTCTTTGACGAGAAATTCTTCTGAATTGGCGATGAAGCGAAGCGCTGGCTCAATATGCGCTGGGCCTTCAATTGTTCCTCCAGGAAATTGAATCATCACTGAGTTTGCTTTACTTGTGATTTGACAAATCATTCCCTGTCGCCTAGCAATGGTAGTGTTGGGGTCAATCTGCTTAACTGCATCCAAACTGATAAAATGTCCATCAGGTAATGGAGACATCGCTCCGATGAAACGTTTCGTCAACCGTTCCATCGCATCTTTATCATTGGCACTGTCAGCAAGGATTTGCAGCAGTTGTGCTAATTGGTGTTTGATCGATGCCTTTGCTTCGCTGCGATGGAGGAAGCCTACTGGTAGTGCTTTGCGAAAGTTGACGTTTTGCTCCGCGACAGATGCGATCGCCTCATTAATTAAAGTTGCCCACTCAAAGACAGAAACTCCTACAGTGAGATGTAATGAGGAGTTTTCTGAAGTAATTGCTTCATGAACATGACCGCGAGGAATATACAATAAGTCACCAGGCTGTAAGCAAACTTCATGCAACGGTGCATCAAGTTTTTCCCGATCTACTACATAGCCCTTAGTAACTAGCGGCATATCTGAGAAAGAGTCATAAATTCGCCAGTGTTTAGATCCCGCAATTTGAAGCACGAAAACGTCATGTGTATCATAGTGCGGTGGAAATCCTTTAGCACCTTTAGGTGTCAAGTACAAGTTGATATTTACAGGATGATTCAGAAATTCTTCCAGATTCCGACGAAAAATAGCAACTGGCTTGCTGCGATCGTGAATCTTGTCAATACAGAATGTATGACCTTGATGGTATGCGTCATAAAATTGATTCGCTCCATAGGAATTGGTCTGGTTAGCTCCCATTCCTGTATAGGTTTCAACACATCCGTCTTCTCCAGTCTTAAACACTCTACAGTCATCAGATTTTAAATCAGTAAAGCTAATAAGATCGTCAATATACTCCATTGAGAAAAGGTTGGAATAGTAATCTGCCTGTTTGCGGATGAGAACGAGCGATCGCTGCTCCCAATAGTTTTCAAAAAAGGTAGTTGTGTCAATGGGATGAATCAATTTTTCAAAATCGAAATCTCGGTTAGACATGGGTTAAGATTCTCTACTTAAAAACTGTTTTCGCTTTTGCAGTTAGCATTCCTAATTTTGCTGAGATGGAATTCCAAAATAGCCAAGAAAAGCCAAAGTGATATCAGGATATTGCTTGCCCAGAGAAGATCCATCGTGAATTAAATTATCCGTGGGCGCAATATAAGCTTCTCCAGGCGCTACTTTGAGTTTGACAACCGGGTAGTCAGGATATCGATTCATAAACTCATCTCTTATGTATGTTTCTTGATAATCCTCATAAATTTCCTTGTCTGGCAAACCTAAAGCATTGAGCATATCTATCAATGTCAGGTTAATGAATAAAAAGAAGCGATCCTCACGTCCCAAGTTAATACAAAGACGATTCCTCGACTTGTATTTCAAACGGAGAGATTCTCGATCCCATCCATCAAGATGCATCCCAAGCAAAAGATTTTCAGAAGGATTGATAGAATCGTCTTTAATTGCTGTTTTCAATTCCGGCTGTGTGATTATACTAATCACTTTTGGTGTGACTGTTTTTAATCCAGGCTGGGTTACTTGAAAGCTTATTACTTCTGGTCTGTTATAGGCTAGACGATAAATTTGTAAATGTTTAATAATTTCTGTAAGTCCATTTTCCCAAAGTGGATGCCTAAAAATAGTTTTATATTCATTAAGCGTTGCTTTAGATATTGCTTCAAGCTCCTCAAGTATTGCTATAAATGGTGCTAAAACTCTATCTGGAAAAGAGCATAATCCTATATGTAAACTAGAGTCCCATGAGACAATTTGCGAGAGTGATTTGTTAGCATGAAGGTAGCAATATTCTGTTGGGCTTGGTTTTCTCCAAGGTTCTTTGGGCACAAAGGCCCCAGGGCGATAGTTGAGATCGTTTAATTCAGGTTTTATTTCCTGCGTTATCCCTGAACTCAGCCAAATTTGAGGGCTTTGAATATCTGATTTTACATCACAAAAGATTTTAATTGCATTTTGTAAATTTAAAACCGGACTCTGGTCTAGTTCTGTAAAATTATTTTTGTGTATCACAATATGTGTTAGCAAAGTTTATTACTTAAAACTCTCTACTCAAAAACTATTTTCGCTTTTGAACTTAGCATTCCTGATTTTGCTGAGATTGAATTCCAAAATAGCCAAGAAAAGACAAAGTGATATCAGGATATTGCTTGCCCAGAGAAGATGCATCATGAATTAAGTTATCTGTGGGTGCAATATATGCTTCTCCAGGGGCTATTTTGAGTTTAACGATCGGGTAGTCAGGGTATAGTTTCATAAACTCATCGCCTACCGTTGTCCCCCGATAATGCTGATAAACCTCGTCGTCAGATAAGCCTAGAGCCTTGAACATCTCCATCAGTGGAAGGTTGATAAATAAGAAGAACCGATCTTCACGTCCTAAGTTAATACAGATACGATTTCTTGATTGATGTCTGCGACGAAGAGGCGCTCGATCCCAACTATCAAGGTGCATTCCTACAAAATAGTCTGCATCTTCCATTGTTAGTGTGCGTAATCCGGGCAGTGTCACTCGTAAACCTAGTAGTTTTGGTTCGTCACTTGATAGACAATAACGGTGAGAATAATTAATAATTTTCTGCATCGCACTTTCGTAATCTGGGTGCGTACTAGCAGATGGATAATATTGAAGCGTTTCAGTTCTTGTTTTAAACTCTTCGAGTATTATTTCCAAGGGCGCTAAAACTTCATCTGGAAAGCGACATACACCAATATAAGAACCCAGTTCCCACGAGCCAAGGTGCGAGATTTGTTCATTAGCGCTCAGGCGACGATATTCTGTTAAGCTTGGTTCTCTCCAAGGTTCTTTCGGTAAAAACGCACCAGGTCGATATTTGATGCGATCCGACACAGGTTGTATTTCCTGTATTGTCCCTGAACTTAACCAAAATCTGGGGCTTTGGTTATCTACGTTAGCATCCAAAAAAAGCTTGATTCCTTCTTGTATACACGTCCATTCACTTTGGGCTAACATAGCATCTTCTCAAAGAAATATCTGTTATTTATAAAAGCTTATTCCTAATTCTCGTTTTCTCAGAATCATACAGCAATATCTAAACCCAAGATATGTTTAGAAATATATTCTTGCTTGATATTTACTTGGCGCGTTATTGGGTTGATGATTCCAGTTTCTTTCAAACGTTTTTCAATGTATTGCAAAATTCCTTTTTCTTTTGTACAGTGGGCATTTCCATCCGCATCAACTTGATTGTGAATTACGCTTTCTTCAGCAATAGGATAACCGCTACAGCTACCAAAGTATTCGCATGAATGACACGCAGATGCCATGCGCTTTTCTGCTGCAATTATGGCTTTTTCATGTCCAGAGCCAAAAATAATGTTTTCCATAGGAGTCGTGAATAAATTGCCATGACAAAATTCACTATTGTAAGCATCAGCATAGCTATAAACGTCACCGTTGACATTAACTAGATAAATATATTCCCATTCTCGCTTATTATAAAAGTCTGGTTTAGCGTTAGAAGTATAATGACGAATTACCTGTTTAATATAATCAACAATTGGTCTAACTATCACCGGATTTTTACTTTCTAACCAGAGGTCAAATAAGGTACGATAAGCATTTAAAACTTCACTAGCACTTATTTCATATCCTTGATGTTGTCCATCAAAAGCGCCATTGAAAAGTGGTAACACTCGAAAGGGTATTTTTGTTTTTTCGTAGAATTTATAAATTTCTTCCACATACGACAAATTTAACTTTGTCAGAACTGTAATACATCCAAAGTTAACTTTTTCAGATCGTAAACGATCCATATTTGCCAACACAATCTCTAGAGAGTCTACCTCTGCTTGATTAACACGCAATCCCCCAAATAAATCTACAGAAACCCCTACACCGTCAAATCCCTCTCGCAACAAGTGGATATGTTGTTTGTTCAGTACAGTCAAGTTAGTCTGAACAGTATTTGTCACAGAACTACTTAGCTCTCCAAAAAATTGTTGCTGACGGTCAAAGGTTTGCCAGTAATAGTCTGGATGTTGTAAAAGAGGTTCGCCTCCATGCCAAATAAATTGAATATCTACTGGGCAATCGAGGCGACTGTAATAACTAGCAATGTGAGCATACATCTTATCTAATTGCTCTGGCGCGATCGCCTCACGATTGCCTAACTCCGCATATTCATAGCAGTAACGACAGCGAAGATTACAGAATTTAGAACTCTTAATTACAAATTGAACTTTTTTCTTCTCTTTAGATGTCATACGTTCTTCCAATCGGAACTTCCAGATTGTACTGATAGTTATGAGTCAGCTTGGTTCATTAGGAATACTTCAGCATTCATGAAATCTCCTAGTCAACCAAGCTAAAGGCAATCGCTAATGATTAATCTGCTAGCGAGCGAAACGTTTCTACAGCAGAAGGATACGACTCTGTGGCAGAATTAATCGCTTCTTCACCCGCTCCATCTGGCGTTGCAGAGCCATAGGACTGGTTTTGTACCCACGGTGGCCCACCTTCACGAACAAAATCTGCTGGTCTGCCTCCAGCTACTGCATTTAACTGTTCATCAGACAGCTCTGCCTGTTGTAAAGCTGCTTTTAATTCCTCAGTTGTAAAACTATAACCATTCTCTTGTGCTATTTGAATCAGAGCGTCTGGTGCGATCGCAGCAAAGCTCTGATTCAGTTTTCCCTGTAAAGATGTATCCTTAAAAACAGCATCAAAGAACTGAACAACTGTTTCTTGTGACATTGTTACTCCTTCTCAGAATGGCTTGGGATTTTTCCCGTTCAGTATATGCAAACTTTTCAGCTATTGTCGATATTTAAAAGTTAAGAAAAGTTAAGTGTTTTCCGATCTAAAAGTTTAAGTATATGTAATTGCTCTATCTATCGAGTAAATTTACTGCTACTCTTAAAAAATATTTTAACTCCAAATGCTATAAACGTAGTGCGTTCATTGCGTTTCCATAATCGAAAATTAGTGAATTTACTTAGACATTCTTAACAGTGAGAATGAGAATCACTAAAAGAAGCTGAAGCGTGCGGTTGAGGGGATGAAACAAGCTTTGACCCTCTGAAATAATAAATTTGTCGCCTAATACGGTTTGAGAAGCATCGCAATGAAAGCCTTGACGCTCTGATTACCACAATTACACAACCCAAATTCGCCTGCGTACTTTAATGCAAATGTTTCTTAAAAAAATTTGTTTTACTCTTTTTCTTCCCCTTTCCTTGACTCTGTTAACTTTAATCTGGCAGCAAATTATTACTGCCAAATCTTCAGATAAAGCTACACCTAATAAACATGAAAAGCTGGGAGAACTAGCAAAAAACGACTCTACTCCACATACTGCTCAACAAGCCCAAATACTCACCCTCTATCAACCTCTTCAGCATCTGCAATGGGAAGGGGAAAGAGTTAGCAATACTGGAATTGCGTACTTTTCCCTTGATGGTTTTTCAAATGAGTCTATCTCTGAGTCTGATTTAGATGTGGCACGCACTAGTCAAGATCCATCCAAAATAGCTAAAGTTTTAGCAACATTAGGATTATCTTCTCATCTTCAAGGCGACTATGAAAAAGCAATTAATTACTATAAAGAAGGGCTGGAAATTAGTAAACAGAACGCATACTTAGAATTAGAAACAATCCTTTTAGGAAATTTGGGTCTTGCTCATGTCCAACAAGGAAATTATTATGCTGAGGCAATAGATTATTTAAATGATTATTGGCAGTTAATTCATAATCGCAAACAAAATACCAACACAGCCCAATCTCAAGAAGCCCAAGCATTAGGTAATTTAGGCAATGCTTATTATGGGGCAGATTTGTATGTAAAAGCGATCGCATTTCACCAAAAACATCTGGCTTTATCTCAAAAAATTAAAGACAAAGCAGGAGAAGCAAAAGCTTTGAGCGACTTGGGGATTGTCTATCAGGCTTTGGGAGATGCAAAAAAAGCGATTGGCTATCAACAGCAAGCATTAACCCTCGCTCAACAAATCAAGCAGCAATCGCTAGAATCGTTTGTTTTGGGGAACTTGGGCATTATTTACCAAAATCAAGGCAACTATACACAAGCTAGCGATTATCACCAGCAACGTTTAGCGATCGCTCGTCAACTTAAAGACTTACGTTCTGAAGCAGAAGCCCTAGCAAATCTAGGAGGGGTAGCTTATTTTCAGGGAGACTTTAACAAAGCGATCGCACTTTACGAGCAAGGCTGGAAAATTTCTTGGGAAAGGCTACACGACGCCGATATTCTGTATCGCATTGCTGGTAATCAAGGACTCGTCTACTTTCAAATGGGCAATTTCGACAAAGCCCTAGAGTCCTACGGGAAATATTTCCAGTACGCTTCCTCACGCAATAACCATCGAGAACAAGGCATTGCGAAAATTAACGCCGCAGCAGTACGTCTCCAATCAGGAAACCTAGCAGGAGCAGCCAAAACCCTCGAAGAAGCAATTGAAATTTGGGAGTCCTTGCGAGCCAGATTAGGCAGCAATGATAGCTTTAAAATCTCGATCTTTGAAACCCAAAATGCACCTTATAGCAATCTGCAAGCGGTATTAGTTGCCCAAAACCAACCCGAAGCCGCCCTAAAAATATCTGAGCGGGGGCGTGCCCGTGCCCTTGCCGAACTACTCTCTCGTCGCCTTACTACTGTTCCCATGCAGAAACAAGCGCCGACTGCAACCATTGCCTCACCGACGATTGCAGAGATTAAAAAAGTTGCTCAAAATCATCGTGCAACTTTGGTAGAGTATTCCATCGTGCCTGGAAATTTCCTAGTTGAGGGAAAGCTAGAAACTCACGAATCTGAACTTTTAATCTGGGTTGTTCAACCTACAGGCAATATTACTCTCCGTCGAGTTGACTTAAAACCTCTTTGGCAGTGTCAAAATCCTCAATTCTGTTATCAAAAAGGGCTAACAGATTTAGTTTCTAAAACTCGTGAGTTGCTCAATATGAGAAATCCTAGTTTGGGGAGAAGTAGCAACACATCTTCTGTAATTGATAAAAACCCCTTACATCAACTCCATCAATTATTGATTCAACCTATTAACGATCTTCTTCCTCAAGATGCAAATGCCCATGTAATATTTATCCCTCAGCGATCGCTTTTTCTGGTTCCTTTTGCCACCCTTCAAGATGCCACGGGTAAATTATTAATTGAACAGCATACCATCTCGATTTCACCTTCTATTCAAGTTTTAGATATCACACATCAACTACGAGAAAAGCCAAAAGCAAGTAAGAATTCTGGCTCAAACTTAATTGTCGGCAATCCAACCATGCCGAAAATTGTCACTGAACTAGGCGAACCACCCGAAGAATTGGCCCCTCTCCCCGGTTCTGAACAAGAAGCCAACGCGATCGCTCAACTCTTCCAGACAAAAGCACTAATTGGTGCAAATGCCAATAAATCTAAGGTGATTAAACAGATGAGCAATTCAACTCTAGTTCATCTAGCTACCCACGGATTGTTGAGCGACTTTCGCGGCTTAGGAGTCCCAGGAGCGATCGCTCTGGCTCCCGATACAGTCCAAGGGCAAACCTCAACAGAAGAAAATGGTATCCTTACCGCCAGTGAAATTATTGACCTGAAATTAAACGCTGAGTTAGTCGTTCTCAGCGCTTGCAACACCGGGCGAGGTAAGATTACTGGAGATGGAGTAGTAGGGTTATCTCGTGCGTTAGTTGCTGCGCGAGTTCCCAGCGTAGTAGTCTCTTTATGGGCACTACCCGATGAACCGACTGCTTTACTGATGACCGAGTTTTATCGCAATATCCAACATCAGAATGATAAAGCAGCAGCATTGCGTCAAGCCATGTTGACCACAATGAAACAATATCCTTACCCATTAGATTGGGCAGCTTTTATATTGATTGGTGAACCTTGATTATTTTTCTCGAAAGTCGATAGAGGATGCCAGGGCTATTTCGTTCTAGACATAAACCGCCCAGAACTAAAGTTCCGCGGCTCATAGCCCAAGTCCACGCTTAGTGGACTAAAAGCCTTTCTAGTCGTCTTTAGACGAATGAGTGCTATTACCTCAGAATAAATTCTGAGGTGGGCTAGATGAGAATGAAATAGCCCTGTAGAGGATGCTTTCATTTCCCTTGTTAATGCACTGGCTTACGATCGAGATAAAATTGAACGCGATCGCTTAACTGCCATTCGCCTCTACTCAGGTCTGAAGAGACTGAGCTTGTCGGTTTCTCGGATTATTTTTTGTCAACGCTTCGAGTTAGCTAACCGACATTTCTAGGAAATATTCCTTTCTAAGCCAATACAGTTCAGTTAAGCATTTCTTCCTTCTCTTTTTTCTCTTCCTTTGCGTCCTTCTCTTCGAGACGCTACGCGAACGCGTCCTTTGCGGTTCGTTAAAAAATAACTTTGACAAAAAGTTTTAGCCTTAACCCAAGCGTATTGCTTTCTAAGCAGAACGTTGAAACACTACAGAAAGATTATTAGCTGGCATTTGAGAAGTCTGTTTTAAGATGAGATTTTGTGCGCTAGCTACTGCTACAACATCATCCAAGTTACGCACACCCCATTCTCGGTTTTGAGCGCGTAAATATTCATCAAAAGCTGCATTACTTGCTGCTGTATGTTCTCCAGCTTGTTTAAAAGGCCCATATAAATAGAGGATACCTCCAGCTGGTAATATCCGACCTGCGCCTGCCATTAGTCCTAGACAGGCTGACCACGGTGAAATGTGAATCATATTAATGTTGACGATGGCGGCAATTGGCTTTGTATTAAGCGACTGAGGCACTGCCCCTTTCTCCACTGGCCAAACTGATTCTCTAACATCTAGCTCAAGCGGTGGATAAACGTTATCACATACATTATGTTCAGTCCATGCAACAATGCTGGCTCGTAATTGTAAATTCGCTTCTGTTGGTAGCCACAGATACTCCTTAAGCCTGGACGCAAAAAAGACTGCGTGTTCACCAGTACCACTTGCTATTTCTAAAATAGTGCCACTCTCCGGCAATACCTGCAAAAGAATTTCTAGAATTGCTTCGCGGTTGCGCTCAGTTGCTGGTGCGTATTGGCGTGCGTCTTGTGGTGTCATCCGTATCGTTTTTAAACCTACTTAATTTTCATCCTATTCGCTATTGTAAGGTAAGCATTCCTGTCTCTTTCAATGCGAACAAAAAAGTAGGTTATGAAAAAAATATAGAATGTTCTCGTTCTGGACTTACTTAGAGCCACAGCTTGTAAGTTAGAGTTATGGCAATACGGTTCGGTTAAGGCAAGAGACGCGATAAATCGCCGTCTCTACAATAATCAGTCCTTTGTAAAGACGGCGATTTATCGCGTCTTTGCGATTAGCGGCGTGTCATCAAAAAACCTTAACCGAACGAACCGTATTGAGAGTTATGGCATTAGAGGTTAATAGGATTTAATCAACTAACTTTCCCTACCTCAATTTTTGCAATTTAAGCATTGTAATACATATCATCAGCCACAAAAAACCAACTCCATAACCTGCAATTATGTCTGTGGGCCAATGGACTCCTAAATATAAGCGACTGATACCAATAGCAGCAATTAAAATAACGGTGAAACTGTAAATAAATTTGGCAAAATGAGGATAGTGAATTGCCAACTCGTAAGCAATAAAACCATAAAGCACCATAGAACCTAGTGCATGACCGCTAGGAAAACTAAAAGATGTTTCAGAAATCAAGCGATGCCACAGTTCAGGGCGAGGTTTAGAAAAAAACAACTTTAGCCCTGTATTTAAAATTAATCCTCCCAAGCAAGCAAGTACAAAAACTTTCGCTTCTTCTTGGTAACGTCGCCACCAAAGTAACAAGACAGTAGCGCCTGCAACTATAACCACTGTCCTAGGATTACCAAGATTTGTAATAAATAGCATTAAATTATCTAAACTTGGATTGGCGAACTGATGTAGCCATAACAAAAAATGAGTATCAAATTCAAAAGCTTCTCGCTCCAAAACCTCTTCAGCCAGTTCTGCTAAAACAAAAAGTATCAGCAGACAACTAGCAAGTCCAACAATACCAATTGTGGCAATTAGGGGAGCCAAACGAGGATGTATATGGCGCAACCAGAAATTATAAATTTGTCGGATCATGTAATCTATTAGCGATCGCTGTGCCAACAATACTTATCAAAAGATATCATTGCGAGTGATGCAGATGGCGATCGCTTAACCTACTCCCTCGATCGAGCATCCCACGAATTAAGCATAACTTTCGATAATTTGGGTAAAATTCGCAATGAATGCGACCAACGCCATAAGTTATACAAAGATTTTTGCCACTAGCTCGATCGACTACCAATTGTGCCGATGAAGTACTTCTAATAATAGATGACTTAGCCAGAGGAAGAGGGATAATGCTCAAAGGTTTGTTTTTCTCTGACTAATTACTGATAAGGAGACTGTTAAATGAAAACTGTAAAGTTAGGCAAGCAAGGATTAGAAGTTTCAAATATAGGACTTGGTTGCATGGGAATGTCTGAATTTTATAGTGGTCGTGACGAACAAGAAGCGATCGCAACTATTCATCGTGCATTAGAACTTGGGGTAAATTTCCTCGACACTGCTGATATGTATGGCCCGTTTACCAACGAGCAACTAGTAGGTAAAGCTATTAAAGATCGTCGAGACAAAGTTGTACTAGCAACCAAGTTTGGTAATGTCCGCACTGAAGACGGCGGTTGGAAAGGCGTTAGTGGCAAACCAGAATATGTCCATCAAGCTTGTGATGCTTCGCTTAAACGCTTGGGAGTTGAGACAATTGACCTCTATTATCAACATCGGGTCGATCCTAATGTCCCAATAGAAGACACCGTAGGAGCAATGGCTGAGTTAGTCAAGCTTGGCAAAGTGCGTTATTTAGGACTTTCGGAAGCTGCCCCTGCTACAATTCGACGAGCACAAGCTACTCATCCGATTACCGCACTCCAAACAGAGTATTCTTTGTGGAGTCGCGACCCAGAGGACGAAATTTTACCAACTATTCGTGAGTTAGGAATTAGCTTTGTTGCTTACAGTCCACTTGGACGTGGTTTTCTATCGGGTGCAATCACAAGTCCTGAGCAACTGGCATCTGATGACTATCGCAGAAATTCTCCCCGCTTTCAAGGCGAGAATTTTTATAAGAACCTGCAACTCGTTGAAAAAGTCAAGGAAATTGCTGACCAAAAAGGAGTCACACCCAGCCAACTTGCTCTCGCCTGGTTGCTAGCCCAAGGCGAAGATATTGTCCCAATTCCTGGTACAAAACGGCGCACCTATTTGGAAGAAAACATTGCAGCTACTGAAATCACCCTAACTCCAAATGAACTCGCTCGAATTGAAGCAGTTGCACCAAAGGGCGTAAGCGCAGGCGATCGCTACCCTGATATGAGTACAGTTAACCGTTAAGTTATTCTAAGGTCATTTCCCCCTTCCCCCTGCCCCCTGCCTCTTGGTTGAACAGTTTGGCAAAATTCTACGCGTAGTGATTGAACCCACTCACTCTTTTTTCGCCATCTCTTCACACCGGGCTTTTGACATCACAGCCCGGATATAGTCATTTTTACCATTGGTATAAGCCTCGCGATCGCTCCGAAAAGTTGCCGCCAAATCGCGCTTCAAAGCTTCATATCGTTTCGCCTCTTCAGGATGCCTTCTCAGATAGTCGCAAAATAGCTTGTGCTCCTCCCAAAATTCGCTGTCAACCCCGACTATGTGAACATGATGAGTACGTTGCTTTCCGTATGGTGGCATTCCTTTAACAAAAAACATCCGTCCAGGATCTGGGTTTTCACGCCAATAAATGTATCCCAACGATTCTAATATCGGAACAGCAGATTTCGCATCTACTAAGGAACCTACTCCTACCATGATGTCAACAACTGGTTTGGCTGCCATTTTTGGTACTGAGGTACTACCAATATGTTCAATTTCCACAACTAAGTTATTGCCTAGTGCCTGCCAAATACGCTCGGCTTCTTGTGCAAACAAAATCTGCCAATGTGGGTCATATTCGACTATATTGACCTCATCCATAGGTGAAATTAATTTTGTCTACAGCGATCGCGGTTGGTTAAATCCTTTATTTAATTGCCATTCGAGCAATTTTTATAGTATATAATAGTGGATCGTGTCGAATCAAATCTAGATCATGCCTAAACTAAAGACTCGTAAAGCTGCGGCAAAGCGATTCCGTGCCACCGGCACCGGCAAAATCGTCCGTCGTAAAGCGTTCAAAAGCCACCTTTTAGAGCACAAATCTTCTGATAAAAAGCGTGGTATGCGCCAAAGTGCGCTTGTACATGAACGCGATGAACTTAACGTGCGCTTGATGCTCCCATATTTGTAAGTATTTTAGGAAATAAGTTATGACTCGGGTAAAACGCGGTAATGTAGCTCGGAAACGCCGCAATAAAATTCTCAAACTAGCTAAAGGTTTTCGCGGTTCCCACTCAACTCTGTTTAGAACTGCTAACCAACAAGTGATGAAGGCGCTACGGAGTGCCTACCGCGATCGCAAAAAGAAAAAGCGCGATTTTCGTCGCCTGTGGATTACTCGCATCAACGCTGCTTCAAGGCAACACGGCTTGAGCTACAGCCAGTTGATCGGTAACTTGAAAAAAGCTGATATCCAACTAAATCGGAAGATGTTGGCACAATTAGCAGTCCTCGATCCAGCTAGCTTCGGCAAAGTTGCTGAATTGGCAAATCAAGCTAAAGGATAAAGGTGGCAAGGGATGTATAACAGATGTAACAGATTGCAAGTAATTACTCGGTTACATCTGGTATTATCCGCCACTATTTTGTGGATTTTTTGCTTCTCCATAGTGGGGACGGGATTAACTGCATCTGCTGCCGAAATGCCAGAAATTCAGCAACGGGGCTTTTTAAATGTTGCCGTTAAAGATAACTTGCGTCCTTTGGGATTTAAAGATGCCAAAGGTAATTTGCAAGGCTTAGAAATTGACTTGGCACAACGCTTGGCACTTGACTTAGTTGGGAAAGCCGAGGCTGTAAAATTGAAACCTGTAGCGAATCGCGATCGCTTGTCTGTAGTCTTAGACAAGAAAGTTGATTTTGCGATCGCTAGGGTAACAGCAACTGAATCTCGCAGCCGTATAGTTAGTTTCAGTGTTCCCTACTATTTGGATAGCACTGTATTAGTTACAAAAGATGCCTCTGTACAGAAATTGAGCGATTTGGCAAAACAAAAAATTGCTGTACTCAACAACTCCAGCACCATCGCTAAAGTGCGTTACTTTGTATCAAACGCCGAGTTGGTAGGAGTGAATTCTTATGACGAAGCGCGAGATAAAATAGAAAATAATGCAGCCTTTGCCTTTGCCGCAGATGCTAGCGTTCTGAGCGGTTGGGTGCAACAATATCCCCAATATCGGCTACTGCCAATTAAGCTATCAACAGAACCCTTGTCTGTAGTCATGCCCAAGGGATTGCAGTACGATAAGTTAAGACGGAATGTGAATGAAGCGATCGCTCGTTACATAGCAGAAGGTTGGCTCCAGCAACGCGTTCAATATTGGGGCTTACCGTAATTTTGTCATTAGTCATTAGTCATTTGTCATTAGTGAATAACCAAGAACAAAGGACAAAGGACAAATAATAATAGGCTGATATATAGATACAAAAGCAACTTTATAATATTTGTATTTGCAGCAATGGATAACAGTCTAGCCGTAGTTTATCTCTCAATTTTTGTGAGTATACTGACACTTGCAGCCGTGAGTGTTTTTCGCCAGATTTTCAAAACTCGCAAGATTGAAGGCTCCTTTGGACGATTGCGAAAGAAGTTAGAGAAAGAAAAGGGTACGACTCAAGAATATTATGAGTTAGCCAGTATTTATTCAGACAAAAAAATGTATTCCCAAGCGATCGTGCTGTTTCAAAAAGCTTTGAAGGCTGCCGAAGAAGAGGAAGAAGAAAATATCGCCCCCATTTACAACGGGCTGGGTTATATTTATTTTACCCAAGAGCAATATGACCTAGCAATTCGTCAGTATAAAGAAGCCCTAAAATCTAAACCAGACTACGTAACAGGGTTGAATAATCTCGGTCACGCTTACGAGAAAAAAAAGTTAACTACTCAGGCGTTACAAGCTTACGAAGATGCACTAAAATTGGCTCCAAATAACCCTATTGCTAAACGCCGTGCTGAATCTTTACGTCGTTTGGTTTCTGCGTAATTGATCGGTTCTAAACAGAGGATTATAGCCTTGATTTACCGTAGGGGCAATTCATCAATTGCCCCTAGATTTCGTACTTGATGCGTAAATCTTAAATATGAAAATATATGAATATTTACTTTTAAATCTTACACATCAAAGTGATAACGGATAGCTCCAGTATTTGGATCGTTGTTGACCTCAGCGTACCCTATCTTCGTTGCTTCTTGAAGCAACTCTTTCAGATGCTCTGATTCTAGTTCAGTATACATAGCCGCTTGAGCGATGGAAAGTTGCCCATTATGTTCCTTTGCAGCTTTGAGCAGCTTCTGCATTGGACTACCTGTAGATATTGGTGGCTGTATCGCTTGTAACTGTTGAAGTTGGGGAATGTCACCAATGTTCAACGTAATTGATTGATTAACACTAGGGGTTCCATTACCTAACCCACGCAAATAAATATTTCGCTTGTCAACCATACCAGGAATGAGAGCCAAATCGATTAGTTGACCAATACCAAAAAAACCAATTGTGAAGAAATATATCAAACCAGTACCAATCTGTCCGGTGTAGAATCTTTGGCCACCACAGATACCAAAGAAGCACAAACACCAAAGAATGTATGCGACACCTGAATTTGCTTGCTGCATGACAGTGTACTCCAATTTCTCATGAATGCCTGTATACATTGTTCCCAGGTTTGAATGTAAAGCTAACAATTGATTAGATTGATGGATTTTATAATTGAGGATACTGTTAGCAAATTAATTTCTTAATCTATCGGTTTCTGAGCTATTGCTTAGAAATAAATAACTATGGGTTTGTTGAAAGAATGTAAAACATGATTAAGCGGCTACGTTTTTTTTGGATAGCTATTACTATCACTGTCGTCATTTCTATCTCACTGGGACTCATGGGAAGATTGACGGCTCAACAGCCTTCGATTTCTCATCCTCTCACTTCGCTAACAGAGGCAGAAATTAGTACAGCCGTTTCAGCGATCAAAAGAGAGAAAAGTTTGAGCGAAATGGCAGTTTTTCCACTGATCGCTTTACAAGAACCAGATAAAGAAGAAGTTCTGAAATTTACACCTGGCAAAGCTTTCCAGCGAAAAGTTTTTTTGGTAATCTATGAGCGATCGCTCAATAAAACCTATGAGGGTATCGTTAACCTAACAAGCAAAACTTTAAGTTCCTGGAAAGAAATATCCTCTGTTCAACCTGCGCTCGTCAATCCAGAATATGAACTGGCAACTCAGGTAGTTAAAGCCGATCCCCGATGGCAAAAAGCGATGCAAAGGCGGGGAATTACGGATTTTGAGCAAGTCAAAATCAGTTGGTGGGCACCAGGAATCCTGAGTAAACAAGAAGAAGCAACAGGTAATCGTCTTTGTCGAGGTTTATCTTACTACAAAGGCAAAGGCTGGAACTATTACGGTAGTCCCATTGAAGGAGTCTTAGCAACAGTCAATTTGAACACGGGTAAAATGGCCAGTTTAGTTGACAAAGGCAACGTACCTTTCTCTCAAGAAAGCTGGAACTACGATGTCAAGTCTTTAGGCAAATTACTTTCAGCGCCTAAAGCATTGAAGATTCTGCAACCAAATGGTGCAAGTTTCCAGATCGACAGTAATGAAATTAGCTGGCAAGGTTGGAAGTTTCGCTATTTAATCCATCCTCGTAATGGATTGGTGTTGTACCAAGTTACACACAACGACGGGGAAAATGTCAGACCAGTTTTATACCGCGCTAGCCTATCAGAGATGATAGTACCTTATGGCGATCCTGAGCCTACTTGGTCGTTTAGAAATGCCTTTGATGTTGGAGAATACAACTTTGGTTTGTTCGCAAATACGATGGAGTTAGGTAAGGAAATTCCCGAAAATGGCCTTTTGTTAAATGCTGTCTTTGCTAATGAGCAGGGAGAACCTTATAAAATGCCAGGGGTTATCGGTATCTACGAGCGCGATAACGGAATGCTTTGGAAGCACTATGAGTATAATACTCAGCGTAATGATGTCCGTCGCAGTCGAGAATTAGTGATGACGATGACAGTGACGATTGATAACTATGATTACAGCATCAATTGGATCTTTCACCAGGATGGGACTTTGGAAGTCCAAAATGAATTAACAGGGATCGTACTGGCGCAGGGAACGGCTGCCCAAAAGCAATCTGAGGATGATTCCTATGGTCAGTTAATTGCTAAGAATATCTTTGGAGTAAATCACCAGCACTTTTTCAACTACCGCCTAGATTTAGATGTTGATGGACAGGCTAATTCTGTGATGGAAATGAATGTGAAAGCTTTGCCGATGGATGAGAAAAATCCTTTAGGAAATGCGATCGCAATTACAGAAACCCCACTCACAAAAGAAACGGCTGCTGTCCGCGATTTGGATATGAAAAGCAGTCGGGAATGGATGATTGTTAGTGCAGATAAGAAAAATCCGCTAGGGGCTGCACCTGGATATATGCTGATGCCTGGTGGAAATTCCATATTTTTCCCTGTGGAAGGCTCAAACATCCGTCAAAAGGCAGAATTTGCGACTCACCACGTCTGGGTAACAAAATATAAATCTGCTGAACTCTATGCTGGCGGCGATTATCCCAACCAAACTCAACCAGGACAGGGTTTACCAAAATATATTGCAGACGATGAATCCTTGATGGGTGAAGATATTGTGCTGTGGTACACAATGGGCGTAACTCATATTCCGCGATCGGAAGATTGGCCTGTGATGCCTGTTCACCGAGTTGGCTTTAAGCTAGTCCCTAGAGGATTCTTTAGCCGTAATCCAGCGATTAATTTACCGGAGTAAAATATTCGTTTTCTAAAGTTTCCTTGGTTCAGTTTTTTCGCAATCTGTAAACCTGCAACTTGAATGCTGATAAGCTTATCGTAGGTCAAATACTAGCAGTTTTCATTCATAGGTTACCTCATGGATTTTCCAGAAATTAATATTCCCGGTGATGGCACACTGCACGCTCGTTTAATTACTTCCTTGGGTCAAATTATAGTTCGTTTGGAGGAAGACAAAACCCCCAACACCGTCAAAAATTTTGTAGGTTTAGCAACTGGCACAATCGACTGGAAAGACCCTAAGACAAGTCAATCTCAGAAAGGGACTCCTGCATACGATGGGATTCGCTTTCACCGAGTCATCCCTGATTTTATGATTCAGTGTGGCGATCCCCTGGCTCGTTATCCAGATATGGCCAACCGTTGGGGTACTGGTGGCCCGGGATATCAATTTGAAGATGAATTTCATCCTGAATTGAAACACTCTAGTGCGGGTATCCTCTCAATGGCAAATGCAGGACGCGGTACTAATGGTTCGCAATGGTTCATTACAGAAGGGCCAACGCCTCATCTTGACCGCAAACACAGTGTTTTTGGTAAAGTTGTCGAAGGTATGGATATAGTCAACCGCATCGCCAATGTGCCTACAACTAGAGATCGTCCAAATCAAGACGTAGTGTTAGAAAAAGTAGAAATTTTTCGGCAGTAACTAACACCTCTCTAGTACACAAGGCGGAAGTCAAAAGTCGTTTGTAGTGAGGACTTTAGTCCTCTTATAAGGACTAAAGTCCTCACTACAAACTAATCTCAAGATTTTTTACATGACTTAATCTTTTTTAATTTCTTTCTTTCTTCTCTGCAAGACGCTGCGCGATTGCAGTTCGTTCTTCTTTCTTGTACTTAAATATGATTTAGCGCATTTTCATCCAGAATTGGTATAATACGCCGCTCCAAATTGAAAGCAAATTTGCCGAAAAATTAAGATTTATTTTAAAAAAGCAACAGTAATATTGTTAAATTCAGAAGCTAGATTCCAATGAGGAACAAGGTTTGAGCGATGCCTAAACCTACACAGTGCAGCTAAAATCCTTACAAGTCTTCACTTCATCAGGGATACAACTTTTGAGACAATCAGAAACGATTTAATAATAATCAAGCACTTATAGTCCACTCTTATCGGACTCCGTGTTATTTCTATTGAAAAGGGAGAACACAAACATGAAATTGGCTTACTGGATGTATGCAGGCCCAGCCCACATCGGCACTCTGCGAATCGCTAGCTCTTTTAAAAATGTCCATGCGATCATGCACGCCCCCATTGGCGATGACTACTTTAACGTCATGCGCTCCATGCTATCGCGGGAGAGGGATTTCACTCCGGTAACAACCAGTGTTGTCGATCGCAACGTTTTGGCACGCGGCTCCCAAGAGAAGGTAGTAGATAACATCGTCCGCAAGGATGCCGAGGAACACCCAGATTTGATTGTGTTAACTCCCACCTGCACCTCCAGCATCTTGCAAGAGGATTTGCACAACTTTGTCGAACGGGCGCAGTTGGAAGCAAAAGGAGACGTAATGCTGGCGGATGTGAACCACTACCGCTATAACGAACTGCAAGCCGCCGATCGCACTTTGGATCAAATCGTCCAATACTACATTGAAAAAGCCCGGAAGCGGGGCGAATTAGCAGAGGGTAAAACTGCGAAGCCCTCGGTGAACATCATCGGTACTACCACCCTTGGTTTTCACAACAATCACGACTGCACCGAACTAAAACGGCTGATGGCTGATTTGGGAATTGAGGTAAATACCTTAATTCCTGAAGGTGCTTCGGTGAATGACTTGAAAAAGATGTCCCAAGCCTGGTTTAACCTGGTGCCTTACCGTGAACTTGGTTTAACCACAGCGCGTTACCTGGAAGAACAATTTGGCACACCTTATATAGACATTACTCCAATGGGTGTAGTGGAAACTGCCCGTTGTATTCGCAAGATTCAGCAGGTAATTAACGCTCAAGGCGCAGAAGTTGACTATGAAAACTTCATCAATGAGCAAACCTTGCATGTATCTCAGGCTGCTTGGTTCTCCCGTTCAATTGACTGTCAAAACTTGACTGGCAAAAAAGCTGTAGTCTTTGGTGATAACACTCACGCCGCCGCCATTACCAAGATTCTGGCGCGAGAAATGGGAATTCATGTTGTTTGGGCTGGAACCTATTGTAAATATGATGCAGACTGGTTCCGCGAACAGGTTAGCGAGTATTGCGATGAAGTGCTAATTTCCGAAGATCATGGTGAAATTGGGGATGCGATCGCTCGTGTCGAACCCTCTGCCATTTTCGGCACGCAAATGGAACGCCACGTTGGTAAGCGTTTGGATATTCCTTGCGGCGTAATTGCTGCACCAATCCACGTCCAAAACTTCCCCATTGGTTACAAACCATTTATGGGTTACGAAGGCACGAATCAGATTACAGATTTGATCTACAATTCCTTCACTTTGGGAATGGAAGATCACCTATTAGAAATCTTCGGTGGTCATGATACCAAAGAAGTTATTACTAGAGGAATTTCTGCTGATTCTGATTTGAATTGGACAAAAGATGGTCAAGCAGAATTGAATAAGATTCCTGGATTTGTGCGCGGCAAAGTGAAGCGTAATACTGAGAAATTTGCCCGCGATCGCGGTTTCAAAGAAATCAACGCTGAGGTATTATATGCCGCGAAGGAAGCCGTCGGGGCTTAATGATAATTTAGTTATCAGCTATAAAACTGATAGCTAGAATTCCATAGAAGAGTGTTTCTTTGAAAGAACACTCTTCTGCTTATTATGAAATAAATTTTCTTGCACAAACTAATTTATAAAAAAAATCGTGTATTTATGAGTAACAATCAATTATCCAGCAGATTAAACGAAAATAGACTGTATACCAGATTAGTTACTACACTCAAGATACTTCAGTATGTCGGCTTTTTTATTGTAGTCATTTTTTTTATTGTAATATTTTCAATATTTGGTCGAGCTTTAAGTTTTGGTGGAACTAATATATTTATTCTCTTACCTTTAATTTATGCGATTATTCCCTGTATTATTATATATATTCTGACAGCAGCTTTAATAGCAATCATTGACCTTTTAAGCCGCATAGAACGGAATACAAGGCCTGAATAATAACTGAGGAAAATCTACATTGAAAGGGTTTTGTTGAGGAAAACGTGCTGTTACAACCTCCGCAAACTGTAAAGAACGAACAGAATATCAATCTAGTGCAGCACTGAGAAATTTATCTGCGATCGCGGTTTCAAAGAAATCAACGCTGAGGTGTTGTACGCCACGAAGGAAGCTGTTGGGGCGTAGATTAGGGGGTTAGTTAATATAACTTAGTAGTGAAGCATAAATATTAAACTTCACTACTAAGTTTTACTTTTTTTAATATAATTTACGTTATTATATATACCAAATATCTAAAATATTGCTAGACCTTACTGAGAAAAATATAGCTGTGAATGTACATGAATTTATATCATCTCTACAAGAAATTAAAGATGATGCTGCTGTAATAGATTTATGCAGGAAAAAAGTTTTACATGGCACTCCACATATCTTTGAGGGACAAGAAGATAAATACTACGAATTTAGAAAAAGAATTTCTGAAAAATTTGATATTGCTTTTCATGAAGTTTTCATAACAGGCTCCGCGAAATTGGGATTTAGCCCACGTAAAAGGAAAAATTTTGATTATGACTCAGACATTGATGTTGCTATAGTATCGCAGAACCTATATGACAGAATTATTGATATTATTTGTATTTATCAGATGGAACTCAGGAGAGCAAGAAGAACAGTCACATCCGATGAGTTAAAGATGTACCATTCTTTTTTAGAATACACAGCAATCGGATGGATAAGACCTGACAAACTTCCAGTGTCATTTAAGGTTAAGGAGTTAAAAAATCAATGGTTTGATTTTTTTAACTCTATTTCTTACGGTAAATCAGAAGTTGGTGACTATAAAGTAAATGCTGGTATATTCAAAACTTATCAACATTTTGAAATGTATACAGTAAGTGGGTTAATAGATCTGAAAAAATCTTTAGAAATCGGTGGAGAACATGGCAAATCAAATTAAACCATCAGTGACTAATCCTACTATTGCTGATATTTACCAGAATATTGAAGGAGGAAAATTTATATTAAGACCTGACTTTCAACGAAAGTTTGTGTGGACTCATGATCACCAAGAGGAATTTATAGATACTATTTTAAAAGGATATCCTTTCCCTGAGATTTATGTTTGCCAAGGTGACATTGATACGAAAAAGCTGCGTACAACACAACACGTTATTGATGGACAACAAAGACTAACTACAATAAAACGGTATATTGATCATCAATATGATAACGATAAAATCTTAAATAAAATCCCTAAATTTGAAGATTTAACAGAAGAAAAAAGAGAAGAATTCCTCTCATATCAAATTGTTGTAAGAGATATAGGCAAAGTCTCAGAGGAAACAATCAGAGAAATATTCCGCAGAATTAATTTGACAGAGTTTAAACTGGACGACATAGAAATACATAATGCTATATATAGCGGCTATTTTATCAAAACTGGCAAGAGTATTTTAGAAGATATTTCTTTGCAGGAATATGGTGTTTTTCATGAATCAGAATTCACCAGAATGGCTGATTTATACTTTATATTATTAGTAATGGCAACTATCGAAAATGGTGGGTATTTTCCTCAAGATAAAGAAGTTGAAAATTATATCGCTCAATACAATGATGAATACCCTAATAAAGATCACATGAAAGCTATGCTAATAAAGACTTTTGCTACCATTAGTGATATGGCTTTACCATCTGATTCAATTTGGTTTAGAAAGTCTAATTTCTTTACGCTTGTTGTCGAATTAGCAAAACACATAAACCAGATACCAGACAATGTTGTTGAACGTCTAACAAATTTGGAATCACTACTCTTAGAGAATAGAAATAAACCTGATAACAAGTATGGAAAATATTATTCATATATGTACGCAGGAACTACTAATAGAAAGGGGAGAGTGGTAAGAGCAGAGGTATTTAATGAGCATATTTTCGCTTAAAAATATATACTCCAATTAACAGTTTGGAAACCAAACAAAAATTGCATGTCTATAACCTTATTGCTCACGGCCTTGAGGGTTTTGTTGAGGAAAACGTGCTGTTACAACATCCCCAAACTGTAAAGAACGAGTAGTCATTCCTCAACAATGACTACTCCTATTCCAGGAACATACTTGACAGGCAAACCCTTATCTAGTTCGCCGGGTTGCCAATCATAAGCTTCATAGCTACCCAAATTTGAAAAGTCGCTTTCTAGCCATCCTGCATCAGATTCTTCATTGACTACAGATAACTGAGATTCCTGACGATTCTCTTTTCGCCACTCTAGAAACTGTAAGAAATCTAGAACTTCCTGCTGTGCATTTTTTGGAAGGCGTTCTAGTTTCTCTAAAATCTTTTCTTTGAGAGAATCCATGCTTGCAGACACTATCTTTATTGAACAGTGTAACTCATAGCCTCTATCTTTCAGAATAGGCTTATCGTAAGTGATGACCGAATTGATTTTCTTCAAGCTCGATATCACTATTGAAATAGCACATAGCTAAAAGGCAGTATACGTCTACGATTCTTGACAAAGCTTATTTTACAAGATGTTACCCTACAGCAATCGCTGCTGCAACCCCTCTAGCGATCGCATTCCTTAACGCAGAAATTTACTGATAAATAAAAATTAATTGCGAACAAATATCACAATACAAAATTATTACTTTGGGGATCTAATAGGCAGAATAACCCACTAAAGCCTTAACCGATGTGTCTCCCGCGACGAAGTAAAAAAAGCATCACAAAAGCCTAGCAATATCTCTTATAGAAAAAAAGCAGATGCATGTTAATGTTTTAATCTCATTGACTTCCCTTCGCGCCTTTCCCTATGCATCTGCACTATTTACACCCCCAACACCTTGAAGAATTAGTCAAGAGTAGTGGTATAGACTTACACTTAGTGCAACTCAATTTTAGGTCACTCCAAGGCGTAACTGCTTATGAGTACCTATTGATTTCTGAGCTACTCCCTCGCACCAATACCGGAATGGTGAAAGCTGGATGGTTGCAGCGTTATGCTCATATCACTGAAGGTGGTTGGTGGTGTTCGGGGCTAGACCCTTTGAATAATTGGCAAATGATGGAATGGGGATGCTTTAAGCCAAACCAACCCCGGCAGAATCACAATGGTAAGTCCATCAAATACGAGCATCCGCCCAGCACGCCAACGCGAGTGTTTTGTTTGCGGGTAACCCTGCAAGTGTGGCAGCAAGTTGCTGGACGTTACAATCTGGTCATGCCTGACAATATCACCATTACTGCTGATGGTGAAGCTAGAGGCTTTTGGCAATGGGTGATGCAACATAACATTCCCCTCATTCTCTGCGAAGGTGTGAAGAAAGCAGCAACGCTGTTGACGCAAGGATATGTAGCTATTGCCATTCCCGGAATTACTAGCGGTTATCGGGTTGTTAAAGATGAATTTGGCAAAGTTACTCGTCGTCAGCTAATTCCTGACTTAGCAGCGTTTGCAATTACAAAGCGTAGCTTTTATATTTGCTTTGATTTTGAAACTCAACCTAAAACAATTGCTGCTGTAAATAATGCTATTTCTCAACTTGGTTGTTTATTCCAGCAAAAAAATTGCACTGTTAAAATTATCGAACTCCCAGGAATAGAAAAAGGAGTTGATGAGTTTATCGTTGCGAAAGGTGCAACTAGTTTCGAGAAAGTTTATCGCCAAAGTGTTGATTTAGAAATTTATCTTGCTCAAACCAAACCCCACACTGAGTTAACTATTCCTGCTGCACTCACCTTCAATCGCCCCTATATAAGCGAAATACCTTTCCCAACTTCTGGATTAGTCGGAGTCAAATCAGCAAAAGGAACAGGTAAAACTACAGCACTGCAAAGCGTTGTTCGGCAAGCAAAAATTAGAACTCAACCCGTTTTATTAATTACTCACAGAATTCTACTAGGAAGATTTTTGTGTGAAAAAATTGGTATTCAATGGGGAACACATAAAGAAGATGGGGATAAAAGGATTGATAAAACACTTACCCCCGCTCCTCCCATCCTTCGCTCACTCTCACCTCAGCAATCTCTTGGATTATGCGTTGATTCTATTTGGAAACTTAACCCTGAAAATTGGCGGGGAGCAATAGTAATTCTGGATGAAGTAGAGCAGTCTTTGTGGCATTTATTAAACAGTAATACTTGTAAATACAAACGTGTAAAAATATTAAAATTATTTCAGCAACTAATTTCCACAGTTTTAACAACTGGGGGGTTAGTAATTGCCCAAGATGCTGATTTATCAGATGTATCACTTGAATATCTACAGGGATTAGCAGGAATTAAGTTAACGCCTTGGGTAGTTCTCAACCAATGGAAACCTCAGCATGGTTGGGACGTAACTTTTTATGATTCGCCGAACCCAACACCGCTAATTCACCAACTGGAATTGGATTTACTTGCTGGACGTAAATGTTATGTTACTACCGATAGTCGCGCTGGACGTTACAGTTGTGAAACAATTGAACGTTATCTGAAAGAACGCTTACAAAAATTACGAAGGCAATTTCCCAAAACTTTGGTAGTTAGTAGCCACACTACAAACACACCTGGCCACGAAGCCGTTGATTTTATCGCAGCAATCAATCAAAAAATATCTGAATATGATGGCGTTTTTGTTACCCCTAGCCTTGGTACAGGAATTAGTATTGATGTCCAACATTTCGACCGAGTTTATGGCATTTTTCAAGGGGTAATTCCTGACTCGGAAGCAAGACAAGCATTAGCGAGAGTGCGAGATGATGTGCCGCGTGTTGTCTGGTGCGCTAAACGAGGTATTGGCTTAATTGGTAGTGGTAGTACAAATTATCGCTTGCTATCTGACTGGTATCAAGAAAATCAAAAAGAAAACTTAGCTTTGCTTAGTCCACTACATAAAATAGATGTCGATTTGCCTTTAGTTCATGACCCGATTCATTTGCGAACTTGGGCTAAGTTATCTGCACGGGTAAATGCTTCTATTCGCCTCTACCGTCAATCGATGCAAGATGGTTTAATTGCTGATGGGCATCAAATTCAGATGCGGAGTAATGCTGTTCACAATAATATTATTCGAGATTTACGCCTTGCGTTTTTGGCAACTGACGCTGATGATTTAGCTACCCGCAGAAGATTAATTTTAGAAATTGTCAAAGTTCAAAAAGATTGGGCGCAAAGCCGTCAAAAAGCTAAAGATATTAAACGCAAAATTAAAGAGATTAAGCAGCAAAATCAACTATCGGTAGCAACTGCTGTAGCTAATGCTAAAGATATCGATTATGTAGAATACGAGCAGCTATTAGTGAAGCATTCCCTGTCTGATGGAGAACGCAACCAAATCAATAAATATGTTCTTAGGCAAAGATATGGTGTAGAAGTTACTCCTTGGCTGAAATTGCAGGATGACCAAGGATATTATCGTCAACTGTTAATTCATTATTATCTAACTCACGAAAGCGAGTATTTTCACGTCAGAGATCAGCAAGAATGGCATCAGCAATTATCTTGGGGTGAAGGGAAAGTTTTTCTCCCAGATTTAAAAACTTACACGCTCAAAGTTGAGGCGATGAGAGCTTTGGGAATGCTTCAATTTCTCGAAGCAGAACGAGAGTTTACCGAGAGTAATCCAGATTTAATAATGCTTAAAAATATTGTTTTTCAGCATAGTAAGCATATCAAAAGAGCGCTTGGGATTAACTTAGTCGGGGAAAAAGAGCAGGTTTCAGCAATAAAAATACTCAGCCGACTGTTAAATTTGTTGGGCTTGAAACTAAAGCGGGTAAATGAGGTTTATCAAATCGACCTAGAAACGCTTTATGATGGCAGAGAGAAAATATTTGCAGTTTGGCATCAACGGGATGAGTTAATGTTGGCTCATGTTAAGAGTGTTGGCTATGAGTTGCCTAATTATTCTTCAGACTGGAAGCTTGGAATTATCCAACCCAAACCTTATGCCGCAGTAGTCAAGGAAGAGGTAAGGGAGACGAATGCAGTCGGGGCTTATACCCACGAATAATTTAAGGCATCCAATCTTTAAGATTTATTTGTTGCTCTGATAAGTAAGATTGCTTTAGAAAATCAAGATTGTGAGAACCTATTACAACCTTAACAAATGGAAGCGATCGCTATATCTTAACTTATGAACAGTAACACTCTTCTTTGGGCGAGATTGATGTTTAGTTTATTCTGCTATGTACTAGTTGGCTTCTTATTTGCCTTGACTCCACTTTGGGCTGACGCTTTTGGGATGAATGCGGCTCTAGCTAATGGCAAAGCTTTAGCTTTATCGAGAGTTAGTTTGATAGTTTTGGCTCTAACTTTAACTTGGAGTTTGGCTTGGAATCGGGTTGATGTTATGAGTTGGGCTGAAGGTTTTGGTTGGGCTTGGATCTTAACTTGGGGTGTAGGTTTAGTTTTAGGTTTGGTTATGGGTGGCGGAATAACCTTGACTCTAATTTGGGCAATAGTCGTGGGTATAGCTTGGTCTGGCGCTTGGAGTTTGGTTGGAGCAAAAAATCAATTACTCTTTTCTTTTAATCAGTTTTACACTGTGCTAATTTTGGTGGGAACCGCAGTTTTTGGCTTGGTTTTGGGAGGGTTAGGGCGTTTGATTATTTCACTAATGAGGACTTAGATTTAGGCGATGTTTGATGACAAGCCCAAAGTAACGGAAACGTCTCCAGCTTTCCGCTACGCATCTACGCCTTACCATTAGTCATAAACAATTATCCCAATTTCTAATTTGCCTTCACCCGCGCCTGCTTCACCATCGCAATTAGAGTTTGATGGGCATCTTCCGCATCAGCTAAAACACGATCGAACTGAATGCGAACTGGCACAGTTTCTCCATTCACTTGCGCTATCAAATCCATACCTTGTGCATCAATTGCCAGCATTTGCGCTGCGATTGCATCTGCGATCCCGCCAAAAGCCTTAGCATAAAGAACTATGGCATCAGCATGGTCGTCATTCATATGCTTGCAAATGCGCGAACTAATATCAGCAGAAAAATCTTTAGACATTGTGAGATTGAAAATAAGCAATACATTAACAGCTTAAATTTTAAGCTAACAACGCCAATGAAATTTGCTGATTTTCTTTCTTAGCACTCAAAATTATGCATAATACCCTATTTGTCATAAATTAATTTTATTTCTGAGAGAGTAATTAAATTAAAATAAAACTTATTCAGTATTTTTACCTTCCATTACGGAAACCAGACAGCTTAAACTGTAGCAGAAGTATTAGCCAAAACTATTGAAGCTAAGAGATAATGAGCGAAATTAGCCCCAGACGAATTGTAATTGGGGATGTGCATGGTCACTATGAAGGTTTGATGACATTGTTGGAGGCGATCGCCCCCACCTCAGACGATCGAGTCTATTTTCTGGGAGACTTAATCGATCGCGGCCCTCATAGTGCACAAGTAGTTAATTTTGTCAAGCGAAATAACTACTCATGTTTGCTGGGAAATCATGAGCAGATGTTATTAGACATTCTGACCAATGAAAGAACCTCATCCCCGACGATGCAAGCATGGCTGTACAGTGGAGGGCAAGCTACAGTAGCCAGTTACCACGAAGCTCCAATCCCTGACGATCATCTGGATTGGTTCAAGAGTTTGCCTACATATCTCGACTTGGGGGATATTTGGTTAACTCATGCTGGTGTTGACCCTTCCAAGTCGGTAGCAGAACAAACTGCCGATGAACTGTGCTGGATACGAGAGGAATTTCACAGCATTGAAAAACCCTACTTCCCAGATAAGCAAATTATTATCGGTCACACCATTACTTTTACTTTGCCGGGTGTTTCTCCTGGTAAACTGGCACAAGGAGAGGGATGGCTAGACATAGATACTGGCGCTTATCATCCCCGGAGTGGCTGGTTGACTGGACTGGATGTTACGAATAACTTGGTTTATCAAGTTAATATTTTTAAAAACTATGTGCGTACCTTGCCTTTAGAAGATGTAGCGATCAGAGTCGATCCAGCCAAAATCAAAGTCGATCGCCGCAATAAGAATTAAGCAATATTCGAGATGAGAGGGATGAAGGAGACAAGGGTAATAACCAAGCCCAATGCCCTCAAGACCCCACTAATGGTCGAATATTAGCTTTATAACTAGCCTTATCTAAGCCATAATTTCCCTTACTAGGTTGAGAGTTAATTGCACGTCTGAGGCCATCAATGCGATCGCTGGTTCCGGGGTGCGTACTCAAAAATGTCGGAGCAGAACCACCCTTTTTCAGCAGCTTTTGCATAAAGGAAACCATTGCAGACTGAGCATAACCACTACGTGTCAAAGTTCGTAATCCTCTTTCATCGGCTTCAAATTCATTGTTACGACTGCGTGGCAAATCTCGCGCTAACTGTACACCAATTTTCACCGCCGTATTCCGGTCTAAGCCAGCAGCTGTTAATAGACCACTTTGGAGCGCTTTTTGCTGCATCTGTTTGACTACGTGTTTTCCGCCAATGTGACCAATTTCATGGGCGAGTACACTTGCTAGTTCCGCTTCATTGTCTGCGGTTTTCAGCAAACCGGTGTGGACATAAACATAGCCACCCAAAGTAGCAAAAGCATTAATGGTGTCACTTTCAACTACCTGAAAGGTATATGGGAGATCGGGGCGATCGCTATTAGCTGCTAAACGCCGACCAACTTGTTCCACATAGCGATTAACTTCTGGATCGCGGTAAAGCCGCACTTCACTGCCGACTAATTCTTGATTAATCTGCTTACCCAGATCGACTTCCTGGCGAGGAGACATATTAGAAAGCTGAAATGCCTGAACTCCTTGGAGTAAAAGAGGCAAGAAATCTAAAGTTCTTCCGGGCAAGGGTGTACTCAGACACAGACTCAGGGCAACTACCACCGAAATTAAAGGATAAAACCAGCGACGCCGCCACACACGGTGATTTGCAACAAAACTTTTCCAGTTGAACATAATACGCTCTGAAGATTATTTTGGGAGAACATAAAATGATGGGACAAATTATGAGACGGATTTAGAGTATTCTATGTTGCATTCTAAACTCAAGACCAAAGGAGTTGTTATACAGCTAATGTTTAGGCAAATCTACCGAATTGCCTAAACATTAGAGATTCCCTCTAGAGATAGGCTTAACCACTAGATATTAATTTTTGGGTGCGTTAGTCTTAACTGGCAAAACTTTGAGGGTTAGCTGCCACCCTTGCGAACTTACGAACTCGTGATAGACTGTCGCATAACTGCAACGCCCAGCCGTTTTGAGTTATTACCAAATAGGGAAAATTGCTATTCCCACTGAAAACCTTCTTGCTACAATCAATTACTTCGCTATTACCTCGGAAAAGTTTTTATGGCTATTTTAGATTCAAAAGGTCGTTTGTTCGGCAAAATCAACCTCTTAGATTTAGGTGCTGCGCTGGTAATTCTGCTAGTTATATTTGGCATCTTTGTCTTTCCTGGCACTTCTGGTTCTGTTGCCCAAGTCGGTGCAAAAACAATACCCATAGAAGTAGACTTAGTAGTTCGTGGTTTGAATGTCCGTGACCCCGAACAATTATTCGATAAAGGATTAAAAAAAGGCGGGAAAACTAATGTGATTATCCGCAATCAACCCTATGGGCAGATTGAGATTAAATCCATTCAACAGTTACCTAGAACAATCAATGTTTCCCAACCTGATGGTACTGTTAAAGAATTACCAGATCCAAAAACCAACAATTTTAGTACGGATTTACTTATGACTTTAGACGGTAAAGCCCAGGTCACTGACAATGGGCCAGTTTTGGGTAACAGCAAAGTTAAAATTGGAATGCCATTTGAGTTGGAAGGCTTTAACTACAACTTCAATGCAACTGTTATTGATATCAGATTAAAAGACAAATAACATTCAAATTTCCGTTTTCAAAAAATAGGCTGATAAACCGAATTTTATATAATTTACAAAAACTCGGTTTATCAGATTAGTCAATTGAGTTAAAACTACTTTCGAGATTTCGCTTCAAACATTAAATACGTTCCTCCTAACCCTTCTACAATTGTGCGTGTATTGGCAATCATCATTTTCTGATAAGTGTCCGCCTCGCTTCCGGGTTCGCCAAGTCCCTCAGCATACAACTTCCTGTCAGAAATTTTCACGTCAGCTTCTTTGGCTACAGATTGAAGCAAATTAGGGTTAATTGTCGCCTCAGAAAAAACTGTTGACACTTTAGCCTGTTTAATATTTGTAGCCAAATTTTTCACTCTTGCATCTGTCAGGTTTTCGTCAGGACTAATATTTTGTAATCCACCTACTAATGGAATCCCGTATGCTTTGGAATAATAATTCAGTGCATCAGAGGTTGTAACTAACTTGCGTTCTTTGGTAGGAATACTGGCAATTCTTGACTTAATCCAGCTATCTAGTTGAGTAAGTTCATTGGCGATCTTTTTGGTATTGCTGGTATAAACCTCTGCATTACTAGATTCTAATTTTATCAGGTTACTATTAATTACCTCCACCATCCCGATCGCATTCTTGGTATTGAGCCAAAGATGAGGATCGAGCGCTTTCTTACCGCCTTTTTGAAATTTTTGTTGCTTAGACATCGCAACTTGTCCGACGGCTATTTTCCGTGCAGTGCTTTTAGTCGCTTTAATTAATTTGATCGAATTTGGTTCTAAATTATAGCCATTATAGAGAATAAGATTAGCTTGCTCAATGGCTCTACGATCTTCCGGCTTTGGTTTATAAAATTGGGGGTTGGCTGTAGGGGGAATTAAGCAGGTGAGGTTAACTGTATCCCCCGCAACCTGTTTAGTTAAGTCACATAATACACTTGTAGTTGCTACAATTTTGGGAAGATTCTCATTTACCTGGGTGGTAGTCTGAGTGAATGCGGTTCTTGCAGTTTGATTCCCACACCCAACAAATCCAATTGTCAAGGCAACAAGAATAGCTCGAAAGGAATTAGTTGATGGTAATTTTTTTGACATCCTCAACTCCTACTGGATGTATTGAAATAATCATTATCAGTAACGGATTTAGTGAAATACCAGGGAGAAGCCTTCAACAAAGAAGAGGTTAAAGGTTAAGGGAGGACGGGTAAACCTTCGGCTGGGAAAATTATAAAAGTTAAGGGAAGAGAAATTAATAGACTCTTTCCTTTCCCACTTTCCCTTTTCCCAGAAAACATCCAGCAATTTTTGCTTGGCGAACCACTAGTGAGGTTTTTGCAGGCAAAATGTTAGTTAACTTCACGCGACAGACAGGAAAACTGGTAGATGCAAGAGCACAATAATCAAGGCGATGCTGGGGAGCCTTCGGTAAGGAGTGTAGTGTAGTTCTCTCACCGTCTGTTGAAGAGGCTATGCCATTGTGCTTACATGCCACAAAGGTCGCAAATTGACTAAGACGATCGGGTTAAGGAGTGGAACGTAGTAATGCTGGGGCTTATTGAGCATACGGGTTGATTTCGCAAACCGAGTCGTGAATCTAAGGCAATTGTAGCTGTGGTTGTGCGAGGTGTGAGCATATGCTTGTTACAAAATTGGCAATTGGCGATTTTTTAGCCATCAGCCTTTGTTACACTAATTTCCATCTACTAAAATCCTTTCAATAGCGCTCAGAGCATCATCTAACTGCTCTTTATTACCATAATCCCGGCTGTACTTTTTGCCATAATTTTTATCCTTTAGTTTCTTCATCATTAAATAAGAGCCAAGTCCAGTATATAGAACAATTCTTCAAAGCTAATATTGGTGAAGATAAACAATGGTAATTTTAGTCATCCTCACTAACACCCTCATTTCGCTGATACTACTCTATGTGACTTGGCGGGTGTGGCAACTCAAGCAGCAACTAGCATACATAGCAGATAGGTTAACTGTCTATGAAAGTTGCACCCATGTAGCATTGAATAAAGCGCCCGAAAATATTTATCTCAGCCAGGAGAATATTTATAACTTACGGCAGAAAAATCAAGTGCTACAAATGCAAATCCAACAAGTGCGGCAAATTATCAGTCTACTTTTGCTAGGACGGCAAATCTGGCAGCGTTATTTTCGGAGGCTAGAGTTAACGTCCGGGAAAAGAACTGTTGCAAAATAAGTTATGTCAGGATTGCATGAACATTTATAATTAGGGCTGATGTCAGGACACTGGGACGTGGAGACACAATAGAGAAGTCTAAACGCCGATTTGGGACTTAGAAGCCCGCCAGAAGGCTTATCAGAGGCATAAAAACTTTGGGAGACAGGGGGAGTTTTTAATTACAAGTAATTAATGGTTTTGATATTTAATGAATAAAAGCAACATTTATGGCTGATATTTTGTCACATAGATTAACTGGATAAAATTGGTGGAGTCTTACAAGGAGAGAAAACCCACCTAAAATGGGTGTAAGGAGAGAAACAACAAGATGTCTAATAACCGTTCTGGAGTATTTATTGGCGGTTTGATGCTGGGAGCTACCATCGGTGCTTTGACCGGTTTGCTCGTGGCTCCACGCACAGGGCGCGAAACGCGTAAAATTTTGAAAAAATCTGCCAATGCTATCCCAGAATTGGCAGAAGATTTATCAACGAGTGTGCAAATCCAGGCAGATCGACTCTCTGCCAGCGCACTGCGAAACTGGGATGAGACTTTAGATAGATTACGGGAAGCGATCGCAGCAGGTGTAGATGCCAGTCAGAGGGAAAGCCAAGTCTTAAAGCGGCAAACACCTGTTGAAGACTCAGATTCTCTTCCCCAGCAATTAGAACGCTCATAAATGACATAACCGTGATTGACCCCCTGTTTTGGTTGGGACTTTCCTTACTCTTAGTTGCCACAAGTTTGACTGCGGTTTTAGTGGCGGCAATACCGGCTTTGCAGGAGTTGGCACGCGCTGCTCGCAGTGCAGAAAAGCTATTTGATACACTCTCACGAGATTTACCGCCTACTCTAGAAGCTATCCGTGTGACTGGTTTGGAAATCACTGACTTAACAGATGATGTCAGTGAAGGTGTGAAAAGTGCTAATCAGGTCGTGAAGCAAGTCGATCAAAGCCTTGATAGTGCAAGAAAACAGGCTCAAAATCTGCAAGTAGGTACGCGCAGCGTCTTTATTGGCGCGAAAGCTGCTTGGAGAAACTTCACGCGCCAAAAACCCGCGAGGCGAACAAGCGATCGCTTGCCAAGCAATGAAAAACCACCACTCACGTTGCGAGAACGAGAAGTGCTCAGGCAAGAAAATCGCCGGATCAAAGCAGAAGTGTACCGTGCTAATGACGGTTACAACGACGCTGCTAGCTGGGAAACAAATTTTGATGACGAAGATTGACCAAAAAAAGGGCATGAGGCATTGCTTATCTCCCTTGTTGCGGTGTCAAAACGTGAAAGTTAATTATGGAGCTATAGCTCTATGCTGCAAATCAAACCCAAGATGACAGCGCAAAGGTTCTCACGTGTTGAATTCGCAAAAAGTCACTATCACTGGAAACGACAGTCAAATTATTTTGCAGTGCAATAGCAGCTATCCAAAGGTCATTTTCATCAAAACCCAAATCAACAATTTTAATTTTTCGTCGCTTATTTTTATCTTTAGGTGCAAACTGATTGAATAAAGCTGCTTTAATTTGACCGTAAATTGTTGCTGTTTCTTCAGTTATATGGTATACACGGATGTCTTATAAAAACTCTGTCAAGCGAGCCAGATTATTTTCCTTGCGTTGAGATTTTTCCATCATGAATGTCAGTTCACCCTGTACAATTACGCAAGTGGCAATGTTATTTTCTCCAACTTCTTTCACGCGACGGATAACATTTGGTTCGCCTAAAATAATGGCACTACAATGATTTGTATCGAGTAAATACATTATTCAAATAGGTTTTCGTCATCAAATTTAGCTTGACCACGAGTAGCATATACTGCTTGAAGACATTCTTCAAAGTCGTCACCTTCCCAAGTGCCAGCGTGTCGAAGGATGGAGCGCCCCGAAGCAGGACGGTATGTAAGTTGTTCTTGATTGCTAGAAGTTTCTGTAGAATCGCTTAAAGTGATAGGTTCAAGCCTACCTCGTTCCAACTCCTTTTTTATATAGTTAACCTTAATAGAACGGATCGAATCGAGTGCTTCTGTTAGCAACTCCGGCCGTAAAGTTTCTATTTCTTGGATTAATAATTCTTTGTTAGTCATCTCTCACCTCTAATAATTTACTTTTATTGTATGGGGAACTCCGCTATGGCTTAGTCAACTTTGAGTTGTTAAAAACTTTGAGGAGGCTAATGACGTTTACCTCCTACTCCTCTGCCCAGCCACAATTATCATTTTTATTAAGGATTTTTTAAGTATTTAAACTGATTGACAAAATATGTCTTATATAATAAGGCTATTTTCCACTCCCAAAAACGCTTTGCTTTGATCCCTTAGATTAGAGTAAAGTAAACAAGTGTAAAGAACTATCACTTTTCCAGTACTCTTTTAAAACAACTTGTTTACTTTTACCGTTGATATTTGTATAAAAACGTCCATGCAATCTTGTTTTTGGCGACGAATTCTGGTATCTATTGCAGTATTTTTCCTGGCTGGGTCAATTTGGGTGATGCATTCTCCCCCAGCACTGGCTTATGACAATCCTGACTTACTCCCTAACACCTTTACGCCAGTTGTAGACTTAGCTAAATCTCTTCCTGTGCTGCAAGAAGAAAAGCTTGTCAAAGATTTAGAGCAGTTTGAAGCCGATACAGGCTGGAAACTGCGAGTATTGACTCAATATGACCGCACTCCAGGTCGGGCAGTCATAAAATATTGGGGTTTAGATGACAAAAGCATTCTACTAGTTGCCGATTCTCGTGGCGGTAACATTCTCAGTTTTAGCGTCGGCGATGCTGTTTATAAACTTTTACCCCGGACTTTTTGGATAGAACTGCAAACCCGCTTCGGTAATTTGTACTTTGTCCGCGAGCAAGGCGAAGACCAAGCGATTCTGCAAGCCTTAGAATCGGTTAAAGGCTGTTTGCTCAAAGGTGGTTGCAATGTTGTCCCCGGATTGCCACGAGAGCAATGGATTCTCACCTTGATTACCTCAGTTATTGGTGGGGTGATTTGTGGATTTGCAGCTCACCCCCGCGAGAAAGGACAAGTTTTTGCTTGGCAATGGGCTTTAATTTTCTCACCATTGTGGGGAATCTTATTTATTGCCTTTGGCATTGGGCCAGTTGTGACACGCACAAGCGACTGGTTACCTCTAGTTCGGAATATCTCTGGGTTCCTCATTGGCGTCTTGGTTGCCTACTTATCTCCTGTTTTGAGCCGGTCTTCTTCCAGCAATGAGTTATGAGTAGCAAAAATTTGAGCGGCCCAAGCCGCCGCTCAAATTTCTCGCTGAGTTAAGAGTTATGAGTTAATTAAAAACTTATAATTCCTAACTGCTAACTCTCTGAAGCTGATAAGCTGAAAGCTAATATTTGAGAAGCTCAACAAAAATGGAATGGCACGTAACTGATGCTCAAAGTTTAGCAATCATTGATAGTGAAATTGACACTCATGTCTTTTCACCCGCAGAGTATGAGATTGTGCGTCGGGTAATATACTCTACAGCTGACTTTGAGTATAAGTCTTTGATTCGTTTCTCTGAACGTGCCTTGCAAGCTGGAGCAGCAGCACTAGCCGCGCGTACCACGATTGTGGTAGATGTGCCGATGGTACAAGTAGGTATTGCCTACGAGATTCAAAACACCTTTGCTAATCCGGTGTATTGCAGTATGGAAGCTCTGACACGCCCTCAAAAAGAAAAAACTCGGGCAGCATGGGGAATAGAAACCTTAGCAAAGCGTTATCCAGAAGGCATTTTTGTGGTCGGTCAAGCGCAAACAGCACTCACAGCACTTGTGGATTTAATTGAAGCTGAGGAAATTAGACCTGCTTTGATAATTGCAACTCCAGTGGGATTTGTTGTTGATGAAGCGAAGGGGCGCTTACAAGACTCTTTAGTGCCTCACATTACAATTGACAGTCGCAAAGGTAATGCAGTTGTAGCAGCTGCGATCGTTGATGGATTGGTAGACTTGGCTTGGCAAGCCTATGGACAAGATGGAAATCGGGGGAGTTAGGAAAGTCGGCTCTATTGTATTCTGCATCCAAAAAAGTATTCAAAATTACTGAATATCCTGATATTTTTATTGAAGAGTGGCGAGAAAGGAGCCTAGTCTTGTGGCAATTAAAGGTTTCAGTTTAATCGCATGTATTGCAATTCCCGTGGTAGGTCTTTTGCTTGAGAGAGAAAACATAAAATTATTTGTACTTAAAAACTTTCGTCAGGTATCTATTGCTCAGGAAACAATACCACCCAGCGGCCAGTTAATTAGCGCTAAGACGACTGCAAAAACATATTATGTTAGTGGTACCGGAAACGACAAAAATCGTGGACTTTCTGCCTCATCGGCCTTTAGGACTATTCAAAAGGCAGCAAACCTTACCAAGCCCGGAGACACCGTACTGATTATGAACGGAGTCTACACGAATATAAAGCCAAAAGAGGAAGTAGTATCAATTACTCGTTCTGGAACTGCAAATGCATGGATTAAGTTTAAAGCATATCCGGGACATTCGCCAAAGCTTCGCCACAATGGATGGAATGGAATTTTGATTCACAATGGAGCTTCATATATTGAGGTAAACGGACTTGAGGTAATAGGAAACAATGCCAATGTAAGCCTTGATTATGCAATGAGTGAGAAGAGTAATAAGTTAAATCCGCTAACTAATGGAAACTGCATCAATGTGGATGGACGAAGAAATGGTCATACTCACCATATACGTATTATTAATAACAAGGTTCATAGCTGTGGAGGAGGAGGTATTACAGTAATTCAATCGGACTATGTGACAGTGGATCGTAACGTAGTGTTCGATAATGCTTGGTACAGCGTCTATGCTACCAGTGGAATTTCGATGTTGAGTAATTGGAATCTTGATGGTAAGCAGGGATATAAAATGTTGGTTACCAACAACAAGGTTTACAACAATAGAGAATACATTCCTTGGATTAAAACTGGGACTATCACGGATGGCAATGGCATTATTATCGATACTACAAATAATCAGGATAACTCAAAATTGGGTGCATATAAAGGACGTACTTTAGTTAAAAATAATTTGATATTTAATAATGGTGGTTCAGGTATTCATGCATATTACAGCGCTCATATTGATATTATAAATAACACAGCTTTTTTAAATAATCAGACTCCCCAACTTAAACTTGGACAAATTTTTACTCAGATGTCATCTGATGTGAAAATTTTAAATAATATTCTTTATGCTTTTCCTGGTAAAAATGTTAACAGTAACATGAAAAGTAAAAACGTTATTTTTGATTATAATATATACCTAAATGCTTCCTCTGTAAGTGTTAAGGGGCCTCACGATATTGTTGCAAATGACGAGTTCATTAAGACACATCCAACTTTGAAAAAAATAGCTGGCGATTGGACATCGCAGCTATCTAAACAAAGTCGGTCTGCACCGAGTTCTATAGGGGTTGATTCGTCAGGTTTTGTTTGTGAACCAGTGACTTATAGTCTAAAAGGAAAACTCATCAAGGTGGGATGCAGCCGTTAAAGAATTTCTCTCGTCAAAAGAAGTTTTTGACTTTTAAGTAAGAAAAGTGTAACTAGCCAAAATTGTGAATTCTCAATCAATCCTCTACACTACGCCGACGCCGACGCGGCTTTTGTTGTTGGTCTTCACGCAAGCGGCGACCGACTTCGTTAAAGAAATCTCGCCGCAGATAAGGATAATCGCTAACCCACAGGTCGCGACTGGGAAAGTATATATCGCTGAATTGTTCAATACTGCTCAAATCTGCGCGATTTGACATCACTACCATTTCTGCAATTTGACCGCGAGTAATAACTTTGTGGGCAGAACGTAATGGTGCGACAAACTCAATGCTAAATCCTGTTTCATCACCGACTTCTAAATTTATTTGTTTTTCTCGGTTTTCCACAATCACCAATTCGCCTTTGCTGTTGACTGTTTCGGTTTTACCCATCAACTGGTCTGTAATCCACCAATCAAGCACTCGACCACGGAAAAAGCCGCCATACTTATAACGGCGGCATTGCAAATTCCGCATACTTGCTTGAAATACTGGATACCACAGCCAAAAAAAAGCGCTAACTACTCCCAGCACAAATACTATTGAAGCAAACTCAAGCCTAAAAACGACTGTCACAAGCAAAATAGCAACTACGGAAACTACAGAAATTAACAGCCGTTGCAAAAAATTTGAGAACTTCCCCCAATAGTATTTGTACTGCAAACCGGTGGCAATTAGGGGGATAACTTGTTCAAATTTCTGGCGAGTCAGTGGTACTAACATGAGTGCTGAGTGATGAATGCCCAATAGTGTGTTTAAAGTATCTTTTCTAATCCATATACTAACGACTTTAGCGCTAAGACTTTGCGAATCGCTAGTAGCACTCCTGGCATATAGCAAGCGCGATCGCTCGTATCATGTCGTAAAGTATAAATCTGTCCCGCTGCGCCAAAAATAACTTCCTGATGGGCAATCAATCCTGGCAAGCGGACGCTATGAATTCTAATCCCTTCATCTGCTATACTACCTCTGGCTCCTGGTAATTTCTCTGTTTCTTCTACAAGAGCAGGGTTAAAAGTTTTACCCAATTCTCCTAGTAACTGTGCCGTTTGAATCGCAGTACCACTAGGGGCATCAGCTTTTTGGTTGTGATGCAGTTCGATAATTTCCACATGGTCAAAATATTTAGAAGCTGCGATCGCGGCTTGTTGCAATAGCACCATCCCAATGGAGAAGTTAGGAATAATTAGACAACCAGTGCTAGCTTTGTCGGCAAAGTCTGCCAAGTCTTGAATTTGTTCTGGACTTAACCCAGTAGTGCCGACTACTGGACGAATACCGTAAGCGATCGCACTACGAATATTGTCATAAACAGAATCGGGATGGGTAAAGTCTACAATCACCCCAGGAGGAGACTGTCTATCGCCAGCCACATACCCCAACATCGGTTCTAATTGATTGGTAATTGGCACTTCCAGGGGTTCGCTTAAACCCGCCAACTCTCCAGCGTCTTTATCTTGATGTTCCAAACTGTGGTCAATTGCACCCACTAGGTTTAAGTCAGGCGCTTGCGCCACCGCCTTAATCACCTCACGGCCCATTTTACCAGCAGCACCGTTGACAATAACCGGGATAGGAGCTTGATTCGTCATAGGTCGAGAAATACTTTTTGAGCTAACAAAGGAATTGTAAAGACTTTGGCGATCTAGTAGCTAGCTTCTCAAATCTCTGGCTTAATTCCGACTACCCTGATTTATCAGCTAATCGCTCAGTTTTTCTACTCCCCAAAGCAGATCGGTTATTATTTTTATCCCACTATCTTAGCCAGTAACCCGTTTTATTTTCTTTACTTTACTTACCACACCTCCAAAAATAATTTCATCCTCTCCCTGATAAGTAGTTCTTATAAATTACATCAGACTTTTTTTGTCAAGTCTAATTGACTATTTGTAATATTTTTGTTAAATTTATTTACATAACTTAGCAAAATCCAAACTCAACTACCTAACTGGTGTTAGCTAAGAAAAGCAGATTTCGGTATCGGTATATATCATCGACATTTGGACTTCTCCCATCTACCTCGGCTATCAAGCCGGGGTTTTTTGTGTTTTCAATTAGCCCTTGATTTCTTTAACTTTTCTTTAGTCATCTTTGAGATGACTTTCACTATTAGCCGTAGGTTTCTAACCTATGGCGGGTGATGGTTCAGGTGGGAGGTTGGAGATTACGTTTTTGAATAATTGTGGAATCATTGGCTTAAGGCGGGTGATGGTTCCTGCGGGAGATTGGAGATTACGTTTTTGAATAATTGTGGAATCTTGGCTTAAGGCGGGTGATGGTTCCTGCGGGAGGTTGGAGATTACGTATTTGGCTAATTGTGGAATCTTGGCTTAAGGCGGGTGATGGTTCCGGCGCGAGATTGCAAATTACGTTTTTGAATAATTGTGGAATCTTGGCTGATGGCGGGTGATGAGTTTCGGCGGGAGATTGGAGATTACGTTTTTGGCTAATTGTGGAATCTTGGCTGATGGCGGGTGATGAGTTTCGGCGGGAGATTGGAGATTACGTTTTTGGCTAATTGTGGAATCTTGGCTTAAGGCGGGTAATGGTTCCGGCGCGAGATTGGAGATTACGTTTTTGAATAATTGTGGAATCTTGGCTTGATAACAAGTCCGCCTCAGAATGAATTCTGAGGCTAATAGCTCAAGTCAGCTTAAGCTGACTATGGTTTAATGAACGTGAAGATCGATAGAATTCATTGGTTTAGCTGCGTGAGTTTTGGCCCATCATCTTCATGATTATCCCGTTCCAAAGACAAAATTGTAGTTCCATCTAAATGATGAGCTTTTTGATTCTCTACATACACAACAGCTTGCTCAAGTTGTTTGCTTCCCATTGAAAAAACGGCATATCCGCGTTGCCAGCCAAACAAATCTTGTGAGGGCGAGAGATGATTGAGATGATGAGCACTACTGCCTTTAAGATTTTGGACAAAATCAGAGATAGAAAGTCTTGGTGGTATAGAAGCCACTAAATGGATGTGATTTTCTATTCCACCCACAGCATGGATAATGCTACCAAGTGCATTGGCTTTGCCGATGATGTAGCTATAAAGTTGGGTTTCGCGTTCAGGAGTAATTAGTGGCTGGCGCTCTTTTGTCGCCCAAATAAGATGATAGTAAAGTCGCCACAGAGCCATGTACGTGCTGTTTTTGATGCAATTTCCTGTGTCTAGTATTCCCGGAATCATTAAAAATCTTCCAGTCAGCTTGAGCTGACTTGAACTATTAGCCTTGGAATTCATTCCGAGGCGGGTAGGGTTGCAACTTTACAAGAGTTCAGTAACTCCAAATCATCCTTTCTTCAAATAAAGGCATGATTTGCTCCTCCTGACTCCTGCACTTTTCAACACATTTGAGCATTTATCCCTCATTTATCCCTCCCCATGTAATGCGTCATCCGAAGCGTCCCGGTTGGTGGGAGAATAAAAACGAGAAATGATGCAAACCTTGTGTTGTATCCAGCCCAAAGGAATCTGTAGAAATGTGGAAACGAATTGTATTAATTTCGCTATTGGTGTTGAGCTTCAGCCTGAGTAATTCTGGTGTAGCTGCTGCGGCTGGACTCAAAAGCTTTGTAGACACTAGTGATGGCTATCAGTTTTTATATCCTAACGGCTGGCTGCAAGTTAAAGTTGCTAATGGCCCAGATGTGGTTTTCCACGATTTGATTGAGGTGTCTGAAAATGTTTCGGTTGTGATTAGCCCAGTTCCAGAAGGCAAAACTTTGCCAGAATTGGGAACGCCAACAGAAGTAGGATATAAATTAGGAAAAGCTGCTCTTGCACCTCCTGACTCTGGTCGTTCAGCTGAATTAGTTAATGCCGCACAGCGAGAAGTAGACGGTAAAATATACTACCTTTTAGAGTATGAGGTTAAACTCCCCAATCAACAGGAACGACACAACATCGCCAGTGTCGCTGTTAGCCGTGGTAAACTTTTTACCCTCAACGCCTCAATTCCTGAAAAACGCTGGCCGAGAGTTAAACGAATGATTGATGAGGTTGTCAATTCTTTTTCTGTCTATTAATTGGGGAATAGGGAGACATCAATTAAAAATTAAAAATTAAAAATTAAAAAAAGACTGGGGTAAAAGGGGAACAAGGGAAATAAGCAATGCCCAATACATCGGCTCCTTTCGACTTCGCTACCTCGGCTTTTCTACGAGACGCTACGCGAACGCTCGGCACAAGTCAAGGCAAGTCGCTCAGTACAAGTGCCCAGTACCCCATCCCCAATTGTCAAATTTGTCAGAAATCTCATGAAAATCCCACCTTTTGTACTTGCCTCAGCTTCCCCAGCCCGACGCCGCTTGTTGCAAACTGTTGGTATTGAACCGATAGTTCGAGCAAGTGACTTTGATGAGTCGCAAATTCAATTAAGTGAACCAGCAGAATTAGTCAAAACTCTCGCCCAGTATAAAGCGGAAACTGTAGCCCCACAGTTTGAATCAGCTTTGATTATGGGTTGTGATTCAGTTTTGTCCATCAATGGTGAAATTTACGGCAAACCAACAGACTTTTCTGAAGCGATCGCTCGTTGGCAGATAATGCAAGGTAACTTTGGCGACTTGTATACAGGTCATGCCTTAATTGATATTGACCAAAACCGTACTTTAGTCAAGTCTCAAGTCACAAGAGTTTACTTTGCTCAAATGAGCGAGAAGTCAATTAAAGCCTATGTTGCTACAGGTGAACCCCTCAAGTGTGCTGGTGCTTTTGCCATTGAGGGTTTTGGTAGTTTCTTCGTTGAGAAAATTGAAGGCTGTCACACCAATGTAATAGGGCTTAGTTTACCCCTGCTGCGGCATATGCTAGAGGAATTGGGATACGATGTCATTGATTTCTGGCAATAGTTATTTGTCATTTGTCATTTGTCCAAAGTGAATAACCAATGCCCAATGCCCAATGCCCAATAACTAATAACTAAATTGCCTGATATTAAGTATTAGCTCTCCATGATCTGGAACCCAGGCTAGCCACTCATCTGCTGAAACCGGACACAATAAAAGTGCTTCGTCAAAACTAAAGGGGTTGGGAAGTAGCAAAAGCTTTACCCAAGTAGAAGCCCTTAACCGCTGCAAAGCTTCCAGATTATGCCTTCTTGCTTGCACAGCAAAATCTGGTCTATGAGAATCTAGTTTCATAGCTTTCTATTAGCCTTTACAAATGGGCTAATCTAAAATTATTTCTGTAACCTAGACTACAAAATAAATAATCCTTGTGAAAAGCATCTGTCTTATAAATTTACGTTGGCTGAGTGCAAGTGTTTGCTTATATTGCAGTCCATAACAGGTGTGGCACGACAGGTTGTAGACTGGCCATTAGATCGCATTCCCAACTAGAATATGTCATTTACTTCTATGCCCTCGCTGCGCGAGCAACAACATCCCCTAATTCGTCAGCTAGCTGATTGTATTGAGGCAGCTTGGCATCAGCACCTGGATTTATCACCCTACCATTTGCCTGATGAGTTGGGGTATGTGGAAGGTAGACTAGAAGGCGAAAAACTGACGATTGAAAACCGCTGCTATCAAACGCCCCAGTTTCGGAAAATGCATCTGGAACTGGCAAAAATCGGAAATATGCTGGATATTTTGCACTGCGTCATGTTTCCCCGTCCAGAATACAACCTGCCGATGTTTGGTTGCGATTTAGTTGGGGGTAGAGGTCAAATTAGTGCAGCGATCGCCGACCTTTCTCCGATTCAGTTAGAGCGAACTCTACCAGAATCTTATACTTCTGCACTCACACAGCTAACAGTGCTTAACTTTTCCCAACCCCGTGAATTACCTGAATGGGGAAATATTTTTTCGGATTTCTGCATCTTTGTGCGCCCCAGTTCCCCCGAAGAAGAAGCAATGTTTCTTTTGCGTGTGCGAGAATTTTTAGACATTCATTGCACCCAAGCGATCGCTTCACATCCTGTTTCAGTTGAACAAATCACACAAAATCTTGCCGGACAACACAACTACTGCACCAAACAGCAGCAAAACGATAAAACCCGTCGCGTACTAGAAAAAGCCTTTGGCCCAGCTTGGGCAGAACATTACATGACCACAGTTTTATTCGACCTGCCAAAATAATCATGGGAGCATCCCTCTCAACCCCTTCAAACTCAGAGTTCCCATCTGTAGGCTCTGTTACGTTTTCGCGTAACGGATAAATGTAGAATTCATTCAACGAGAGTTTAATGGAGTCCCATAACAGCAACAGGGAGAGTAGTAAGGTCTTTGAAGCGAATATCACAATATGGTTTGTTGTCTTGCTAGGTGCAAGCAACCAGCCCTGCTAACTCATTGACCAGAAAGATATAGCAGTTTGCAGTTGAGTGCAATACAGACCTAACTCCCAACCCCCTTGCCTACTAGCGTTGGGGAGTAAGACTCAAAGCCTCTCTCCTAAAAAGAGAGAGGAATGGAAGTGAGGTCAAAACTGTACTGCACCCAAGCGAGAATCGCTATAAGGATACTCTGATGTTAGAAATGTTCAAGTTGAGAGATATTTTTTAGTTAGTTAATCGTTGATTGACTTAAGGAAGACTAACTTTTGTAGCAAGATTGTATCCAGCAAAGGCAACAGTCTATTTTTGATGTTTCTTTTCAAATTTGTGGCTAACTGTAGCCGTAGTGAATGTAGCAGTAGAGTACCGCATCATACCACTTTGGGATTTTGTGTAGAGATGTGATATATCGCGTCTCTACATCTAGATTCATACTGCTTGTGAATCCTACTAACTCCCATTGCACTCATGTCTCAATAATACTCAGAGTTATTGAATAGCCAGCTACTATAGCGCTTCTCAGTTTCAATACAGACCTAACCCCCAGCCTTCCCTACTAGCGTTGGGGAGTAAGTAAGCCTCAAAGCCTCTCTCCTTTTAGGACAGAGCGTTGGAGAGAGATTGGTGTATTGCATACAAACGAGAAACACTATAGAAAACACCATTTTGTAAAACCATAGTGTTGAGCATCTATCACGCAATGGATTTTAAGCCATACCCAGCTTTAAACCACTGTTGTTTGTCCTAAGCGGCTGGCTGTTGATTAAAAACCCTTTTATTTTTACTTCCATCAGCACAATTCAGGTAAACGAGCAACATACTATGTCAAGGGTGACTGAAAAGCCAAAGCCAAGTGAGCAGACACTTAATCACGAACAACCTAAGATTTGGTGGGGTATCGCTGTAGCCGTACCAATAGTAATTGCCGCTGGGATACTAGGTACAGCCAAAATTGAGCAGCTGAGAAAACTAGCTACACCTGCACCCATAATGCCATCTAGCAATAGCATCAGTGCTGTAGGGCGTTTGGAACCGCGAGGCGAAGTTGTTAAATTGTCAGCCCCATCATCAGGATTAGCACCATCGTCACGAATTCAGCAACTTCTGGTGAAAGAGGGCGAACAGGTAAAGCAAGGTCAAATTGTGGCAATTTTGGACAACCGCGATACTCAAATAGCCGGGCTAGAAGAGGCAAAAGCCAAAGTGCAAGAAGCCCGTGCGAATTTAGCACAAGTTAGGGCTGGATCTCCAAGAGATATTCAAGCCCAAAGAGCAGTTATTGCTCGTTTACAAGCACAGTTAATTGGCGAAAGGAATGCAGCGCAAGCGACGATCGCACGGATTGCAGCCCAGTTAAGTGGTGATAAACTCGTCCAACAAGCAACAGTAAATCGCTTAGAAGCTGAACTCAGTGGGCAAAGAGATGCTCTCAGAGCAACGCTTGCACGTATTAAAGCCGAACAGCGCAATGCCCAAGTGGATGCCGGACGCTATGATTATTTATACACAGAAGGTGCTATTTCTCAGCAAGAGCGGGACAGAAGACGCTTGAGTGCAGTAACTTCTAATCAACAGGTTGCTGAAAGTCAAGCTACCCTGAAACAGACATTGGCAACTCTACAACAGCAACTTGCCGAAGCCAGAGCTACCCAAATACAAAATTTAGCAACTTTGCAACAGCAGCTAATTGAAGCCAGAGTTAACCGTGATAAAACCGTAGCTACTTTGCAAAGACAAATCGATGAAGAAAAGGCCAAACTGAGCAGAATTCTAGACGTTAGTCCTACCGATGTGCAAGTAGCGCAAGCCCAAGTTAGTAATGCGATCGCAAATATCAGAAAAGCCGAAGCAGAACTGAAATTGAGCTACGTTCAAGCACCAATCGCCGGAGAGATTTTAAAAGTTTACACCAAGTCAGGCGAAGCGATCGGTGCAAATGGCATTGCTGAAATTGGGCAAACCAGCCAAATGTTTGTAATTGCTGAAGTCGCGGAAGATAGTATTGGTAAAGTGCGTATTGGTCAAAATGCTACTGTCACCAGCGATAATGGCGCATTTAGCGGTGAGTTAAAGGGAACTGTCACTGAAATTGGCAGAAAAATTGGTAAAAAAGATGTGTTGAATACAGATCCAGCAGCAGATGTGGATGCCAGAGTCGTAGAAGTGAAAATTGCTCTGTCTCCAGAAGATAGCCAGAAAGTTTCTGGTTTAACTTACGCTAAAGTTGTGGTCGATATTAATAATTAATTAAGTTATGAGCGAGCAGCAATACCAATTCATGAGTTGATATTTTGGATTGTAAATCTTCTTAACTAGACTGTTTTCTCATTTTTAAACATTCTATAAATTTGATACGAGCATCAACCGCATAGATTCAAGGAAAAATCTAAAATCGCTAACTGTGCTTGGATGCCTAGAAAATGAATCAAAAAATACCTCTGTCCTGGCTACAACTGACAAGGGAAAAAACTCGCCTAGCTGTGGCTTTAGCAGGAATTTCCTTTGCTGATATTTTAATGTTTATGCAACTCGGTTTCCGAGATGCTCTGTATTATAGTAACGTTCGATTCCATAACAGCTTGCAGGGCGATATTGTTTTAATTAATAGTCAATCTAGTGCTGTTTTGGCCATGAGAAGTTTTTCTCAACGGCGATTATATAAAGCTTTAGAGTTACCCGCAGTCCAATCGGTACATCCGATATATTTGGACTTTACAATCTGGAAAAATCCTGTAACAGGTCGTCCTCGTAGTATTCTTGTCTTTGGAATGAATCCAGAAACTAACATAGTTAACTTACCTGGAGTTCAGGAGAATTTAGATAAGCTGAAACTGCCTGATGTAGTTCTATTTGACCGTTCTTCTAGAGTGGAATATGGCCCAATAGCTGCTAATTACGAACAAGGAAAGACTGTAACAGCAGAAGTACGAAGACGGCGAATTAAAGTAGAAGGGCTATTTACATTAGGTGCATCATTTGGCGCAGATGGTAATTTAATTACTAGTGATATTAACTTTTTGCGAATATTCAACACTCGGCAAAAAGGATTAATTGATATTGGGCTGATTAGATTAAAGCCGGGAGCAGATGCTAATGTTGTTGCCCAAGAATTACGAAAGTATTTACCTAACGAGGTAAATGTTTTAACCAAGCAAGAATTTATTGATTTTGAGCGGAATTATTGGGCAAATAGTACAGCAATTGGGTTCATTTTCACCTTAGGAACTGTCATGGGTTTCATTGTGGGGACTGTGATTGTTTATCAAATCCTTTATACAGAAGTTGCAGACCACTTAGCTGAGTATGCTACTCTCAAGGCAATAGGCTATACACAAAACTATTTATTAACAGTCATTCTTCAAGAGGCTTTGCTGTTAGCAATTTTAGGATATTTTCCTGGAATAGTTTTTGCGTTATTTATGTATAAAAGTGCTAGAGAAGCGACACTCCTACCAGTTTTCATGAGTTTCGATCGTGCGGTAATGGTGTTGATTTTGACTATGCTGATGTGTATTATTTCTGGTGCGATCGCAGTCCGAAAATTACGTTCTGCCGATCCAGCAGATATCTTTTAGTTAATTCAATATTAATTAAAAGATATTGTTGATAACCATAGCCTATCATTAATAATTAAGAGATATTAATTTCTGACAGGCACTACAGTTCCGTCTCGGAACTACTAATTTATAGCTAACAAATTTATGATGAGACAAGAACCTGTAATTGCCATTAAAAATCTCAATCACTACTATGGGAAAGGCGCATTGAGAAAACAGATATTATTTGATATCAACCTAGAAATTTATTCTGGTGAAATTGTAATTATGACCGGGCCATCAGGTTCAGGTAAAACAACATTACTGAGCTTAATTGGCGGTTTGCGGTCTGTACAAGAGGGAAGTTTAAAATTTTTAGGTGAAGAACTCGTTGGCGTCAGTCAAAGCAAACTAGTGCAGATGCGACGCAACATTGGTTATATTTTCCAAGCTCACAATTTGCTAGGTTTCTTAACAGCCAAGCAAAATGTGCAAATGGCGGTAGAATTGAACGATAATATTTCTCAAACAGAAGCAGTAGCTAAATCAAAAGCCATGCTGGGGTCTGTTGGTCTAGAAGAACGAGTAGATTACTACCCAGACAATCTTTCTGGTGGACAAAAACAAAGAATTGCGATCGCCCGCGCCTTGGTGAATCGTCCCCCTTTGGTGCTAGCAGACGAACCAACAGCAGCATTAGACAAACAATCAGGACGCGATGTTGTGGAAATAATGCAGAGTCTAGCTAAAAATCAGGGAACTACTATTTTGTTAGTGACACACGACAACCGTATTTTAGACATAGCCGATCGCATCGTCGAAATGGAAGATGGTCTTTTAACCCGTAATTCCCCCAATACAGTTATTCAGTCATGATTTTTAGTCATTAGTCATTTGTCCTTTGTGAAGACCAATGACCAATGACCAATGACTAAATGACAGCCATAATTTATTGTCTAGCCGAGCCTGATTTTTTCATTCCAGGTGACTGTGGCTGAGTTGGGGTATTTGGTTGGCGAGTAGTACGGAAAGTTACATTCACGCCTTCATTCGATTGTTCCAGCACAAGTAGAGGCGTAGGTTTAGCCTTTTGATCCCAATGCATGGTAGCAATCCGACCTTGAATTATTGGTTGCCAACTATCTTCGTCTTCTATGGGGCTTAGGTAAGTTTCTATACAATCAATAATTTGACTAATAGTCGCAGAAGTTGCTTGCGTCGGTAATTTCATTAACTTGATTTGAATCCGAAACAGCACTCGTTTAGCAGAGTTACCTGGACTACCAGTCTCATACTCTACATCAAAAATTTCATCTACTTGCCGTCCAGCGCTATTAGCAATTCCAACCGATCCTTGTTGGGCTTGATTTGGACGCAGGGCTTGAGAAATTTTTTCTTTGATCTGAATCTTTATTTGATTAAGAATTGCAAAATGAAACACCTCCTCTGACATCCGCATTCGCAGATAATCCAGGTTAAAGTCCCGTGAGTTCACCAAATCGGGATTAGTTTCCATTTTGCGAATTGTTTCCAGCGCCAGCTTGAACTTTTTCTCTAGTTCTCGGGCGCGGAATTGTTCAAACTTAAGTTTTTTATCCAGCTTATCCTTCTGGAGTTTAATATACACAATCAAAGCAATCACCACTAAAGCCAGTCCTCCAGAAGTTACCAACAATAATGGTGGTATTTGAGGATTACTTGCTGGCACTTCCTGGGATGCCTTTTTAGTAGTCTTTTTCCCGGAGGATTGGGCAAGAAACATTGAAGTGGACATGGTGGGAAACTGAAAAACTTGACTCCTGATGTTTAGGATGCCCAAATCTTCAAGGTCATCTTGCTGTATCATTAATAATTTTTACATGCCTTTTACAAACCGTATATGTCCAGAGATTTGAGCCTCGCTCCCCTATCTGAGGTTTCATCTACTTGCCTGAGCAATATTCGTCTGATAGCCACAGATATGGATGGCACCCTGACTAGACGAGGAAAATTTACTCCAGCACTGCTACAAGCTTTAGAGGATTTAGCCGCAGCTGACATTAAGGTGCTAATTGTCACCGGACGTTCTGCTGGATGGGTAAGTGGATTGAGTAGTTTGATGCCAGTGGCAGGTGCTATGGCAGAAAATGGCGGTTTGTACTTTCCACCGGGGAACCAAAAACCAGTAGTTTTAACACCCATTCCCGATTTAACTAAACATCGCCAGCACCTGGCTACAACTTTTGAGAATTTACAAACCAAATTTCCCCAAATCCAAGAATCTGCTGATAATCGCTTTCGCATCACCGACTGGACTTTTGATGTAGCTGCTTTGCGTGAAGACGAACTACAAACCCTAGACAATCTCTGTCAACAAATGGGCTGGGGATTTACCTATAGCAACGTGCAGTGTCACATTAAACCTCAAGGGCAAGATAAAGCTGTGGGATTGTTGCAAGTATTGCGCGAATATTTGCCCCAGCACTCACCACAACAAATTGTCACTGTGGGCGATAGCCCCAATGATGAAAGTTTATTCGATCGGCGTTATTTTCCTGTTTCTGTAGGCGTGGCGAATGTTGTGGAATATATGGATCAGTTGAAATATCAGCCTGCTTACATTACCACTGCTGCCGAAGGGGAAGGATTTTGTGAGTTATCTAATTATATTTTGAGAAGCTTGCACATCTCAAGTTAAGGAGAAGTAGAGTTGTTCTACAATAATCTCGTAGCGCTGATTTTACAACCATGACGGCTACTTTACCTGTTAGTGTCGAATCAGAAATTTTCTACCCCAGTGCTGATGGTCAACCAGTGGCAGAAACCTACGACCACCTTTATGCCTTATTAACTACCTTAGAAGTCCTGAAACAGTATTTGACAAATCGTCAGGCAACAGTTTTGGCAAATCAATTTCTTTACTATGCACAAGGCTTTCCCAAGTTGCGGGTAGCTCCAGATGTGATGGTGATTTTTGATGTTGCACCTGGCGGTCGAGACAACTATAAAACCTGGGAAGAGGGTCAAGTACCGACAGTTATTTTTGAAATGACATCCTTTGGGACTAAGGGACAAGACGAAATCTTCAAAAAGACCCTCTATGAACAGCTAGGTGTCAAGGAATACTGGCTATTCGACCCGAAAGGCGAGTGGGTGGAACAACAGTTACGTGGGTATCGTCTGCGGGGAGAAATCTACGAACCTATAGAGGATGGACGTAGTGAACCGTTACAACTGCGGTTGGTGGTTGAGGGAAGGCTAATTGGGTTTTATCGAGAGGATACAGGGGAAAAATTACTGATCCCTGGTGAACTGGCACAGGCTTTAAGGCAGGAAGTTTTAGCAAGACAGCAAGCAGAAGAACTGGTAGAACAGGAACGCCAACGAGCAGAACAAGAACGCCAACGAGCAGAACAGGAACGCCAACGAGCAGAACAGGCAGAATTGCAAATAGAACAATTAAAGGCTAGGTTGCGATCGCTCAATGTAGACCCCGATACTATTGAGTAAGACACAGGGTCGTCCCTGGACTATAAATAAGCGCGGCGACGCTGTTGAAGGTGTTTAAAACAGCAAGATTTTCCCAATTGTTGAGCGAGCAGCACTATTTTCTAGCCCTCACTCTATCAGCCAACTAAACTCTTCCGAATGTGCTAACCTAGTATGGTTAACTAATCTCGCACATCTGAGAATTCGGGTGTTTCCTTATTGGGAAATGCACTTGGATGGAGGTTTAACCCGAATCGGAGTTGAAAAATATATGCCAGTAGTTTCATTGGCTCAAATGATGGAGTCAGGGGTTCACTTTGGGCATCAGACCCGGCGTTGGAACCCAAAAATGTCTCCTTACATTTATACTTCCCGCAATGGCGTGCATATCATCGACTTGGTGCAAACTGCCCAGTTGATGGATAATGCTTACAACTACATGCGATCGCACGCAGAACAAGGGAAGAAATTTCTTTTTGTCGGTACCAAGCGCCAAGCAGCTGGAATTATCGCCCAAGAAGCCAGCCGTTGTGGTTCCCACTACATTAACCAACGTTGGTTGGGCGGAATGTTGACTAACTGGGCAACCATCAAAACACGGGTAGATCGTCTGAAAGATTTAGAACGCCGTGAAGAAACTGGCGCACTAGATTTATTACCGAAAAAAGAAGCATCAATGCTACGTCGGGAAATGACGAAGCTTCAGAAATACTTGGGCGGCATTAAAACAATGCGGAAAGTTCCCGATATCGTCGTAATTGTAGACCAACGCCGGGAATATAACGCAGTTCAAGAATGTCAAAAGCTAAGTATTCCCATTGTGTCAATGCTGGATACAAACTGTGACCCAGATGTAGTAGATATCCCCATCCCGGCAAACGACGATGCTATCAGATCGATTAAGCTGATAGTCGGAAAATTGGCGGATGCCATTTATGAAGGTCGTCACGGTCAGCTTGAGGCTGAAGATGATTACGAAGATTACGACGGTAGTGAGTATGACGAAGACTACGAAGAAACCGAATATACTGACGCCGTAATTCCCGACGAGCAAGAAGAAGAATAAGTAAAGCAGGGGAGAAACAAGTGCCTGAGGAAGGGCGGTGGCTCAGTAGCAGCAAGCCGCCCTAGCCTGCGGCAAATCGTAGGCTAAGGTAGAGGCGAAAAAACCCATACCTCATAACTTCGTTATTTTTTCTCCCCCAGCCCTGAGTAAGATAGAAATACTCAACACCCGTGAGCGATTACAACTCGAGGTCAAGTTAGGAATTGAGGCAACATGGCGGAAATATCTGCAAAACTCGTCCAAGAGCTACGCCAAAAAACTGGTGCCGGCATGATGGACTGCAAAAAGGCGCTGATAGAGACTGATGGCAATATAGAAGAAGCCATAGACTGGCTACGGAAAAAGGGCATCTCTAAAGCTGGGGGAAAAAGCGATCGCGTTGCGGCAGAAGGGCTAGTAGACACTTACATTCAGCCCGGTGGTCGAGTGGGCGTACTCATAGAAGTAAACTGCCAAACCGACTTTGTTGCTCGTAACGAGGCTTTTAAAGCTTTAGTTAAGAATCTAGCAAAGCAAGCAGCGACAGCTGATAGTGTTGAGTCTTTGCTGGCTCAACCCTATATTGAGAATGAAAGTGGGACTGTAGAAGAATTCATCAAGCAAACCATTGCCACGCTCGGTGAAAACATTCAAGTGCGTCGGTTTGTCAATTTTGCACTAGCAGAAGGCACGCAAGGTATAGTAGAGAGCTACATTCACACTGGCGGTCGAGTTGGTGTATTAGTAGAACTGGCTTCTCAAACTGAGTCAGTGGCTGCTAATTCAGAGTTCCAAACCTTGGCACGGAATACTGCAATGCAAGTTGCGGCTTGTCCCAATGTCGAGTATGTGAGCGTAGACCAAATCCCCGCCGAAGTTGCCCAAAAAGAAAAAGACATTGAAATGGGCAAGGATGATTTGGCGAACAAGCCAGATAACATCAAACAAAAGATTGTTCAGGGACGGATTGAAAAACGCTTGAAAGAATTGACTTTGCTCGATCAGCCTTACATTCGCGATCAAAGTATTTCTGTAGAAGACTTGGTGAAGCAAGTGAAGGGGCAATTAGGCGAAGAGATTCAAGTAGCCCGCTTCGTCCGCTATATACTGGGCGAAGGCATTGAAAAGCAAGAAATTAGCTTTGCTGATGAAGTCGCAGCACAAATCGGCAGCAAGTAATCATAGTCATTGGTCATTAGTCATTAGTCATTAGTCATTAGTCTTTACCAACGACAAATGACAAATGACAAAGGACAAAGGACAAAGGACAAATGACTCTTTACCAAACAGGTCAAGCAAATAGCCTGACCTGTATTTTATTTAGTAGAGATGCGAAATATCGTATTTAATTTAAAATCTAAAATCCTCTGGAAAGTTATCCTAAAATAAATTTGTACATTTGTACTATGTAATAGTTCACATGGACAAGAACGAAAAGATATGGCAAGAGCAATCGAGCGAATTGAACGGGATATTGCAGCACTAAAAGAAGCGATTCGGGCGATCGCAGTAGAACTACAAAGCGCTTATGCTAGTTATCTAAACACCTTGGGGCTAGCTGTACGAAAACAGTTGATTCTGGCGAGTTACCACCTCTGTACCCAAGGATATCCCGAAAACTTTCTGCATTTGTCATTGAATCAGCGCCAACAATTGCAACAAGCCATCCGCAAGTTGGGTCAAGTGGCATCTGAGCAATTACTCGCTTCTATAAAAAGTGAGGAAGTAGAGGGAGATGAAGGAGATGGAACAGATGGAACAGATGAGGGAGATGGACAAGATGGGCAAGATGGAACAGATGGGGGAGTAACATCATTATCTCCTGAGATCCTGGGCATATCTACCTCTGAGCCTCTTCCCCTCGACACCTCAAGCCCTATAGAACTGGCAAAATGGCAACAGAACTTAGAAGAGGTCACGCAAGAGATTCTGAAAAAACTTTCGCATGATGCAAATCTTTTATTACAAAAAGCTGGGGTATTACCCAAAAAATTACCAGAACCGATTTTAGCAGCTGCGGCTGCGGCTGCATCAGAAGCATCTGGCGAGGTAATGCCAGGGCCACCCAACTTATTAAACTTAGTAATTGAAATTGAAAATGAGCAGCAGTCAGAAGATTCTGGACTGACGCAAATTATGGCTATTAACCTGCGGCTAGGGGAAATTGAATTTGCGGATGTGGCACTCTCGTCTGAACGCAGACAAATCCGCAGTATTTTAGTTCAGCTAAACAAGCTAGGACGAGAGTATCAAAAGAAACATCGAGAGAAGGCAATTGCTGAAGCTGAAGCTGCATGGCGTGCTAGTTGGTTCGAGGATTAGTCATTTGTCCTTTGTCCTTTGTCCAGAGTCAAATGACCAATGACCCTTCGGGTTCGCCAGTTGCTCATGGGGGAAACCCCCAAGACCGCACTGGCTCACCAATGACTAATGACTAATGACTAATGACTAATGACTAATGACTAATGAAAAACCAGATTGGATACGATTGCACAAAGCCTTGGCAATAGAAGCAGAACGGGGCTTTACAGACTTGGTGGGCAGACAATACCGCTTCAGTGAATTTCTTAGTCTGACTTTGGGCAAATTCCCAACAGGCTTGCCCCATACTGAACGCCGCCGTTGGCAAGGACTAGCGGTGCAATTTGCTAGTTATCCACATTTAGCACTGGAAGAAAGACAACACTTAGTAGCAGAGACTCGTCGGTATCTCTCCCAGTTACAGCAAGAGGAACAGGGGGAGCAGGGGAGCAGAGGAACAGAGGAGCAAGGGAGAATTTATAAATCCAAAATCCAAAATCCAAAATCTCCAATTGTTACTGAAGTGAGTCGGAGGCTTGCACCGAAAATTGAGCAAAAACTTAGTGATTTACCAGAAATAGGCTTCAAAAAGGCTGACAATTTGGCACGGCTTGGTTTACACACCGTCCGCGACCTGCTTTTCTACTATCCTCGCGACCACATTGATTATGCGCGTCAGGTGAACATCCGCGAGTTACAAGCGGGTGAGACGGTGACAATAGTGGCAACTGTAAAGCGTTGCAATTGCTTTAGTAGCCCTAAAAATCAAAAATTATCAATTTTAGAACTGGTCGTAAAAGATAACAGCGGTCAAATCAAAATTGGTCGTTTTTACGCAGGTACACGCTTTAGCAGTCGCGCTTGGCAAGAAAGTTTAAAACGCCGTTATCCAGTGGGTAGTATTTTAGCGGCGTGTGGATTGGTGAAAGAAAGTAAATACGGCTTGACATTGGATAATCCAGAACTAGAGGTTTTGGCAAATCCAGGAGATTCGATTGAGTCGCTGAATATTGGGCGGGTGGTGCCAATTTATGGACTAACTGAAGGCGTGGTGGCGAATACAGTGCGACAGGCGGTAATTGCTGCTTTACCTGCTGCGGCTAACCTGAAAGACCCTTTGCCAAGTGGTTTGCGGCAGAAGTATGGTTTGATGGAATTGAAAGATGCGATCGCTAATATCCACTTTCCGAGTGATAGCGCTGCCCTACAAGTTGCCCGTCGTCGCCTAGTCTTTGATGAATTTTTCTATCTGCAACTTGGGTTACTGCAACGTCAGCAGCAAGCAAGAGCGATTCAAACTAGCGCCATCCTGGTTCCACGAGGTCAACTTGTAGAGAAATTCCACGAAATACTGCCTTTTCAACTCACTGGTGCACAGCAACGAGTCCTTAACGATATTCTCAACGACTTACAAAAACCTGTGCCAATGAATCGTTTGGTGCAAGGCGATGTCGGTTCTGGTAAAACAGTCGTCGCCGTGCTGGCTATTTTAGCGGCAATTCAATCTGGCTACCAAGCGGCGCTAATGGCTCCTACAGAAGTTTTGGCAGAACAACATTATCGCAAGTTAGTTGGTTGGTTTAACCTCTTGCATTTACCAGTGGAATTACTGACAGGTTCTACCAAGGCTGCGAAACGAAGACAAATACATTCTCAGTTAGGAACTGGTGAATTACCTCTGTTAGTGGGAACCCATGCGTTGATTCAAGACCCTGTAAACTTCCAGCAACTGGGGTTAGTAGTAATAGATGAACAGCATCGCTTTGGGGTAGAACAACGGGCGCGTTTACAGCAAAAAGGCAATCAACCTCATGTGTTAACCATGACAGCTACCCCGATTCCCAGAACCTTGGCACTGACGATACACGGGGATTTGGATGTGAGCCAAATTGATGAGTTACCACCAGGACGACAAAAGATTCAGACAACAGTATTGTCAGGTCAGCAACGCAACCATGCTTACGACCTCATCCGCCGAGAAATTGCCCAAGGTAGACAAGTTTATGTGGTTTTGCCTTTGGTGGAAGAATCAGAAAAACTGGATTTGCGATCGGCTGTGGAGGAGCATCAAAAGTTACAAGAAAGCGTTTTTCCCGATTTTCAAGTGGGGCTACTGCACGGTCGCATGAGTTCAGCCGATAAGGATGAAGCGATTACCAAATTTCGCGATCGCCAAACGCAAATTTTGGTTTCTACTACCGTTATTGAAGTTGGTGTAGACGTACCTAATGCTACAGTAATGCTCATTGAAAATGCCGAGCGATTTGGCTTATCGCAACTGCACCAATTGCGCGGGCGTGTCGGTCGTGGCGCAGCTCAGTCTTACTGTCTGTTGATGAGCAGTTCCAGGAGTCCTGATGCTCAACAACGGTTGAAGGTGTTGGAACAATCTCAGGATGGCTTTTTCATTTCCGAGATGGATATGCGTTTTCGCGGGCCTGGGCAAGTATTGGGAACTCGCCAATCTGGAGTGCCAGATTTTACCTTGGCGAGTTTGGTCGAAGATGAGGAAGTTTTACTTTTAGCGCGGCAAGCAGCAGAGAAAATTATAGAGATGGATGCAACCCTAGAACGTTGGCATTTGATGAAAGAAGAGTTGAAGTATCGGTATGAGCGGTTGATGGGTGGGGCAATTTTGACATAAAACATTTCAGTGAATATTACCCATGCAGGTACTATTACACCCCGATAAATAGTCTTAATATTTGAACAAATATGGCAAGTCGATGCATCTGTTAACATTTTCATCGGATGTTTTATCTTGATTCCAATGATTGTGTTTGTAGGGTTTAATATCTATAAGAAACACCGTATTGCTGTTGTTTGCCAACGAGTTGCCTCCTTAGAAAAACTGTGGCATTTGGTTGGATATGAATAAAAAAGAGCTTGAATAAAAATAATACAATGAAGTACTTATTTATAGTTTGGGTGCTTATACTCTGTTTAGTCGCTCCTAATGCAGCGAGCGCTCAAGCAAGACAGCCCTATACTTTAATATCTGGACTTGGGACACTCTCCCATCCAGTCTCCACTTCTAATCCCCAAGCGCAAAAGTTTTTCGAGCAGGGATTAAATTTGATTTACGCTTTTAATCATGATGAGGCGGTGCGTTCTTTTCAATACGCTGCCAAACTCGATCCGCATTTGGCGATCGCATATTGGGGTATTGCTCTGGCTCTAGGCCCTAATATTAACTCAGCAATAGACCCCAATCGAGAATTAGCTGCTTACCAAGCAGTACAGCAAGCTTTGGCACTTTCCACCCAAGCATCTGCCGAAGAACGAGACTACATTACCGCCTTAGCAAAACGTTACTCTCAAAATCCTGATGCAGACTTGTATCAACTAGCGGTGGACTACACAAAAGCAATGGCAACCCTAGTTAAGCGCTATCCTGATGATTTGGATGCGGCGACGCTTTACGCTGAAAGCTTGATGGATCTGCATCCTTGGCAGCATTGGACTAAAGATGGCAAGCCACAGCCAGATACAGAAGAAATCGTGGCTATTTTAGAATCAGTTCTCAAACGCAACCCGAATCATGCGGGAGCAAATCATTACTACATCCATGCAGTGGAAGCATCACCTTCCCCAGAACGGGCCCTTGTCAGTGCCAAAAGACTCGGAACTCTAGCGCCAGCAGCCGGACATTTGGTACATATGCCTTCCCATATTTATTTTCGTGTAGGAGATTATGAAGGGGCAATGCAGGCAAACAAGCAGGCGATCGCTCAAGATGATATTTACATCAAAAAAGATCAAGTCCAGGGCAGTTACCCCATGATGTACTACAACCACAACGTATATTTTCTCATGGTGGCCAGCAGCATGGCAGGAAAATATCAAGATGCTCTCCAATCCGCAGAGACGTTAATCGCAAATGCTATTGCAATTGACCCGTATGCACCAATGCTTGAGGGATTCCTGGGCAGCAAAATGCTGATTCAGACAGGCTTTGGTGACTGGGATGCCATCTTAAAAACTCCTGCCCCCGATGCAAAATTGCCCACTACCACAGCACTTTGGCATTTTGCTCGCGGGATGGCGCTTGCAACTACAGGCATTGAAGATGCAGCGAGTGAAAGTCGGGCATTACTGGCCGCCAAACAGGGAATTCCCATCGAAGCAACCATTGGATTCAGTCCCGCTAGCGGCATTTTAGACATTGCCTCAAAAGTTCTAGACGCCAAAATTGCTAGAGAAAAGCATGATTATGAATCTGCCATTCAATTGCTAGAAAAAGCAGTAGTAGTAGAAGATGCCCTCGATTACGTGGAACCACCAGACTGGTACTTTCCCACGCGGGAATCTTTGGGCGCTGTGCTTTTGGCTAAGGGCGACTATGCACAGGCCGAGCAAGTCTTTCGTACCGATCTAGAAAAGTATCCCCATAATGGGCGTTCTCTATTTGGTTTGGAGGCAAGTTTGCAGGCACAGGGCAAAGATTTGGCTGCTCAAGTTGTCAAAGCCGAATTAGAAACAGCTTGGAAAGGTGATGAAAAGCAACTTGCTATAGCCAAAATGTAATAAAAAAATTTTGGGGTTGGCGGAAACTGCCCTTCGCCAAGGGAGAATCCCTCCCGCAGTTGCTCAAGAGCTGGTTCTCTAAAGGATTAAAAGTCTCATAGCCTTGATTTGTTGCCTGACTTTGCCTTTCATATTAAAATTTGGGAGTAATACTTTATGGTTAATGCAGTCAAACGTTCAATTCGGATATTCAAAGATGCGCCCCTGCATGTCTGATTTCCTTAGATCGCCCTACAGAATTTATCTTCTACGATTTCCAACCCTTTTTTGCGGTGGGCTGTACTTAGGGTAAGTGGGGGCGGGCGATCGCACCTTCGCGACTGTATCACTAGTTAACTATTTGTTAACTATTTACTGGATGCAGAGAATTGGCTCCTATGTCATCCTAGATTTAGGAGAGTTAATTCGGTGATGTCTTTGATTTTAGTATTGAAAGGCTTTTTCCTTTTAGTATTTACAGACTTCTCAGAGAAATTAAAATCTCTACACAGTGATGATTTTGGAGAGAATCGATGTCAATTTATGTAGGTAACCTCTCTTATGACGTTACACAAGAGGATTTAAGCGGTATTTTTGCAGAATATGGTACTGTAAAGCGAGTTCAAGTACCTACTGACCGTGAAACAGGTCGTCCGCGAGGCTTTGCTTTTGTGGAAATGGGAACTGAAGCTGAAGAAACAGCTGCCATTGAAGCTCTTGACGGTGCTGAGTGGATGGGTCGTGACCTGAAAGTGAATAAGGCTAAACCCAAGGAAGATAGAGGTTCCTTTGGTGGTAATCGCGGAGGATACAGCGGTGGCGGCGGTGGACGCAACCGATACTAACCTGGGAAACAAAAAAATTTGCCTAAAGTCTTAAGGTCAGACAAGGAGTCTGTCTTTTTTTTGTAATGTTACTGCCTGGATAGCCATCGATCGAGTCAACTTAGTAGGAGAAATAATGACCCAAGTAATTGTAGGTGACAATGAACACATTGAGTCAGCCTTACGACGATTTAAGCGAGAAGTTTCCAAGGCTGGAATTTTTCCAGACATGAGAAAGCATCGTCATTTTGAAACGCCCTTAGAAAAACGCAAGCGCAAAGAAGTTGCCAAGCACAGACAGAGTAAGAGAAGTTTCCGTAATTAAGCGCTGACATAGATATAAACGAATGCCCTCATAAAATCTATGAGGGTTTTTCTTTTGCCTATTTTAAAATCAGGAAACCTAAAGAAACGCTAAAATCAAGTCAGCCTTTGTATTGTAGCGGTTGTGTCCCACATCACTCAGAGTGCGGTTCACTGCATAAATCCTGATTGTCAACGTCCTTATCCTCAACCTTGGGGAAACAAATTTTGCAACAGCTGTGGCGCACCGCTAGAGCTGTTAGACCGCTATGTTCCACTTCAGCCATTGGGGTCGGGAGGATTTGCTCAAATCTACACGGTTTGGGATGAAAAAACTCAAACAGAGAAAGTGCTGAAAGTGTTGGTAGAAAGTATACCAAAGGCATTGGAATTATTTAGCCAAGAGGCGGCGGTTTTATCTAGCTTGCAGCATCCAGGTGTCCCCAGAGTTGATGCCGACGGGTATTTTCATGTAAAACTGTTCAATCCCAAACCGCACCAACTGCCTTGTCTGGTAATGGAAAAAATCAATGGGCGGACTTTAGAGGAAATATTAAAAAAGTTTCCCCAAGGGTGTCCAGAAGATTTGGTTTTAAACTGGTTTGCCCAAGCTGTAGAGATTTTACAAGAATTACATAAACGTCAGATTATTCACCGGGATATCAAACCTTCTAATTTAATGCTGGGAACCTCTTCGCCATCTGTAACCCCGCCTCAAGGGCAAACAGAGGGCGATCGCTTGGTACTAATTGATTTTGGCGGTGCAAAACAATTTACCGCCTCTAAGCTGCGTTCTCAGTCTAGTTCCACCCGATTATTTTCTTCTGGCTATAGTCCACCAGAACAAGTGATTGGAGGTATTGTCGGGCCAGGTGCCGATTTTTATGCCCTTGGTCGAACGATAATTGAACTACTAACAGGGAAATATCCGCTAGAGTTGGAAGATCGGCAAACTGGGAAATTGCGCTGGCGAACTGAGGTGAATGTCAACCCGCAACTAGCAGATTTGCTGGATGAGATGGTGCAAGAAGATGTGCGATCGCGTCCGACAAATGCAACTATAATTCAAAAACGTTTGGCGAAGATTTCTCAACCATTACCGCCGCCAGGATTATTTTCTCAACTGCAAGGCAACGTTAAGCAAGCCTCAACGCAAGCTTCCCAGAGATTTACACTGTTAACACAAGCTATTGAACAAGCTTTAGCTAACTTTAGTCAAGGTGTAACCAAAACCGTTATTTTCATCGCTAAGGCAATCCTCAAAATTATCCAAGCTGCTTTGGCGACGATTTGGGCGATGGTGCTGACTAGTAGCGGTGCTTGTATTGGTGCGATCGCAGGTTTTATTTTGGCCTATCGCACAAGCTTGGGGCGTCAGGTTGTGGAATTTCTTGGGAGTCAGCTAAACGAATTAGTGCCAAACACTCAACCCGTCTTCGGTGCAGATATTTTGGTGTACGTCGCAGCAGGCTGGGGAACCGCTTGGGGACTGACAGTATCCGGGTGTTTTGGTCAACGGCGGCGCTTTTTAGTAGCGTCGCTGATGGGCATGATTAGCTATGGCTTCGGCTGGGTGATTTTGCAATTAATCACACCAAAAGATAGCGGCGAGGGCTTAGTGGCAGTGATTTTAGTAGCAGTTTCCCTACTCACCTTGAGTTTAGGACTTCGCAGCCATCACATAGTCTACGCTGTGTTCGCTGCCTTTGGCAGTGCGATCGCCTATGCCTTTTTGATTCTTTTGAGGTTAGCACCTCCTATCTTCCAATTTACCAGTCAAGCAGCCTGGTCAGATTTACAGTTACCTCTGATTTTTTTTGGTTCTGTGGGCTTATTTATCAGCTTCTGGTTAGGAGTGAGTTACTACCTAATTGTCCCTGCATTGCGCTTTTTGGGATGGCGGTGAAGAAGGCAGGGGGCAGGGGGAGCAGGGAAGCAGGGGGAGCAGGGGGAGCAGGGGAGCAAAGGAGAAGTTGCAGTAAGTTTTTCCCTCTCCGTCTTTGCACCTCTGCCCCCTGCACCCCGCCCCTCTGCCTCTTGTACCCAGTGCCCAAAAACAAGATCCCCCTAGTCGTCTTTGTTATCGAGCTAGGGGGATCACATATGTGGTAGTCTATAATTGGTTCGGTATAGTTCCTTACGAATCGATTCTATAGCCTCTATTTCAGTTTGGGTAGTCTTACCACTAGAATTTATAGTATTTTTACAGCTTCTTAATCAATGCTTCATCCCTGTTCTTCCTTAGAGAAGCGGTATATGTAAGTATGACAGTACGCAATGTGCGTAACTTGTCATTTTTGTGGATATCTGTAAAAAATATGAAACTTAAGATTGTTGCCACTATCGTCCTGTTAGCTTGTTTTGGGTTTGCAGAGCAGGCCCTTGCGTTAAATCAGCTAGATTTGGATCAGTTGAAGGCAACAAGTGCCTGTCCCCGATGTAATTTGAGTGGTGCTGACCTAACTCAATTGAATTTAACTGGAGCAAATTTGCGAGGGGCTGACTTGAGTAGCGCTACATTATCTCAAGCTAATCTCACGAATGCCGATCTCACCGGTGCAAATTTAGAAAGTGCGATTCTGAATTCAGCGAATCTCAGTGGTGCTTCCTTAACAGGTGCAAATTTGAAATCAGCATCTCTGGAAAATGCCGATTTGTCTTATGCCGGTTTCATCAGCGCCAATTTGGAAGCAGCAAACTTAAAAGATGCCAAATTGCAGTTTACCAATTTTCGCGGGGCTAACTTCCGTCTCACAACTATGGCTAATGGTGTTGTCACCTCCGACAAGCCCTATGGCTGGTCGTTAGAGCGTCAAAATCCCAGAGAATGTAACGAGTTCAAACCCGAAAATACTCCAGGTACAACCTGCTACTCAAAATAAACTGGGGCATAGGGCATGAGGCATAGGGCATAGAGCATTGGTTATTAATTCTCCCCTGCTTCCCCCCTGCTCCCTGCCCCCTGCCCCCTGCTCCCTGCCCCTCTGCCCCCCTGCCCCTCTGCCCCCCTGCCCCTCTGCCCCTCTGCCCCTCTGCTTATCAACCATCCTTGTATAGCAAAAGCATTTTGTTTGTTAACAGTTCTTTATCATGGGAAAAAAGCCTATAGATTAATTAAATCGATGCTTACCCGTATTAAAGACTTAGCAACAAAAATAGCGCCCCGCCTAATTGAAATTCGTCGCCACATCCACTCTCACCCAGAACTCAGCGGTCAGGAATACCAAACAGCAGCCTTCGTAGCTGGTGTTTTGTCTTCCTGTGGTCTGCATGTACAAGAAGGAGTTGGCAAAACGGGCGTTATTGGAGAACTGCAAGGCACTAGCCAAAATGACCGTTTATTAGCAATTCGCACCGATATGGATGCCTTGCCAATTCAAGAGGGCACCAATTTGGAATATGCCTCTCGCGCAGATGGGATTATGCACGCTTGCGGTCACGATGTCCATACCACAGTGGGGTTAGGAACAGCGATGGTGCTGTCCCAAGTGGCAGAGGAGTTGGGTGGGAAAGTGCGGTTTTTATTTCAGCCAGCGGAGGAAATTGCCCAAGGGGCAAGCTGGATGGTGAAAGATGGGGCTATGGAAAACGTCTCGGCTGTATTAGGGGTTCATGTTTTCCCTTCTATCCCCGCAGGATCTATTGGCGTGCGTTACGGGGCATTAACAGCCGCTGCTGATGATTTAGAGATTCTGATTATGGGAGAATCTGGGCACGGGGCGCGTCCGCATGAGGCGATTGATGCAATTTGGATTGCTTGCCAAGTCATTACTGCAATGCAACAAGCTATCAGCCGGACGCAGAATCCCCTGCGTCCTGTAGTTTTGAGCATAGGGAAGATTAATGGTGGTAGAGCACCGAACATAATTGCTGATAAAGTGCAGTTATTGGGAACCGTGCGATCGCTCCATCCCGAAACCCGTGCCCATCTCCCAAACTGGATTGAAAATATTGTATCTAATGTCTGCCATACCTACGGGGCAAAATATCAAGTCAATTATCGCCAGGGCGTACCCAGTGTCCAAAATGATTATACCTTGACGCAATTGTTGCAATCAGCCGCAGAAGAAGCTTGGAGTAGCGATCGCGTTCAAGTTTTACCCGAACCTTCCCTTGGTGCTGAAGATTTTTCTATGTATTTGGAACACGTCCCCGGTTCCATGTTTCGCTTGGGTGTCGGCTATAAAGAAAGAATCGTTAACCACCCATTACACCATCCCCAATTTGAAGTCGATGAATCTGCCATTATTACCGGGGTTGTAACTATGGCCTATGCCGCTTATAAATACTGTCAGCAAAATTTGTAAATAAAAACTCCCAGCAGATAAGCGCTGGGAGTTTTTGTTTAACTAACTTTTTTTAGCGGATAGAGAAAGCCCGAAAGCATCCTACACATTCGATTCGCTAACAACGCCTAGTTTCTCTTGAATTCGGGTTTTAGCAGCTTTGAATTCAGTCGCCAGTTGCTCGGTTTGCTCAGTAGTCAAGTTGTTGCGAATGGCAGCAAACATTGTGCTTTCTTCTTGACGAATATGATCGCCGAGAGCAGCCAATAGCTCTTTGACTTTCTCTTTGAATTGTGGTGAAGATGGGCTAAGAGCCTTAATTTCCTCTAATGCCTGCTTCGCATGAGCTTGTTCATCAAACAGTTCTTGAGTGTTATCTTGACCGTAGAAAGGACGTACTCTTGGGTAGACTACTTCTTCTTCAGCTTCAGCGTGAGCAGTTAAATCCTTATAAATTTGACCAAAGTATTCTTGGATCTTCTGTGGATTGTCGCTTTGCAGGAGTTCGGTAAATAGGGTATTTACTTTGTTGTGATCGAGGCGGATGACATCTTGGATATTTAGATCCTTTTTGTCGCTGTTTTGAGTAACAGCACTACCTACTACACCACTAACTGCGGCCATAGCATCTTGAACACGTGCCCAAATTCCTTGATCTGCATCTTGTCCAGTGAGTTCGCGGACACCCAGAATTTCCAGAATTCCTTTGAGTTGTTCTTGGTGAGCGCGGTTCTCAAAGTTAACGGTATTCAAAGGCCCGATCGCTAACAAAACATCAGCGCCAACTTTTTGAGCAGCTTTGTGAACTATCAAGCCACTCATTACTACTTGATGTTTCAGCAATTCATGCTGAGAGACTTTCTCATACAGGCTTAATTCAGAACCTTGGAACAATTCGCGAGCTTTTTCAATGAATTGTGTAACATTTTGTTTGGGTTCAGCCTGAATCCCATACTGACCAATTACAGTTTCTAAAATACCAAGGTTTTTTTCATCATCATTGATAAAATTTCGGATGCGATCGGCAATTTCAGCATCAAGCCCTTGCGTCAAAAGCGATTGTTCATTTTCGATGACCAACTGTTGCAGAGCTTTTAGACTTGCAAGTTTTACAGCAATAGCATTGCGTTTCGTATCATCTAAAGTAGTTACCATCCGTGTTCTCCTCGGCAAAGTGTTCGTAATTCTTACTTGATATAACCTTGACACAGAGACTAAGGAGATTCCATCTTTCTTTTGAGCGATCGCGTTCACAACTATGGGTAGAGAAACAAAACTTTTCGTTAGAGAAAAATCGAAGCGATCGCTTCAATTCAATTGATGGTTGCAATCAAATCAAGCAGTTTAGTATGACACTCAAATTGAATAGATTACCTATTTGGGAGTAATCTATATCTTTGGAATGAAAATTAACATTAAAAAAACTACTTCTTATTCAAGAGGGCAAAATCGTAACCAGTTCCACTAGAGCAAGACTCACAACGCTCAATTTTGACAAGCATTGCTTCTCCTTGACGCTCCCCAGAGGGCGAAAACTGAATCATTCCGGTTGCTCCAGATGTTGAAAAATTAGGATTAGACAATGCCCTTTGTAATCCTTCGCGGGTACTATCTTCTTTTAAGCCAGCAATAATTGCTTGGAGTGCATCATAAGTTCCCGCTGTTCTTTGATTTACCTGTGCATTCCAAAGCTGAAAGGCATTTTTCGCAAAGGGGTTATCTTTATTAGCATTTCTATGCCAATACACAGGTAGTACCATTCCTTCAAGATCCTTCCCATTTTGTAAAGTTGTTGCATTGTACATAATTTCCGAAGCAAACAGTGGCTTTCTGCCTTTAACCTCTTGCGCCACTTTGCTAGCAAAATATATATTTCTGATTGAGGGTATTAGTAAAAAGCCACTTGCATTTTCTGTTTCTATGGCTTTATCCACGAAAGTTCTAGGATCAAAATTTTTGTCTGCAAAATTGCAAGGCAGACTAATAACGTTGCTGCCATATTTTTTGATAGCTTGAGTGTACTGTTCTACAAGTATCTGATTTGATGAAGAGGTTGAATTACTTGTTGAACTACGAGAATCTCCACAAATAGCAACATTTCTTGCTTGTCGAGCAATGTAACGAGAATGAGTATCTATTAAATTCTCATATAACGGATTTATGTGAAACAAGTAGTTAGCTTGTGAATTATTAAGCTGACTATTTACTGTATTCTTATCTAAGTTTCCTTGATTTTCTGCCTGATTTGGTAACTCCACGGGTAAGACTAACACCAAACGTTTATCTTTATAAATTTCTGCATTACGTCTAACACCCACCGCAGCTACAAGGCTTTTATCTTGAACTAATTCATTATCTAGCCGTACAGAATCTTCTCTACTCTCAACACTTGCAATTACAATTTGTAATTTTTTACCGTTGATTCCTCCTTGGTTATTAACTTCATTTTGAGCTTGAGCTACACCACGCAAAATCTCTTCTGCTAAACTAGGTTCAAAGTTAATTGGTGCGACGATCGCAACTTTTATAGCTGACGAATTATCTCGTGCTATTTTGGCATTATTTAAATAAATTAAAGTTTCTGGATCGTTTGGATTATTTTTCAGAGAATCAGTAAATTTCTTAACCGCAGTACTGAAATCTTTCTCAGCAAAAGCTTTAACTCCATCTATTTTTTCAGGGTATGTTTGCACTTTCACCAAAATCCTTGTACCCAAATTCATTAATGACGGCTTATTTGCCAATGAAGATGAAGTTGATATGGGGTTTGATGGTGCTATAATCGTAGAAGAAAGTTTGGTAATTAACCATAAAATAGCTGCTACCATTACTCCAGACAGACCCAGAGAGATAAGCAGCCTCAAATTTTCTTTTTTATGTGTCATAAATCATTTATTAAATTCTACTAAATTTATTTGAGAAAAGAGAATTATTAAAATTTAAAAATATCTAGAAAGTAATTTATTTATTATTTCCGACACACCCATAATAATAACTGTCAATAAGCCTGCAAAAATAACTAGCAATCCTCCGAGCAATAGCCCATTTGCACCTAATTGAAGAAGATTATTGGTTAGGAGATTTCTGAAAATATAAACAACGAGTAGATTTACTATTATAGCAATAACAATTAAATAGGTTTTTTCTAGAAGCGGGCGAGATTGAATAAAGACTAACCCTCCCAAAATTAGCAACCACAACCCAGAGCTAATCCAAGTAGTTCCGAGAAAACTTATAAGTGCGATCGCTAAGAACGAACTACCCGATCCAGCAATTATCGATCCAGACAATAATTGACTATTAGAAAACTGCGGTAGATATGGAGTTGATTTATGTTTAACTTGTGGTTGCAAACCTAATGGTTGAGTACGGGGAATGGCTGTAGGAGGTAATGTATCCCTTAGAAGTGGTAGATTATTCAAGTCTTGTAAGACAGCCTGTGCAGATTGATAACGCTTTTCATGATTTTCTTGCAGTAACTTATCAAGAACCATCTCTAATTCCTGACTTATGGTTTGCGTTAAATGCTGTCGCCAAGTAGAAGTCCAACCATAGCCTTGTTTAAACCACAAACTCGAAGGAGAAATATCGGTTAGTAGATGAAAGCAAGTTATTCCTAAACTGTACATATCACTGGAAGGAAAAACTTTACCCAGTTGCATTTGCTCAATCGGCGCATAACCTAATGAACCAATAATTGTCCCAGCAAGTGTAGTGTTTATACTTTCCGTCTTTTGCTTTGCTACCCCAAAATCAATCAGTACTAATCTACCATCACCGTGACGGCGGATAATATTTTCTGGCTTAATATCTCGGTGAATTACCTGCTGTTGATGTATAGCTACCAGCACAGATAATAAATCATTTAAAAAATCTCGGATCTTGGATTCATTAAAAATCCCCTGTTGTTTTAACTCTTGCAACAGATTTTGCCCTTCGATAAACTGCTGCACTAAATATAGATATTCACCTTCCTTAAAATATGCATATAAATTGGGAATTTGGACATGTTCTGCTAACTCTTTTAGACGTTGTGCTTCTTGTTCAAACAACTCAGTCGCTTTTTTATGTGCTTGACTACCGCGATCGCCATAAAATTGACTTAAAACCAACTGCTTGACAACACATCTTTCATTGAGCTTGTCTATATCTTCGGCGATATATGTGCGTGCAAACCCTCCTCTCCCTAATGGTGTTGTTATGCGGTAACGATTTCTCAGTAGCGATACCAACTCGGTACCGCAACTGAGGCATAAATCTGTCCCATCAAGGTTTTGGGGATTCTCGCAATTGGGATTTAGGCAGCAAACCATATAATTATCGCTGTCATTTTATTATTTTTTAAAATATACCTTAAATGTCAGTAGAGACATTGCGCTGTATCGTCTCTAGATGAACATTAAAGTAAGGTGCGATCGCATTATTTTACCTGACATTTAGTTAACCCTTGAGCTTTTTTCCCAAACTTAACATCTGTAGCCTAATGTAAAGAAAATTAGTATAAATAACCTATCTATCCTTGGGCTTAGGAAAAGCTAGAAACATAAAAGACTTAACCGTAGTAGCATGAGCGAGCTTAATACAAATCATCCGAGAAATAAAACTATGATTTCCGCAGTTTTAAGGAAAAACAAGGCATTGCGATCGCAATCACAAAATCAGGTTACTTTTATATTAGGTAAGGAAGGGTGCGATCGCCTTTAGCATCAAAGCAAAGCATCTCAACTAATCAAGCGCCAATCTCAAAAGCGATACCGCCCTTGACGCCACATCTGTTTGTAAAAAAAGCTTTTTATATCCCACGAACACCGTAATTACCACACATCTCCATTGTAGGGTTTACAAAACTCCCCGCAATTGTGACGATTACGCTAGAATTGTTAAAGGTTCTTTACAGAATTTGCCGATTATCCCCAATTCTGTTAAAACAGCCTAGCATTCAAATGTAAATCTTATAAACAACCCTCTAGAGTTCACCAAAAGCTTCTATGACGCTCCCAATTCGCAACGTCGCCATTATCGCCCACGTTGACCACGGCAAAACGACCTTGGTTGACGCACTCCTCAAACAATCCGGCATTTTCCGCGAAGGCGAAGACGTTCCGGATTGCGTTATGGACTCCAACGCCCTAGAACGGGAACGGGGTATTACTATCCTTTCCAAAAATACGGCGGTTCGCTACAAAGAAACACTAATTAATATTGTTGATACTCCTGGACACGCTGACTTTGGTGGCGAAGTTGAACGCGTACTCGGCATGGTTGACGGATGTCTTCTGATTGTTGATGCCAACGAAGGCCCCATGCCCCAAACACGCTTTGTTCTCAAAAAAGCCTTAGAAAAAGGGCTGCGCCCCATCGTTATTATCAACAAAATCGATCGCGGTCAAACTGACCCCCACGTTGCTGTTGATAAAGTTTTGGATCTGTTCTTGGAATTAGGGGCAGATGAAGACCAGTGTGATTTTACCTATCTGTTTGCCTCCGGTATGGCAGGTTTCGCTAAGGAAAGCTTGGAAGCAGAATCGGTAGATATGCAACCCCTGTTTAATGCGATTCTGCAACACGTTCCACCACCAGTAGGAGACAGCAATAAGCCTCTGCAATTGCAAGTCACAACCCTAGATTATTCTGAATATCTGGGACGGATTGTGATTGGCAGAATTCACAACGGTACTATCCGCTCAGGACAGCAAGCCGCTTTAGTAACAGAAGATGGCACCATTGTCAAGGGTAAAATTACCAAATTGATGGGCTTTGATGGACTGAAGCGCATAGAGATGGAAGAAGCAACCGCAGGTTATATTGTGGCGGTGGCTGGTTTCGCTGATGCTTATATTGGGGAAACGATTACTGACCCCAATGATCCGCAAGCTTTACCACTAATTAAAGTGGATGAACCAACCTTGCAAATGGCCTTCTGGGTGAATGATTCGCCCTTTGCTGGTCAAGAAGGTAAGTTGGTGACATCAAGACAAATACGCGATCGCCTATTCCGCGAACTCGAAACCAACGTTGCTTTGCGTGTCGAAGAAACCGATTCTCCCGATAAATTCCTCGTTTCCGGTCGTGGTGAACTTCACCTGGGTATCTTAATTGAAACCATGCGCCGGGAAGGCTTCGAGTTTCAGGTATCTCAGCCACAGGTAATTTACCGCGAAATCAACGGTCAACCTTGCGAACCCTTTGAACTTTTGGTATTAGACATTCCTGCTGATGGTGTGGGTAGCTGTATTGAACGCCTGGGACAACGCAAAGGCGAAATGCAAGATATGCAACCAGGTAGTGGCGATCGCACCCAGTTAGAGTTTGTCATTCCCGCCCGTGGATTGATTGGTTTCCGGGGTGAATTCATGCGGATGACTCGTGGCGAAGGCATCATGAACCACAGCTTCTTAGACTACCGTCAAATCAGTGGTGATATTGAAGCCCGTAACAAAGGCGTTTTAATCTCCTTTGAAGAAGGCGTTTCTACCTTCTACGCCATGAGAAATGCCGAAGATAGAGGAGCATTCTTTATTACTCCCGGCACAAAGGTTTACAGAGGCATGATTGTGGGAGAACACAATCGTTCCCAAGATTTGGAATTGAATATCTGTAAGACCAAGCAGTTGACCAACCACCGGGCTGCTGGTGGCGATGAACTAGTGCAACTGCAAGCACCGATAGACATGAGTTTAGAGCGTGCTTTGGAATACATTGGCCCCGATGAATTGGTGGAAGTTACACCCCAATCGATTCGTCTGCGGAAGATGTCGAAGAAGTTGGCGAAACGGTAAGTAAAGCAATAACTTAATTGATTTAAAAAGCCTGCTCATGCGGGCTTTTTATTTTCTGGTAATAGGAAAATGAATAACTTAATACCTGAGTGGGTAACATAACACTGTGTAATTCATTGTGTTCACTGTCTGGTGTATATATATGTCGTGGAATTCTACAGTTTTTAGTATCTGTGCTTCCGGCAATTCTTGGCTATGGGCTGCTTGGAGTAGCATTGATGATGCTTATAATTTTCTAGAAAAGCCTGAAAAACAGTTAGAGATTGATTGCTTGTTTTTTGCTGAAGCTGCTTCTAAAGAAAATGCAATAAAAACAGCTCGTAACCTATTGGGTACTGACATTAAACAAATAGGCAACGAATGGGCAGCAGAAGTCTGTAAAGAGATTCACAAGCAACCTCACATTAATGCTAATCAACCTGAAGTAGTCACTAATGAGCTTCAGCTATGTTTAGATCAACTTCATTCATTAACTGGATTAAGTGCTGTAAAATCTACCGTTCAAGAGTTGGTAAATATTGCAAAAGTAGCCCAGATGCAAGCTCAAGCGGGTATAAAAGCTCCTTCAATCACTAGACACCTCGTATTCACGGGAAATCCCGGAACAGGCAAAACCACAGTAGCTAGGATTTTAGGCGAGATATACAAAAATCTTGGTGTTCTATCAAAAGGCCATTTTCTTGAAGTAGATCGGACTAATTTAGTTGCAGAATACTTGGGACAAACAGCACCCAAAACAGCAAAAGTAGTTGAATCTGCTCTTGGTGGTGTACTTTTTATTGATGAAGCTTACTCTCTTGTTCCAGACGGACGCGGCGATATGTACGGACAAGAGGCAATCAATACTCTTTTAAAAATGATGGAAGACTACAGAGAGGATCTGGTAGTTATTGTTGCAGGATATAAAGGGGAAATGTCTCGATTTATTGAATCTAATCCTGGTCTAAAGTCCAGATTTGCAAGGTCGATTCACTTTGAAGACTATTGTCCGTCCGAGTTAACCGAGATTTTTAAAGTCAGGTGTGAACAGCACGGCTATCTGTTCTCAGAGAAGACTCTAGAAGCGGTGCATCTCTTAGTTAATCAATTTGAACATCAAATAGGAAAACTTGGAAATGGTAGATTTGTGAGAAATATCTTTGATCGTTGTATTGCCATTCAATGTAACCGTTTAGCAGCATTAGCCCAACCATCAAAAATAGACCTCAAAACCTTTCAATCTGCTGATGTTCCCACTCATGAGCAACTGGCGGAGTATCTTGTTTGAGAATGTCAAAGTATCTACTACCCCCATTGCGATCGCCAATTAGTAGCATAGATTTACAGTGCGATCGCCCTTGCCGTACATTTAGTCAAATTTTTGAGAAAAATGAAGAGGACTGAAAAAGGTAATTATCATGACTATTTGTGAAACTGCGAGTTTTATGAACAAGGAAGTTGAAAACGAAATGGAAGATGAATTACGTCCTGAGTACGACTTCGCTCAAATGGCAAGCGGGGTTAGAGGTAAATATGTTGAACGGTATCGTACAAAAACGAACCTAGTACTTTTAGCTCCCGATGTTGCCCAAGCTTTTCCCAACGATGAAGCAGTGAATGAGGCATTAAGGTTGTTAATCCAAGTCGCCCAGCGCCAGCAGCCCAACACAACGACCCGATCTGGATCAGATCAGATTATTTGAGCAAATTTATGAAGGAGCAATCATTAAGACAGCAGACAGTTAATCGGATAGATAATTATTCAGATGGTAAAGTAGCAGAATAAAAATTTTTGCAGAAGTAATTGTGATGGCTATTCGTGAAACTGCGATCGCCATTGTCAACATGAAAAGATCCTTGAGTCAATAACTGACGAAGAAGTTATATTCAAAATATCGGGTTTTGGTAAAGACTATCAATGCACCAAGTTAATTTGAAAGAAGCTGAGACTCGCCTAGCAGAATTAATTGAAGAGGCGGCTGCTGGAGAAGAAGTCATCATCATTCGTAATGATGGGACATCTTTCAAAATTGTGCCACTTGGTGGAGTAGAAGCACGCCCAAAGTTTGGTAGTGCTAGGGGTTTAGTAAAAATGTCAGATGATTTTGATGAGCCGTTGGCAGATTTTGAGGAATACGCTCCATGAGACTTCTGCTCGACACTCATACGTTTTTATGGTTTATTGAGGGCAGTTTCAACCTCAGTGACACAGCAAAAAACTTGATTGAAGATCGGGAAAATCAAAGATTTTTGAGTATTGCGAGTCTTTGGGAAATTTCTATCAAGGTCAGTATCGACAAGCTAAAACTGGAAATGACTTTTACTGAGTTGGTTAAACAACAGGTTTATGGTAACGCTATCGAATTGCTTGAAATACGACCAGAACATTTAGATGAGTTAGCAAAGCTGCCTTTTTATCATAAAGATCCATTTGATCGGCTCATAATTTCTCAAAGTTTGGTGGAGAGCATACCTGTAATTAGTAGAGATAGTGTGTTTGAAAATTATCCTGTGCAGATATTGTGGTAAATGGTACCGCAGTCAACCAAATTTTAGAGCGGTTTCGATAAGGACATCAGGCGCAACCACTGAGACACTGTGAATTTGGGGTGGTATTGGGTTAAAAAAGAAACATGAAAATCATCAAACCCATCACCAATTGGTTAGAAACCCGCGCTTGTGCTCCTGCATACGGCGGTTGGGTACTAGCAGCAACGGCTATTTGTTTTTTTGGCGCAGGTATCAATACGATGGCTGGTTGGCTATACGCCATTAGCGGCATTAGTTTTGCCCTTTTGGGTGTAGCAGCCATCTTACCGCCGCGATCGCTCACAAATCTATCCATCACCCGCCGTCCCATTCAACCAGTGTCAGCCGGGGACGATCTGACGGTGGAATTAGAAATCCGCAATCAGGCACAGCAGCCTGTAAGCTTATTGCAAATTGAGGATATATTACCCTTCGTCTTAGGGAAACCAGTACAAAAGTCCATCGAGACAATTCCTAGCAAAGGTAGTTACCGTTGGGTATATTACCACCCTACCCAGCGCCGGGGCGTTTATCGCTGGCACACAGTCGAACTCGGTTCTGGTGCGCCTTTGGGATTGTTTTGGTGTCGCCGTCAGCGTGATTGTGCTGCCACAGCGATCGTCTATCCTACAGTATTACCCTTGGCTACCTGCCCCCTAGTAGATGAAATGGGGCAAGAAGAGAGCAAAAAGGGCGATCCTCGTGGTAGACCCTTGCAGACAGCGACAACGGGGTTGGTGCGATCGCTCCGTCCTTACCGCATTGGAGATCCCACCCGTCTGATTCACTGGCGGACTAGTGCCCGCTATGGAGAATTAAGGGTGCGGGAGTTAGAAATGGTTACAGGCGGACAAGAAATAGTTATTGCTCTTGACAGTGCTAGCAATTGGGAAGAAGAAAACTTTGAACAAGCAGTAATTGCCGCAGCTTCGCTGTATTTTTATGCACAGCAACAACAGTTAGAGGTGCAACTATGGACAGCATCGACAGATTTAATCAAAGGCGATGCCTATGTTCTAGAAACCTTAGCAGCAACCAGAGCCTTAGAAGATGCCAGTTCAGCAGTTCCTAAAAGCCATGCTTTGATTTGGCTAACTCAAAACCCCCTAAGCCTTGCTACTCTTCCTCAAGGCAGTCGTTGGGTTTTGTGGCCAAATACTTCCTCGGCAGCAGAACAAGAGATAATCAATTGGGAACATCCTGGTATAGTTTTGCAAAGCGATGTCTCCGACGGGCTACGCCTACGCCCACTACAACCCCAACTGCAAAAAACATTACACTCATAAATCAATTTAAATTTTATAATTCCAAAACTCTGCTGACAAGTTAAGCTTTTGCGAATTCTGAGATTTTGCCCCATCCCAGCACACCGGACATATCAGCCTTTGAGCAAAGGTAAAACAACTTGAATGGGATAAGGTTGGGGAAATCCACCCAGTAATCCCCACATGAGGCTGAGGTACAATGCAAAGAAATATTTAAATTATGAACGACATGATCGCATCAGAACATAACACAAAATCCAGCGATAAAAGCCTAGAGGCAATGCGGCATTTTTCCGAACAATACGCCAAGCGTACTGGAACATATTTCTGTTCTGAACCTTCTGTCACCGCAGTCGTGATTGAAGGACTAGCCAAACATAAAGACGACCTGGGTGCACCTTTATGTCCTTGTCGCCATTACGAAGATAAAGAAGCTGAGATTCACGCCACATATTGGAACTGTCCTTGTGTGCCAATGAGAGAACGCAAAGAGTGCCATTGCATGTTATTCCTCACCCCTGACAACGAGTTTGCTGGAGACAAACAAGAAATCTCTCTAGAAACAATCAAAGAAGTACGAGACAGCATGGGATGAGCGAAATCATCCCCCAAGAGTTTTGGCAAGGCGTAGAACAGTTCAATTCTGGTCAGTTCTATGCCTGTCATGACACTTTAGAGGCTTTGTGGATTGAAGCTGGAGAACCGGAAAAAACCTTTTATCAAGGCATTCTCCAAATTTCTGTGGCACTGTATCATTTGGAGAACCGGAACTGGCGAGGTGCAGTTATTCTACTTGGAGAAGGCAGCAATCGCCTACGCCGTTACCCATCTAGTTTCAGCGGCGTTGACGTAGATGAGCTATTGAGTCAGAGTGCAGTGTTGTTGACGACATTACAACAAATGGGGCCAGATAAGATTACATCTGGCGATCTGGATGAAAATCAAGTCTTATCTTTGCCTAAAATTGTGCTGTCTACTGATTAGACATCTGGTAAATTAATTATGCGTTGCCCGAAATCCTTGGTAGGCACAATTCATGTAGATGCAAAGCGGCTTCCCGCAGGGTATTGTGCCTACGTCATTTTCACCAATGAAGGCAGTTCTTGCTGAGGGCAGTTCAAGAGAGAGGAAGACTGCCCGATCTCGGCTGCCGCAACGCCTTGGGAGCAAGGGTTTGAGTCCCCCACGCTCGCGAGAGTTCACTGGCTTCAAATTAGTAGGGGCCGAATCCCCTCCTACCTCCTGCCTCCTGCGTCCTTCAATCAGATGCCAATTATCTGAAACCTTGAGGTTGGGGGTAGCGTCACTATTTCAGCCAGTAGTTATCGTAAATCACTCCAGATTGTATATTTCATATCTGGATAAAGTACTTGAGATAATTAGAATGCAAGCTGAAATCCTGAATCCCCAATTGCTATGATGCCCTGCTATCAATTGCCCATGTCACAGTTTCGTCGCTTTGGATTAGCTTTAATGCTGCCAGTTGCACTTTTGGGCACTTTTGCCTTGCCTACCCAACTGCAAACCGCTATTGCACAAACATCTCAAGCAAATCGACCCCTCACTATCCGCGCTGATGTGCAAGAATATGACGCGAAAAATCAAGTAATTACCGCTCGTGGTAATGTGCAAATGTTGTATCCGGCTCGCCAACTTCAGGCAACATCTGCCCAAGCACAGTATTTTAGTAAGGAACGCCGAATTGATTTCAGTGGCAATGTCTATATTTTGCAACAGGGCGGTAACAGTATCCGAGCGGAGAAAGTAACCTATTTGATTGATGAAGGGCGATTTGTTGCTTTACCCCAATCCAACCGTCAGGTAGAGTCCATCTACATGATCGAGGAATCAAACAATAGTGCACAAACCGCGACACCTGCCCCACAAACACCACCTTTGAAGCCTTCTAATTAGCATTTACCACCAAGAAAGGGTGCTTCCAGCGTGAAAATTGTTTTAGAGAATATTCACAAATCTTACGGCAAGCGAGTAATTGTCAATCGTGTCAATCTTTCTGTTGCTCAGGGCGAAATCGTTGGTTTACTAGGCCCCAATGGGGCTGGTAAAACGACGACCTTTTACATTGCCACAGGTTTAGAAAAACCCAATCAAGGAAAAGTCTGGCTGGGTAATCTGGACGTTACGGGAATGCCAATGGACAAAAGGGCGCGACTGGGTATTGGCTATCTAGCACAAGAAGCAAGTGTTTTCCGGCAACTTTCGGTAGAGGATAATATTCTGTTGGTGCTAGAGCAAACTCATGTGCCACGATGGGAGTGGTCAATCCGACTTAAAACTTTACTGCGGGAGTTTCGGTTGGAAGAATTAGCTAAAAGTAAAGGAATTCAACTTTCTGGTGGTCAGCGACGGCGGACGGAATTAGCAAGGTCTTTAGCTGCTGGACGAGAAGGGCCCAAATTTTTACTTTTGGATGAACCTTTTGCGGGAGTCGATCCGATCGCAGTCTCAGAAATTCAAAAAATCGTAGCACAACTGCGCGATCGCGGTATGGGAATCTTAATTACAGATCATAATGTCCGCGAAACCCTCGCCATCACCGATCGCGCTTACATCATGCGTGAGGGACAAATTCTCGCTTTTGGTGCTGCTGACGAACTCTACAGCAACCCGCTAGTGCGGCAATATTATTTAGGGGATAATTTTCAAGTTTAAATTCACAATTATTTTAGTTAATCATTTCAAATGATATTTTGATTTTTTATTCTTCAGCATGAATTTATTCGTTAATTTTCAGCTATTAAGAATTTAATTTTGATACTAAATATAGTAGATATGTTTTGCTTTGCCAGGGTTGCCAATATCTAAATTTTAAAGTTGCTTATGATATCAAAGAAACTTACGTCTTTCAACAGTCTCTATTCGCTGCTGCCTTTTACGATCATGGATCGCTACCTTGCCAGCGAATTGTTAGCGCCGTTTTTCTTTGGTGTCGGAGCTTTTTCATCACTTGGTGTCACCATTGATGCTGTATTCGATCTCATCAGAAAAATCGTAGAATCTGGGCTACCCATAGATATTGCTATTCAAGTTTTTTTGTTAAAATTTCCCAACTTTATCGTTTTAGCCTTCCCCATGTCTACGCTGCTGGCTACTTTGATGACCTACAGTCGTCTTTCTAGCGAGAGCGAATTAATTGCCCTGCGTGGTTGTGGCGTAAGTGTCTATCGTATGGTGCTAACTGCTGTGATGTTAAGTCTTGTGGTTACAGGATTGACATTTGTGTTTAACGAACAAATTGCACCAGCAGCAAATTATCAAGCGGCGATGACTCTGGATAAAGCGCTTAAATCAGATAAGCCAATTTTGAAACAGCAAAATATTTTCTATCCTGAATACCAGGATGTTACACAGCCTGATGGCTCTAAGAATCGGATATTGACACGCTTGTTTTACGCCGACCAATTTGATGGTAAGCGTATGACAGGGTTGACAATTATAGACCGCTCAACAAAAAATCTGAATCAAATTGTGGTATCAGAATCTGCTCAGTGGAATCCTTCTCAAAGTGTTTGGGATTTTTACAACGGTACGATCTATTTTGTCGCTGCCGATCGCTCTTACCGCAACATCGTCAAATTTGAACACCAACAACTGCAACTACCCCGCACGCCATTAAGTCTGGCAGAAAAAAGCCGAGACTATGGTGAGATGAATATTTCTGAAGCCCTAGATCAACTACAAGTAGAACTTCTCGGTGGCGATCGCCAAAAAATTCGTAAACTCGAAGTACGGATTCAACAAAAAATCTCCTTACCTTTTGTATGTGTAGTTTTTGGCTTGGTAGGTGCAGCAATGGGAAGCATACCCCAGCGAACTGGAAGAGGTACCAGCTTTGGGATTAGTGTCGTAGTAATTTTTTCGTACTACTTAATTTTCTTTATTAGTGGTGCGATCGCGCAAGCAGGTGTCCTCTCTCCCTTTATGGGCGCTTGGTTGCCCAACTTTCTTTTTTTGGGAATAGGCTTATTCTTATTGATGCGAGTTGCCAAACGATAAATTGAGATCGCAGGGGGAAATGAAGAAGGAGGGGGCAAGAGGGAGAATAAAAAATTACCTCTTCCCCCTCTGCTCCTTGCCCCCTGCCTCTTTCCTTTTCATTCCCACACTTCAATTACGGGTGATAATTTCGGCATTCCGGTGCGTCTGGGTTTTCCTTACAATATTCTTCAAAAGAGACTTTGGCTGATACCATACCCTCAGCTTTCTGATGAGCTGCTTCTGCCTGGAGTTCTTCTACTTCATCCCAGGCGGCTGCACAGGCTTTAGAATAAGCACCTTGTTCGGTGCAAATAGCCCGAGACTGCTCAATGGCTTTTTTAATTCTCTCCTCCAGCAGTAGCGCTTTTGGCGCTTCCACAAAGTCGCTTTTGGTCAAAATGTCGGTAATAGAGATGATGCCCAACAGCTTACCTTGAATTACAGGTGCTCGATGAATACCAGTGTTAGCAAATAACCGCGCTACATATTCCACACCCAAATCAGGATTGACCACAATGCAGGGCTTGCTCATAATTTCGTAAACCCGCACTTGCTTTGGGTCTTTACCGTAGGCAGTGACCTTATAAACAATATCCGTTTCTGTGACAATGCCATAAGCATCATTGTCATAGCGACGATCCACAACCAGCGCCCGCAATCTTTTTTCCTTCATCACCCCCACTGCTTCAGCAACAGTCGCCGAACCGCGAATAGTAACGACATCTTTGGTCATGATATCTTCCGCTCTCATCATTGCTGTAGTCTCCTGGTTAATAGTACGGTGCAGCACAGCGCCTACAGAGGCATATCGAAGCATTGCAGCGCACAGTTTGCTAACTAGAAAGTAAAAAAGTTGAACTTTTGTCCTGCCACAACAATAAATTAGACCAGTTGTCAACTCCTGATGTTATCCAATGTGACCGATACCCAAAAACTAACCATAAATTGCCATAACTTCCGAGAAAATCTTGCCAAAGGACTCCAACCGCTAAAAAGTAAATTTTTGACTACTACATGCCTATTAGTAATGGCTAATAACTGATGGAGAAGTTAGGATGAAATCAGCATTCAAACTTCAGTTAAGATATTTCCTGTTGAGGAAAGCAAAAGCTTTAAACAGCAAAGCCTTCAGCTTGCGTCAAATTTTCCCCATTTCAAGCAAATTTCAATATATCTATCCCATGCCACATCGTCATTATCCTCCCGCCTACTTACGCTATCTCAAAGCCAGGTTATGGAATCTAGGGCGACCTGGTTTTTGGGGAACTGCAATTTTTTTATCTTTAGTAGGGCTAGTAACCTGGCAATACTGGTCAAACCCAGATATTTTCGTTTATAAGCAAAAAAAACAAGTCGCTTCACAAAAGCCTGCTGATTCCGACCTGTCAGAAGAAAATAGAGCTATTGCAGCAGATATTGATAACTTGCCTGTTTTGTTTAATGACTTTGAGCAAGCAACTCTCTCATTAACGCCAAACACGCCTAAGGAAAAGACTGAGACAAAAAAAAGCAAAGGCTTATTAGAGGATGTAGTTAATAAACAAAAGTCTGGTACTGATACCAAATTAAATCCTGGTTTAGCCGCTAATGGCGATACTTCCCCAGCCGTGAAAAATCCGTTTGTTGTACAAACAGAAAATTTATTGCGTACTGGGACGGTTGATACTAATAACTCGTTTCTTGGTCTTAAGACTTTAACTGCGGCGTCTGAACCAACACAAGGGGAACAAACATCCTCTAACCTGCGTGCTGGATTGACTAATCAAACCAATAGGAATCAAAATTCTCTCTCTACCACCCCTTTGCAAGCAGCGCTCAACGAATCAACAAACCAGAAATTGTCTAGCTTCAATGGTACTGCAACTCAGACAAATGCCTTGGGTGGAGTCTCTGGCCCAGGAACAACGCTAATGCCACCCATCAACAGCTTACAGAGTCAGAATTCTCTACCAAGTACTGGATTAACTACTGGCACAGGTTATACGTCAACGGGTACAAACTTACCACAAAATCCCTACAATAATTTAAATAACGGTCAGGTATTGCCTAATAATGGGTTAACTACTGGCACAGGTTATACGTCAACGGGTACAAACTTACCGCAAAATCCCTACAATAATTTAAATAACGGTCAGGTAGTGCCTAATTTAGCACCAGTGACGCCCCCAGTCACCTCTGTTGCACCAAGTAATATTGCACCTTACTCTAGCCAGAGTCAAGGCGTTGTCACCCCTACAAACCCTATGGGATATAGTAATTATGGGTTGCAGCAGCCGACGCAAGTACCACAATCTAATTATGGGAATTATGGGTTGCAGCAACCGACGCAAGCACCACAATCTAATTATGGGAATTATGTCTTGCAGCAGCCAACACAGTCTAATGCCTTATATCTTCGCCAGATTCGAGACAAGTATAGAGGGCCGGGTCAAAGGTGATTTTAAGCACCTTAGCTGGATAAAATCTAGCTAAGGTGATTGTGGACTATTTGGAATAACCGGAACTTCTGGTGTTTCGGGTTGTTTCTGTTGCCGTTGTAAATATTTACTCAATACATAAGCCATATCCCCACGGGTAAAGGGTTTCAATGGGGAAATATTGCCTTGGGTATCTGTGTTCAGAAATCCCTCAGTCGCTACAGTAGCGATCGCTTTTCTAGCCCAAGCTGGGATAGACTTTTCATCTGGATATGAAGCCAGAATCTCATTCACAGCGTCATCGGGAAACTGAAATACACCATAAGCTTGGGCGAAAATAGCAAGAGCTTCTGCCCTTGTCACCTTTTGGTTAGGGAAAAATTCATTGCCCCGATAGCCTTTCATGATGTCAGTTTTTAAGACTGTCTGTATATCATTAAATGCCCAATGAGAACGAGGAACATCTGGAATAGTTAAATTTTCTTTGCTAACAGCTTCTCTTTTATTTAGCCCAAATGCTTTTACCATAATTGACGCTAATTCAGCCCTACTCAGTAACCTTTCTGGATAAAACTTGCCATCGGAAAAGTTCGTCATCCATTTGACAGCAGTTACCTGTTGAATGGCATCAGATGGGACTCCAGAAGTACTTTCTGGCGCTGGGGTCTGAGCAATTACTGGCAAGTTTTGTAGTAGTGCCACTAAAGATATAATTGAAAGCTGACGCATCATGATAACCACTTTTAGCCGCTAACGTGAATTGAAAAAACTATATTACTGAGGTTAAGGCAAAAATTGGTGTTCCTAATAACCTGTAACTCAGTTAGTGACGAATTTAGGCTAGCCAATGTTGCGTAGCTACGTAGGGTGTTAGCTTGTTGCCATTATCAAGGAAATAGAAATCAGCAAAAACTTGTTTTTTACTTTTCATTTTTTGATGTTATCTGCCCACTACTATGGACTATAGTCAGTTTTTCAGGAGTTTTGGCAATGACCGCAGCAGCAGATCCCGTAAAGTTGATGAAGCAAGAAGTTGGCAAAGCCGCCGCCGCCTTAGTAAAGTCGGGTTCTATTGTGGGGTTGGGTACGGGGTCAACTACAGCATATACGATTCAGTTTTTGGGCGATCGCCTCAAGTCTGGCGAACTCAAAGATATCATTGGTATACCTACCTCGTTTCAGTCAGAAGTTCTGGCAAAGCAGTATGGTGTCCCTCTCGCCACTTTGGATGCTATTGACCACATTGATATTGCCATTGATGGGGCAGATGAAGTCGATCCACAGAAGAATTTGATTAAAGGTGGTGGTGCAGCACATACCCGCGAAAAAGTCGTAGACTACCTGGCAGAACAGTTCATCGTCGTGGTAGATAGTGGTAAGTTAGTAGACCGGTTGGGTTCTAGTTTCGCTGTACCCGTGGAAGTGATTCCAATGGCAATTACTCCTGTAACTAATGCCATCAAGAAACTTGGTGGCAAACCAGAACTGCGTATGGGTGTAAAAAAAGCTGGGCCAGTGATTACTGACCAAGGCAATTTTGTCTTAGATGTCAGATTTGACTCTATTGAAGATCCAGCCGACCTAGAAAAGACATTGAATAACATTCCCGGCGTTCTGGAAAATGGTATCTTCGTTAACTGTGTGGATTTAGTTTTGATTGGTGAAGTTAAAGATGGTCAGCCATTAGTGCGGCAACTCTAAGTGTTCTAAATTTTGGATTTTGGATTTCAGAGACATCTAAAATCCAAAATTAAGCAATAGACATCTGGTGAAATTAATTATGCGTTATCCAGAACTCTTGTAGAGACGTAGCACTAGTACATCTCTACATTCTTTTTCGTTACAAACTAGAACTAAGCGCTAGACGATGACATTAGTACCGACTAAGCTGTTCCACATTTAAATTGCATAACTAGGGCGGGCAAGATGCCCACCCCACAAGAGTTTGATTTAATCTGATTATGCAATTTAGATGTTTTTTAGCTTACCAGATTTGTCAGGGTGAAATTATCCAAAGTCACCAATATATTACAGAAATAACCATCACCAGAATAAGTATCTAATTTCGCTAGTACAGCACGGCAGAAGTAAACCACCCATTTCAAATGAATGAAACGCTTACGCTGTATTCATTTTTAATTTTTAATTTTTAATTTTTAATTCCGCCTTGCGGTACTAGGTTACCCAACTCCCATTTAGCATAAGTATGAAAAAGCGCGTTTTATGGTGCTTAAACCTGAAAATCTAGATTTTTCGCCTATAAACCCGGTTTATTGAGTTTTGTTGGGAATTGTGCCAGATATTCAATTGATGAATTTGGATTTGAATATATAGGTTTTCTGAAAATGAATTTTAGAAATTGACAGATTTATTACACAATATTGAATATATACATTTGAATAATCAAACAAAAAAGACCCTTGTGACCTTTTCGCAGATATTAATTTTTTAATAGTGTTAGTCATGCAAAATAATAAAATCGTATAAATAATAGCATGGACAAAAGTGTTATTAATGCCAGTCTTTCTACTCAGAACCTAACCTTTCGTCCAGGCGATCCTCCTGTCTCATTTGAGGTAAGTGTCAATAATGACAGCGATCGCTTCGTCAATTTTCAGATAGAAATTGCCGCAGCCGGGGAAACCCGGAACGCAGGATATCGCTGGTATCGACTCGAACCAGAGGTGGCAGCAGCGAAGCCACCAGGCAGTAGTACCATATTCCAAGTCTTCATATTCAATACACCCATTCCGGGATTTGTCGGTACTGTCAACCTGATGGTGAAGATTTTTTCACCACAGTTAGCACAAGAGTGCAGACTTGTGCTGCGCCTGAAAATCGAGCGAGACAACAGACCAACGCATTTAAGTGTAGAATTACCTGTGCGAGAGTTCCAAGTTTATCCCCGCAATTCTATAGATATACCAGTACGAGTGCGGAACTTGGGGCAACAACCGACTGATGTAATGCTACGTTTTACAGGCGTCGATCCATCTTGGCTAGCTGGCAGTGCAGAACGCCGATTATCTTTAGATCCGGGTGGTTTAGCAGAAGCTACATTCCAATGCCAACCTCCATCTGTAGTGCAAGCGCCCAGCCAAAATTACCCTTTTACTATTGAAGCTGTTAGCAATAATGGTTATCCAACTAGTGCTGAAGGCAATATTGAAGTCTTGCCTGTGGGTTTTATAGACTTTAGCACCACGCAAAAACACCTGAAAATTCCTAGTAAATCAGCATGGTTGCCTGACTGGAAATCTAATACAGCTTCCTTTGAACTACTATTTAAAAACGCTAGCAACCTCAACCAACAAATTAACGTGCATGTGCAGGGTCGAGACTGGCGAAAATGTAGTTTCAAAAAGCTTCCCGAAATTGCCAATCTCCATCTAGGAGAGACAAGTAAAGTCATTCTGGATGTTAAAACAAAACGCCCTTGGGTAGGAATCGGCAAAACTTTGTTGCTGGAAGCCAAATCTGAATTATCCGACCAACGTTTAGGGAGTACAGACCCCGCCACGCAGACATTGGAAGTGGAGACTCTGCCGATCGTACCTCTATGGCTACAGCTGGCTGCGATCGCACTATTAGCCGCACTCCTAGCATGGATACTGCAACCAAGAGGTGTAATGCATACACGTTCTGTCAACTCAGTGCGTTTTAGCGGTATTGGTTTGTCTGTGGTCAGTGGCTCAGATGATTGCACCTTAAGACTTTGGAGAATCGGTGCTGATAGCTTAGACCCCGATGATAGAGTAACATATGCTGGGCAACCCGTTGCTTGCGATCGAGCACAACAGCCCAAAGGTTTGATGGCGATTACCGATGACGCTGTAGAAGTCTTACGCTTCATGCCGTTACAAAACGATCGCGTTGCTGTTGGTTTAGATAATGGTGTAATTGAACTCAGAGATGTACCATCAGGTCGAAAGAATAGCGAACTTCAAGACTTTAAAGATCCTAAAGCAAAAGGCGATCGCGTTTTTGACCTAGCTTTCACCTCAAACTCACTTAACTTATTCAGTGGTTATGGCAGTGGTAAAGTTAGAGTATGGTCAAGAGCAGCGCCTAACAGCGATTTTCTGCCAGAACCGCAAGTTATCGATATACAAAGTATATTGAAACTATCAGGTTTCCAAGTTAGGGCATTAAATCTCAGCCCAGATGCAAAAACTCTAGCGATCGCTGGAAACTTTAAGCGTTTCATATTGTGGCAGTGGAATCCAACTCAATCGGATAAAAAATTCCCAGGTTTATCAGTGCAAAATCTGGAAAAACTAGACCCATTAGTTGGGCGTGAAGACTATATTTGGGGATTGGCTTTTGTTCCTAACTCGGCAGAAAAAATTCTAGCAACCTCCGACTCTGCGGGATTTATTACCATTTGGAATTTGAATCAGTGCCAAATTATCAAAAACCCCAATCCACTCGAAAAAGTAAATGAACTCAATTGCTCGCCACTAGACCGCTGGCCAGCATCAAAAACATCTGTGCGTAGTCTGGCATTTAGTGATGATGGTAGCCTTTTAGTAAGTGGTGGCGATGATGGACGAGTGATGGCTTGGTACTTAACCCCCGAACATAAGCTCGACAAAACAAAGGCAGCAGAAGGTAAAACAATTTACCAAAGCTCAAAAACAATTAATAGTATCGACTTGAAAACTAATCAAGGAACCATGATTGTGAGTGGTAGTGAAGATTTTCAGGTCAAACTACACCGCATCAAATAAGGGAGTCGATAAAATGCAAGCTAAATTCAATCCACTGCAAGTTATTATCAACCCACCTGGAATTCAATTTGGAATGCCAGGAGATACCATTGAACTCTATATTGTTGTAATCAATCAGGGAAATCAAAGTGCGGTTATTGACTTATATTTTGTTTTTGATGAAGTATTTCAAAATTTAACCGGCTGGTCTAGTTCTCCTAGAGAAAGTTTAGCATTAGCTCCCCAACAGAATAGTGACGAAGTAACATTTGAATTTCAAATCGCCGCAAATGCTCTCCCAGGAACTTATGACTATACACTAGTCGTAGATTCCCCTCTACATTATCCCCAAGACACGCCCATCACCTTCCCAAACCAAATTAAGGTTCTGCTAAAAGAACAGACAGCAATTCGGGTGAACGACCCGACATTTTCCATTCAACCTAACACCAATCCCAACAAGCCACTAATTTTCAATTCTAGTGAACCTCTGCAAGTGGAGGTGATAGTTGACAATCGCTCTTATCTGGTAGACAGGTTCCGCTTGAGTTGCCCTGATTTAGATGATGACTGGTTCACAATTAATTATCCTGCAACTGGATTTGAAGGCCCGGGGTTAGTGTCTGACGTGACCGCACTAGAACTCAACCCTGGTACTCAAGGTCAAATATTGTTGAAATTTCACCCACCTGGGGATACTCTTGCGGGAAGCTATTCTCCGACAATCCGTTTATATTCGGAAAACTCTCCAGATTTAGTACTGTTGGATTTGGTGTACATCCAAATTCCGACAAACTATCACCTAGATATAGAACTTAATACCATCTTGGGACAAGTTAGCCGTAGTCTTGGCAAGTACGAATTATCACTGGCTAACCAGGGCAATATTGTCCGCGAACTGATATTAAGCTTAAAAAGTCGAGATGAAGAAGAACTATATACTTACAAATTCGATCCTACGGAAGTAAGATTATTACCCAACAAAAGCGCTGTGGCCAATTTGACGGTCAAACCCAAACCTTGGTGGCGACGACCGTGGTTTGGTGCAGGGCTAGTTGTCAACTTTAAAGTTGATATAAAAGACCAACAAAATTTACTCTTACCTAACACATTGCCTCAGGGAACTTTGGTATGGAAACCCCGTCCTTGGTGGCAATTTATTCTGTTAATTTTGGCAGTTTTGGGCTTACTAGGAGGGATAGGATTCATCATTTGGCGAATTTTAAACCCCGATCCTTTGAGATTGGAAAATTTTAGTGCAAATGACTCTCAAATCACTGAAGGTGATGAGGTAGCTTTAAACTGGGAAATTCATCACTATAAACAGTTACAAAAACTGATTCTGACAGCCAAAGGTTCGCCACCTATTCAACCTATTACCTATGACTTTAGTAATGGTATTCCTGAAACACTGGGTAAGGGAAGCACCAATGAAATAGCTCCTTGTCAGGTACAACAGAAACAAGAGCTAATTTGTAGCAATGTTAAAACTGGAGTGAAAACAAAAGGGAATTATACTTTTGAGTTACAAGCTTTTTATCGTAATGGTATACAATTATTTTCTCAAAATAACCAAGTAGCTAGCCAAACAACCCAAGTAGAAATAGTTGAAAAGCAAATTGCCGAAGTACTTAGTTTTCAAGCAGATAAACCACAGTATATAAATGGTCAAAATATTCTTTTAAGTTGGGCAATTGCACGTCCCTTATTGCTGAAGCAAGTTGAAATTTCTGGCAGTGCAGATGATGGGACATCCTATGGTAAACCAATTGCTTATAATTTTACTCAAGGTAATATTACCGACCCGAAACTTCAAAAACTATGTACGCAGCAAAATCAACAGCTACGATGTACAAATATTTCTCTACCAGCAACTAAACCTGGAAACTTTGCGTTTGAAATCAAAGCTTTTCCTAATAATGGGAGTGGCAAAATTAGTTCTAAAAAGACTGAATCAAAAATTGCAATATTACCGAAACCATTTAAGATTGTTTCTTTCACAATCAACGGTAGCGAACAACAAAATCTAGAACTTAAAGAAGGAACAACTGCCACTCTGAGTTGGAAAGTAGAGGGGGAAAATATTCAGGTTAAACTTCAGCCATACGGTGATGACGTTCCACTAGTTGGTTCAAAGCGGCTTCCAGTTAATCTAGCCTTCCCACCTCAAATTGCACTGCAAGTTAATGACATATCTGGCAAGCAACAGCAAAAAGGATTTGCTATCACAGTCATCAAAAAAGTAGTACCTACTCCTATACCTAGCATTAACCCAATTGTTCCTACTCGGCCACCCAACAATAACCCGTTTAAAACTCCCTTACCTCTGAGGTAACTTTTTGGGCGATGTGAAAAGCAGAGATATATGAAAGTAAGCTTTTGCTAGCTCAATTCCTATTTTTCTGAAAAGCTCGACGTCTATGCCCATTTTCAACCAGGGGTTTTCGCAACGGTACTACCTCAGCTTCACTACTCTCGCGTGCTACCCGAATTAGTAACCCAGCAGCTATTAAGCTGGCAATCATGGAATTACCACCATAACTAAACATGGGCAAAGGTAAGCCAGTAGTCGGTAGAGAACCTGTAGCAACACCAATGTGGAGCAATGATTGTCCTATCATCAAAATTGTCACGCCGATCGCTACCAATCGATGTACTGTATTTTTAGCCTTCAGCGCTACGATTAATCCAAGAGTGGCGAATGTAGCTAAAAGTGCCAACAATACTATACTGCCGACAAAGCCAAACTCTTCGGCGAACACCGCAAAAATAAAATCAGTATCCTGAATTGGTAAATAAAATAGCTTTTGTTGAGAAAGCCCAAATCCAGAACCCCAAGTTCTACCAGAACCCACAGCTAGAAGACTTTGCACTAACTGGTAGCCATCTCCTGTAGCATCATCCCACGGATTGAGGAATGACATCACCCGCTTCCGCTGATACTCTTTTATACTAATACTGAGTATTGCCAACATCACTCCGCCAATGGCTGTTCCTCCCAGATACTTGTAAGGTAACCCCGCTGCTAAAGCAATTAGCCAAATCGTCATACCGCAAAGTGCTGTTGTACTCAAGTTAGGCTGGGCAAGAATTCCTAAAAGTACGAGACCGAAAATACCCAACCAAGCCAAGCGAATCCGCCAACTGATTCGTTCCCACTGACCAAAAAGCCGCGCACTTTGGAGCACCAAAAAGGGTTTAATTAATTCTGAAGGTTGAATCGGAATTGGCCCGATCGCAATCCAACGCGCTGCATCAAAAGCCTTTTTTCCCAATCCTGGGATCAGTGTGACGAAAATTAACGCCAAAAACAGCAACAAAAACCAATGGGATAGTCCCAAAATTTTCTGCAATGGCAAATTAACAATAATATTGAATCCGATTAAGGAAACTAAGACCCAAAGCAGCTGACGCTTAAAATAGTACAACCCATCATTCTGACGGGCGTCAGCAACGGGATAGGATGCTGAAAATAGCATGATCAAGCCGACGAACAGCCAAATCAACGTTAACCAGCGCAACAACCGCGCTTCTAATGCCCAGTTGGAGACTGAACTATCAAAAATTGGAATCAGGCGGCGTAGATTCACGAGCAGTATAGGTAAAAAGTTAGGAATTAGGAGTTAAAAATAAAGCTCATAAATCATAACTTATAACTCATAAGTAGGCTTCACAACCATAAGATTTATGGTTATCAACTTTAATACACGGCTCGATCGATATTTTTGACAAATTGCCTTGGCATACCCTTACAGGGATCTTGCTACGCGCAGCGTCTCGTAGACATCGCCATACGGTTATTTAAAAACTATTTTATACAACATACATAGTACTTTCAAGAATAGTTCAGAATTCAGAGAGAACTCTAAATTTAAGGCTTCCTTAGATTCAGATGTCAAATGAAGAAAGTGGTGAGTCCCTCTCCCCCACTGCAAGCTTTGCGGAATTCTCAGAATTTGTAGAATTCAACGATTTAACGTAATTAACTCTTTGTCTATCCGCAGACAGGGGAATTTCAATCCAGAACTCAGTTCCTTGTCCAGGCTCTGATACACATCTCAGTGTTCCCCCATGTTTTTCAACTACAATCTGATAGCTAATTGATAAACCCAATCCTGTACCCTTACCTACAGGCTTAGTTGTGAAAAATGGATCGAACAGTCGTTCTTTAACTGCTTCTGTCATTCCTGAACCATTATCAGCAATTCGGATCGCACACTTCGTTTCTATGACTTCTGTAGTAATTGTAATTGTATTAGGATTAGCATGAATTTCTGCGATCGCGCGTTTATTATTATATTTATCAAACGCATCGATTGCATTACTGATAATATTCATGAATACTTGATTGAGTTGACCCGCGTAGCAATCAACTAAAGGCAAATTTCCATAGTTTTTCACTACTTTGATACCAGGATGATCCACAGTATTTTTGAAGCGATTTTGTAAAATCAGCAAAGTGCTATCCAAACCCTGGTGAATATCAACTCTTTTCTTTTCCGCTTCATCAAGACGAGAGAAATTTCGGAGAGACAAGACAATTTCAGAGATTCGCTCGGCTCCTACTTGCATTGAATTTAGGATTTTGGGCAAATCATTTAGTAAAAAATCTAACTCAATTTCTTTAATGTATTCTTGAATTTCTGGCACAGGATTGGCATAAAACTGTTGGTAAAGATGCACAAGCTTCACCAAACACTGCGTATAATCTTTTGCATATTTCAAATTACCGTAAATAAAGTTAACGGGGTTGTTAATTTCGTGTGCGACTCCTGCAACTAATTGCCCCAGACTGGACATTTTCTCAGCCTGGACTAATTGGGCTTGAGTTTGTTGTAGCTCACGAAGGGATCTTTCCAATTTTTTGGATTGAGCCTCAGCTTCCGCTAAATTCTCCTTGATTTGTAGCACACTCCGTAGTTGTGCCCTTTGCTGTTTCAGTTCACTTGTTAAGTTTTTGGCATCAACCAAAGCAGTATTTTGAGCTTGCAGTAGAAACAGAAAATCAACAATTGGGTCGTGAATTGCAAAGTCTTTGAGTTTGAGACCCAGAGGAGCTAGGCTAGCTGTATCTGTAATCCAGGGAGAACCTAAAAAAAATATCACCTCCTCCTCTGGTTGATACATCATCTGACCCTTGAGTTGCATTCCATTGTGGAGAAACTCTAGTATGAACAGGGCACGAGACTGTTTACTAATAGCATCAAAATCGACCAAGATTTTTGGACGATTAATCTGAAAATGCTGCTCAATAAATTTACCAACTATTGGTTCAGGACAAATGCGCTCTAAGACATCACCAACTTGTACAATTTCACGATTACGGTTAATGGCAAAGTGGAAGGGAAAAGCTTTCGCCAGCAACTCTGGCGAAAGCGTAAGGTGAGGAGGAGCCATGCTACTGCATTCAATTCGGTTTATAAATCACTAAAAATTCATCATGTTCAGTACCATCATCTCGGCTCTGGATTTGGGTAACATGAACTTCTGTATCAAACCTGGTTCCTAATCCCTGAACTAGTCCAATAATCATTGGGGTTAGCCCTTCTCTATCAGAGCGATAATGTAAGGTCAAAGAATTTTCCTCCATATCAGTACACTCAAATGATGGAGGTTGGAGTTTAGGAAAGCTAACTCCCACACGAGCATGAAGATTATCAAGGTTTTCTAGAAACTCAGGTAATGTATCTCCACTCATATCCATCATTTCGCCATACCCTTCTTGGGCTGTGTACTGAACCCAAAATTCTCCAAAAGCTTGCATAATCTGTGAGGGGGGTAAACTCAGAACGACACTAGCAGCTTTTACCAGCTTGTGGGTGATGTCATCGGGATAGCCTTCCATACTGAGGAAAACATCTACATCCACCTCTGCTTTGTGCTTAATTTTTTTCCAAGTCTCTTCGCCAAAGCGACTGCACACCATATCTTGAATCGCCTTGTTCACTAATCCGTACATGGAACCCTCTTCTTGCTGCACCTAAATTTACTTTGTGGATTTGCCCAAGACTCGATAACTAATTTCTTAAAAGTGTTATTTAAATAACAAAATTTTGTGTAGTCAAACCTTGAAATCTTTCGTTATAGCTTTAAAAACCGAAAAAATGGGGAAAACTATTCACATTTTAATGCTACAAATCCTTGTTATTACAACCGTATTTTCACTTATTCCTTTTATCCAGCTATTTTTGAGGCTTTGATAGATGGGGAACTGACATTTTCAAGTATTTATTTATATTTAAGTTATGTTTGTTTCGATCGATTTAGTCTGATAAGACAGAAATACTGGATATATGTTTTAACAGCCAGATTCGTTTTAGAAACGAAATGGCTTTGGATACATAAGTTATTTAGTCAATTTAAAATAACTTGGAAGAAATGATGTTAGAAGAACTTTTAGCAGAATCATTAATGTGCGATCGCATTTTCTGAGCTTGGCGATCGACTTTTTGATAAAATTGCTACAAGGCAGCAGTATAGTGGCACTTAATATTGGTGGTATTGAAGAAGATATGAGTGTGCCTTATGAACACTAGCTGAAGGTTGGAAAAGAAACGCTAACTGTGTTTGATGAAACTGTTGAGCACGCAAGAAAAAACAGAAGTCTGGCGCTCCACTTCCGCTATATACTCGTGGGTATCGCCTTTTAAATATGTTTAATTTTTGATGTGCAAAAATCCTAACCACAAAAAAGAGGTCTTTCTCGACCTCTTACCAATTCCCTAAAATAATCTTCTATTTACAGAATTACAACAAGCCAGTATTAGCACCTTGCTTACCAGTTGCTAGTTCCACCTTGATGATTTTACCGCCTGCTTTTTGAATACGTTGCTGTTCGCGGAACCAGTTCTCGTATGGAACTAGCTTAGTAAAGTAAGTATTTTGCAGTTCGCGTTGGGTACGAATTCGGGTTTGACTGGGAACTAGAGCAGTAATTTTAAACAAACGGGACATATTTTGAAAATCTCCTGTATATTTTGGAAAACTTTTTTATCTCAAAATCTTGAGTGCAAATCTTTTAATCATTCAAAGGCTGGAAATCAAACATCAATACTAGACCACCAACACTCATCACTGATAATTTACCAAGATAAGCAATATAACGTTCTAGCACTCACGATTGATTTCCAGACCTTAATAAAGCCGCACTTAAATTCTTAAGCGCAAACTAGTTCTTAGCTTAAGCCAGAGGAGATATAGTCTAAGTAAACGCCCATTTCCTTACCAGCATCAGAACCAACCAAGCTAGCGGTTACTTCCTTGATTGCTTGGATAGCTTGCACGGTAGCACCAACGGGAACTCCTAAAGAGTTGTAGGTTTCCTTCAAGCCATTTAATACACGCTCATCCAAAATGGAAGGATCGCCAGCTAACATAGCGTAGGTGGCATAGCGGAGGTAGTAATCCAAATCACGGATGCAAGCAGCATAGCGGCGGGTGGTATACATGTTACCACCGGGACGGGTGATGTCAGAGTACAGCAAGGATTTTGCTACAGCTTCTTTAACGATCGCAGCAGCGTTAGCGCTGATAGTGCTAGCAGCACGTACCCGCAGTTCGCCAGTTGCGAAGTAGCCTTTTAGCTTTTGTAAAGCAGAAGCGTCTAGGTATTTACCTTGAACGTCTGCGGAGTTAATGACAGCGGTAATTGCGTCTTGAGCCATGTTGTTAATTCCTTATTTCCAACCGTATTGCAATACTTCTGTTTCGGGAGGGAAACAGCATCAGCCTATAGCAGAGCACCAACTAAGTAGTCGAAATAGCCACCAGCTTCAGCAGCATCATCACCAGACAGCAATGTACTAGCTACATTCTTCAGCCCACGGATACCTTCAGCAACACCATCGATAGGAGTTCCCAAGGACTTGTACAGTTCACGGGCACCGATAACACCAATTTCTTCGATGGGGGTAACATCACCAGCAACGATACCGTAAGTAACGAGGCGGAGGTAGTAATCTAGGTCACGCAGACAAGTAGCAGTCAATTCCTGACCGTAAGCGTTTCCACCAGGAGACACAACATCAGGACGCTTTTGGAACAGTTGATCGCCAGCTTGCTTAACGAGGCGCTCGCGATTTTCTGTCAAAACTTGAGCAATCCGTACGCGGCGCTCACCACTTGCAACAAAGGATTTGATCCGATCTAACTCACCAGGGCTGAGGTAGCGAGCTTCTGCATCTGCATTCACGATAGCTTTCGTGACGATACTCATTAATGGATTCCTCCAATACGAATGAAACCAGGATTTGATTAAACTGGTGCGGCCTTAAATTTGGTTTACTGAGTTTGTTTTTTCGTTCTTTTAGACACAACAGTTTAATAACTGCTACGGCTAATAAATTACGAGTTTGCTTGAGTCAACATAAGTACACAAGCTTTTAAACTCAGTTACCTTCCGCAAAACATTTTCCGGCATTCTGTTGAGCATTTATGACTGCTCTTAACACTTTGTAATATTGCTTTTCAGAATTTACTGTTTTAGCTGCAATCTGAGAGGGCTATTACGAAAGGTTATGAAGGGGACAGGGTAAAGGGTACAGGAAATAATCTGTACCCTATTCCCTACTCCTAATCAACCGCTACACTACCGAGCTAGTTACCTGCTGGCAGAGATGGGAAGCGGTTGTAAGGTACAACATCTTCACCGAAGTAGCGGCTATATTCTGGGCTTTCGACTATTGCTTCTACAGCAGCCGATAAACCACTATCAGCTAGCAGCTTGTTATACTGGTCAATTTCTTCCCGATCTGCGGGTGTACGCCCCAACAGGTGGCGGAAAAGGAACTCAATGACCTTGGCATGAGGATAGGGTGTATAGAAGCGCTGGCGATAGATTTGGGAACTGGCTAGTTCGCGCACAAACTCCCGCACGGAAATTTCACCATTCTGGAGTTTGCTGTCTAGGTCAGTACGGCGGAAATTATCAGGCACTTCACCGCTAAATACATCCAATACTTGACGGTAAATGGCGTTGATTGCCTGTTGTCTTTCGGCTTGGTTGGTACTTTCCGTTAGACGGTAAATGCGTGCATGTTTACGCATACCCAGTTCCACGGCTTGTCCACTACCATCGTTGTAGGAACGACCCAGTTCAGCAAAGGAGGGCTTACTCTGGTTTATACCATTTGTTTGCGCTGATATATTTGCGATCGCTTGGGTCAAAAGCGGCGTATCGTTACTAACTCCTACACGCGTTTGCACAGGTTTAAAGCTAGGCACAACTACGTCATCGTTTTGCTTGGTAAGCTGGTTGTACAGCTTCTCTGTATTCGGGAAGTTTGCCGCAGGTAGGGTCGGGAAGCGACGGTAAGGCACCGTATCCTCACCAAATACCTCGTTATATTCCACACTATTTACCAAAGCAGCAATAAAGGCACGAATACCTTGAGTAGCCAAAATCTGGTTATACTTACGGATTTCTGCTTGGTCTAGTGGCGCACGTCCCAAGAAGTGTTTGGTTCCCAACTCAATCACTTTGGTGTTGGGGTAAGGTGTGTAGAACTCTTTCAGGTAGAGGTTCGAGTAACCCAAACCTTCAATAAACTCCTTCACACTGATTTCGCGGTTACCCAGCTTGCTTTCCCACGCCGTAAATTCATTTTTGGCGATGTAGGGTGCAATATCCCGTTCAAAAATCTGACGATACGCAGCGCTGATCAAAGTTTTTACAGCAACTTTGTCACTGGTATTCGCCACCAACTTGAAGATTTTGGTTTGTTCGCGTTGCTTGCTGACGCCTTGGTTAATACGGAACTGAATATCGGGTTCTGACCGATTTTCTGTGACTGTACCCAGTGTCACAAAGCTCGGCGTTACTTCCTTCTGAACTTTCGCCGCCACATCTTCACGAATGCTACCAACGCGTAATTGTCGCCCTGATACACCACCAGGAGTCAGATACCGTTCGTAAGGAATTGTATCTTCACCAAATGCTTCGCTGTATTCTACGCTGTTAATAATGGCATCAACTACCGCGTAAAAGCCTTGTTTGGAAGCTATGTCAAAGTACTTGTTGATTTCTTGACGACCATAGGTCGGACGACCCAACAAGCGGCGGTGAATATACTCGATCGCTTTACAAACATAGAGCGATGACCAGTACAGATTGCGGAATACATCCGACTTAGCCAAAGCACGGATAAACTCTCGTACAGAGATGTCGCCGTTTTCCAGCTTGATTTCCAATACCTTCGGGCGCTGACCTTCGTAAAGATCGCGACCGAAAACTTGCAGGTAAGCAGCTTTAATCAATGCTTGCGTGGAGCTTTCAGAGAATCTGACGCTAGAACCTTTGGCAGCCTTTCTACCAACAGTACCAGGTAGCTGATCTAACTTGAACACCTTGGGTCCAAGGGTACCAGGAGCTTCACCCCGCGCTTTGGGATTACTATTTTGGTTATTAATGCCTGCCCCTTGGTGAATCAGGATGCGCTTGGTATCCTTACCAAAAGGAGCCGGACTGGTGCTGGGGTTGCGAGTTTCTTTCGGGAAAATCGCCCCAAATTGAATTTCCAAGGGGTCATTACCAGAACCGTAAGGATGTTGGTCTGGTAGTGGTTGTTCGTAAGCAGCAAATGTGGTAATAAACTGAGGTATCTTGCGGAAAGGCGCACTGTAGTTAAACAGGTCTTGCTGCGGCCCCCAGTTGCGACATTCTTGTGCTTCTTGACCAAGACCCCGGAGGTAGGGTACTGTCTCTTCGCCAAAATAGTCGCTGTATTCAGCAGAATCTACTAAGGCATCTACTAAGGCTGCCAGACCACCGTTAGAAATAATCGAAAAGTATTTTTGTACTTCTTCACGGCTACTTGGCCCCCGTCCCAGAATGTGACGGAAAGCTAGTTCGATGACTCGGCTGTTAATAAAAGGCTGGTAAAACTGTTTTTGGTAAAGGGGAGATTTAGCTAGACGACGGACAAATTCCTTCACGGAGATGTCGCCATTTTTCACCTTGGATTCTAGGTCAGATATTGACAAACTATAAGCACGAGTAATATCGCGCTCAAAGATTTGCCGATATGTAGCTTTGATTACCTCATTTTTTTCGCTACTTGACAACCCAGTTTTCATTACAAACTTGGGACGCCGTTCTGCCGCATTAAAGTAAATTTGCGGTAGTTGCAACCCTTGCTGGTCGCTAGAGGGGCGTTGGCGGACTTTATTTGAAGGTGTGGCTGCTTTGAATTCTGTTAGCAAAACATCCATGTACTGAGACACAATCTCTGTAGCCTCAGCATCCTGGCGGAAAAAGGAAAGCGACCCGGCTTTGATTTCTTGCAAAGCTACCAGCGTTGCTTCACCAGAGCAGGCATTTTCAATTATTTCCCGCAAACCCCGTGTATTCACCGCTATGATGTTGGGGTCGCCAGCAACGATCGCATAAGTAGCGTAGCGTAAGAACCAGGATAAATCCCGCAAGCTCTTGGCCATGTTGCTTGGGCCATAGCGAGCAATGTTAATTGGTCTGAAACCTGGAGGTGTCGGGCCGCTGGGGGATGAGTTAAATATTGAGCGTAAATTTTCTAGGAACCCACCACGACTTTCAACGTAGGTTACAGTTCCCAGTTGCATCCCTTGTTGAACATTAGCACCAGCACTAACAGGTACTATTTCTACTTCTCTGGGCTTTTCTAAAAAAGCCATTGGCGAACCACCGACAAAAATCCGGTTGGCAGCGCGAGATACAATAATCTCGGCATTGTCCGTCAGCGTCTGGGAAATTTCTAGACGCTTTGCACCAGACGCAAAATAGCTTGCCAGTTCATCTAATTCACCACTTCCTAAAAAGCGGTCTTGCTGCTCGGCTTGGGTAATTGTCGCTACAGCTAGGGTTTGATATAGTTGCGGACGCGCAACTGAGCTTCCACCACTTGCCTTAACACTCATCGGATTTGTAAAACTCCCATCATAATCATTTATGTGTTAAGTCTGGGTCGCTTTGAGGCTTGACACATCGGTGCGTCTGTGCTTTATAAGCTTGAGAGTAGTGCCTGCAAAACTGCCAGTAAATTAACCCGGTTAGCTTTTAGATTAGAACGTTTTGCGTTCTCAAAGCTGGTTTATTAAGAACTGTGTAGAACCGTAGCTTAGATACATCCAGTCTTAAGAGTACATACTCTTATTTGGCTGAGACAAAATCTAAGTTTTGTAACTAACTAATAGGGTAAGCATGGTCTACTGATGCCGAAAACCCCTATTGTGATGTTTGTGGCAGTGTCCACTCTACGATTATTACAACTTATACAAAATTTTAGTTGAAACCAAATTGCCTTTAGCAATCTCAGTGGACAGTAGTCATTAGTCGATGCTAAGTTGTTTTTGCTACTAGCAAATGAGTATTGAGAAATAACACCACCCTGGAAATAATTCTTAAATTGTGGTGTTTTAAGCATTTGCTATCAGTATTCTTTAACCGGAAAATACTATGCAGAAAAGTTTTAAATTTAACTATTTATTCAATGCTACTCTGTCTGCGATCGCAGTTATTTTAGCTGTCACTCCTGCAAATGCGCTTCCAGAGCAAAACATCAACACCGTTGTTAAGTGGGCGAAAACGCGATCGCAACTACCAACCCTGAGATACAACAGCGAAGCCCACGGCTACGAGGGAACAAAAGGAAAATTATACTTTTATGCTGATGTCACCGAAGAAAATGGCACAGTGACTAAAGAAGGAATAACCGTTAGTGGTGACTCAAGCATCAAATTCACCACAAAGAATGACAAAGCAGTGAAATTGTTACAAAATATTTATAATTCTAATATTGCCAATGACTTCCAGAAGTCTCGGTATGTCAGCAAAGTTGGGCGTGACCAGTATTATCGCGGGCAAAAGTTTGCTTACATCACTGCTGAGGTGCAAGGTGGGTCATCATTTCAGATAATTCCCTTGAGGAATTTGCAAGAATTTATCAATAATGCAAAGTATTGCCAAACTAATCAATGCGACCTTTGATTAAGTGCGTAGCCTAGAATTTACATAAGTATTATCAGTAAACAAAGGCACGCAATCACTAATGTTGTAGGCGGCGGACAGTTCAACATCTGACTCAAAACCTTTTTCAATCAACTCTTTACCAGAACTGCATTTTTTCAAGTACCCCAGTAAATCCTGCCGGAAAGCTTGAAATGTTGCCACAGCCACTTCAGCTTCTGGTGATAGACTGCCATCTAAATAACTGAGGATTGCCCCAGCACCAATTAAATCTTCAAATGCAGGTCGTAGGCTACCATCTTCTTTCCACCTCTCACCCGCAGGAATCACAGCGATTTTATCACCATACTTTTGAGCAAACTGCGCTACAGCTTGGCAATTTCGCAAGCAGCCAGCCAAAGTTGGTGTATTCCCTGTATGTAAAGTCAGAAAAGAACCATTAGGTGAAGGTAAAACTAGTCTAGTTCCAGCAGGAATCTGAGTCACCGATTTTGGCGAGAGAGAATATCCAGTTGTAGTCCAACGTTGTCTATGACTTGCTAACTCTGCTTGCACTGATTTGGCATAATCTATGACAGATTCATCTCTCATTGCGTAGGGAAAAATTATCGCGCCGTTGTTGGTGGCAATTTCCACGCAGGTAGAAAAAGAGAGAATGTCAACTATTACAATTACATCACTGATGGGAGCAAGTTCAGCAACTCCTTGTGCCCCCCATTCACAGCGTAAATCAAACTCTGATTGGTTGTAAATCATTGGTGCGATCGCTACAGTTCCAAAGACAATAGGGTAACGCACTAAATCCTGAAAAATATTGCTGTACTTTCCGCTAACGCACCCTAAAAATAGTTTGAGGAATAAATTCCTTACTACGCAATAATGTCAGCAGTTATAATTAAAATAACGATTAAATGGGAAAAATATGATGAATTTAACTATCCAAACTTATCCTAAAAATACAGCATCTAAGTTAAATTATGATGTCTTAATTGAAACCGAACCAGATGGCACAGTAAAAGCAACATTGTTAGGTTTACCAGACTATCAATGTTTTGGTGAGAATCAAGAAGAAGCTTTATATAATCTCATTAAGCTTTTTGAGCAACGAAACCCTAAAATATTTACTTTAGAAGAAACCTACCCTCCTAAAATTGAATCTCCTTTAATGGAAGCTGCGGAAATGTTCAACTCTGAGGGTAACGCTTGGGATGTACTAGAGGCATTAACAGGAACAGTTGAAGCACCAAGTGATTGGTCAATTCAGCATAATCACTATTTGTATGGAATGCCCTAAAAATAACGATGAGATAATAGAATGAATCAAGAAAGGTTGTTTTTAGATACAGTATTTATTCAGGCTCTACTAAACAAGAATGATCAATACCATCATCAAGCTAAAGCATTATTTCCAAGAGTAAAAAATGCTTTTGAAGTATGGGTGACAGAAGCAGTTTTGATAGAAGTTGGTAATGCTTTAAGTGCAGTGCATCGGACAGCATCAGTTCAGTTTATTAATCAGTGTTATCAAACAGATAATATCAAGGTTGTCAGTGTAGATACACAGCTTCTCATGCGTGCGCTGGAACTTTATCACAGTCGTCAAGATAAAAGTTGGGGTTTGACTGATTGTATATCATTTATTGTTATGAAGGAGCAGGGTTTAATTTATGCAGTCACGGCCGATATTCATTTTGTACAAGCTAGGTTTGTAGCTTTATTAAGGTCATAATAAAATTTACAAACATTTTTGTTGATGGGTATAAGCAATATTTAACTTAAGGGTTAAAAATATCATGAGTTTATGTAGAAAAATCACGGTGAAGAAGGCAGCACCTCAGTTAAATTATGATGTGTTAATTGACAATCAACCAGATGGTACAGTGAAAGCCACATTGTTAGGTTTACCAAACTATCAAAGTGTTGGTGCGACTGAAGAAGAAGCTTTAAATAATCTCATTCAGATTATGCAACAACGAAAACCAGAAATAGTTACATTAGAAATTGAATACGCCGAAGAAGCTGAACATCCTTGGATGAAATTTGCGGGAATGTTCAAAGATGATACTCAATTTGATGAAGTGATGAACCACATAGAAGAACATCGGCGTGAATTAGATGCAGAAATGGAGGATTATTATAAACAAATTGATGCTGAGATAGATGAATATGCAAAAAAATTCACAGGAGGATCTCGTAGTGCTGCCATAATTCAGATGAAGCTTTTTGATGACAGTATAAAAGCAAATAAAAATGTAGAGGATCAATACAGTGAATAAGTTGTGGATATTAGATACAGATCATCTATCACTTTTTCAACAAGGACATCCAGAGGTTACACAGCGTATAAAAAGAAAAAACCCTGAAAATCTTGCTGTTACTGTGATTACATTGGAGGAGAAACTTCGAGGAAGGCTTAAAAATATTAACGAATATAACAATAAACCATTGAAATCAGATAAATTGATAGCAGCTTATAAAAGATTGGCTGATGAAATTGAATTTTTCAAAAATATCAGAATTCTTGATTTTGATAATCGTGCTTTTGAAAATTATGAGTTATTAATCATGAAGGAACGTGTAACAATTGGTACACAAGATTTACGCATTGCTGCAATCGCAGAATCAGTTGATGGAATTTTAGTAACCAGAAATCAGGATTTTGAAAAAGCATACTTACTTTTAGAAGATTGGACTGTTAAGCTGCCTACATAAAAAATGTCTTAGTATTTTATTTTCTGCATTTTAAACAATAAATGCTATATTTTATGATAATAGATTTTTATGGGTTTGCATTATCCTATCTCTTACTTCTTGGTATTGAGTAAATGAAGTTACTGAAACTTACAATTCTGAACAAGAAAAAAGAATCTTCCAACCTCTTCCTCCATTGTATTCCCAAATTCCACTAAGAGTCAAAACCCCACCATTTCCCCAAACCAAACCAATCGGCAAGTGGCCTTCAGGTGCTATTATATCAAAAGTTAAGTCGCCATAGTAATACAACCAGAAATTCTTAGGTATCCATCCAACCTTTTTTCCAAATTCAAGCCATATTTTGTGATCTTCGTCGTTTGTTCCTCCCAAACTCTGATAAATACGCTTCTGTACAGAAAATCCAAAGCTACCATTACTATACTTAACCCATAAATTGTCAATAATATGGATATCTTCACAAGGAAAACTATCAACAAATTCAAGATATAAACGCCCTCTTAGTGTCTTTTTGATTACTGCAAGCATTGCCAATGTTGTAAATTCGTTTGCTTCTTTCCATTTACCCTCAGCAAGTAAATCTCGTAGCTTAGTATAATCCATACCTGAAGATGATCTAAATTCCCCATCTTGTATGTAGCTGAATATATTTTGCATCACTACAACTGTTAAAAATCCTCCAGCAGCTTGCAAAAAACCCCGCCGGGAAACTCCTGACAAATTTGCAGGCTGATTAGTTTGTGATAATTGGGATTGGGTTTGCTTAACTGAAGATGAATTATTTGTAGTAGTAGATGTGGCAGTTGGTTGACTTATTACAGCTTGATTCTGAGGTTTAGAAAATGCTGATTGTGAAACCTGATATTGAGTTTGTTGAACTGGCATTCTATTGATAGATGTCCCAGCTTGCCATATCTTGATAGTCCCGTCATCACTCCCACTGGCAAGAGTTTGACCATCGGGGCTGTATATTACAGAAGTAACCCACCTAGAATGAGCAGTCAGAGTTTGGAGTAGCTCTCCTGTAGTTACATTCCATATCTTGATACTTTTATCTCCACTTCCACTAGCAATAGTGTGACCATCTGGGCTGAATGCTACAGAATTAACTGAGTGAGAATGATCAGTGAGGCTTTGCAGTAGTTTTCCTGTAGTGACATTCCACAGTTTGATTGTTTCGTCCTGACTCCCACTAGCAAGGGTTTGACCATCGGGGCTGAATGCTACATAACGAACCCAGTTAGAATGACCAGTGAGGGTTTGCCGTAAGTTTCCCCTGTTCACATCCCATAGTTTGACAGTGTTGTCATCACTTCCACTAGCCAAGGTTTGACCATTGGGGCTGAATGCTACATAACGAACCCAGTTAGAATGACCTGAAAAACTCTGAAGCAACCTTCCTGTACTGACATTCCATATCTTGATAGTGTTGTCATAACTTCCACTAGCAAGAGTGTGACCATCCGGGCTGAATACTACAGAATTAACTGAGTGAGAATGATCAGTGAGGCTTTGCAGTAACTTTCCTGTAGTGACATTCCAAAGCTTGATCGTTTTGTCCTGACTTCCACTAGCAAGGGTTTGACCATCGGGGCTGAATGCTACAGAACTAACATATTTAGAATGACCAGTGAGGGTTTGCAGTAGCCTTCCTGTACTGACATTCCATATCTTAATAGTCTCGTCCCCGCTCCCGCTAGCAAGGGTTTGACCATCGGGGCTGAATGCTACAGAACTAACATATTTAGAATGACCAGTGAGGGTTTGTAGTAGCTTTCCTATTACGTCATTGTTAATAACTGACGGTTGTGATGTTGATTCCACAACAGCAGATGCTTTTGCTTTAACAACACCTGGAAAAATATCAACACTAAGTTTTGTAGACCGATCGCACCAATAACACTTACCATAAGTTCGGCTGTAGTAGTGGCTGTCTACCTTTCCACAGATAGTTAACTCATTAACAGCAAGTCTCAGGACCTTTACCCAATCCCCAGCAGTTGGGCGCAAGTTAGGATTTTTATAACCATCGTTAAAGCATCTGAGAAAACATCGCTGAACCTCTGGGTGAATAATCTCAAGAGGAATTGTCCTTTCTACAGGTTGAATCAAACGGTTTGGTGCATACAGCCATAAACCCTGACGGATAAGTTCATTAGTTTCTGGAGTTTCCCCCGTACCTATCCACTTTCCCGCAAAAGGAGTTTGACCACCAAACAACAACTGATAGATAATGACTGCTAACCGGAAGCGATCGTGTACTTCCGTTTGATCAATGGTATCAAAATCTTTGCCAATCAGTTCCGGTGGTGTAAAGCCATCTGAACCAACTGAACAACGATAAACCTTATTATTTTTCGGATTCCGAACCTGAAAGGAGTCAGTATCAATAATAGAAGGTAAGGCGCGATCGTTTACAAGAATATTTTGCGGCTTGATGTCACCTAAAACATAGCCAGAAATATGAATTGCTTCAATAATTGAGGCGATATTCAGTGCCGTTGTGTGGAGAAAACGCCAATCAACCTCAAGTTTTAAATCCTTTCTTTTCTTAGGGTTATATACATCAATAAGTTCTTTCCCTTCCTTAATTTCCGGCATCAAAAAGCCCACACAATCACCTTGAGCATCTTTCAATACCGACTTAGGCCAAGCAAAAGAAACATGATTGAGGTGAGAGTTTGGCTCTTTGGGTCGGTGCGCTATCATCACTGCCAACTTTTGCACACGCTCAGGAGTTTGCGAGTGGTAAATTTTCGCTAAGTAACCATTGTGATTAGTTCGCCAAACCTTACCTTCACCACTAACGATCGGTTCACCCAGCAGAGTAATTGATTTTCCCGTACTAGCACAGGTGAGAACTGTCATTGAATTTTACTCTCTATCAAACAAGCACAAAAGTAAGGTTTTATCATCGTCAGTGCGAGAATTTAGCCGTTCAGAGTTGAGGAATTCTATCAGATATTTATCTTCATCCTCTCCATTAACAGGTTCGTGTAAGTATTCCTCCAAAGGTTTAAAGAAAGGCGAGAAGGGTTCCCAGTCACTCAAGCGAATTGCTACTTTTTCTAGTCCATCAGTAGAAGCGCAAACAAACTCTTGCTTTTCGGTAATGACCTTTACCTGCATTTCTTTTAGTGCATTTGTTGAGGTAATAAAAGTTGTTTCATTAGCAAACTCACCTTTATCTGGCTGAAACAACAGTTGATATTCTGACTCTTGGGAACGCATTACAATAAATCCATCCCCGATTTGCATAGCTGCAATGCAGTCAGGAGTTGCCACGAAAACCAGCAACGTACAAGCTAAATCATTGACAGAATAATCTCCTTCATCTGCTTGCTTCTCTAATTTTGTAATAACTTTGTTCACAATCTCAGCAAACACTTTCTGAGCTTCTTCTTTGGATAGTGGTTGAAAATCTTGCTTCTGAGGAAATTCATTAATTTCAGAAAAGCATTTGAGTACCGTTTCTACCGCCAACTTAGCACCAACATCAGAATGTTTAGCACTACCAGCACCATCAGCAACAGTGCCTACAATCACATCATCAAAGATGCGATAATCCCCATAATCTTGACAATCTATCTCCTGTTTTTGATGACTCGTTCCGCTCGCAGAACGTGCAACAGCTTTCCAATTCACAAAATTCCCTCTAACTGGTAATTTGACCCCATCCCATAGCCGGTAAAGCTACAGCTTGCCCCACTTTGCCACTAGAAACCCGTTTCATTGAAGCAGAAAGCCAGACAAACATCTCACGAAAATCTAAGCCGTTTAGCGTGACTGGTGGACGTTCAGGAGGAGAAATTTGTTTGAGGATATTCATATCAGCATCCTTTACACCAACCGCAAAAAATGAAAGTCGGCTTTGTGCTTCTGCTTCTCTCAATCTTTGCGCGGCTGATTGCCAGGAGTCAGTTGGCGCTCCGTCTGTAATCAAAAACACCCACGGGCGATAATAGAGAATACCGTTGTCTTTATAAGTCTGTTTCCGGCTTTCTAGAAAATCCAAAGCATACTCAATTGCCGCACCCATTGGGGTAACACCATCTACTTCTAATGTAGGCGGTGTAAATTGGTCAATCGTCACAAAGTCTTGCGTAAGTTTAACAATGGGGCCAAATGTAATCATGGCCACTTCCACACTCAGCGATGCTTGGGAATCTTTTAGTACATCTGCTTTGAAAGCAGCAAGTCCTCGATTTAACTCTTGGATAGGCTGACCTGACATAGAGCCAGAAGTATCGAGTAAAAGAATTACAGGGCAACGATTTTCTGGATTTTCAACGAATTCAGGCATTCCTACAGCCATTTAATGCTCCTAGCTAAGTAAATTTTTATACAAAATTATAATTAAATTTTATTAGCTAAGAGATACTTAAACAGTAGTGTTATTACTGAAACAACTTCCCCACTTAAAATATATGGGCTGATGGCGATGTCTACGACGGGCTGCGCCTACGCAATTATTTATCTACCTGAAGTGTTCAGCATTCGCTAAACTCATAATTGCTGCAATATTGCTCCTGAAATGTCAGACTCCCAAACTGTTAGCGCTGCTGTTGTCAGACTTTACGATACCTATGCCTTCTAAAGATATATTTCATCAATCTGTTCGCACTGCTTTAGAAAAAGATGGTTGGATGATTACCCACGATCCACTGCATCTGCAAGTTGATGATATTGAATTTTTTGTGGATTTAGGAGCAGAAAGATTATTAGCAGCACAAAAACAAGGTCAAAAAATAGCTGTAGAAATTAAATCCTTTATAGGTGCATCTGAAGTAAGGGAATTTCATCTCGCTTTAGGTCAAACCTTGAATTATCGGCTAGCATTGAAAAAAGAACAACCAGAACGCATTCTATATCTAGCTATTAGCCAAGATACATACCAAGACTTTTTCTCACGTCAATTTATTCAAGATTCTTTAAAAGAATATCAAATTAAACTTTTAATATTTAATTCCTTAAGTCAGGACATTGTTTTATGGAAGGAATAAATTACTCTCAAATGATTCAAAATATTTTAAGTAACCATTCAGCTAATGATGTGGCTAACGGGACAGAGGTTCAATTGTTGTTTGACGCAGAACGCCATCATTATCAAGTCTTAAATATTGGCTGGAAAGAACAACGGAGAATTTATGGAGTCATCATTCATGTTGATATCAAAGACAAAAAAATTTGGATACAAAGAGATGGTACAGAAATCGGTATCGCTAATGAATTAATTGCTGCTGGTGTACCTAAAGAAGATATTGTATTAGGATTTCACGCTCCTTATAAACGTGAATTTACTGACTTTGCTGTTGGATAATTAGTAAGAATAGTAGTCTTTGCCCTAATGATCCACTATCCGCTAAACTCAGAAATGCTGCGTTATTCCTCATCATGTCCGATTCCCAAACCGTTAGTGCTGCTGTTGCCAAACTCTACAATACCTATCCCTTTCCGCCAGAAGCCTTGTTGGATGAACCACCTCCAGGCTATAACTGGCGCTGGAATTGGCTAGCTGCTCATAACTTCTGCACAGGTGAAAAACCCCAAAAGCAAGATATTCGGATTTTAGATGCAGGTTGCGGTACAGGGGTAAGTACAGAGTACTTAGTTCACCTCAATCCCCAGGCTTCTGTTGTGGGAATTGACCTCAGTACAGGTGCTTTAGCTGTAGCCAAAGAACGTTGTCAGCGTTCAGGGGCTAACCGCGTTGAATTTGATCACCTCAGCTTGTTTGATGTGGAACAGTTACCGGGTGAGTTTGATTTAATCAACTGTGTTGGCGTTTTGCATCATACCTCCGATCCAATTCGCGGTATTCAAGCTTTGGCGAAGAAGTTAGCCCCAGGCGGTTTAATGCACATTTTTGTGTACGGAGAGTTGGGACGTTGGGAAATTCAACTCATGCAAAAAGCGATCGCACTTATTCAAGGTGACAAAAAAGGCGACTACCGCGATGGTGTTCAAGTCGGGCGACAAATATTTTCTTCTTTACCAGAAAACAACCGGATTGTCAAATACGATAAACAGCGTTGGTCATTAGAAAACCACAAGGATGAACACTTTGCTGATATGTACGTTCATCCCCAAGAAATTGATTACAACATTGAGACGCTGTTTGAATTAATTGATGCTTCGGGATTGGAGTTTATTGGTTTCTCGAATCCGAGTTTCTGGGATTTAGAGAGACTTTTGGCTAAAGCACCAGACTTGATAGAACGAGCAAAAGAACTGAGCGATCGCCAGGTTTACCGCCTGATAGAATTACTAGATCCAGAAGTAACTCATTACGAATTTTTCCTCGGTCGTCCTCCCCTTATTAAAGCTGACTGGTCAGACGATAACGCCCTATTGGCAGCGATTCCCGAACTTAATCCTTGTATTGAAGGATTTCCCAGTCAGTGTTTCTTTAATTACGATTACCAGATTGTTAATTTATCTGTAGCAGAGTTTGAGTTTATGCAAAAGTGTGATTCTAATTCAACAGTGGCAGATATTTTAGCAGGTGTGCAACTGGGATTGGATGGGGTAAGAACGCTTCTTCAGCAGCAGCTGATTTTATTGACACCTATTTAATTACACTTGACGTTGATACTAAGTTAAGATTTGTCAATTTATACTCGTGGTGATGAGCGATCGCCCATCACCACTTTTGGCAAATTAATGTAAATTAGGAAAGTGCCTAAGAAACAGGGTATTGTACATCCCAAAAGTTGGAGCTTTCTGGAATTCAGCAGTGGTGCGATCTTTAATGACTTGCCGCTACTCTACAATTTCTGATTTGCGGTACGTTCATACACTCCTCAAGCACCAGTTGATTTTATTGACACCAACTTAATTCAAACTTTGGAGGATAATTATTCGCTCAAAAAACTGAAATTGGAAGAAATTTTGAATTTTCAGGCAACATTTATTGATTATTCATCCACACGCTCCCTCACACGATCGGCCGCTCTCTCGCTTCTGTGAGCGCGACATTACTGAATGTGTAACGTTGCCAAGAAGTTAATTGTTTTTTCCTAAAGTATTGTTACCGGATCGTGATATGATTCAGCTGACTGAATGTGCAGTCATCATATTTAACTGTACTGGTTTCAAGTCCCGTGAGCTTGTCAGACGAATCAATTGCGCCCACTCCGACAACGCAACAAGATGCTAAAACTGGTTCTGGAGACACAGAATCAGGTAACTCCATGCAAGAGTTCCATCAACTCTTCCAGCGATTGTTGGTAATCACGCTTGTCTTGACGGGGGTTATTTTTATCTCTGTGTGGATTTTTTATTCCTTAAACATTGCCCTAAATTATTTAATTGGGGCGTGTACAGGTGTGGTTTACTTAAAAATGTTGGCTAGAGACGTTGAGCAGCTCGGTAGTGAGAAAACCAGTCTGAGCAAAACTCGTTTTGCTCTATTTATTGGAGTGATGATCGTGGCAACTCAATGGCGTGAGCTACAGATTTTGCCCATATTTTTGGGGTTTCTAACTTACAAAGCCACGCTCTTCGTCTATATGGTGCAAATTGCGTTCATTCCTGATTCTTAAAAAGTCAGGCTCACAAAGATAGTAATCCCATCCTCGCTCGTTGGGGAAAATGCTTGAAGAATGCAAATGCTTAGTGTCTTAAACGCCTTTAATTCTTTTCCCCTCGCCGCATTAGAAGTAGGTCATCATTTCTACTGGCAGTTGGGCAATCTTAAAATTCATGGGCAAGTTTTTCTTACCTCATGGTTTGTGATTAGTATTCTAGTAGTGGCTTCAATAGCTGCTACTCGCAACGCACAAAGAATTCCCAAGGGCATCCAGAATTTGATGGAATATGCCCTAGAATTTATTCGCGATCTGGCAAAAAACCAACTTGGTGAGAAAGAGTACCGCCCTTGGGTGCCATTTATTGGCACACTGTTCTTGTTTATTTTCGTATCGAACTGGTCAGGCGCACTAATTCCCTGGAAGCTCATCAGGCTACCTTCGGGCGAATTGGCAGCTCCCACCAATGACATCAATACGACTGTTGCATTGGCATTGCTTACCTCCCTAGCGTACTTTTACGCAGGTTTTAGCAAACGGGGTTTAGGCTACTTTAAGAAATATATAGAGCCAACACCTGTTTTGTTGCCGATCGCAATCCTAGAAGATTTCACCAAACCCCTCTCCCTAAGCTTCCGGCTATTTGGTAATATTTTGGCGGATGAATTGGTAGTAGCGGTGTTGGTGCTGCTAGTTCCTCTATTTGTACCTCTGCCTGTAATGGCCTTGGGTTTATTTACTAGTGCCATTCAAGCCCTGGTTTTTGCCACCCTAGCCGGAGCATACATTCATGAGGCAATGGAGGGGCATGGTGGAGAAGAACATGAGGAGCATTAAACTTCTCAGGTGATGGCACAGTTCCAAGAGCATGTTCGCTCAAAACATCGCAAAGCGCGATCTAAAGAACCCGGTGCAGCGTGAAAACCACGTTTCTAATCGTTAACGTAAAGTCTGTTAGTTTTGTAATCAAAGCAAGGAAAATCAACATGGATCCATTAGTTCAGGCTGCTTCAGTTCTCGCTGCTGCTTTAGCGATTGGTTTAGCTGCAATTGGCCCTGGTATCGGTCAAGGAAACGCTGCTGGACAAGCAGTAGAAGGTATTGCTCGTCAACCTGAAGCAGAAGGAAAAATTCGCGGTACTCTGCTATTAACCTTGGCATTCATGGAATCCTTGACTATCTATGGTCTAGTAATTGCCCTGGTATTGCTGTTTGCTAACCCCTTCGCTTAATACCTGAAAATTTTGTGAGTGTGGAGACGTGAATCATCACGCCTCTACAACCAAATCTTTTGGGTATCGTAATATTTCTAATGTTCAGTTGACCCTTGTTGGCTATGGGTCTTTAAAATATGAAAGGTTGGATGATGTTGCTAGCCATGAAAACTGCTACTCCAGCCAAAGAGGAGAGAAATGTTTGATTTCGATGCTACCTTGCCCTTCATGGCATTGCAATTCCTGCTATTGGCAGCTTTGTTGAATGCAATTTTCTATAAGCCACTGACCAAGGTACTAGACGATCGCGATAATTATATCCGAACGAATACCCTTGAGGCGAAAGAGAGCTTGGCTAAAGCCGAGCGCTTGGCTACCGAATATGAGCAACAACTCGCAGACGCTCGCAGACAATCGCAAGCTACCGTAGAAGCAGCTCAACTTGAAGCTAAGAAAATTACTGCCGAGAAAATTGCCGAGGCTCAAAAGGAAGCTCAGTCTCAACGAGAACAAGCTTCTGTTGAAATAGAACAACAAAAGCAAGAAGCTTTTCGTACCTTAGAGCAACAAGTTGATGCTCTAAGCAGGCAGATTCTAGAAAAACTATTGGGGCCAACTCCAGTTAGATAAGCTAACCAGACTGGTTCCGTGAAAGCATACGCGCAGCTGGGCCCTAGTCCAGAGCGCAAAATTTAAGTGTCAAAAAAAGGCACTTTTTCCCTTCTGGGGAAAGATACTTAAATTTCTCTACGGTGAAAAGATACTTAATTTCATTTCCCTAGAGGAAAATACAACGTATTAGCAAGCGAGCAGCGCACTTGTAAATGGGTATCATGGGGACATTCTTATTACTTGCCGCAGAAGCGAACGCTGTTCACTCTGAATTGGCAGAAGGCGCAGCAGAAGGTGGTTTCGGTCTAAACCTAGACATTTTTGAAACCAATCTGATCAATCTAGCGATTCTGGTTGGCATACTATTCTACTTCGGACGTAAAGTTTTAAGCAATATCCTGAACGAGCGACAATCCAATATTGCCACCGCAATTCAGGAAGCAGAAGGGCGCTTAAAAGAGGCAAAGACTGCCCTTTCCCAAGCGCAAGAGCAGTTGAAGCAATCTCAGGCAGAAGCAGAACGTATCCGCCAATCGGCTGTAGAAAACGCCCAAAAATCGAAAGAAGCCTTGTTAGCAAAGGCAGCGCAAGACGTAGAACGCTTGAAACAAACAGCAGCAGCAGATTTAAACACCGAAACCGAGCGAGCGATCGCTCAACTACGGCAAAGAGTTGCTACACTAGCATTGCAAAAAGTCGAATCGCAACTCAAAGGCGGGATTGCCGACGATGCTCAACAAAGTTTAATTGACCGTAGCATCGCACAACTGGGAGGCAATGTATGACAAGTCAGGTAGCGGCAGCCGAAGTAGCCCAACCCTACGCACAGGCACTTTTGTCAATAGCGCAATCGAAAAATTTGACAGAAGAGTTCGGGGAAGATGCGCGGACTTTCCTGGGACTGCTCAGAGCAGACAAACAGCTACACAACTTCTTCAGCAACCCGTTTATTCAGGCTGAGAACAAAAAAGCTCTCATCAAACAAATACTCGGTGAAGGTTCTAACCCCTACTTACGCAACTTTTTGTTGATATTAGTAGACAAACGCCGCATTGCATTCTTGGAATCGATTTTTCAACAATATCTGGCGCTGTTGCGGCAGCTGAATCAAACCGTATTAGCGGAAGTAATTTCAGCCGTTCCCCTCACAGAAGCTCAACAGCAAGCAATCACCGAAAAAGTGATTGCCATCAGTAATGCTCGCCAGGTAGAACTAGAAACCAAGGTAGACAGCGAGTTAATTGGTGGTGTAATCATTAAAGTAGGTTCGCAGGTAATTGATGCCAGTATCCGGGGTCAATTGCGTCGCCTTTCATTGCGCTTAACTAATAGCTAGAAAGTTAGGAGTAGAGACGCGATTAATCGCGTCTGTACAGGAGTTAGGAGTTAGGAGTTAGGAGTTAGGAGTTAAGTAAATAGTAATTTATTTTGACTTTTAACTTTTAAGCTTTGCTTTTTTAACTCATCCCTCTTAACTCCTCACTCTTAACTCATCACTCTTAACTCTTGAATTTTCCCGTCTCGAAAGCAAACAAGATAGACACATGAGCATATCAATTAGACCTGACGAAATTAGCAGCATTATCCAACAACAAATCGAGCAATACGACCAAGAAGTCAAAGTTGCTAACGTTGGTACCGTCCTACAAGTAGGTGACGGTATTGCCCGGATCTATGGTCTGGAAAAGGCTATGTCTGGGGAACTCTTAGAATTTGAAGATGGCACAATTGGCATCGCTCAGAACTTGGAAGAAGACAACGTGGGCGCGGTGCTCATGGGTGAAGGGCTGGAAATTCAAGAAGGTAGTTCTGTAACCGCTACTGGTAGAATTGCCCAAGTACCCGTGGGAGAAGCCTTAATTGGACGAGTTGTAAACGCTTTGGGTCTTCCCATTGATGGTAAGGGAGACATCAAGTCCTCAGAAAGCCGTTTGATTGAATCTCCAGCGCCTGGTATCATTGCTCGTCGGTCAGTACACGAACCCATGCAAACGGGTATTACAGCTATTGACTCAATGATTCCTATCGGTCGTGGTCAACGGGAATTGATTATCGGTGACCGTCAAACCGGTAAAACTGCGATCGCGATCGACACCATCATCAACCAAAAAGAAGAAGATGTAGTTTGTGTCTACGTTGCGATCGGTCAAAAGGCTTCCACCGTAGCTAACGTGGTGCAGACATTGCAAGAAAAAGGCGCGATGGATTACACCGTCGTTGTCTTTGCTAGTGCCAGCGAACCAGCAACACTACAATACCTAGCTCCTTACACAGGCGCAACTATTGCTGAGTACTTTATGTACAAAGGCAAAGCTACCCTGGTAATTTATGATGACCTCTCCAAGCAAGCCCAAGCTTATCGCCAAATGTCCCTCTTGCTGCGTCGTCCGCCCGGACGCGAAGCTTACCCTGGAGATGTATTCTACATTCACTCTCGTTTGTTAGAAAGAGCAGCAAAGCTGAGTGATGAATTAGGTAAAGGCAGTATGACCGCCCTACCAATCATCGAAACCCAAGCTGGTGACGTTTCAGCATACATCCCCACCAACGTAATTTCTATTACCGATGGTCAGATATTCCTATCTTCTGACTTGTTCAACGCTGGTATCCGTCCGGCTGTGAACCCAGGTATTTCTGTATCCCGCGTGGGTTCTGCGGCGCAAACCAAGGCAATGAAAAAAGTTGCCGGTAAGATTAAATTGGAACTAGCTCAATTTGACGACCTGCAAGCCTTCGCTCAATTTGCTTCTGACTTAGATAAAGCCACTCAAGACCAGTTGGCACGAGGTCAACGGTTGCGCGAACTTCTCAAGCAACCACAAAATTCGCCACTCTCAGTATACGAGCAAGTAGCAATTCTTTACGCTGGTATTAATGGATACTTGGATGATGTGCCTGTTGATAAAGTCACCACCTTTACTCAAGGTCTGCGGGAGTACTTAAAGACTGGTAAAACCCAGTATGCCGAAGGAGTAAAAGCCTCCAAAGCACTAGGTGATGCAGAAGAAACTGCCTTGAAAGAAGCACTTGCCGAATACAAGAAGACCTTCAAAGCAGCAGCGTAATTAGTCATCAGTCATTAGTCATTAGTCATTGGTAAAGAACTAATGACTAGTGACAAAGCGCAAAGTCTGAGCGGAGGTTTCCTCCGTTCCCCGAAGGGGTTGCCGCAGGCATCAGAACTTTGTAAGAGAGGAAAAATGACAAATGACTAAGGACTAAGGACAAGAATATGGCCAATCTAAAAGCAATACGCGATCGCATTCAGTCGGTCAAAAACACCAAAAAAATCACAGAAGCCATGCGTCTTGTAGCTGCGGCTAGAGTGCGCCGGGCGCAAGAACAAGTGCTAGCGACTCGCCCCTTTGCCGATCGCTTGGCACAAGTATTGTATGGTTTGCAAAGCCGTCTGCGCTTTGAAGAAGCAAACCTACCACTGCTGAAGAAAAGAGAAGTTAAGTCAGTCGGGCTGTTGGTAATTTCAGGCGATCGCGGTCTATGCGGCGGCTACAATAATAACGTTATCCGTCGTGCAGAAAACCGCGCCAAAGAAATCAAAGCAGAAGGTTTAAACTATCAATTTGTGTTAGTCGGACGCAAATCTACACAGTACTTTCAACGCCGCGATCAGCCTATTGATGCTACTTACAGCGGCTTAGAGCAAATTCCCACCGCAGCAGAAGCCAATCAGATTGCCGACCAACTACTTTCCTTGTTCCTTTCCGAAGAAGTAGACCGCATCGAATTAATCTACACCAGATTCCTTTCCTTAGTTAGCTCCCGCCCTGTAATCCAAACCTTACTGCCCCTCGATCCGCAAGGACTAGAAGCAAGCGATGACGAAATCTTCCGCTTGACAACCCGTGGCGGTAAATTTGAAGTAGAACGGGAGAAAGTAGCTAGCCAAGCCCGCCCGTTGGCTCCTGACATGATTTTCGAGCAAGATCCAGTGCAGATTCTCGATTCTTTGTTGCCCCTGTATCTAAGTAACCAGCTATTGCGAGCGCTGCAAGAATCGGCGGCTAGTGAACTAGCAGCGCGGATGACAGCCATGAGTAATGCTAGTGAAAATGCCGGCGAACTGATTAACACCCTCACGCTGTCTTACAACAAAGCCCGACAAGCTGCAATTACCCAAGAACTCCTAGAGGTTGTTGGTGGTGCTGAAGCACTAACTTAGGGTATAGCTAATTATTTATTTGTAGTGCGTTGTAATATATAGTCAATTGCTAATTATTTTAAGATTAGCAATTGGCTATTTTTAATATTTGGGCAAAATTTTTTGTCAATAACACATTTCCAGAATCGCGTATTATAATTGAAATATAAAGCGCATGGGTCCGTCACGGTTTCGACAGGTTGGCGAACGCTGCTCTGTGATTCAGGTCGAGAGTGAGTCTCCTCTCGCAAATCAAAGGCTCAAACAAAAAGTAAATGCGAATAACATCGTTAGCTTTGCTCGTAAAGCCGCTCCAGTAGCAGCCTAAACACCTCTTATAGGTTCGAGCGTCTTCGGTTTGACTCCGTTAAGGACTGAAGACCAAACCCCAACGGATGCTCTAGCAAGCGTTCTCTGGTTGGCTTGTCTAGCTAAGATTAAATCAGAGCATCCTACGTTCGGGATAATGAACGATTCCCGCCTTGAGGGTCAGAAAGGCTAAACCTGTGAATGAGCGGGGGGTCAATACCCAATTTGGACAGCAGTTCGACTCTGCTCGGATCCACTAAGAATAACTAACAAATCCACCAAACAGTTTAATGTTTAGGTGGATTTTGTTTTGTTTTATCAGTTATTCAGCAATCAATATTTCTCAATCAGTTAATTATTCTGTTCCTGAGGTTGTTTGCGTGCGGTTCCAAACCTCCTTCCCCTTTTTTTTAGTACTCGTCGTAATCGATCTGCACTCAAGTTTACTTGACGCTCAGATGCCAGTTTTTTTGCTAATTGTTTAGAGTTATAAGTTTCTGACTCTTGAGCTAAACAATTTTCTAGATAAACCAAATCTGATTCTGAATATCGAGGTTTTCCCCCTCTACCAGGAGCATCCCACAGACCTACTAAACCCATCTTTTGCCAGCGATGAAGGGTTTGACGTACTGTTGAAATTGCCCAGTTTAAGCCTTTAGCAATATGCTCATTTTTTAAGCCGCGAGCATTCAGCAGTAAAACTTGAGCGCGATCCTTTGTACGTTGAGGAACATCTTTGGCTTTTCTTAACTCTTCTAAAGTCTGCTTTTCCTCTATCGTTAGAAAGACTTTTAATCGGCATCCCATAAACAATAACCTTTTACATAGTCAATTTTTGCCATTTTTATTTCTAGCCTATATACTTATTACTTACGTATTTAATAGCACGCTCTAAAAAGCTGAACTACAAGTATTAAAGATGCCTGCATCTAGAAGGCTCCTACGTGAGAAGTATTGGCTTGAGAACACTATCAAAATTTGTAATTTATTATCGACAATGGATTTTTATAAAAGTTAGGTACATCAGAAATGACACCATTAGCCTGTATAGGCAAATTTATTCAATAGCTATAAGCTAAAGCTTCTGGCTATAACAATAAGAATTTGTTGGCGTTGTCCTGATTAATGTCTAAAGCCGATAATAAAGGACTGTATCATTAAAATTCTTAGATTATTCGTATAGTTACGCATATTTATCGAAACTTTAAAAATCATTTTTACGCTACTTTCCGTTTAGATGAGCGGAAAAACGTATACAAGCCTAGTTCCTTTTTATTCAACTCGTCTCTAGAAGTTGGCTTTGATTACTCTGAAAAAATTTCTATCTTCTCAACTTTACATAAAGTTTATATTTGATGTAACAAGGTTATTGCTTGAGACAAAAATATATTCAATACTAATTGGGAAAAACAGTGTTAACAGTTTATTTGTTACGGATTGAAAACGGAGAGAAAATTAGTCTTACTTTTCCTACCTTTCCTGCTTTTCCCACCTTTCCCACTTTTCTACTTAGTTAGAATAGAGCATCTTAAAAAAAACTAACTTTTTATGATTGATATCTAAATCTATTGTCTTAAGACATTTATTTTGCGATCGCCCAAAATTTTGTACCAAAAATACAAAGTCTCTTTATAAATCCTCGTATGTCTTTAGCATTCATACATTATTCTGAAAAATAAAGGTTAATCTAACAGTCCTTGATACGCGATCTTTTTAATTTCTAAGGTTTTTTGTAAAAAAATATGATGAGCATGATATTTTTGAATTAGGATTAAAATAGAAAAATAGCAAAATTAAATACTCAGTAAATCTTGAATAATAAATTAATATTTAGTAGATTTGTTGAGTCATATTTTTTGCTAAAAAACAGCAATAATTGATACAAGTTAAATTTTTCAAAAACTGATATTCATTACAACTTAATAAAAAAATAATAGGGACAATGGGGGCAGAAGAAAAACCTGTTAATTTGCGCTCGGAGACGAATAATGGTAGCGATCGCAGAGAACGTTCAGCATCGGTTAACTATACAAACTGTAGAAATTGCCCCTAACACAACAGCGATTCGCTCTCTTGATTGGGATCGCGATCGCTTCGATATCGAATTCGGACTGCAAAACGGCACAACCTACAATTCATATCTAATTCGGGGCGAACAAACAGTTTTGATCGATACTTCTCACCAGAAGTTTCGCGATCTGTATTTAGAGACTCTCAAAGGTCTTGTCAACCCCAAAACAATTGATTACATAATTGTCAGCCACACAGAACCAGACCATAGCGGCTTGGTGGAAGATGTTCTTCAGTTAGCTCCTAGAGCTACCGTTTTAGCATCAAAAGTTGCGCTTCAGTTTTTGGAAGGCTTGGTACACGATCCTTTTTCCAAGCGGGTTGTGAAAACCGGCGATCGCATAGATATCGGCAAAGGACACGAAATGGAATTCGTGAGTGCGCCTAACCTGCACTGGCCGGATACAATCTTTAGCTTTGACCGCAAAACCCAAATTCTCTACACCTGCGATGCTTTTGGGATGCACTTCTGTGACGATCGCACCTTCGATGAAGATTTAGAAGCGATCGAAGCTGACTTTAGATTTTACTACGACTGCTTGATGGGCCCTAACGCTCGTTCGCTGCTGAATGCGATGAAGCGGATGGGCGATCTTGGGAAGATTAATATTATCGCCAACGGTCACGGGCCATTATTATACCACCATTTAGATGTTCTAACCGGGTGCTACGAAAATTGGAGCCAAAAACAAGCTAAAGCAGAAACCACCGTCGGCTTGTTTTTTGTCTCAGATTACGGGTATGGCGAACGCCTTGGCCACGCAATTGCCGAAGGTATACTGAAAACTGGCATTGGCGTAGAAGTACTGGATCTGAGTACTGCTGAGAGCCAAGAAATTCAAGAACTAGCCGGGAGAGCAGCTGGCATTATTATTGGTATGCCTCCGACTACTTCTGCCGCCGCCCAAGCTAGTATCAGTTCGGTGCTAGCTGTCGCCAAGAACAAGCAATTGATTGGGCTATTTGAATGTTACGGTGGGGATGATGAACCCATTGATACAATCCGCAGACAATTTCTCAACTCTGGCATCAAAGAAGCCTTCCCAGCGATTCGGATTAGAGAGGTTCCCAGCGCATCAACTTTCCAGTTGTGTGAAGAAGCGGGTAAAGACATCGGACAATTGCTAGTGCGCGATCGCAACATCAAGCAAATCAAGTCCCTTGATGTCAACATGGAAAAGGCATTAGGTCGCATTAGTAGCGGACTATATATAGTCACCACGAAAAAAGATAATGCCTCAAGTGCAATGCTGGCGTCTTGGGTAACGCAAGCGAGTTTGCAACCCTTAGGATTGACAATTGCCGTTGCCAAAGACCGCGCCATTGATTCCTTAATGCAAGTAGGCGATCGCTTCGTCCTCAACGTTTTGGAAGAAGGCAATTATCAAGAACTCAAGAAACATTTCCTCAAGCGCTTGCATCCTGGTGCTGACCGCTTTGCTGGGGTGAAAACTCAACCTGCAAAAAACGGTTCGCCGATTCTAACTGATGCTCTAGCATACATGGAATGTGAAATACAGAGCAGCATGGAATGCAGCGACCACTGGATTTTATACTGCACCGTCCAAGAAGGCCGTGTCTCCAAAAACGATGGATTGACAGCCGTTCGCCATCGCAAAGTAGGTAATTACTACTAATAAATAGGGAAGAGGTAACAGGTGACAGGGGACAGCAAAGAAAACTATCCCCTGTTTCCTACGATCTATACCCTATGCCCTATAACCTATAACTTTGTTCCCCAACTTTACCCAACAGCTATGACCAATTCCAAGCCACGCGACGTACAAGTTCTACCAATTGCTACAAATACTAAGGCGATCAGAGCACGTAGTTGGTCACGTCTGCGGTTTGAAATTGAATACGCACTTGAAAGAGGTACTACCTCCAATTGCTATTTAATTGAAGCTGATAAAACCGCACTTATCGATCCACCGCCAGAAAGCTTTACCGAAATTTATTTAGAAGCATTGCGGCAGACTTTAGATTTGCAACATTTGGATTATATAATTCTGGGTCATTTTAGTCCCAATCGAGTTGCAACCCTCAAAGCAATTTTAGAACTGGCACCACAGGTAACTTTTGTCTGTTCTCTTCCCGGTGCGAACAATTTGCGTGCTGCTTTCCTAGATCGCGATCTGAAAGTCTTGGTGATGCGGGGGAAAGAAACTCTGGATTTAGGCAAGGGTCATGTTTTAAAATTCTTCCCTACTCCCAGTCCACGCTGGCCGGAAGGACTTTGTACCTACGATGGGCAAACCCAAATTCTCTACACAGATAAGTTATTTGCAACTCATCTCTGTGGTGATGAAGTGTTTGATGATAACTGGGAAGCGCTTAAAGAAGACCAGCGTTATTACTTTAACTGCCTGATGGCTCCCCAAATTCCTCATGTGCAAGCAGCTTTGGAGAAAATATCAGATTTGCAGGTGAGAATGTATGCTGTGGGTCACGGGCCCTTGGTACGCACCAGCTTAATCGAACTCACCAAAGCTTATGCAGAGTGGAGCCGTTCTCACAACGATCGCGAGATTTCTGTTGCCCTACTTTACGCTTCAGCTTACGGCAATACGGCGACTTTAGCACAAGCGATCGCTCTGGGATTAACTAAAGGTGGAGTCGCAGTCAAATCAATCAACTGCGAATTTGCTACCCCTGATGAAATTCGCATCAACCTAGCACAGTCAGAGGGTTTTATCATTGGTTCTCCTACCATCGGTGGTCATGCGCCAACTCCCATTCATACTGCTTTAGGTATCGTCTTATCGAGCGGTGACAACAGCAAACTCGCTGGGGTCTTTGGTTCTTATGGCTGGAGTGGTGAAGCCTTTGACTTAATCGAAGGTAAACTCCGAGATGCTGGATATCGCTTTGGCTTTGACACTCTGAAGGTGAAGTTTAAACCTGATGATGTCACTCTCAAATTCTGTGAAGAACTCGGTACAGACTTTGCCCAAGCACTGAAAAAGGCTAAAAAGGTACGCGTACCACAACAAGCGGCTACTCCAGTAGAACAGGCTGTTGGTCGGATCGTTGGTTCCGTCTGCGTGGTTACAGCGAAACTTGGAGAAGTATCTACCGCAATGCTAGGTGCTTGGGTTTCTCAAGCCACTTTCAACCCACCTGGATTAACTGTTGCGATCGCTAAAGATCGAGCGATCGAATCTTTGATGTATCCAGGCGGTAAGTTTGCCTTAAACATTCTACCTGAAGGCAATCATCAAGACTACATGAAGCATTTCCGTAAATCTTTCGCACCTGGAGAAGATAGATTTGCCAACTTTAGTACAGCGGTTGCGGATAACGGTTGTACCGTTCTCACTGACGCATTAGCATATCTGGAATGCTCAGTCAACCAACGTCTGGAATGTGGCGATCATTGGGTTGTGTATGCAACTGTGGATGAAGGTAAATTACTCAAGCCTGATGCTGTTACTGCCATTAACCATCGCAAAACCGGCACTCATTATTAGATAGTGAGAAATTTAACCTAACAAAAACCGCTTTAGCTCAAATATAGCCAAGGCGTTTTACGACAAAAATTCTCTTTTGTCTTGTGGGATGGGCATCTTGCCCGTCCCAGTTTTCATGCTTTTGCGATCGACGGCATTAATGAGCGCGATCGCTGGGGCTACTCTGTTAGTACTGTCGGAGATATCAAGACATGATTATTCGGGCAACTTTTTCCAAGCACGAGTACTCGATAGCCGCTTATAACAGCTACGTTGTGTTTGGCACTAATAACCCAAGTTACTAGTTATGAGCGGCAGCTATCACTAAGTTAAATGTGATACTGTGACCTTATTTAACACTTGTACTTTTGATTGAGTCTGAGTCTCGGTAGCGCCTAGCGCTACCGTCAACTTGTCGTGCGCGTAGGCTAGCAATAACCCCAAGCATCGCCTGAATTGGCGGTTACTAAGTACCCAGAATTCAATAACCTGCAAGGGTTACTACTTTATTGGCTTAGATAGATTGGCTTCCAACAAACAGATTCATTCATCTGCCATTGATATTACCTAGCTCAAAGCCATAAGTTTTCCTCAACATTCTTCTCTAAACAAAATAGAAAATCAGTCTGCTAGCACCAGACTGTTATCTTTGACGGTGTGATGATACATTGGGAAATGTGAAATAATGCAAATACTGCTTGACTCCACCATCCTTCTATAGGTAGATTTATTTTAGTTAGCCTGCTAGCACCAGACTGTTATCTTTGACGGTGGTAAAAATATCTTCATAAGTGTGAAAAATTTCAAACACTGAATCTAGTTGGGTAAGTTCCAAAATTAACCGTACAGGAGCTTGTACGTTGCATAAAACCAAGCGGCAACCACTCTGACGTGCAGCTTTCAGCCCTTTTACCAAAGGGACTAATCCAGAACTATCCATGAAAGTAACTTCTGCTAGGTCGATAACCCAGAGTTGATGAGCTTGGGGTACTACTCCAGCCATCTGTTGACTCAAAGCCTTACCGCCTTCCAAATCTATGCTTGCTTGGGGTTTAAACAAAATCACTTGAAGTTCTTGTGTAAGAGTCATAAATTTAACAGGGTAGTTGGAACACGTGACAAAAATCGAAAAAAGACATCAATACCTCTTCTCTTTCAACGGCAAAATGACTGTTTTACCCAGATATTTGGGCAATTGCATTCGTGCAGCTGAGAGGGATTATTTCAGTATTCATGTCGTATAATTTGTGATAACTTTCATCAATATAGGCATAAGCGCCTAACAATTTCGGTATCAACCGTATCTTTTACAAGATTTTTATAATTTAACTGGATAATTATAAATTTTTTATAAACTTTTTAATTTTTGTTGAAAAAGTATGAAATTGTGATATTAAATTATAAAAATTTGCATAGTTAATAATCAAAAATTAATAGTTACCATAGACTATAAGCTATGGATTATTCAATATTAAACTAATGGCTTAATGACTCTATGTATTGGTTTCATTGACACCCCACGCAAAGACAAGCAAAGATATAATAAAAGTAAAAATTAAAGTAAAAATTTGTAAAGGCGGCGGTGCGGAATGTCTTTAGAGCTGATTTCACTAGAAAATATCCAGGAAATCGCCCACAGTTATGGCTATTGGGCAATTTTTTTGGGCATTTTGCTAGAAAATTTAGGCATTCCCCTTCCTGGTGAAACCGTGACCTTAGTGGGCGGGTTTCTAGCTGGCAGCGATGAACTAAATTTCTGGCTGGTTCTCGGTGACGCAATTATGGGTGCTGTAATTGGCGGCACTTGTGGGTATTGGGTTGGTAGACTTAGCGGTTGGTCTTTTCTAGTAAAAGTTGGTAGCATATTTCGGATTTCTGAAGTGCGGCTGCTAAATATTAAAGAACAATTTAGCCAAAATGCTGCTAAAGGAGTATTTTTTGGACGTTTTTTGGCGTTGTTGCGAGTTTTTGCTGCACCACTAGCTGGTATAGCCGAAATGCCCTTTGGAAAATTCTCTTTATACAACTTTTTAGGAGCAGTTGCTTGGGCTAGTTTGATGGTGACCTTAGCTTTTTTTGCTGGCAAAATTGTCTCTTTAGAACAATTGGTTGCTTGGGTGGGTCAATTTGCGATCGCAGCCTTACTAATCCTCGCTGCCTTAATTTTTGTCCCACTGTGGCTGGAGTCCCGACAAGTTAAAGAAATTAGTAGTGAAAAGTGAGGAGTCAGGAGTGAAGTTAAAAGAAATAATTTTTAACTTCACTTCTTGTATTTTGCATTTTTAACTCCTAACTCCTAACTTTTAACTCCTAACCTCTAACTTGCTGCGACCAAATGCGAGTTGGTAGCCCCCAAACGTAGATAAAGCCTTCAGCAGCTTTGTGGTCAAATTTGTCTTCGGCTCCGTAGGTTGCCAAATCGGGAGTATAGAGGGAATTATCGCTTGAACGCCCAACTATCGTAGAGTTGCCCTTGAACAACTTCACGCGCACAGTTCCAGAGACTCGCTCTTGGGTTTTTTGAATAAAGGCATCCAGTGCAACTTTGAGTGGACTGTACCACAGGCCGTTGTAAACGATTTGGCTGTAAGTTTCTTCAATCCCACGCTTGTAATGGGTAACATCTGCCGTTAATGTCAAGCTTTCTAAATCCCTATGTGCCTGAATTAGGACTAACATCGCGGGTGATTCATAGATTTCCCGCGATTTGATCCCCACCAGACGGTTTTCTATCATGTCGATCCGTCCGATACCGTGATTACCGATCGCCTGATTGAGTTCTTCAATTAGCTCAACTGGCTTTTTGGCTATACCGTTGAGGGTTGTAGGAATGCCACCGTGGAAACCAATTTCAATATACTCTGGCTGGTTGGGAGTGTCAGCGATCGCTTTGGTCATCTCATAAATTTCTTCTGGTGGCTCAAATGACGGATCTTCGAGTAAACCAGCTTCAATGCTACGACCGAGCAAATTCTTGTCAATGCTATAGGGAGAAGATTTTTTGACTGGTGAGGGAATACCAAACTTTTCCCCATAGGCGATCGTTTGCTCGCGGCTCATTCCCCATTCTCTGGCTGGTGCGAGGATCTTCAGGTTGGGGTTGAGGGCAGTGACAGAGACATCAAAGCGAACCTGATCGTTACCTTTACCGGTGCAACCGTGAGCGATCGCATCAGCACCATATTTTTCAGCCGTTTCTACTAATACCTTGGCAATCAGCGGCCGGGCAAGGGCAGTTCCTAGAGGATAACGATTTTCATAGAGGGCGTTGGCTTGAATCGCTCCAAAGGCGTAATCTTTAACGAAGCTGTCTTTGACATCCGCCACTAGGGATTCACTTGCACCCGATTTCAGAGCTTTTTCTCGAATTGGCTCTAATTCATCTCCCTGTCCTAAATCTGCTGCTAGGGTAATCACCTCTTCCACACCCCACTCCTGTTTGAGGTAGGGGATGCAAACTGAGGTATCCACTCCGCCAGAATATGCCAGGACAACCTTTTTGGCGCGACCCATTAATTTCTCCAGTTAGGAAAACAAACAATGAGTCATTATTATATCTAAACTGATGCATGTATATTTTCTTCATGCAATAACCTATAGGCAGATTGTCAGCAAACTCAGACAGGACAATCTGTATAGGCTAATTTGTGGTTAACTCCAATGGAATGCAAATAGAGCGATCGCTTGTATATAAATACTTTTGATTTGATATGGGTTTGAATATATCAATATTTTCAATGCAAAAAAAATTTGTAGCAAGATGCAATATATCTAGGACTTACGCAAAACCATGATAAAACGAACCACAAAGGACGCAAAGGACACAAAGGAATAAGAGTTTCAGAGAGTTCTTGCGTAAGTCCTGATATCTTTCAACAAGTGTTGACAACAAAGCTTCAAATAGGAAACAACTTAACACAAAATTTATATATCGCTGGCAATCATGAAGATTTAATGAAGATACTCTTTTGTTTGTTATTCCTTAACCTCTATACCTTGCTTCAAAGCTTATTTAAGTGAAATTACAGAACTATTCATTTTTTAGCTTTGGAGTATTTTCTGATGAAATTAGCTTCATATTTTGGTATTGCTACTTTTGCGGTTGCTATCTCTGTGGCTGCTGTTGGTGCTAAACCAACGCAGGCTGCTTTAATTAATAATGGTTTTACCGTAAATGCAACATCTGGCGACAACCCAGGTAAGTATTATGGTTCTTTTCAATATGAAGACTCAACCTTAACTGGGATAGGTGAGGAAACTTTAGGTGTTAGCAATGGATTATCCATTTCCTTTAACTACTTGGGTACTCAGTATACAGAGGCCAATGATTTTGACTATCCATTATCTCCTGTAGTCAGCTTTACAAATGGCAACCTGTTAGGACTAAGCTACTTAGTTGAAGATCGATTTTTCATTGGGGACGATCCAAGTAATCCAAATAGAGGAGGAACAAAATTTTCTAGCATTCTTAGTGCCGACTTATTGTCTGCAACAGAGGTGGGTACAATAAGTTACTCTAAGGGTCAGCCTGTACCAGAACCTATGACTCTTGGTGGGACAGCGATCGCTGGTATGATGGGGTTATCGCTGAAACGCAAGAAAAAATGAAATGCTGTACTTAGTCAGTGTGTGAAGTTGTAAACAGCTTTCAACTAAACGGTTTAGCTTGGCGATCGGACAAATTATGCACACAAATAAATTATCTGTGTGCATTTGTGGTTAAAAATTATAAAGCACCGATTTTACATAGAAACTTGATGTAAAGAAGTTTTCATCCAGCTTCTTTACACGCACAGGGAATGCTAAACAAAACTGCCAGTCCGGTTTTTCCGCTGGATAGCAATTACAGATGGACGGGGGACACCTGTAGGTTGACCATTGATGTTACTGGGCCAACTACTACCACGAGGTACAGTGCGAGTTTGATTGAATGTTGTACCATTCAAATCCAGTAATTCAATGCTACGACTCAGGATCGTGCCATCATTAATTGGACAATCTTCACCAGGATGCTGTACTGAAAGAATTAGCGTATCTTCCACAAAAGTTGGCCCAGTCATCTCGCAACGCACTGGCCCATAGGCAAACGGTACTACATGTCCAGCATTAGCGCCACTGGTGGGGATAAAGAACAGCCAGTTATTACCAAAAACTCCTGTAAGCTTGGAAACATCACCACTAATTTTGCGATCTATGGTGGTTGGAGTACCAGCTGCACCGATGTCGAAACCGTTGTGAGTGTTGGTAGACATATCCGTAACACCCCAAACATTACCTTGATTGTCGAAAACTTGGTTATCGACATTAGCAAAACCAGCACCATCAATTGATCCGGCTTCTCCACCTTGGGCAAATCTTTCCCAGCGGAAGGTTAAACCTGTACCATCGGCACTATCTTCAATAATTTTGTATAGTCCGCCTGACTGCTGTGTAGCATTGACATCGGTACTTACCTTGGCAACCTGAAAAATCCGCGAATCTGGATAACCGTCGCTTCCTGGCGCACCATCGGTATAGGAGATGAACACCTCTTTGGTGAAGGGATGTACTTCTAAATCTTCTGGACGGGCTGTAGGCGTTCCTCCGGACAAGTTCGCCGCTAAGAAAGCATCACTAAGAACAGCGCCTTGGGTGGGGTAGAAGTCAGATAGCTTTTTATTCTGATAATTAGGTAGTACTGTCGCTTCGTTGATGCGATCGCATTTAAAAATACCACCATCTTCAGTTTGACCTGCAACGCCACTACGTTTCGGTAATGGTAAAAATTTCACTTTCTCCTCCAACACGTTACCTTCTTGAGAAGAAATAACTGATGGTGGAATAGGATTGGTAGCAGTATTTAAGAGTAAAGGTATCCATTGACCTGTTTTGTCTGGGTTGTAACGGGCAACGTATAAAGTACCGCTTTCCCACAAACTGCTGTTGGCTTTACTAGTTGGCGAGGAAATAGTACCTTTACTGATAAATTTCCAGGTATGTCCACCACGTCTGTCATCACCCATGTAGGCAACTAATTTCTTGCCTGCTTCAGCCCGGATGGCGACGTTTTCATGGCGGAAACGACCCAACCAAGTGTGTTTTCGAGGGCGGAAATTTGGATTTACGAGGTCAATTTCGACAATCCAACCGTATTTTTCGCCAACTAAACCAAAAGTCTTACCTATAGTATCCTTGGTATAATCTGTCTGAGTTCCATCAGGCTTAACTGCTTCTGTAACACTACTTTGGAAGTTTTCTTCAGCAGATAAAATAGTTCCCCAAGGAGTTGTACCACCAGAACAGTTATAGGCAGTACCAATAATTTTCTTACCCAGTTTATCGGAACTCAGATTAAATACTTCAGTTGCGGCTGGGCCAGTACTAGTTAAATAGTTTTGGTCACCTTGCTGGTGGCTGCGGCTTCCCCAAGAAGTAATGTTTTTGTAGTTATCATTCCGTTGGCTATTAATTCCCAAACCAGAAAGACCATGAATCCGGCGATTTTTCGCATCATCCCTAACCACAGCAAAACGCTTCTTGGCGTTACGGCGAGAGACGCGAACGATCGATCCGCCTTGGTTATATAAAAATTCCCCTTCAACTTCAATATTTTTGGCAGAGGGTAAAGCCCACCCAATTACTTGCCTGAATGCGTCAGGTGATGCTTTCACATCAGAGGGAGTTCCTGGTGCTAAGACAGAAAAAGGGAAACTAACATATTCGTGATTTACCCACAAATAGCCGACATCGTTGCTTCTACCAATCGGAACAAAACCAGTGTAATCGCAGTTGTAGCCGAAATAATCATCCTGATTGGGAAACACGCGATCGCCCCAACTTACAATTACATAACGTTCGTACTCCGGCGGCACTACCACATCATCAATGACGTTGTAGCTACTTAACTTAACATCCGTAGATGCATTTTCTACTTTTCCCTGACCGATTCCTGTGGGCAAGAAATTCTTTTGGTATTTATAAATTGGTAGGGGATGGGGTAAGCGCACTGGTGTAAAGCTTAGTAGCTTAGTTTTTGCTTCCGCAATGCTAGTAAAACCATCTAGGATTTTGTCTCCCAACACAGCAGCACCAGCACTGCCTGCAAAAAATATTAAAAGTTGTCTCCGGCTCAATGTAGACATCAAATTTCCTCTATTCCGCTCGGAAAAATTTAATACAGACAAACTCTACTTATTGACAAAAAGCCATTAGTATTTACGTGAAACTTCCTATGTTTTAAACTTGAAATAACTTGCTATCAAAAATAGAATATTTGCTATTCAAGTTATCTAAATACATGAAATTTCCTAAGTTTGTCCTAAAATATAATCACTAAAAATTAACAACAGGTTATATCCTGATTAATGAGAATTTATCAAGTGTTATTCTTTACTAATAATTAATCTTGAAAAAAGTGATGTGAGTTAAGCATAAATACCTGTAACTGTAAAAGTAAAATAATGTTTAACAGATATAGAAAAATGTATATTTTCAGGTTTAAGACATGGTAAGTTTATATGCCTTAGTACCTACGTAACTGGCACAAGCAATAGTGCGCGAAGCGCACCGACAAAAAACCTTTTCTGGCACGGTGATGCCAACTGCCGTGGGCAAGATTATTTATACAGGGAGATATGGCATAAATGCGGGGAATGTGATGGATACAGAATTGTAAGGAATAGGTAGTTAAATAATAAGTTAGGAAGTATGGTGAATGGACAAACTACAAAATTTTTTTGGAAAGATAGCTTCTAGCTTGCCTACCACGTCAGATAGTGAACCGTTCATTGTTACTGAGAACTCTTTACCTTGTCCACAGCAACTTATCTCGACTGCTAAATTAGTAGTCAAAAAAGGCGTGCATCAGTATGGCTCTTGGTACCAGATCGATCAACTTTGGTTTTTTGCCCATAAACAAACCTATCGCCAGTTGAGTCTTTTGATTTTAGCGTGTATATTTTCCCCCCATATCGGTGAGCTTGAACTCCTACTCACTCACCAACAGAGCGATATAAAGAAAATTATTGTGGAGTCCCAGAATCTTGACATTGACACACTTACAGGAGGATTTTATACAAAACCTTTCGCTTTTAAATATTGGCCTGAAGTTCAAAGCTGTCTTCATCCTCTTCATAACTTGCAAGTCCCCGATTGGGATCTGCCAGAACTATTGTTAACGGATGAAGGGGACTGTTGTACAACTGAGGAAGACTGGAAAAATCGTTCTGTTATACGTGGCTTTGGAACACCATCGGGAGCAACGCACTTTGCGGAATTACTTCTCAACATTGGTTTGCCTGAAACAGAAAATCAGGAATTTTATCTCGAATCTTATGTAGGCAACAGAAGCCTAGCTCCAGGAAGTGCCGAAGCAAGACTTTGGCTGCCCGGAGGAAATTATTGGGACGATTCTCTGTTTGAAGAATCTGGCTGAATTAGCGTTAACTCTTGCTTATTGCGAAAAATTTAGGCGTTGGCGTCGCCCGCCGCAGGCATCGCTTTGGGGCTTAAAAAATAATCAAACGCGAAAGGAAAGATTTTTAGGAGCAAGTACCACTAACTTATTTCTTTGGCTTGGCAAAGACTCTTAAGTTTAAGACTGGAGTGTGTAGTTTTTGGGCGCTCGGTGCGCTTCGCGCACCATTGCTTGTGCCAGTTGCGTAAGTCCTGTGCTTGTTATTAAATGCCTAGTAAGTATTGCATCATCAGCAGATTCAGCATTTCCGTAACTAGAATCAAGTAAGGAACAGTGTCAGCGTCGCATCTGTCCTATCCTGGAGATGGGTAGATAGTGTTGTGTGTGGGTGATACCGTGTTTTTCAGCGTTGTGATACCGACTTATAATCGCCAACCGATTTTAGAAAAGTGCCTCCGCGCCTTGGAGGTGCAGGAGTTGAGTAAGCCAAGTCCAGTTTCTGGTTACGAGATTGTCTTAGTAGATGATGGTTCTACTGATGGCACTTTGGAATGGTTGGCAGTGCATAAAAACGAGTTTCCCCATGTACGCTGGTTTCAGCAAGATCATGCTGGCCCAGCTGCGGCTCGGAATTTGGGGGTAGAACAGGCGCACGGAGACACAATTATCTTTATTGATAGTGATTTAGTAGTGCTGAAAAATTTCCTGCAAGCTCACGTGGATGCGCTAGTGCAGGGAAAGGAGAAATTGAGAAGCGATCGCTTTTTCACTTACGGTGCAGTTATTAATACTTGCAATTTCGATAATCCAACTGCTGAACCCTACAAAGTAACAGATTTTTCAGCAGCTTTTTTTGCTACAGGAAATGTAGCAATTCCGAAACATTGGCTTGAAAAAGCGGGACTTTTTGACACTAGCTTTCAACTCTATGGCTGGGAAGATTTAGAATTAGGTGTGCGGCTGAAAAAACTAGGTTTGACACTAATTAAATGTCCCGAAGCCGTCGGCTATCACTGGCATCCACCATTTAACTTAGAGCAAATTCCCCGATTGATTGACCAAGAAATACAACGCGGACGTATGGGAGTTTTGTTTTATCAAAAGCATCCCACATGGGAAGTGCGAATGATGATTCAAATGACTTGGCTGCATCGCTTACTTTGGGGCATTCTTTCACTCAATGGCGCACTTAATGAACGAACAATGGCTCCATTTTTGCAATGGCTAATTAATTTAGGTAAACCTCAATTGGCTTTAGAAATTGCCCGAATTTTTCTCAACTGGTACAACGTGAAGGGCGTCTATGAAGCCTATACTCAAATGCAGCAAGCATCCTGATTTAAATTAGATGATAGGGCAATACGGTTTAGTCAGGGCTATTTCATTCTCAAAAGTTGTTTGAGTGTGTCTAAACCAAAAGAGCAGAGTCGTTGGACTTGCGCCATTTGTTTCTAATTACCGCTTATAGCTTTTCCTAAATGAAGTACATCATAGTCCCCTCTCGAAGAGCGGGGAGGGGTTGGGGGTGGGGTTCTTCTACTTCACTCAACTGAGAACCGCTATAAGTAGTCAAAGCCTAAGAAGCGACATACAGCTTTTTGCAAGTAAGTGGAGTACAAAACTCAGGACTCACGTATCAAATATAAAGAGTTTCTGCCTCCTGCCTCAAAACCCGTGGCTATTTACTTCATGGAAAAGAAAACTGCTGTATTTACCATATCCAGTAGTTATACGCCAAGTTGCAGTTCTCATCATCGCTATTTATCTGAAGCTATAAATGATTTTGTCGCAAGATAGAAGAATATGATGATGCTTTTCCCCCTTTTGGATATTATTTAATTTCTCCAAGATGAATTCAACCTTTAAATAACTATGTACAACGGACACAAATATTCTTCATAAAAACATCGTCAGATAGAAGAATTAAAACTTGTTTAAAAGTAATCTATAAACATTGCAGCGCTTTTCAAGCAAGCAACAACTAATCGCTATTAACTTAGTTTAGGAACAAAAAATATGAGTATCGAAGATAAAGCAAAAGCTTTCGCTAAAAACGTCGAAGGAAAAGTACAAGAAGCAATTGGTGAAGTAACTGGCGATCCTAAAGATAAAGCTGAAGGTAAAGCTAAACAAGCTGAAGCCCAAGTCCGCCACACGACTGAAAATATCAAAGATGAAGTTAAAAAAACTTTAGACTAAGATGAAGTTTATTTAGGGAAAAGGTGTAGGTAAAATAATTATTTACTGAACCTTCTCCCTTTATAAAATGTGAGTTTTACGTTGGGTTATAGGCTTTTTCTAAATATCGGTTACAAAATATTTACTCAAATCACTGATTTTTTTAAAAGTGTAGATTCATGATTAATCTTTTATTTACCTATCTTTTAACAGATATACCTGTAACATTACAAGGTAATTCTAGTTATTCTATTGTGCTGACAGCGTTATTAGGATTGGGCTTTTTCGCTGCTGTGACTATAGGGTCAATTGCCTGGTACAATTCCAAACGTCCTGTAGGTTGGGAAGATAAAAATCGTCCCGATATTGTTCCAGAAATCGATCGGTAAAAATATTTATTTTTGTCTGCTTCTTCCTATATCTTAGTTTTCTATCTTAGTGTTCGCGGATTTTGCCTGTGAACACTATTTTTGTATTTTTGAATTGCAAAACACCCATTTGGTATAGTTAGGGCACATAGATATACTTGCATTGGATCGACCTAAAAAAAGAATGCCAGACATACACAGATGCCGCTAAATTTACTTTAACAAGGGAGACTTTTAGCCCAGATTGGCTTTTCCGATGAATCCCTACTTTTAATTTTCACTAGCTACAGGTAGACGTATGGTGAATGTACTACCCTGCCCTGGTTCAGATGTCACATCGATTGTGCCTTGATGTGCTTCGATAATGTAGCGAGATAAATATAGCCCCAAACCACTACCAGAACGCTGATGTTTACCTTGACGAAATCGCTCGAACAATATTGCCTGATCTGGTTTAGAAATTCCCGGCCCTGTATCTTGGATATCAATAGTCACAGCTACGGGAGTGAGATAGCAGTGAATATCTACAGAACCTTTGTCTGTAAATTTGATTGCATTGCCGATGATATTTGTCAAAACTCGCCGCAGTTCTACGCGATCGCCCATCACTGTGGTTGCAGTTTCACCCTTATCAAGGTTTAGAGCTAATCCTTTTTCTTCAGCCAGGGGAGTTAATTCTTGGGAAACTTCACTAACTAATTCCTGAATATTGCAGGGAGAAATTTTTAGGGTTTTACAGCCCGCTTCATGACGATAAACTTCTAGCAAGGTATTTACCATTTCCAGCAGGTCTTGATTACTGCCAATCATGGTATCAATTATTTCTTGCAATTGTGGCGAAACTTCGCAAAACCTGCCTTCCAGCAATAATTTTAATACGCGGTTGGAGGCCACGAGTGGTATGCGTAAATCGTGAGTAAAACGCGAGACAAAATCTGCCCGCAGGTTAGCCATCTGATCTCGTTCGTCGATGCTATGTTTGAGGCGCAGGAGCGATCGCACTCGTGCATGTAGTTCATCAGGATCGAATGGTTTACGGATGAAGTCATCTGCACCAGCGTCGAGTCCTTCAACAACGCTAGACTCATAGTGAGCCGTGAGCAGCAGAATCGGGATAAATGGCAACGCCGGATTCTGTCGAATACGTCGAGTAAATTCATAGCCATCTATCTCCGGCATCATTACATCTAAGAGAATTAAGTCTGGCGGCGACTCTTCAACCATAGTTAGAGCAAGTTTGCTATCTTCCACCAGGTTAATTTCATAGTCGTTATCTTCTAGGACTGCTTCTAAGACCAGTAAATTGTCAAAAATATCATCGACAACGAGAATTTTATCTTTTTTGACAGTTTTAGTTAAAGACATGGCTAAATAAAAAAAAGAAGTGCTTGGCTATCCCTCGCAAATCTAGTAATAGCTTACTTCACTAGCGCTGAGATTATTAAGGATTCACATTTTTCTTTCAAGTTTCCTGAATTAAATATCTCTAACCTTTTTAAGTAATTACACTGTGCTTTTATCTAGAATAGGTATTATTTAATTAAAATATCTTACTTTTTGTCAGATCGAAACTCTTGCTTTAGAAAAACTTCCGAGATAAGGTTATTTATGTCTAATGGTAGATGAAGTTCAGGGAACAATACGAAGTGCATTGCTTTTTGTATAAAATCCCGAATAGAAGAACGAGATTATTTTAATCTGTACTTAAGATAAATAAAAGTAAAGTTAAGCAACTATGAGTGAAATCAAGATCCTCGTGATTGAAGATCACAACCTTACAAGAATCGGCTTACGGGCTGCCTTGCAAACCCAGCCAGAGTTAAACATTGTTGGTGAAGCAGCCAATGCAGCTGATGGCATAAAGCTTCTAAAAACTCTCAAGCCTGATGTTGCTACTATTGACATTGGTTTGCCTGACATGGATGGTATTGAGCTAACACGTACATTTAGACAATATCAAGCAGAGAATGAAGATTATACAACAAAGCTGCTGATTTTAACGATGCAGAATAGCGAACAGGCAGTTTTAGCAGCTTTTGCAGCAGGTGCAGATTCTTATTGCATGAAGGATATCGAAACTGAGAGACTAGTTGAGGCTGTGCGAACCACCTATGCAGGTAGCTCATGGATCGATCCAGCGATCGCAGACCTTGTACTACAACAAATACGTCAAGATTTCCCCGATGGTAGCAGAGGGGCATCTGGAAAAAGAGTCTTGATTGAAGGTATTGACCCAGATGTTGAGAAAAGTATAGTTACTTATCCTTTAACTCATAGAGAGATGGATGTTTTAGAGTTGATTGTCGCTGGGTGTGACAATGCAGAAATTGCTAAAAGGCTCTATTTAACAGTCGGTACTGTAAAAACTCATGTTCGAGGTATTCTCAATAAACTCTGTGTTGCTGACCGTACACAAGCTGCTGTCCGTGCTTTGCGGGCTGGTTTAGTACCTTAAACAAGTTAATAGCCATCATAAACTGCGTACACAAGAACACATAACGATCTTTCTTCCCCAGTCACCATTTTCAATCAATTGTTTTTTAGTCAAAGCGGTTAACTGGGACAAAGATTTATTAAGAAATTGTTACAAAGTTTAGTAGAATGACATAATTGACTAAATAAGTATTTTTATATACATGATAGCGGATCAATTTCCCTGGCTTACCGCAATTGTCTTGCTGCCACTCGTTGCTTCTCTGCTCATCCCTGTGCTGCCTGATAAAGATGGCAAGCGCGTGCGGTGGTATGCATTGGGTGTAGGTATCGCAGACTTTGCCCTGATGTGCTACGCCTTTTGGAAGCATTACGATGCCAGCAGTGCTAGTTTTCAAATGGTGGAAAATTATGCTTGGGTGCCTCAGTTAGGTTTTAACTGGGCAGTATCAGTAGATGGACTTTCAGCGCCACTTGTGCTTCTAGCAGGATTTGTCACCACACTCTCGATATTTTCGGCTTGGCAAGTCGATCGCCGACCTCGCCTATTCTATTTCCTGATGCTGGTGCTGTATTCCGCACAGGTAGGGGTATTCGTTGCCAAAGACTTGCTGCTATTTTTCATTATGTGGGAAGTAGAGCTGATTCCCGTCTACCTACTAGTCTGCATTTGGGGTGGACAAAGGCGTCGTTATGCGGCTACGAAATTTTTATTGTATACCGCAGCGGCTTCAATTTTTATTTTGGTGGCAGCCCTGGCAATGGGGCTATACGGCGGCGGTGATATGACATTTGATATAACCGCCCTCGCTAAGAAGGAATATCCCATTGGACTACAGCTGCTACTTTATGCAGGGTTGCTGATTGCATTTGGCGTCAAGCTTGCTGTTTTCCCGATGCATACCTGGTTGCCCGATGCCCACGGCGAAGCATCCTCTCCTGTATCGATGATTTTGGCTGGTGTATTGCTGAAGATGGGTGGATATGGACTAATTCGCCTGAATCTTGAACTGCTCCCCGATGCACACATTTACTTTGCACCGGTTCTAGCCATTCTGGGTGTTGTCAACATTGTCTATGGTGCATTGAACTCCTTTGCTCAGACGAATATGAAGCGGCGTTTAGCTTATTCGTCGATTTCTCACATGGGGTTTGTATTGCTTGGGATTGCGTCGTTCACTGATTTGGGAATCAACGGCGCGATGTTGCAAATGATTTCACATGGTTTGATTGCATCGGTGCTGTTCTTTTTGGCAGGCGTTACTTACGATCGCACCCACACAATGGTAATGAAAGATATGGGCGGTGTTGGTCAAGCCATGCCCAAAGTCTTCGCCCTGTTTACAATCTCCGCGATGGCATCCTTAGCACTTCCCGGCATGAGTGGCTTTGCTGGCGAACTCTCGGTATTTGTTGGGATGACAAGCAGTGATGTTTACAGTTCGACTTTCTGCACCGTAACGGTTTTTCTCGCCGCAGTTGGAGTCATCCTCACACCTATTTATCTACTTTCCATGCTGAGAGAGGTGTTTTATGGTAAAGATGCAGCGCTGCTATGCGACATTAATAATGCAGGCTTGGAAAATCAAGAAGATGACGGAACAGTTTGTTTTGGTACAGACTGCATCGTGCCAGAAGAAGCAGTCTACGACGATGCTAGACCGCGTGAGGTATTTATCGCTGCCTGTTTTCTGCTGATGATTATTGGTATTGGTTTCTATCCCAAGATGGCGATGCAGATGTACGATGTGAAGACGGTTGCAGTCAATGCTAATCTTCGCCAGTCTTATGCCATAGTCTCGCAAACCAATCCCCAGATTTACGCTAAAGGACTTTTAGTTCCGCAAATTTCAGAGGTTGAGGTAGCGCCCGTTTTGGGAACTTTGAAGTAAGCTTCTTGAAATCTATTTCTTCTGGGGAAAAGAGCGATCGTTAGGTATTTTTCTGAGGAAGAACAGAGGATTGATAGCCGATCGCTATAGATAGGCTATCAATCCCAAATCATTCTCAGGATGCCCAAGATGTTTTTTCTGGAAAAGCTCCTTTTTTCCAATTTTGCCAAACCTTTACTGCTGCTCGTTGAAAAAATGCCTGCGAGTTTTGCTCTGGTGTTTCTTGAAGTTCCTTAATTTCTCCACTCAATTTATCTATCCACAAAGAGCCGAGACGATCTTCATGTGGCCCAAAGCGGTAAGTAACGCCAGTCTCATCCTCCTTTTCTTTTAGAATCAATACGTAAAAAGCCATAACAGATTAATGTGGTCTGTAAAAGTTAGATACTTCAGTTTTAACTCATTTGAGTTATGCTCATGTTACTGGGGGACTCCACAAACGGCCAGAGCGCTCAGTAGCGTCATGAGCTGTACGGTAGTTAGTATAGAAAATGCCTTCAAACCTCGACTCAAAGTATTCATGTTCCAGTAGTCTCAAATCTTCAGGATTAAAATTACCTCGCTGTAACCTAATCCAGGCATCTGCTATATCTGGATCAGGACTAAAGCGGTTAAATCCGAGATCGTAATCCAACTGGTGTTCATCATAAAATAAATGTTTTTTGATTCGTCGAATGCGAAACTCTGCCCATCCAGTATTACGTGCAATCACTGCTACATCGTCAGCATTACGAATAGCATCATACGCCTCAGGAGCATACTCAAGAAAGCGCTTTAAATATTCCATTTAATAAATTAGTTAATATAAATAGTCAATATATAACCGAATAATAACATTATTTTTAAATCATTAGGTAAAAAAATATATTAATAAAATGTAAACACTCAGATGGGTATGCAAACTACCACAACAGATAATTAGCTCACTAGTAAACAAATCAACCCTTTACATGGGATGCTGGTTGATGATTAGTGAGTTTTGCCAATGTCTGTTGTTTCTGGTGTCACTGTTACTGTTCCCGCCACAACTGCGAATTTGGGGCCTGGTTTTGATTGCATCGGTGCAGCTTTAAAGCTGTACAACGAGTTCAAGTTCACTCGCCTAGAAGAGGGTGGACTAACTATTAATGTCACTGGTACAGAAGCTGAACGAGTCCAAACTGATGAGAGCAATCTCCTCTACCAAGCGTTTGTCAAGTTCTATCAACATATAGAGCAGACACCGCCAACTGTGAAAATAGAGATTAAGTTAGGTGTCCCACTGGCGAGGGGTTTGGGTAGTTCGGCGACAGCAATTGTTGGTGGGTTGGTTGCGGCTAATCAGCTTGAGGGTGCTACTCTTTCTCAGTCGCAGGTGATGGAGTTAGCGATCGCAATGGAAGGACATCCAGATAATGTAGTTCCAGCTTTATTGGGAGGATGTCGTCTCGCTGCTACCAGTGGTGCAGGTTGGGAAATTTGTGATGTTCCCTGGCATAAAGATGTTGTACCAGTTGTGGCTATTCCTAATTTTGAACTTTCCACTTCAGAAGCGCGAGGCGTTCTTCCAACTGAGGTGAGTCGCGCCGATGCGATTTTCAATACGGCACATTTGGGGTTATTGTTACGGGGCTTGGAAACTGGTAACGGACAATGGTTAAAGACAGCTTTGCAAGATAAGTTGCATCAGCCCTATCGCAAAGCTTTGATTCCTGGTTACGATGCCCTCAACATCGCAGCTGTTAGTGCTGGTGCTTATGGTATGGTGATTAGTGGTGCGGGCCCGACACTGTTAGCTTTGGCGGATCGGTTACACTCAGAGGCTGTGGAGGCGGCAATGTTAGCTGCTTGGCAAGAAGAAGGAATTACAGCCGAGGTGCGATCGCTTTCTCTCGATACCCAAGGCGCAAAAAGCTTTTAAAAAATCAGATAACTATTTTACTCAGCACTTAAAACTCGATTTATGGAGCAAATTCAGGCTGAAATGGCGGCGCTTAAATCTCAAATTCAGATTCTCCTAGAAGAACGCGCTGCACTCACTATTAATAATGTAATCTCTGGCGAGAATGATTCACCCCAGGCAATGGTGGAAGCGTATCGCCGTCAAGCCAGGGAAAATGCCCAATTATCAGTTGAACTCCAAGGCATAGATGCAGCGATCGCTGCTTTGGAAGGACAGATAAAACAAAGACAAGGTAAATTAGTGCGATCGCAAGTTGTATCAAAAGAACTTATCCAACAACAAGAGCTAGAAGAAGCCAAAGAAGTGGCACAGGTTCATGCTCAACGCATTAATCAACTAGCAAGTGAACTGGCAACAGAAGTCCGCCTCCTTAAACGTTGTGCCAATGAATTGAGTCCAATGTATTGGCGGATTTATTACAAGCCCTTCATCACTGGGTTTAAGACAATCTCCGTCCCTTATGTCCGCTCTGATGGGGAAGTGTGGACAATTGTCAACCGGATTGTTTAATGCTTTAGCCCCAAGTACTTTTGGCCTCTCTCCAAACCTCTCTCCTAAGAAGAGAGAGGCTTTGAATCTTACTCCCCTTCCCTTATAGGGAAGGGGCTGGGGGTTAGGTCTATGACTCAACTTAGAAGCGTAGACTAAATAGCCCTGACAATTAGGCTAGAAAATATGACGGTTTTGTAACGGTGGCTTGAGCTGCCGTTTTTTATTGACGTTGCAAAAGTTTACATTTAGAATGGAATCGGCAAAATCCGATAAGTATTTATTCTTATCCATCCTGAAACTTTGACATTCGATGAGTATATATTCTTGTCAATATTAAAAATTTAATCTTCTATACTTAAAGAATATTTACAAAACTATAAATTACTTAATATAATGAAACCAAAAGCGAGAAGGCAAATTGATTGTCAGAAGTGATGAATGCTATTGAATTTCCCTGGCTAACAGCCATAATCCTCTTACCCTTGGTGGCTGCCTTAGCCATCCCCCTGATCCCAGACAAAGAAGGTAGAACTGTGCGGTGGTATGGTCTGGGAGTTGCGATCGCTGACTTTGCACTGATGATTTATGCCTTTTGGTATAAGTACGACTTTCAGAGTTCAAGACTCCAATTTGTAGAAAACTATCCTTGGATACCGCAATTAGGTTTGCATTGGGCTGTGGGGGTTGATGGTTTATCGATGCCCTTGCTGCTTCTGACAGGCTTAATAAATACCCTCGCAATATTCGCGGCTTGGAAAGTTACCACCAAGCCGCGATTATTTTATGGTTTGATGTTAGCGATGTACAGCGCCCAGCTTGGCGTATTTGTCGCCCAAGATTTGCTGCTGTTCTTCCTAATGTGGGAAATCGAGTTAGTGCCAGTTTACCTGCTGATTTCCATCTGGGGAGGACAAAACCGCCGTTATGCGGCTACTAAATTCATTCTCTACACCGCCGCCGCATCAATATTTATCTTGATTGCCGGTTTTGCAATGGCATTCTCTGGAGATACCGTCACCTTCGATATGGCGACTCTGGGAATGAAAGAATACCCCAAAACCTTGGAATTGTTGGTTTATGCAGGTTTCTTAATAGCTTTTGGTGTAAAGTTACCGATTTTTCCCTTACACACTTGGCTACCTGATGCCCACGGTGAAGCATCAGCACCCGGTTCAATGATTTTGGCTGGTGTGTTGTTAAAAATGGGTGGTTATGCTCTGATCCGCTTCAATGTGGAAATGTTGCCCAATGCCCATGTGACTTTTGCCCCAGTGTTAGCAATTTTGGGTGTAGTGAACATTGTCTACGGTGCTTGCTGTGCCTTTGCTCAAACCAATCTCAAACGCCGCTTGGCTTACTCTTCAATTGCCCACATGGGGTTTGTGTTGATTGGAATTGCCTCCTACACAGAATTAGGTATTAGTGGTGCAGTGCTACAGATGGTTTCCCACGGCTTGATTGCTGCTAGCTTGTTCTTCCTGTCTGGCGTGACTTACGATCGCACCCACACCTTGATGATGGATAAAATGGGCGGTATGGCCAAGGTAATGCCCAAAACCTTTGCTCTGTTTACCATTGGTTCAATGGCTTCTCTCGCCTTACCCGGAATGAGTGGCTTTGTAGGTGAGTTAATGGTATTTCTTGGTATCGCCACCAGTGATGTTTACAGTTCCAGCTTCAAAATTGTAGTCGTGCTGCTGTCAGCAGTTGGCGTGATTTTGACACCAATTTATTTACTATCGATGCTGCGTCAAGTGTTCTATGGCGAGCAAAGTCAAGAGTTGCACTTGGATGCTGTAATATCTGATGTCAAACCCCGCGAAATATTTATTACCGCTTGTTTGCTGCTGCCAATCATCGGTATCGGATTTTATCCCAAGTTAGCAACGCAGACTTATGATGTGAAGGCAGTAGAATTAGCCGCCCATGCTCGTGAAGTTCTACCAGTCGTTGCTCATCAACAACCATCAAGTCTGTACTCGCGGATTTTCTCTGCGCCAACATTGGCTAATTCTCAAGTTGAAAGTTTGATTAACATTTCTGAGTAAATTAACTTCCCATTAAGGGGTCTGCAAGTAAATTCTAAATTATTAGGGCAATAAAGGGGTGGTTACGAAACCACCCCTAAAATTTTGCCAAGATATATCCTAAAGACAGGTGAAACTCCCAAATATGAATTATGACCATTAACTTACCTATAGCCACAGAAATTATACCAATGGTCTTGCAATTGCAACCTGCGATCGCACTAACTGAAGATCAGTTTTACGAATTTTGCCAGTTAAACCACGACTTTCGCATCGAACGTAATGCTGCTGGAGAATTAGTCATTATGCCCCCTACTGGTTCCGAAACTGATGAACGCAACTTTAACTTAGTTGGGCAGTTGTGGGTATGGACAAAGCAAGATGGTACAGGTGTAGGATTTGGTTCTAGTGGTGGGTTTACTTTGCCTAATGGTGCAGTGCGATCGCCAGATGCAGCGTGGATAAAACGCGATCGCTGGGAAGCGATACCAGCAGAACTGCGAAAAAAGTTTGCGCCGATTTGTCCTGAGTTTGTGATTGAATTGCGTTCTGAGAGCGATAACTTACGAATTTTGCAAGACAAGATGCAAGAGTATATTGATAATGGGACACAACTTGGTTGGTTAATTGATAGAAAACAACGCCGAGTTTTTATTTATCGTCCTAATATTGCGGTTGAGGTATTAGATAATCCTAAGACACTTTATGGTGAACCGTTGCTACCTGGGTTTGTTTTGGATTTAAGTCAGGTTTGGTAGGGAGTAAGCTAGTTTTATAGTACCGAAATCAAAATTCTAGGAATCTATGGCGGCGAGAGACATATTCCATGATGCAGTAAAACGCGCTTTGGAGAAAGAGGGTTGGCTCATCACTAATGACCCGCTTTTCCTGCGTTTTGGTGGTTTGGATATGTACATCGACCTTGGTGCAGAGAAAGTTTTAGCAGCTGAACGAAATCAAGAAAAAATTGCGGTTGAAGTTAAAAGCTTTGTTGCTCCATCTACTACAACTGAATTTAGTACTGCTTTAGGACAGTATCTCAAATATCAATTAGCACTTGAAGAAGAACAACCTGAGAGACTTCTATATTTAGCAGTTCCCTTAGACACGTATCGTTCTTTTTTTACCTTAGAACTGCCACGTTTATTAATCCAACGCTACCAAGTTCGGCTGATTGTTTTCGACCCAGAAGAGGAGGCGATCGTAAAATGGCAAAAGTAGAACAGTACCGTCAACTTATTCAAGAACTGCTGCTAGCTTACAGCGAAATCAAAGCCAGTAACGAAGAAGTCGAAGCAGAAGTCATTTTTGATAGAGAGCGCGATCGCTACCAAGTTGTTCATGCGGGGTGGTCAAATAAGCGCCGTGTATATGGCTGTGTTTTGCATTTAGATATTAAAAACGAAAAAATTTGGATTCAACACGATGGTACTGAAGGAGGTATCGCCAATGAACTTATTAGTAGAGGCATACCCAAAAAAGACATCGTTTTAGCTTTTCATTCCCCCTTTAAACGACAATTTACTGAGTTCGCTGTTGGTTAAGATGGCTGAAGGTTGAAAGGAACCCAATCACTCACATAAATCGCGGTGCATAGGCGTAGCCCGTCGTAGACATCGCCTTCATTTTAACTAAAAGCCACGGCTGTGCTAACAATTACACTTGCCTCAGCTTGAGCAATAGTAGTAGTTCGGTCAGCACCAAGACCTATTTATTCAGCTTACGAAGTGAAAACATGAACCTCCAATATAACAAAGCTCTTCAATATAGCCACGATTGTGTATAAAGAAATCTTCTAAGCTTAATCCTACTTCATCTGTTATTGGTAATAAAATTACAGTGTCATCTTCTTCTAACTCTAGACGTTTAATAAGAGTCTGAGTATTTTGCTCTATAGTTATTTCAAACAAGGAGTATTCGATACCATGTTTGTTCATCATCAGAAGTTCATATAATGCTTCTTCTTTAAAGTAAAGTTTTTGTTTATAAAAAAGCTCTGAAGGATTATGTTCATGAAAAATTGAACCTGCGTTAGGAAAAGTATGTCCATCCCATTCTACAGAACCGACTAGAATAATAGTTTTGTTTGGTTCTCCTGGAATTTGAGCCACTATTTCAAGAGTTGGCAAGTAAGAAACACCTCTACAGAAATAGTTATATAGGCTAAATAATATATCAGATCCATAATAAATCCTAAAATTTACGGTAGCTTCTCTGCTTATAGATTCTACTTTTTTAAAAAACCAGTCATACCCAATTTGCCATAAATCATTCCCATATAAAAAATGCTTTAACCCTTCAGAAATTGCTTTCCATGAAGGTTGAATTTTAGGTGTGGTAACTGATGTATAGACAACAGAATTACCACCTTCAAAACTGATAATTTCTTTGATAATTTCCTCATCATTTATTAATAAATTTTGAAATAATTGATTACCTTGATATATTTTATTAATATGCCAACCATTAGACATCATACCTTGAAGCTTTTCAGATGTGCCTACTTCCATAGTGTCTATTAAACCTATTAGCCTATTAGTAATTTCAGACAAAGCCTCTTCTTCAAATAAAGGTTTAATATTTATATCTTCATCTTCATCTTCATTATCAAACTCATAACTATCATCATTAAGGATATTTAGATTTTTTTGAATCCTCTCTTTTTCTGAAGCTTTAAATATATCAAGAACTAAGTATATAGCAAAAAGATATATTACATTTTCAGAATCACCCTCGTAATTTATGATCGAAACATAATAATTTGTTATCTCTAGCTCTCTTAAAATATCTTCTAGCTTTTCTATTGCTATCTTTCTATTCTCAATGATTTCATACAAGAAAATATTGTGTATTGGAAAGATAAATTTTTCTTCCCCCTCTGGAGCCAACTGTACAGATTTTTTACCTATAGGTATCCCTTCTTCATTAACTATGAGTTGATAGCCATCTATTTGATAATCAACAACCCTTGAAAATTCCGAAAATGGCACAAGTAATTCATGCCAATCAGTAGAAAGTAGAATACATCTACACTTGTGAGTAGCCAGACCATAATTCGTTTTAAATAAAGCCATGTATTTTTGAAGTTCATGTAGAGCCTGCCTAGTAGTTTTGTCATTTTTTTTAATTTCAATAATGACAAAAAATCCAAATTTATCTTTTGCCAAAATGTCTATACGACCACCAGCACCAAGACTATTTTCAAGGCTAAACTCCTTCTTAATAAATTTCAAATTAGGTTCTACAATATCTAAATGCTGTGTTAAAAAGTCTCGAATATCTGCTTCATTTATCATGATTACCTACCTACATTACATTTTGGATTACTAAAAAAATAGGGACTGAGAAATACATCTCAGTCCCGATAAAAAAGCGGGCTAACCGCTATTTATATGGTTAACCCGTGCAGCTTTGGGAACGCGCAGAGAAATTGTTATTGCAATACCAACTTCACATTGGCGTTTTGCAGACCGCGTTGTTTTACTTCAGCCAAAGTTTTGTTAACGGCATACTTTTGGTTGATTGAGTTGATCAACTCGGTTTGGTTGTGCTTCTTAGCAACGCCCCACAGGTCAGCGATTAGGTCAAAAGAACCATCGCTGTTGCGAGACCAGCCGAGGTCATATTCGCCATCCAACATAGCAACGATGTCAGAACGGACACGCTGACCGTTATAACCACGGACATCAGCTTCAGTCTTTACGCTGATACCGAGGTCGCGCAAGGAAGCCTTGAGGATTTCGGCATCGGTGATCTTGGTACGCAGGGTGCTAAAGTGAGACATTTGGGTTTCCTCCAATGAGAAGATTGAGAAAAACGACAACGGTTTGTTTCGGGCGAAGCCGCTCTTAGCAGGATGCGGCTTTTTCTTATAACTGCTAGCATTCAGAGCTAGCCTTTCCCCCTGGGATGGCAGAGGAAAGCTTTTAGAACTCCATTCGCTGATATTCAGCTACGGAGGATGCTGCGGGGCGTGCACGCTGTCTGGCCCAATCTCTCAGAGCCGTTACTTGTTCTTGCATCGTTCGAGACAGCGGCAATGTTGCCTTCAGTGCAGCAATAATATCTAGTTGGGTGAACTCCCGATCTTGGGCAAAAGCTTCATACATTGCCGCAACGATCGCTTGCTCAACTTCTGCCCCAGAAAAGCCATCAGACATCTTGGCTAATTGCTCTAGATCGAATCTAGAGATGTCTTCACGGCGCTTGGTCAGATGAATATTAAAAATGTGTTGCCGTTCTTCCGGTGTTGGCAGATCGACAAAGAAAATTTCATCAAAGCGTCCTTTCCTCAAGAACTCCCCAGGTAAGCGTTCTACTCTGTTGGCGGTTGCCATCACGAACACTGGTGATTTCTTATCTTGCATCCATGTCAGGAAAGAACCGAAGATTCTACTTGAAGTTCCCCCATCAGAATCAGAAGAACCTCCACTACCAGCAAAGGATTTATCCAATTCATCGATAAACAAAATCGCTGGAGAAATAGATTCTGCTGTTTTCAGGGCGTTTCGCAAGTTTGCTTCACTTCGTCCCACCATTGAGCCGTCGTACACTCGCCCCATATCTAACCGCAACAGTGGTAAACCCCACAGTCGGGAAGTAGTTTTGGCAATTAATGACTTACCACAACCAGGAACTCCGAGAATTAACATCCCCTTTGGTTGAGGCAAACCATACTCTCTCGCTCTTTCTGTAAAAGCGTTAGAGCGTTGCTTGAGCCATCTTTTTAACTCTTCTAAGCCACCTACAGCATCAATGGTTTCATCTTCTTCAATGTATTCTAAGATTCCATTGCGCCGAATTAGTTGCTTTTTCTCAGATAAAACGATATCTACTTCATCTTCCGTCAAACGCCCTGTAGTTACCTGCGCCTTTCGGTAGACTTTTTCAGCTTCATCTTTAGTTAGACCTAAAGCTGCTCTGAGAAGCTTTTCTCTAGCCTCTGTTGTCAACCGCCGACCACGATTTTGGTCTACGTGCTGAGTCAGTACTTTATTTAACTCCGCCATATCTGGCAGTGTAAAATCGATAACAACAACTTCTTTTTCCAACTCTATAGGTACTTGTTGCATTGGGGACATCAAAATGATGTTCTTTTGCGTACCTTTAAAGCTAGCGATCGCATCACGTAACGATCTGTTTGTTGCAGGCGCATCAATAAAGGGGTGTAAATCTTTAAGAATAAATATACTAGGTTCTTTCTGCCGGATTATCCACTCAATGGCCGCCTCTGGAGACACGGTGTTGTGTTGCGTGACATTCCGGGGTTGACCATACTCCACAATGCCGTGTGTTACTGTCCAAACAAATACTCGGCGCTGGGGCTTTAACGACTGAGCGATCGTGGAAACTGCTTGCTCGGCCCGCTCTTCCTCGGAGGTCACAAGGTAGATTAAAGGGTATTGAGCTTGAATTAGGATATTGAGCTCTTCTTTCATACATCGACCTACTTGAGACCTTATAAAGACAGTAGAGACATTGCTTCTGGTAAAGACAACCGAATCATGAATGAATAATTCATAATTCCTATCTATCTAGCAAGGAACTAACTCTTCCTCACCCTTGGGATGGGTTGCATCTTCATCCATCTCATCAATCGAAAGATGTTGTTGACCAACTACTCCTGGTTGATTGCCTAATGCAACCAGTTCCCCATCACGTAATACTAGTGAGCTATCACAAGTTGGGCATGAATAAACTCTATGAGTCCGCCCATAAGAAGAATCTTCTACCTCATCAACCAATTCTGAATTAGATAGGTAAAAAACGAGGGCACGTTCCGCAAGTTCTGACATTGGTTCTGAATCGACTGCTGAACGAATCTTCAGTTTTTTGTGCAACTCTGGCGACAAATACAAAGTGACCTTTTGCTTAGTTTGCGTTTGCATATAACTCTTTAACGGTCTTACCCGGGTATGTATATCAAGTTATCGGTTCTTCTATTGGTTGTCAAGACAGCAAAACGTTTTAACGCCACATTTGTTACATTTGTTTACATTTGAGGCTGAAATGCTGTTTATTGAATGATAAATAGCTGATTATGAACCTCTCAGAAGTAATCAGGACTTACGCATTCAAAACCTGAGACCTTAATGGTAATTAGCGATCGCTAATTTAATGATTGCCTGAGTTGGCTGATTTTTTAACTATTTGGAGCGTAAGCGGATTAAAGTTGAATACCTTTCCGGTTGTAAACAACTGATATCCACAAGAGATGCCAGCGAATGACACCAGCAGAGAAAAAAGTGACACAGAGCCGATTACAACACCACTGGCAAGGAATAGAGCAATTCCTATGCCAATCAACACCCATCCCAGTATCCGATTATCGCGCCCAGCCCAATTTAGAGCTACTAGACCTCCCATACACAGCAAAATTCCAGGTGTGCTGCGTAAGTAGACGCTCACATAAATACTTGTACTTAAAAATGTAACGCCTGCTAGGATTAGCCCTAAGCCGATAAGCTTGCTAGCAAGGATTACTTGTTCCTCTTCTTTGCCGATGGTAGGCGCTGTAATTTTTGTGGGCGCGGAGTTTGGTGTAGGATTTGTTGTGGCAGATGCAGAGTGCTGCTGCACCCTAAACATGAAAGTTATTTTGTCTCCCTGCCCAAAGGAAACTCTGTCTCCTGGATGCAGTGGACAAAAAACTTTAGGTTGAAGTTTCGCACCGTTAACATAGGTACCATTAGAACTGCCCAAATCGGTGATATGGTATTCATCTCCATTTACCCAAATTTGCGCGTGGATGCGAGATACCACATCCGAATCTGGTAAGCCAGAAATGTCAATATCTGGTGGTTTTTGGTCGTTTGGCTTACCGATGCAAATTACAGAAAGATTTGCTGGAAATTGTAAAGATGTGTTGGTTTGGAAGTGAAAAAGCTCCAAAGTTAGCTCGGCTGTCTGGGATGCACTGTACATGAGTTGTGTGATAAAACACTTTCTCTGAGCTTCCTCTACCGGGAACTCAAAAGAGAATGGTAAATATCCTGAAAAAATATTGAATTTTTAACAAAAGAGGCAGTTTTTGCTGGAGGTATAGTGCCCTCTACCTCTTGCCACGAGCAAAGCGAGCTTGCGGGTTAAGTCCCCCACAAAAATCTCCGATTTGGTGGACTGGAAGTTAGATGGGGTTGAAGCCTCATCTAAAAATTCCAACCTAAATTCCAACCTCCCTCCTGCTTCTTCACTGAGCACTATTTTGGTGCAGTTTATTCAGCAGTTTACGGATTCGGGAATAACTAGTAAATTGGCGAAGGTATCGATCTGAGTTTCTGGGATTTCTATAAAATCAGTGACTTTGGCAAAATGTGTAATTTAAATGGCTACTGCTAATAAAACCTGTAGTTTGGGGCGAAGAATTTATCGGATTGCCGCCAGCGTTAGCGGAGCCATTGCCCCGTTAATAATCGTGTGGGGTTGTACTGCAAATTATTTTAACGCCGGAGCGATCGCCTGGAAAACCTACACTAATTCCCGTTACGGCTTTGAATTTCCATATCCGAGTAACTGGACTTCTTTAGCAGCCCCAGAAAATGATGATGGAATTGCGTTCATTCCACTACAGAATAACACTGTGGAAATTCGGGGGTGGGCAAGTCAGCAGCTACCAAATTCGATTATTACAGAACAAGAGTCGGTGAAAAAGATAAATCCCAACTTTAAAACCGCCCAAGGAGTATCCGGGGTGCTGGTTGTAGAAGTCGAGCGAGGAGTAGGTTCGATGACACTGACACTAACTCAGAGTCAAGTGAAATACTATTGGCAGGGACGAAGCAAGAGCCAAGATTTTCCAGATTACTATCGTTTGTTTTATTACATTGCCCAGCAGTATCGCATTCCGAAGCCTTGAAAGATGGGTATTGGGCATGGGTATTAAAGAAGAGGTGACAGATTTTAGGAAATAGTCAGTACCCTATTCCCTTCTTTACTCCCTGCTCCCCCTGCCTCCCCTGCTCCCCCTGCTCCCTCATCTCCTTTACTCCCACTCCCCCAAAATCCACATCTCCCCCAGAATGATGATTGAGAGGGGACAGAAACCTGATAGATTTAGCTATCAGCGAGTAAAAACTGGTGAAGATGAAAGTCCTGGTTATTGGTGGTGATGGATATTGCGGTTGGGCAACTGCTCTTTACCTTTCCAATCGAGGTTATGAAGTTGGAATTTTAGATAGTTTGGTGCGGCGGCACTGGGATAATGAACTAGGTGTCGAAACTCTTACTCCGATCGCACTAATTCAACAACGTCTCCAGCGCTGGCAAGATTTGACGGGTAAAACTATCGACCTGTTCATCGGCGATATTACTAATTACGAATTTCTCCAGAAAACATTACATCAATTTCAGCCAAATGCTCTAGTGCATTTTGGCGAACAACGTTCAGCTCCATTTTCCATGATTGACCGCGAACATGCAGTTCTTACCCAGGTCAATAATGTAGTTGGTACCTTGAACTTGTTGTACGCCATGCGGGAAGATTTCCCAGATTGTCATTTGGTAAAGCTGGGGACGATGGGTGAATACGGTACACCTAACATCGACATCGAAGAAGGGTATATCACTATTGAACACAATGGACGCAAGGATACCTTACCTTATCCCAAGCAGCCTGGTTCAATGTATCATTTAAGCAAAGTGCATGATAGTCATAACATCCACTTTGCTTGCCGGATTTGGGGATTGCGGGCAACTGATTTAAATCAGGGTGTAGTTTATGGCGTCTTAACCGAAGAAACGGGGATGGACGAACTATTGATTAATCGGTTGGATTACGATGGTGTGTTTGGTACAGCACTGAACCGCTTTTGTATTCAAGCAGCAATTGGACATCCGTTAACTGTCTACGGTAAAGGTGGACAAACTCGCGGATTTTTGGATATTCGGGATACAGTACGATGTGTGGAATTAGCGATCGCTAACCCTGCCGAGGCTGGTGAATTCCGCGTATTTAACCAATTTACCGAACAATTCAGCGTCGGCGACTTGGCATTGATGGTGAAAAAAGCTGGTAATACTATGGGATTGAACGTAGAAATCAATCACCTAGATAATCCCAGAGTCGAGAAAGAAGAACATTACTTCAACGCTAAAAACACTAAATTGCTCGATTTAGGTTTACAGCCTCACTTGCTTTCTGATTCTTTACTCGATTCTCTGTTAAACTTTGCCATCAAGTATCAGCAACGAGTCGATCGCAAACAAATTCTGCCCAAAGTCTCCTGGCACAGAAATTAGGGTAAACTCTGCGTGCGGCTGATAACAGAACCTTATTTAACTCAAGTCAGTAATTGGCCAAAAAATGGTCGTCATATATTAGCACAATATGACGACCATTCAATTGTTGTTTATCAGGCGTATCGTCCAGCTATTGGTAACTTCGCCGCCACCTACGGTTATTTTGGTGGTGAGTTTAGTTTTGACCGCATGAGTTGGATCAAACCTAACTTCCTCTGGATAATGTATCGTTCCGGATGGGGTAAAAAAAGTGGGCAAGAGGTAGTGTTAGCTATTTGGCTTAAGCGTTCGGCAATTGAAGAAATTTTAGCGGCAGCTGTTCATTCTAGCTACGTTCCAGAACTTTATCCCAATAAAAGTGCGTGGCAAACAGCACTCAAGCAATCACAAGTTCGCTTGCAATGGGACCCAGACCATCACCCATCTAGGACAAAATTAGAACGACGCGCTATTCAGTTAGGGTTACGCGGTCAAGTCCTAGCTGCTTACGCCAAAGATTGGATTGTGAACATTGAGGACATCTCGGACTTTGTAGAAAAACAGCGGCAAAACATTAAATCTGACTGTGCAGAGTTGATTACACCACGGGAGACAGTTTACTCTGAGTTTGATAGGGAAACGCAAGCAAAGCTGGGATTATCTGCCTGTACTGAATAGTTTTATATGAGAATTGCTTTATTTACCGAAACCTTTTTACCCAAGGTTGACGGCATTGTAACGCGCCTGCGTCATACTGTTGACCATTTACAGCGTAGTGGTAATCAAGTGCTGGTGATTGCCCCTGATGGAGGCATAACTGAACACAAAGGTGCTAAAGTTTACGGCGTTACTGGCTTTCCTCTGCCATTGTATCCAGAATTGAAAATGGCACTTCCCCGCCCAGCCATTGGTTATGTTTTAGAAAAATTTAAGCCAGATATTATTCATGTCGTGAATCCAGCAGTTTTGGGTTTATCTGGGATATTTTATAGCAAAATCCTCAAAATACCCTTAGTAGCGTCTTACCACACGCATTTACCCCAATATCTCCAGCATTACGGCTTGGGGATGCTGGAAGGTTTTCTTTGGGAACTGCTGAAAGGCGCTCATAATCAAGCAGCTCTAAATCTGTGTACCTCCACAGCAATGGTGGAGGAACTGACAGCACATGGCATTGAACGTGTAGATTTATGGCAGCGCGGGGTGGATACGGAATTATTTCACCCAGATTTGGTTAGTGTGGAGATGCGATCGCGCCTATCAAAAAATCATCCAGAAAGTCCATTACTACTTTACGTTGGGCGTCTTTCAGCTGAAAAAGAAATTGAGCGTATCAAACCAATTTTAGAAGCAATTCCCGAAGCGCGGTTAGCATTGGTTGGGGATGGGCCTCACCGTCAAGCATTGGAAAAACACTTTGCTGGCACAAACACTTATTTTGTTGGATATCTCATGGGGCAAGAGTTAGGTTCTGCCTTTGCGAGTGCTGATGCCTTTATCTTTCCTTCCCGTACAGAAACACTAGGCTTAGTACTACTAGAAGCAATGGCAGCTGGTTGTCCAGTGGTAGCAGCCCGTTCCGGGGGAATTCCCGATATTGTCACAGATGGGGTAAATGGATATCTTTTTGAGCCAACAGCAGATGTTCAAGGAGCGATCGCTGCTACTGTTCGTCTCTTAGAACAAAAACAACAACGAGACATCATCCGTCAAAATGCTCGGCAGGAAGCAGAAAGTTGGGGTTGGCCATCTGCTACCAGGCAGCTACAAGATTACTACCAAAAGGTGATATTTTCTCAACAGTTGGCAAAATAGAAGGTAGGAAGTGGGGAGATAAGGGAGCAGGGGAGACTGGGGAAAAAGAATAACTATGCCCTATGCCTTATGCCCTATGCCCAAAATCAAAAATTCCCATGACCGAAACAGACTCATGATACAAGCCCATTTATATTATGGGGATTATTAATTTTGAATTTTGAATTTTTAATTCGGAGCGAAGCGACGTGACACTCCCCAACCCTGGTAGCGTCTTGGCTGCATTAACTGAACTGACTCAAGTTAATCGTACTCACGCCCTACTGCGTCGCGTTAAAGACTTATCTGTTAATGAATTTGTTTGCTTACTTGACTTCATAACTGCTGAGTTCCAGCAATTTCTTAGAGCCATTGAACTGATTAATAATGAAGCTCTAGAAACTATGTTGGAGAAGGTGCTAGAAGCTATCACACTCAAAATTGGTCAAATCCTGCAAGCAGAACACACAGCTATTTTTTTAGTTGACTATGACAAAGGTCAACTGTGGTCAAAAGTTCCCCAAGATAATACCCAAAAGTTCTTAGAAATTCGGACTCCCATTACAGTGGGTATTCCCGGTCATGTTGCCAGTACAGGTCAATATTTAAATATATCTGAAACTTATACTCATCCCTTATTTAGCCCAGAACTTGAAAAACAGATGGGCTACAAAATCCACAATATTTTATGTATGCCTGTTATCAGTAGCAAAAACCAGACTGTAGCGGTAGTTCAACTAGCTAATAAAACCGGGAATATTCCGTTTAATTCTGATGATGAAGAACGTTTTCGAGACTTCGCCGCTTCTATTGGTATTATTCTGGAAAGCTGCCAATCTTTTTATGTAGCAGCTCGTAATCAACGAGGCGCAACGGCTTTATTGCGGGCAACTCAGACACTGGGGCAAAGTCTGGATTTAGAAGCAACTTTGCAAATAGTCATGGAGCAAGCTCGAATTTTAATGCAAGCAGACCGCAGCACACTGTTTTTATATCGTAAAGAGATGAGCGAACTCTGGACGAAAGTTGCAGCGGCGGCAGATGGCACAAACTTGATAGAAATTCGCATTCCTACTAACCGTGGCATTGCTGGCTATGTGGCTTCTACTGGTGAAGCTTTAAATATTTCCGATGCCTATAAAGACCCCCGCTTTGACCCAACTACAGATAGAAAAACTGGGTATGTAACTCGCAATATTCTGTGTTTGCCAGTATTTAATTCTGCAAATGAATTAATTGGCGTTACACAATTAATTAATAAGCAACAAAACAGTTTTACTGCTTCTGATGAAGAGTTTATGCGGGCTTTTAATATCCAAGCCGGAGTTGCTTTAGAAAATGCTCGTCTATTTGAAAATGTGCTGTTAGAAAAACAATATCAAAAAGACATTTTGCAAAGTCTGTCAGATGCTGTGATTTCTACAGATATGGCAGGACGGATTGTCACGATTAATGATGCAGCCCTTGAATTACTGGGTTGTCCGATAGGAGATGCTAATAGCAAAAACAACAAGCTTTTGTGGGAACAAAATTTGACTGGCCGCCTAGTTTGGGAAGTTGTGCCAATTGAAAATCTCCAAATGCGCCTAGAAGATAGTTTAAAAACTGGAGCGAAACATTATGTGCCAGAGCAAAGTTTGATGGTAGGAATTTCTCAAGTTAAGAGTGAGGAGTTAGGAGTTAAAAGTGAGACTCAACAATCAAAATTCCGGACTCATGACTCAATCTTAGCAGTGCGCGATCGCACTAACCCCGATGTTTTCATTCCCTGGAATCTACCCCTTACTCCCCAATCTGAGTTCCTCGCCGCTGATGAGGTGCAAAAATTAGAACGTAGTACAAATCTTACTGTTAATCCCCTAACTAACCCAGAAGGCGGTGTCCGGGGTGGTTTGGTGGTATTGGAAGATATCAGCCAGGAAAAACGGATGAAAACTACTATGTCCCGCTACCTAACGCCTCATGTCGCCGAACAAGTCATGGCTCTGGGGGAAGATGCTTTAATGGTAGGTGAGCGTAAGGAAGTAACTATCTTATTTTCTGATATCCGGGGCTACACAACACTTACAGAAAATCTCGGTGCAGCTGAAGTGGTATTGCTGCTGAATCAGTATTTTGAAACGATGGTGGAGGCGGTTTTTAACCACGAAGGCACTCTCGATAAATTTATTGGTGATGCCTTAATGGCGGTATTTGGTGCGCCGCTACCGCTGACAGAAAATCATGCTTGGAGGGCTGTGCAGTCAGCCTTAGATATGCGACAACGCTTAGAGGAATTTAACCAGCGACGAATTATCCAGGCGCAGCCACAAATTCATATTGGGATTGGAATTAGTTCTGGGGATGTGGTTTCGGGTAATATTGGTTCCCGCAAACGGATGGATTACACCGTAATTGGAGATGGCGTAAATTTGAGTTCGCGCTTGGAAGCGGTAACTAAAGATTATGGTTGTGATATAGTTTTAAGTGAATTTACATACCAGCTTTGCAGCGATCGCATTTGGGTGCGCCAGTTAGATAAAATTCGAGTCAAAGGGAAACACCAGGCTGTAAATATCTATGAGTTAATTGGCGATCGCACTACTGCCCTAGATGCCAACACTCAAGAGTTTTTGTTTCACTATCATACTGGACGCTCGGCTTATTTATCGCGCAACTTCTCACAAGCGATCGCCTGTTTTGAAGCCGCCAAATGCATCCAACCCCAAGACCAAGCTGTTGATATCCACCTAGAACGTGCGCGTAATTATCAACAAACGCCGCCCCCAGAGTCTTGGGATGGTGTCTGGACAATGCTTACTAAGTAGTCATTACTCATTAATCATTCTCCCATTCAAACTTCACCCTCTCCCTGATTATCCTGAAATGGGTCTTCACCAATTCTTAGCTCTTTTTTTGAGCGTTTCAACTGTTTCCATAGATCCTTTATTTGTTCGTAAGCTGCATCCGGAGGGACTTTTCCACCTGTTTCTAAGTTGCAAATGTAGCTGACACGTTGGGCAAATTCCTGTAGATTTGCATTAAAAACCAAGTTTTCTGGCTTGACCTGCCCGTAGTAGCGACCACGAGGGTAGAGAAAATCATCCTTGTTCACTATTTTTTTCTCCATTTATCCAATTCACCTTGTATTTGAATCCTTGAAGCTGAATCACTAGCTAACCTAATCTTTCTTTTGTCAGACTGAGGAAATCAAATCATCCAACTCCTTTTCCCATTGGTGATGCAGGAATTGGTTGATTCAGATTTTGAGACTAGAGGATAAAGCTTAAAATACTTTTGTTATAAATGTTACAAAAAACTTTTTGCTAAAGTAACTAGAGAGAATATTTGATTTTCCTCCTGGTTGTTAATTTTTCTCATCTTAATTTATGAGGTTCGGATTGTAACTAACTTCAGTTTAAACCCTGAGTTACAAACTTTTAAAACATAACCGGATGTCTTAAGTAAAATTTTGTTTGCAAGAATAATTACAAACCTGAAAGTAAAACTACTTAGATAAAAATACTATATACCAAAGCCAATTGTCCTCTGTTAAAAGTTGGAGGTTTACAAGTAAATTTTTAGTTAGTTTCTACTGACCAGTGACCAAAAAGAGGCAAGGGATAAGCAGGGCAGAGGAGAAAGATTTTCCCTTCTACCCAATTAACCGTTTACCCGCATCCTCTTCAATAATCACCAATGGCTAATAGTTAATAACTAAAGATAAAATGGTGAAGCCTGAAAAGGACAACTTTTGTCCATCGCCTAGAACCTTACCTGCCACCATGTCTGTTAATTCCAAGTTATACGAAGGCAAAGCTAAAATTCTTTATACAACGGACGATCCGGAAGTCTTGTTGGCTGATTTTAAGGACGACGCCACGGCGTTTAACGCCCAAAAGCGTGGCAGCATCCAAGGGAAGGGAAAAATTAATTGTAGCATTTCCAGCCAGCTTTTTAAACAGTTGGAGGCAAATGGTATAAAAACTCACTTTATTGACAGCCCTGCCCCGAATCAAATGCGGGTGAAGGCAGTAAAGATTTTACCCTTAGAAGTAGTTATCAGAAATATTGCTGCTGGCAGTCTGTGTCAGCAAACAGGGTTACCAGTGGGTACAATTCTAAAACAGCCACTGGTTGAGTTTTATTACAAAAACGACCCATTAGGAGATCCTTTGTTGACACGCGATCGCCTGTACCTGTTAGAACTAGCTACTCCGGAACAAGTAGACGCAATTACACATCTAGCATTGCAAATCAACGAATTTCTCACTAACTTTTGGCAACGGTGCGGCATTACCCTAGTAGATTTCAAACTAGAGTTTGGTTTGGACTCACAACAGCAGTTGCTCTTGGCAGACGAAATTAGCCCCGACACCTGCCGTTTGTGGGATACCAGAGAAGAGGACTCAAACCGCCGCGTAATGGACAAAGACCGCTTTCGCCGGGATTTAGGGAATATAGAGGATGCCTACCAGGAGGTTTTACAAAGAGTGCTAAAAGCAGTAGAGAGTAATAGTTAAGTGAGTAAAAATCAATTAAACTCGTTTGGATTGTCCTTTGTCACTTATGCTTTGTAACTGATATAGCAGTCCTAAATGATTTATGAACTTTTCTGTTTCTCCTTTTGGCGACGGATACTTTCCTCAACGGGGGTTTTCTTAGCGCAGAAGTGTCTTCCTGTTGGCGGCTTCTCTGCAAGACGCTGCGCGATGGCGGTAGCCTACGGCAAGCCGCTGCGCGTCTACGATAATTTTCATAACTCAAATAGAATTGCTATAGGCAATAACTAATGACAAATGACTAATGACGAATGACTAATTTTTGATGGTGTGTGTGGTCGTGAAGAGGAATTATAAGTAAAATGCGTTTATCTCCCTTATTGCTGGCAACAGTAGCCATTGCAGTCCCTTTGGGTGGCTCACTGAGTGCAAATGCACAAACTGCCAAGAGTTCAAAACAGACAACAGAAGTTTTGACACTAGGAACAAATCAGCAGCCAGAAAAGGAAACTGCTCAGAATGTCTCTAGTAATTTAAAATTTCGATCTAATTCCACAAGGGTTACAGAAGCGGAGCATCTTCAATCCCGTGTTGTCGCAATTTACCCTGCCAATCCAGCCGCCGCCGCGACCCCAGAGGTAATAGTACCAACCTCCACAACGCCAACAACTGCACAAACCCCTCAAATCAATCCCAACCCCACTCAACAGCCGTCTCCCTCTCCAGACATTCCACCGCCAGAAATTCAACAACCAACACTTTCCCCAACTCCTGAGACTACTCCAGCCCCAGAGAATGTCAATCCGCCGACAACGGAACCTTTATTACCCACAACTCCAGAACCATCAACCGCTCCAGACATTGCACCCCCAGCTAGTCAACAACGAATACCTACCCCAAGCCCAGGCGCTACTCCAAGTCCGCAGAATGTTAACCCGCCGACGACAACTCCGGGAAATACTCAACCCAACGCAGCCCCAGAAGCCAATGACCCTCGCGTATTAGTGTCGGAAGTAGTAGTTAGATCGCAGGCTGGACAACTACCACCAGAACTAGAAGAGCAAGTTTACAAAGTAATTCGTACCCAACCAGGACGAACGACAACCCGCAGCCAACTGCAAGAAGATATTAACGCCATCTTTGGTACTGGCTTCTTCTCCAACGTCCAAGCAGCGCCAGAAGATACACCCTTGGGAGTGCGGGTGAGCTTTGTTGTCCAGCCTAACCCCGTCCTCAGCAAGGTAGAAGTGCAAGCCAATCCTGGCACTGGTGTTGCTTCCGTACTACCACCTAATACTGTAGATGAAGTCTTTCGCGATCAGTATGGCAAAATCCTCAACTTGCGTGACTTGCAAGAAGGCATCAAGAAGTTAAACAAGCAGTATCAAGATCGAGGTTACGTACTAGCCAACGTGATTGGAGCGCCACAAGTCTCTGAAAACGGAGTTGTTACCTTGCAAATAGCAGAAGGTGTAGTAGAAAACATTAGAGTTCGGTTCCGGAATAAAGATGGTCAGGAGACAGACGAGAAGGGACAACCGATTCGGGGACGGACGCAAGATTACATCATTACACGAGAATTAGAGTTGAAGCCAGGACAAATATTCAACCGCAACACAGTGCAAAAAGACCTACAGCGCGTGTATGGACTAGGACTGTTTGAAGATGTAAATGTCTCCCTTGACCCTGGTACTGACCCCAGCAAAGTGGATGTAGTAGTGAATGTAGCTGAACGCAGCAGCGGTTCTATTGCAGCTGGGGCAGGGATTAGTTCTGCTAGCGGACTTTTTGGAACAGTAAGCTATCAACAGCAAAACCTGAACGGTAGGAACCAAAAACTGGGGGCAGAAGTACAGGTGGGAGAACGGGAACTGCTGTTTGACTTGCGGTTCACAGACCCCTGGATCGCGGGAGATCGTTACCGGACTTCTTATACAACCAATATTTTCCGCCGCAGTTCCATTTCGTTGATTTTTGATGGCAAAGATGAAGATATTAGGACGTTTGACCCAGGTAATCCTACTAATACAGACGATCAGGATCGCCCCCGGATTCTCCGTCTAGGTGGTGGTGTCACCTTTACCCGTCCCCTGTCCGGGAATCCTTACAAAGCTTCCGTCTGGACTGCCTCAGCGGGTTTACAGTATCAACGAGTTTCTGCCCGTGATGCTGATGGCAATCTCAGAAAAACAGGAGCGGTATTTGATGATAATGGAAACCGCATTAGTGATGAAATTCCACTGACCTTATCTAACAGCGGTCAAGACGATTTACTACTGCTGCAACTAGGGGCACAGCGCGATCTTCGTAATAACCCCTTGCAACCCACTAGCGGTTCTTATCTCCGCTTTGGAGTCGATCAGTCAGTTCCCATCGGACTAGGCAACATTTTCCTCACCAGATTCCGGGGTAGCTACAGCCAGTATTTACCCATCAAGTTGATTAGCCTCAGCAAAGGGGCACAAACCTTAGCATTTAACCTGCAAGCAGGAACCATCCTCGGTGACTTGCCCCCCTACGAAGCTTTTACCCTTGGGGGTAGCAACTCCGTCCGGGGTTATGAAGAAGGAACATTAGGTAGTGGACGCTCTTATGTGCAAGCATCAGTTGAGTATCGGTTCCCAGTTTTTTCAGTAGTCAGCGGCGCACTATTTTTTGATCTCGGCAGCGATCTAGGAACTAGTACAAGGGCGGCTGAAGTTTTGAACAAAAATGGCAGTGGCTTCGGCTATGGTCTTGGCGTTCGCGTCCAGTCTCCACTGGGGCCAATTCGGATTGACTACGGTATCAACGATGATGGTGATAGCCGGATTAATTTCGGTATTGGCGAAAGATTTTAAATTGTCATTAGTCATTAGTCATCGGTCATTGGTAAATAACATAAATAACAAAGGACTAATGACAACTCTCTTTTGCTAATTAGCTTGCTAATTTTTACATTTACCTCAATACTGTTCCGATAAGGGGATTAATGACATTTTTAGGGGAATATCAGGGATTTTACCAAAACAGACGATGAATAATACTAAACGAAATATATTGACTTTTCGGCTATGCAACAGCACACTCTAGCAGCCGAAATCACCCAAATTGGGGTGGGACTGCATAGCGGTGTGAGTACCCAGGTGCGGATACTACCAGCTGAGGCGGGAAGTGGACGCTACTTTGTGCGGGTGGATTTACCGGATTTGCCGATCGTTCCAGCCCAAGTTGCGGCAGTTAGCCACACAGTTCTCTCAACTCAGTTGGGTAAGGGTGAGGTATCTGTTCGCACGGTAGAGCATTTGTTGGCAGCGCTTTCGGGTATGGGCGTAGATAATGCCCGGATTGAAATTGATGGGTCAGAAGTCCCACTTTTGGATGGTTCAGCAAGTGTGTGGACAGCCAACATCGCCCAAGTTGGCTTAGTATCGCAACCCGTTCGTAACCAAGTTCCCAAAGCTATTACAGAACCAATATGGGTCTCTCAAGGGGATGCCTTTGTATCTGCTCTCCCAGCACCAGAAACCCGCTTTAGTTACGGTATTGATTTTGACCTGCCCGCCATTGGTAATCAATGGCATAGTTGGTCGCCAACTACTGAACTAGGAAAAGCTTCTGCTAGCTTTGCTACGGAAATCGCTCCTGCCCGTACTTTTGGGTTACTGCATCAAATTGAACACTTACAAAAAACAGGTTTAATTAAAGGTGGCAGTTTGGATAATGCACTCATTTGTGGACCAGAAGGCTGGCTAAATCCACCATTGAGATTTGCAAATGAGCCAGTCCGTCATAAAATCTTGGATTTAGTAGGAGATTTAAGTTTACTAGGAACTTTTCCTAGTGCTCATTTCTTAGCGTATAAAGCCAGCCACTATTTACACATTCAACTGGCTCAAAGAATTTTAGATTTGGGATTTTAGATTTTGGATTGGATCTAAAGCTTAAAATCCAGGTTTATTAAGGCTTTCGATATACGCCTGCCTAGCCAACTTTCAGATTAAAAATCAACTACACGGCCAATGTCAATCCTCACTGAAGTGAATATCATCGATACGACTACACCTACATCTACCGAACCACAGGCTATAAATGAGACTACAATTAGCTCTGAGATTAAAACAACTTTTACTTCTGAAGAAATTCAGAAATTGCTACCCCACCGCTACCCATTTTTGCTAGTAGACAAAATAATTGACTACGTTCCAGGTAAAAAAGCTGTTGGCGTTAAAAATATCACTATCAATGAACCCCATTTCCAAGGACATTTCCCTGGACGTCCACTGATGCCAGGGGTGCTAATTGTGGAAGCAATGGCACAAGTCGGGGGTATTGTCCTGACTCAAATGTCTCCGGAAGAAGACGGGCTGTTCGTCTTTGCTGGTATCGATAAAGTCCGCTTTCGCCGCCAGGTCGTACCGGGGGATCAACTAGTAATGACGTTGGAACTGTTATGGGTAAAACAACGTCGTTTCGGTAAGATGCATGGTCGTGCCGAAGTTGATGGTCAACTTGCTTCTGAAGGGGAATTAATGTTTTCTCTAGTTAACTAAAAGTTTGCTTTCGTGGTTTAGGCATAGCCGTGAAATGCCTCTACTGAATCCTGAAAAAGGATAACAGTTAAAAAAAATCCACAACAGCATCTGATAATTTCTTGATTTTCGACGCCCTCTTTACGAGACGCACTCACGAACACACTTAACTTGCTTTGCCCGACATTTTCGTTCACTGAAATACTTCACCCTCAACAATGCCAGTAGCCTCGATGGAACGGCAGTCTGTATAACTCTTTTAACCAGAGTAACGTACTGCCTCAAAAACCTCGCCCGGCGCTGGCTTATCAAGACAGTTCTGGAGATTCACCCTTGAAAACGCTAATTCATCCAACTGCTGTAATTCATCCGAAATCGGAACTCCACCATACAGTGCAAGTCGGTGCCTATGCTGTGATTGGAGCGCATGTCAAAGTGGGCCCTGAAACAATAATCGGCGCTCATGCCGTGCTAGAGGGGCCTTGTGAAATTGGGGCGCAAAATCAGATTTTTACAGGTGCAGCTATCGGTATGGAACCCCAGGATCTCAAGTTTGTGGGAGAACCAACCTGGGTCAAAATTGGTAATAACAACTTGATTCGTGAGTACGTTACTATTAACCGCGCTACTGGTGCTGGTGAAGCAACGGTAATTGGTGATGGTAACCTGCTGATGGCTTATGTCCATGTGGCTCATAACTGCGTGATTGAAGACCAGGTAGTGATTGCTAACTCTGTGGCGTTAGCAGGTCATGTTCATATAGAGTCACGCGCTAGGCTGAGTGGAGTTTTAGGTGTCCATCAATTTGTGCATATTGGTAGACAGGCAATGGTGGGAGGCATGGCACGGATTGACCGGGATGTGGCCCCATATATGCTAGTGGAGGGAAATCCGGCGCGGGTGCGAACCCTCAACCTTGTTGGACTTAAACGGTCTGGTATGGACTCAGCAGATTTGCAAATGCTGAAAAAAGCCTTCCGCATTCTCTACCGTTCTGATTTGTCATTTAAGGATGCCTTGGAACAACTGGAACTGTTAGGGGATAGCGAAGAATTGCAGCATCTGCGCCGCTTCCTGCTACTTTCTCAGATGCCAGGAAGGCGTGGCTTGATTCCCGGTAAGGGGAAAAAAGGCGCGAGTGATGAATCGTGAGATGTCAGATGTATCATGTCTGTCGAATTAGCCATAATCAAAGCACCCCACCCCCAACCCCTCCCCGCAAGCGAGGAGGGGGGCAAGAGTGTAGTTGGGGGGAGGGGTTCTAAAGAATTGTGGTTAATTGGCCAGACATCATAATTTATGAGTTATGAGTTGATGACTTACAATGTCTAACTCCTAACTCCTCACTCCTAATTTTTACTAATTACCAATTATCAAATGCGGATATTTATCAGCACTGGCGAAGTATCTGGCGATTTGCAAGGGTCGCTGCTAATTACAGCGCTGAAGCGTCAAGCTGTGGCGATAGGGTTGGAATTAGAAATTGTGGCGTTGGGTGGCGAAAAAATGGTAGAGGCTGGGGCAATTCTGCTGGGCAATACCAGTAGTATTGGCTCAATGGGTATTCTAGAAGGGCTACCTTATATTTTGCCGACTCTCCAGGTGCAACGACAGGCGATCGCTTCCCTAAAGCAAAATCCACCGGATTTAGTGGTGCTGATCGATTATATGACTCCCAATCTGGAAATTGGGACTTATATGAAACAGCATCTGCCAGATGTGCCTGTGGTGTATTACATTGCTCCCCAAGAGTGGGCTTGGTCAATAAGTTTGCGTAGAACTAACCGGATTGTTGGTTTTACAGATAAGCTGTTGGCAATTTTCCCACAAGAAGCCCGTTACTTTCGCGAGAAAGGGGCAGAAGTTAGTTGGGTAGGGCATCCCTTAGTTGACCGAATGCAAGAGGCTCCCAGTCGCCAAGCAGCTCGTGCAACGCTAGGGATTGCACCAGAACAGATTGCGATCGCACTCCTCCCCGCTTCTCGCCGCCAAGAACTAAAATATCTTTTACCAATTATTTTTCAAGCCGCCCAAACTATTCAAGCTAAATTACCTGAAGCTCATTTTTGGATTCCCCTATCTCTGGAAGTCTATAGACAGCCAATTGAAAAGGCTATTGAGCGTTACGGTTTGCGGGCTACAGTTCTATCAGGTCAACAAATGGAAGTTTTTGCTGCTGCTGATTTAGCCATTAGCAAATCTGGTACTGTCAACCTGGAACTTGCTTTGTTAAATGTGCCGCAAGTTGTAGTTTACCGTCTAAGTTCCCTGACTGCTTGGATTGCTCGTAAAATCCTCAAAGGTTCTGTAACCTTCGCATCGCCACCTAATTTAGTAGTGATGAAGCCGATTGTGCCAGAATTTTTACAAGAGCAAGCCACACCAGAGAATATTATCCAAGCAGCGATGGAACTGCTACTCAATCCCAGTCGCAGAGAGCAAACTTTGTTAGATTATGAAGAAATGCGGCAAAGTTTAGGAGAAGTTGGGGTGTGCGATCGCGCTGCTCAAGAAATTTTGCAAATGCGACCAAAAATATTGAGGTGTCATGGCTTATGAGATGAAAAAACAAAGAGCGATCGCAGTTGATTTATTCGCTGGCGCGGGCGGTATGACTCTTGGCTTTGAACAAGCTGGTTTTGATGTGCTGGCGTCTGTGGAAATTGACCCGATCCACTGTGCAACACATGAGTTTAATTTCCCTTATTGCTCAGTGTTATGTAAAAGTGTTGTGGATACAACCGGGGAAGAAATTAGGAATCGGTCTAAGATTGGCGATCGCGAAATTGATGTGGTAATTTGTGGCTCACCATGTCAAGGATTTTCCCTAATTGGTAAACGGGCTGTTGACGATCCCCGAAACTCTTTGGTATTTCATTTTCATCGACTGGTTTTTGAGCTAAAACCGAAATTCTTTGTGATGGAAAATGTCCGGGGAATAACGGTTGGCGAACACAAACAAATCCTCCAAACATTAATTAGCGAGTTTAGAATTCACGGCTATAAAGTAGAAGAAAATTATAAAATTCTCAACGCTGCAAATTACGGAGTACCACAGTCCCGTGAGAGATTATTTCTTATAGGTGCAAGGGAGGATGTAGAGTTACCAAAATATCCTCAGCCGATTACTAAACAAGCATTGCCAAATAATTTAACTTCTAAAAAAATATCTGATATCCCATTGAGTCCTACAGTATTGGATGCAATTGGAGATTTACCTGAAATAGAAAAGTATCCAGAGTTACTAACAAGAGATTGGGTTGTAGCAGAATACGAAAAACCTAGTAACTATGCTCTTGTCCTTCGCGGAATCAAATACCTAGACGATGATTATTCTTACAAACGAGAATATGATTTGCGAATACTTTCTTCAAGTTTAAGGACAAAACATTCTGCGGAAACGATTCAACGTTTTCAGGAGACTCAACAAGGCGAGAGAGAAAAAATTAGTCGTTTTTATAAGCTACATCCTGCTGGTGTCTGTAATACTTTAAGAGCCGGAACAGATAAGTATAGGGGTTCTTTCACATCTCCTAGACCGATTCATCCATCTACGCCGCGCTGTATCACCGTCAGGGAAGCGGCGAGATTGCATTCTTACCCAGATTGGTTTAGATTTCATGTAACTAAATGGCACGGATTTCGGCAAGTTGGTAACTCTGTACCTCCGTTACTAGCAAAGGCTGTAGCGTCAGAAATTATTCGCAGTTTGAATATTTCACCTTTTAAGCCGAGTTTCCGATATAAGTTGCTAGAGGAGAAGCTATTACAATTTAATATGTCGCAAGCTGCACAATATTATCAGCGTGACTACTAAGAATACACTCTGTAATATGTGCAAAGTTGGGCTAAGTCCAGCTACGGAAGAATGTACTATCTTCCCAGATATTAGCAGTTCGTTCAGCGATCGCTGTTAATTCTTCCTTTTTAAGAGGCACAAAAGCCCGCGCTATCTTGACATTATTCTCTAATTGTGCAACCGTCTCTGCTGCAATTACACAACAATGAACTCCAGGCTGAGACATTGTGTAACCTAAAGCTTGCTCCATACCTGCCAACCCACCTGATTTAAACAGCCGACCATAAGCCGGGACTTTCATCGCAATCACACCGACATTTTTTTCTTGAGCAACTGGCAGAACCACCGGGATAAATGGGTGTGGGTGGTGTTTGTCGGCGGCATTCACAGGAATCAGTGTAGTGTGGAAAGGATAGCGACGCAACCCTTCGGCAATGACTTGAGGGTCGTGATGTCCGGTAATACCTGCAAAGCGCACCACTTTTTGTTGTATGGCTTCTTCTAAAGCTTTAATTGCGCCAGATGGACTAAAGATGGTGTCGAGTTCTTCAGAAAAAGAAACGCGATGCAACTGCCACAAATCGAGATAATCTGTATTGAGACGTTTAAGCGATCGCTCCAATTCTCGCCATGCACCATCCCGATCTCTTCGATCGGTCTTGCTTGTTAAAAACACCTTTGAGCGATGGGGTGGTAGCACTTTACCTAAATAATCTTCACTCGGCCCATAACTAGCGGCCGTATCAAAGTAGCGGATGCCAAGTTCCACCGCTCTTTGAATAATTGCTCTAGCATCACCCTCTTTTCCTTCCCAGGATAGCGGCGTTTGTCCTGCTCCTCCTAACCCAAAGATCGGGAGTTTTACTTCTGTGCGTCCCAGTACCCGTTCTGGCATAGTTGCTGGCGGTGTTGCGGTGTTGGTAGTATTTTGCTCAAAAGCATTAGTTGCCACAATACCTCCAGTCACAGCAATGCTGGTAATTAGGAAATTACGCCGCGTTTTTCCTTCTGTCATGATTGGCTTTAGGGGCGAAATTACTTTTATTATAAAATCTAGCTAGGGAGAATTAATCTCAGAGAGCAAAATTGCTGATAGTTTACGAACACTACGAAAGCGCCGAGCGTTGGTTAGAAAAGTAGAGCATTGAGTCAACAGTGCTGTTGCTGCATGGATAGCATCTGGTAATTTGATGTTAATACTGGCACAAAGTTGAGCAGCTTCAATTAAAACCTGACGACTGATAGGAATCACTGTTAAATTCTGTGAATTTATAATCAGTTGTTGGTAAGCTGTCTGTTGAGCTAAGTCATGATTTTGGAAAGGTTTTACCAATACTTCAGCAAGTGATAATTCACTAGTTACTACACTCAAGTTACCTCGATCAATACTTTGGAATAACTGAGTTAAATCTTGGACAAATGCTGGATATCCTTCTAAAGCATAGATCCAAATATTGGTATCGAGGTATACCTTTGTGCCTTGAATAGCATCTAGAATTCCCATGCATCTCGTTCTTGGCGAATAAAACGATCCACTTCTTCTGGTGTAGCAAAACTGCCTCTAGCAGATCCGATAAAGCTAGTTAGAGACTTTCCAGAATGCTTTGCGGGTGACTCCAGAAGTACTATCACCTCGACAGTTGCACCTGTTGGAAGTTCTGGAGAACAGATTTCTACTACACCACCAGGTTTGACGATCGCCTTTTGCCTGAGTCCATTAAGCATAATAATTTATCCTCATTAGTGTCGAACATCCCATTTCATCAGGATAGATGTAAATCAGAGCGATGCTGAAGGCGGCAAGCTACACACTGCTTTTTCTAGTCTAGCTTTGAGGTGCGATCGCATTACTTGCCACCGACGGCATTTTTCTCAGCGTAGTTGAGATTTTTCTGATATTCTATGATTTTTTGTTGAGCTACTACATAATTTGGGCTAGAAGATGGCACAGTTTTCATAAGTGCGATCGCAGCTTCCCACTGACTCACAACTGTTTTCCACTCATCTGGAGCTTTTGTAGATTTTGCTTAGTAGCTTCCGGAATGTTCGGCTGTTTCATACCTAATAAATGCTAAAAAATGATAAATTACCCTCTATCTTTGGATTCCCCATTTCCAGGAAAAGACAATATTTGAAAATCTTTATAGCACTATATTTAAAATTTAGTTTAATTATATTTTTTGTAAATGCCACAATTTTAGACTCTTTCTCTGCACATTTATTTAAGGTAAATCAAATACTAACGTTCTTTTGTAATCACGGAGCTACCATTAGTAATACTCACTTTTTGAATAAAAACATCAGTACAAGATGATAAAATATCGGCGCTTATTTGATTAGCAATAAATTCAAAATCTTGGTTTGTTAATTCTCGTGCAGTATCGCCACTTAAGTTAATAAAAATAGTTAGCAGTTGAGGTTCGCTGGAAGACTCTTCATTATCTGCTGCTTCAAGTTCAGCTTCTGCTATGCCTAAATCAAACTCTTTACTCCAAGCTGGAAACTTCTTACCCGTTTGTTGTCCATAAACTTTCACTTGTTCAATAGATGCAGCCCCTAATGCAGTTAACCCTTTACGGATAAATGCAACTAAAATTTGCTGATTTGGGACTTGGGCAGATTCTAGCATTACCTCTAAGTAAGCATCTTTGAAGGCAACCTTTGCAGCGATCCCTTTGGGGTGTAGGTGGCGGTTCATCAGAAATGCGATCGCTTCTGCATCTCCCTGTTTTGCAAGCTTTAGAATATTTGGCTGTGTCATAACCAGTAAAAGAGAAAATTTAGGAAAATAAACTATATTCTCAGGATTCCCTCTTGACAGCCTTAAGTAACATTATGATGCAAGATATCAGTTAATCTGGGCTAAAATGTCTAGTATAAAGATAGTCTTTCACAGACTTTTACAAAAAATATATTTTTTCTGTATCAACATCAAAAACTTTTGTTTTTGTGCTTGCCAAATTAGCAGGATTAATATTAATCAGTTTAATTCCAATTTCAAATATGAAGTTTTATCGAGATCATGCTTGGCCCTCGACGCTGGAAGAAGCCATACTTATTCAAGAAACGCTGCGAGATCGAGTAATTACTGAGGATCGACTGCAAGAACCTATCCAGTACGTTGCTGGAGTAGATATGGGTTTTGAAGCTGATGGAACCATTAGCCGTGCAGCTGTCGCAGTACTGAGTTTTCCTGATTTGCAAGTAATCGAAACAAGCCTAGCACACCGTCCTACGACCTTTCCTTATGTTCCTGGATTCCTCTCGTTTCGGGAAATTCCAGCTGTCCTCGATGCCTTGGAGAAGATTAAAACAACACCAGATATTATCCTGTGTGATGGTCAGGGAATTGCTCATCCCCGCCGATTAGGTATCGCTAGCCATTTAGGGTTACTTATAGATATGCCAACAATTGGTGTAGCCAAGTCCAGGTTGATAGGCAAGTATGAGGAATTGCCAGAAACCAAAGGTAGCAGACAACCACTGATATATAACGGTGAAACCATTGGGGTCGTTCTACGCACGCGCACAGGAGTAAAACCTCTGTACATCTCCAGCGGTCATCGAATTAGTTTACCGACGGCAATTGACTATGTATTACGCTGCACGCCAAAATATCGGCTGCCAGAAACTACGCGCATTGCTGATAGATTAGCATCGGCGAAGTGAAAAAGCAGGGGAGAAAAACCACGCCACTTGCAGGTGTTGCTCTCAACCCTCAAAAGAATTGGAGCAAGGGAGCTTTTGCCCACAATTTGGCTTGGTTTGTACCTTTTCCCCTGCCTCTTATAAAGCTTGTTGAAGTTTTTTCTAAATACTTGCCTGCTCCTACTCAATCGTGTTAGGAATCGCACAGAAAGAAGTTGAAGTAGCTAAATACGATTTACAAAGTTAGACCAATGAACGCACTAACTTTACAGTGGCACGATGCAGGCCAAGATAAAACTCAGAACATTTACGAGCAACAGCCAAGTCACAATCATGGCACTGTCCGCATCGGTCGCGACCCACTCCGGTGCGATATCGTTCTGAGTCACCCTACTGTCTCTGGTTTACACGTTGAAATATTTTTTCATCACCAGCAACAGCGCTTTTATATCAGGAATTTGCGATCGCAAAATCCCCCCCTTATCGATGGACGGCAACTAGTCCAAGGTGAAATGCCTTTAACTGAGGGCACTAGTATCTCTTTGGGACAAATAAAACTCAATGTTACTAGCGTTTCCACGGGTAGCATTCCAGCAACAATTTTGCTGCCACCACATCCACCAGTCCATATCGGACATCACCACCATCCATCAAAACCTTCCGCACCACCGCCAGGAGTTTATGGCTTAGAATGCCCCAAATGTCATAAAGTTTCCCCAGGAGAGAATCTACAAATTGGCTGTCATTGGTGTGGGACATCTTTAGCTGCGGCTGTGAGTGTATTAGTAGCACCGGGTAGTTGAGGAGAAGGGCAGGGGGAGCAGGGGAGGCATGGGAGGCAGGGGAAGAATTTCTAACTCTTGACTAATGACTAATAGACCTCTTGCATAAATCAAAAATAAGAACCCCACCCCGCCAAAGCTACGCTTTGTCTCCCCTCCCCGCAAGCGAGGAGGGGTTGGGGGTGGGGTTGTTAGGGACTTTTGGAAGAGGTCTAATGACCAATGACTAATGACTAATGACCAATGACCAATGACCAATGACCAATGACCAATGACCAATGACTAATGACCAATGACTAATGACTTACAAATCCAATTGAGTTGGGAAGAACCAGCGACGGGGGAACGGCGAGAACCAAGGTTGAATATGCCGATCGCTTTTGGTCGAGAATTCGCTCGTTTACCTGCTGAACTCAGAGGGGTGCGCGTTTCTCGGATGCTGCTTAACAGTAACGAAGTTTCTCGCTACCATGCCCTAATTGACTGGGAACAAGACCATCTGGTGGTGATTGACCAAGGTAGCGTTAACGGTGTGTATGTTAACGGTCAATCACAAACGCGTAGTGTCCTGGCTAATGGTGATACGTTGCAAATTGGCCCTTATTTAATAACAGTGACATTTGCTGTTAACGTACCCGCACCAGCTACCAGCCCCCCTTCAACGATTCACTTCAACGCAAATACCAATGTTCCAGACCCGACGTTGCCTGTAGTCCAGTCGCCAACGCCTTTGGCAAGTAATTTCCCGCCATTAGCGTTTCAGGCGGAAAAAGTTGCTGTGCAAGCACTTCATGCTACCGGATTGCCAGTAGATGAATCTGATTATCTAGCGATCGGGGCGGGACTGGGTAGCTTTTTATGGACTGATTTGCTGCGAATTAGTGGTGTGCGTGCTGAAAAAATTATGGCTTTAGGATTAGAAGCGGAACCTTATGCTCGTTACAAGCGCCTTTGTTTGAATTCGCAGATTCCCTTATATGAAAGACTGCGTTCTAATTCTGACTCTTGTCCTGATAATATTTGGGGCTGGCCTAGTTATGCCTTGCGTGAGGCTTGGCACGATTTCAGCAAGGGTGAGATAAAATCAGCATTCAAGTATTTATGGCAAGTGTTTGCTGAACCAACATTTGCCGAAACTTATACACCCCGTGCGGGTAATGTCTTTGATTCCATAGATAGGGAGGCGAAGCGCATTGGCTGGAATCAAATTTATCGCTATGGGCGAGTTAGGGGAATTCGCAAAACCGATGACGGTAGATATTGCGTAGCCTATTCTCGCGGCCCAGGAAATTATGCTTTTTTAGTTAGTCGTTATTTACATTTGGCAACTGGGTATCCAGCAATTCAGTTTCTCCCAGATTTGCAAGCTTATAGGGAAAAATATCAAGATTTTAAATCTGTAGTTAATGCTTATGAAGCTCACGATCGCGTTTATGAACAACTAGAGCAACAAGGTGGTACGGTATTGATTCGGGGGCGGGGAATTGTGGCTTCGCGGATTGTGCAGCGGATTTATGAAGCTAGAAAACGAAATCGGAATATTGCAGTTTTGCATTTAATGCGATCGCCTAAACCTCAAGGTAACAAATTTCAAAAAGCCACGCGCCTAGTCAAAAATCATTACGAATTTCAACCCTTTAACTGGCCTAAAGCCTGTTGGGGCGGCGAACTCCGGGCAATGTTAGAAAAAGCCACGCCCGATGAACGCAAGGGTTTACTAGCAGACTGGGGTGGAACTACCACCGCCGACCGCCAAGACTGGCAGCAAATTACTGCCCAAGGGTTAAGCGAAGGCTGGTATCAAATTACCTTTGGTGAGGTTCTGGATGTGGAACGAGATGCCCAAAACCGGACTATTACCCGTATCCGAGAACAAAGCTTTGGGGAAATGAAATTGCTAGCTGACTTTATTATTGATGCTACTGGGCTGGATGCCAAGGTAGATGCCAATCCCCTCATAGCAGATTTGGTGAAACATTACAACCTACCAGTGAATCACTTGGGACGATTGACTGTAGCGAACAATTTTGAATTAGTAGAAATGCGTAGCGATCGAGGTCAAATGTATGCTGCTGGGGCTATTACTTTAGGTGGCCCTTATGCAGCAGTTGATAGTTTCTTGGGCTTGCAGTACGCCGCATTAGTCGCCGTTGATGGACTCGCCGCTGCCCATGCGCCTGGAGTTCAAAGGTTAAATACTATAAGTTCCTTTAGTCAGTGGTTGAAGTGGGTGTTAAATCAGTCACCTTAGTATTTAGGAGGCGGGACAATACGGTTCGGATAAGGTTTTTTGATGACACGCCGCTAATCGCAAAGACGCGATAAATCGCCGTCTCTACAAAGGATTGATTATTGTAGAGACGACGATTTATCGCGTCTCTTGCCTTAACCGAACCGTATTGGGAGGCGAGTAGGCAGGGGAAATAGAGTATTTATCTGGCTGTTTTGAGTAGCAAATCCCAACTTCGAGGATAAAAGGTGCAACTTCGAGGACAAAAGGTGCAACTTCGAGGATAAAAGGCTCAACGTTGAGGATAAAAGGCTCAACGTCGAGGATAAAAGGTGCAACGTTGAGGATAAAAGGTGCAACTTCGAGGATAAAAGGCTCAACGTCGAGGATAAAAGGTGCAACGTCGAAGTTAAAAGGTGCAACGTCGAGGTTAAAAGGCTCAACGTTGAGGTTCAGAGGTTCAAGTGGCGATGTCTACGACGGGCTACGCCTACGCAGAATTCTTACTCTCTGATATGCTGAGTGAAATTGGCGGTTAGAAACCGCGTCTACACAGGCAAAACCCACAGAGGTGGGTTTCAAACCTTCAATTTTTCCTCAGTCCGCGCAGGCGGACTTTGTTTGTGTAGCCGCGAATTCCATTCGCCCTGGCTCTAAGTTGACTACTTCTTTTTTTCTCTTATCGGGTTTACCATTAAAGGCACTAAAGTTTTAACTAAACCCGTAATCGCCACAATCACAGAGGCAATTCCCCCAATCGACAATGAAGTTAAAATTGCCGCCGCCAGAATAATTTCAGTCGGGCTGTATCCATCTCGCATCCAGGTAGATGGATTCTCTACCGATGTTGGCGAGGCGGGGATTAATTGCGAAGTTTGGGTGGTTTGATTGGAGTTGGCTGGAGTTGTTAAGGGAGTTTTCATGGCTGAACCTCTTCTAAATGTTTCTATGCAAATGGTATTTCTGCCAGAAGAAGAGGAGATTCCCTAGAAATAGAGACAAAGTAGAGAGAAGGTAGAAATTAAGTAGAATCGAGAATAAATCTCATAAGCTGTCTATGCAATGGGCTGATTTTCTAGCCAACGAAGCTGCTATTTATGGCTTATCCTCAGAGCAAACGGTAGCTTTTGTAGAGCGGTTGAAGACTGAAAACTCAGGAAAGAGTGAGGCAAAACTTGCCAGCGAGTTGAACATCAGTGCGGCTGCGTTAAAAAAGCGGATGACTGATGTTTATGACAAGTTCGCCCAGAGTTATCCTGAGTTAGCCAATTCTGAAAGCCGGGGAAAACTAGAAAAGTTACGGGCTTGCCTCACAGCGAAATATAATGGCGGGCAAGATGCCCACCCCACAATTAAAGAGATTCATCAAAATATTCCTCCTGCTGTTCCATTTGAAAAATTTGTGGGACGTGAGGCGGAACTACAAAACCTGCACCAGCAATTACAAACATCTCGGCAAGTTGCCATTGTAGCTGTGGCGGGTATGGGTGGAGTTGGCAAAACAGAACTCGCTACCCAATACGCCAGACAGCATTTGCAGAAATATCAAGGTGGGGTTTGCTGGTTATCTGCACAGGGAATAGATGTCGGAATTCAGATTCTCAGATTTGCGGAATTGAAATTTAAACTCATTGCACCGGACGATTGGGAATTACCAGATAGGCTGAGATACTGCTGGCAAAATTGGCAACAAGGTGAAGTACTGCTGGTGTTTGATGATGTCACCGACTACAAAAAACAGGTTCAGCGTTATCTACCCCCAGAATCACCTCGGTTTAAAGTATTGCTGACAACGCGCCTGGGGTTTGATAGAACTTTGTCGCAATTACCTTTGGGTGTTCTCAAACCATTGGCGGCGATGAAATTATTAAAATCGTTGGTTGACAGAGAACGACTGAAAAGCGAACCTTGGGTTGCGAGAAAAATTTGTAAATTCTTGGGATATTTGCCTTTGGCGTTAGAGTTAGTGGGGCGATATCTTGATACAATGCCAGATTTGTCTCTGGAAAAACTGCTGAAGCGGCTAAAGAAAAAGCGATTGGAACACGAAGCAATAGTCAAGACTAACCCATTGATGCGTTATGAATATGGTGTTGCTGAAGCTTTTGCATTGAGTTGGGAACAGTTGGATGAAAATGCACAACGCTTAGGCTGTTGGCTGAGTTTGTATGCCTTAGCTGATATTCCTTTTTCTGTTGAGGGGATAAAAGATGACGAAGAACAAGAACTCAACGAGAAAGCTATAGCTGACTTGCGGAAACTGCATTTAATACAATGGCAAAGTAAAGGAATATATCGTCTACATCCACTAATTCGGCAATTTTTCCAAATGAAGTTGGATGAGTCAAGTGAGGCGGATAAGGTGAAAAGTGCTTTTGTAGCGCAGATGGTAGAGTTAGCAAAGCAAATTCCTCGAGAGCTTAACCCTGAAGGGATTCTCATCCTTACTCCCTTTATTTCTCATATTGCAGAAGTTGCAACCCACTTATCCCAATATTTCAGTGACGAGGATTTAATTTGGCCTTTCACAGGCTTAGGCTATTTTTATCACAGTCAAGTACTTTATCAGCAAGCAGAACCTTGGTACAAACTATGTGTAGAGGTAGCTGAAAATCGTCTTGGTTTAGAACATCCCGATGTCGCCGCTAGCTTGAACAATCTTGCAGAACTCTACCGTTCTACAGGACGCTACAGTGAAGCCGAACCCCTGCATCTGCAAGCTTTGGAACTGAGAAAACGCTTACTGGGAGACAACCATCACGATGTCGCCAGTAGCCTGAACAATCTTGCAGCACTCTACGAATCTACAGGACGCTACAGCGAAGCTGAACCCTTGTTTCAGCAAACTTTGGAACTGATAAAACGTTTACTGGGAAACAATCATCCCGATGTTGCCACTAGCTGGAACAATCTCGCAGAACTCTACGAATCTACAGGACGCTACAGCGAAGCCGAACCCCTGCATCTGCAAGCTTTAGAACTGAGAAAATGCTTACTGGGAGACAACCATCCCGCTGTCGCCAGTAGCCTGAACAATCTCGCAGAACTCTACCGATATACAGGACGCTACAGCGAAGCCGAACTCCTTTATCAGCAAGCTTTGGAACTGATAAAACGCTTACTGGGAGACAACCATCCCGATGTCGCCAATAGCCTAAACAATCTTGCATTACTCTACCAATATACAGGACGCTACAGCGAAGCCGAACCCCTGTATCAGCAAGCTTTGGAACTGACAAAACGGTTGGGAGACAACCATCCCCATGTCGCCATTAGCTTGAACAATCTTGCAGGACTCTATAAATCTATAGGACGCTACAGCGAAGCTGAACCCTTCTTTCAGCAAGCTTTGGAATTGATAAAATGCTTACTGGGAGACAACCATCCTCATGTCGCCACTAACCTGAACAATCTTGCAGGACTCTATGAATCTATAGGACGCTACAGCGAAGCTGAACCCCTTTATCAGCAAGCTTTGGCAATTTTTGAGCAGACTTTAGGTGTAGGTCATCCCGATACAATCACGGTGCGGAGAAACTATGCCAGTTTTTTAAGAGAAGCATATCGCTAACGATCGCACCCTTTCTCCCAAAATCACCCCATAACCCTTCATTTGTAAAAATCTTTACCGAACTGCAACCAATAATTGATTTTGTCTTGAATGGTGCGTAAGCGTAGCCTGGGTTTAGTTAGCTCAAAGTACAATTAAATCTAAGTTTCGGCTATAAACTTTGAGGCGTTGCTGAATTCAGCTATTGTGGAAAGTAGTAATAATTTTGGGAAAAGTATCAAATACTTTCCTTAATGCAGTAAGGTTGGCTTTGCAGATAGTTTGGCTGCCACGGAATGTTCTGGAAATGGAACTTTAGACTATTAATTGTATTCTTGGGGCTGTGGCTACTGCTGGATCTGGGTTCCCGCCTGGGAGCAGAGATTTTTTGGTTTCAGGAAGTCGGCTACCTCCAAGTATTTCTGTTGAGGGTGCTAACTCGTGGTGTTTTGTGGGTAGTCGTGGCTGGGATAACTGCTGCCTATCTACTGCTAAACCTGGCTCTAGCACAACGGCTAAAATATCCCCAGTCTTTGAAGATTGAAGAAGTCAGGCGTGAAGAAGCACAACTGGGGAGTGAATTAACAAATTTTCTCAGTCCTAATTATCCAAGAGGTAACGAAACCCGGATAATTGCGCCGCAACGCTTTCAACCATTAAAATTGCGCTGGTTATTACCCATAACTCTGGTACTGAGCTTGTTAATCGGGTTGATGCTGGCTCACTATGGTCAAATTGCTCTTTTCTACTGGCATTCTCCAGTTCATAACGCTAGTCTACCCATCCCCGCTTTATTCCGACCTCAGACAATCTGGCAACTCTTGAAGCAGATTGTCTCTCAAGTCTGGTATCTCGGTTTAATTGTGGGAGTAGCGATCGCAATCTTAATTTATCACCAAGTTTTACTAACTGCGATCGCAGTTTTGCTCAGTCCCATTTTTGCGTTCATCATATTCCGACACTGGCCAAAGGTGCTGCAATATTTCCACCCGACGCTTTTCAACAGCACTGAGCCTTTATTTGGTCGAAATATCAGCTTTTATGTATTTTCCTTACCCGTTTGGGAACTGCTAGAACTCTGGCTGATGGGATTATGTTTGTATGGCTTCGTCGCCGTTAGTCTCACTTATCTCCTGTCAGGGGACAGTTTGAGTCAGGGAATTTTCCCCGGTTTTTCGCCCCAGCAGCAGCGTCATTTATTCGGTATGGGTGGCTTGTTGATGCTGGTAGTAGTTCTAAGTTATTGGCTGAGTCGCTATGAACTGGTGTATTCTACCCGTGGAGTAAGTTATGGTGCCAGCTATACCGATGTGACAGCCCAGTTGCCAGCTTACACCCTGTTGTGCATTCTGGCAGTAGCGATCGCCTGTTACCTACTTTGGCGAACGTTTTTCTGGAAACCCAAATCTCGGTATCGTCCCTTGGTATTTTACGGGTTAGGGGTTTATCTAGTACTAGTTGCAGCTGCTGACATTGTTCTCCCAACTGTGGTGCAATATTTAATTGTCCAACCTAATGAGTTGCAACGAGAGCAACCCTACATTCAGCGGACTATCGCCTTGACTCGCCAAGCATTTGATTTAGAGGCGATCGATGCCAGAACTTTCAATCCACAAGGAACACTGACTGAAGCTGATATTCAAAAGAATGCCTTGACAATTCGGAATATTCGCCTGTGGGATGAGCGGCCACTGTTAGAAACTAACCGTCAACTGCAACAAATTCGCCCCTACTATCGGTTCCTTGATGCCGATATTGACCGCTACACTCTGAAAACAGATGTAACTTCCCGCCAACCATCTGCGCCCCAGCCACCAAAACCAGTTGAATCAACAGAACGGCGGCAGGTACTGATTGCCGCACGAGAATTAGACTACAGTGCTGTACCAGAGGAAGCTCAAACATGGGTTAACCGTCGCCTTATTTATACCCACGGTTTTGGGTTTACTGTTAGCCCAGTTAATACAGTTGGGCCGGGTGGGCTGCCAGAATATTTTGTCAAAGATATTAGCGGTGATAGTAGCGCCCTCACAACTTCTAATGAAGCCATTCGTGACAGTATTCCCATTGGGCAACCCCGAATTTATTACGGTGAAATCACTAATACTTATGTGATGACTGGCACAAGAGTTAGAGAGTTAGACTACCCCAGTGGTAGCGACAATGTTTACAACTCTTACGATGGTGTGGGTGGCGTTGAAATTGGTTCGGCATGGCGTCGCTGGCTATTTGCGATGTATTTGAAGGATTGGCAGATGGTGCTAACGCGGGACTTTTTGCCAGAGACAAAAGTGCTACTGCGGCGAAATGTCAAGCAAAGAATTCAAGCGATCGCACCTTTTTTGAAATTTGACAGCGACCCCTATTTAGTAGCTGCTGCTGCTAATCAAGATTTCCCAAGCAATCCCAGTTATCTTTACTGGATTATTGATGGTTACACGACGAGCGATCGCTATCCTTACTCAGATACTGGTAGCGATGGGATCAACTACATTCGCAATTCTATCAAAGTAGTGATTGATGCCTATCACGGTACTGTTAACTTTTATATTGCCGATCCAAACGATCCGCTCATTGCCACTTGGTCAGCGATATTTCCCAACATGTTCAAACCACTCAGTACAATGCCAGTTAATCTCCGCAGTCATACGCGGTATCCGGTGGACTTTTTTAAAATTCAATCTGAGCGGTTGATGACCTACCACATGACCGATCCCCAGGTATTTTACAATCGGGAAGACCAGTGGCAAATCCCCAATGAAATCTATGGCAGTGAACCCCGTCCAGTAGAGCCGTACTATTTGATTACTAGTCTACCCACTGTAACCTTTGAAGAATTTATTCTACTTCTACCCTATACTCCCAAACAACGGACTAATTTAATCGCTTGGTTAGCGGCGCGATCGGATGGCAAGAACTACGGTAAGCTGGTGCTATATGTCTTTCCCAAGGAACGCCTGGTTTACGGCCCAGAGCAAATCGAGGCGCGGATCAACCAAGACCCAGTAATTTCTCAGCAAATTTCCCTGTGGAATCGCCAGGGATCGAGAGCCATTCAAGGTAATCTCCTAGTAATTCCCATTGAGCAATCGCTGCTGTACGTTGAGCCAATCTATCTAGAAGCCACACAGAATAGTCTGCCAACTTTGGTGCGGGTAGTTGTGGCTTACGAAAACCGGATTGTCATGGCACAAACCTTGGAACAAGCATTGCAGGCAATTTTTAAACCAGATGTTACACCAGCCCCTGCGATTATTCGTCCAGTAGAGGAAGCAGCCCCGCCAGGTTAGGTAATTTTAAGACTAAATAATTACATACCAGGCGACAGTGAGCGTAGACGCGCAGCGCAAAACCGGAGAATGTGGAACTCCTAACTTGTCGTCAAACATCGCCATTAACAAAATTTATTACAACAGACATAGTTTAATGATTCAACATAATGTAATAGACACTAAAAGTTAATCAACATGGTGCAAAGTAACCAACTAGAGATTCGCCACATTAGTCCTAAAGTGAGGCAGTTGATTCAAATGTACGCAGATGTTAATAACTGTACGCAACCTGAGATGTTGGAACGCATTGTTTTAGAGTGGAACGCCCAACAAAGCGAGAGCGAACGACCGCCAGGAGACGAAGATGAATAGCTTTCTACTACAATCTTTAGTCCACTTCTAGCAAGAAGCTTTCATTAATTGGCTCTTTAGTTGTAGAAAAATTTTCCATAAATTGGGTCTTGTTTGAGGGATTGAATAAAATCCCTCAAAGTCATCATGCTGCCTGTTAAGGTGAACTTAGGAGTGCCATTTTGAGCAACGATTCTCACTTCACCCTCTTGGATCTGAATCTTATTTTTAATGCTATCCCATAGAGTATCGAAGCTCGGATCGTCCTTGCAACCATTAGCTTCAAGGAATCTTTGGCGCACTTCTGTTTTTAGTGCTAGTGCTTCTGCTGCTTGAGTACGGGCTTCAAAGTGCTTAATTACATCTTCATAAGCACTCTCCCTCAGAGTTTTATTTTCAGCCAAAACTTGCTCTAACTGAGTTTTTGTGGCTTGCAGTTGGGATGCTAAAGCGGCTGATTTATGGTATTCAAGTTTTAAGGCTTGCTTTGCATTAGCTAACAAGGTTTTATAATCTAGTTGATCTCGATCTTGATTTTTTTCGGATTGCATTTTTATCTCTCGATCGACATATTTTCGGCGATAAACTCTCGGCAGTTATAAGATAAAACTGCCGAGAGTTTAGTAAAAATTATCTGTGTTATTTGAGTATTTGTTATTTCACCAATAATGGTGATTCAGAAGTAGGATTCTCCTGGATACTGCTCACACAAGAACTAATGTGGGAGCGGATAGCTCGTTCATAAACACTAGTCTGCTGAGTGCGTACCCCTACAGCCTGATATATTAAGTTAACTTCTGGGAATTCAGACCAATACATCAAAAAAATGTCTTTAGCTGGAGTAATAATTTCATAATTATTCTCTTGTCTTTTCTTTCTGAGTTTACAATTATTTAGTTGTAATTTTTGTCTGAATAGTTTTTCAAATTCTGGAATTAAATCTGAAGTAGTTTTCATGGTTTACACACGTTAAAACGTGTTAATTATGCAAAGACTATCTGGTGATATTACTAAGTATGATATTTCAGATACCTCTTACAATATAGTGTATCAGTTATCGGGTATTTGAGAAGGGGATTCAGACACAGGGTAATAACTGATTGACGCAGGCTCTCTTAGAAAAGAGGGTATGCGATCGCCGTAACCTGTAGATCGTGATTTTACTTAGCACAACAGCGGCTTGCCATGAGGCATCGCTTATTATACTCTGTCAGTGTAGCTAATTAGTAAAGGCACCCTGATAATTACACTACTAAATCATATTCTCTTTAAAGCCTTACAGGGCAATAAGTACCTACAAGCTACATCCCGGTACTTCAAGACCCTCTGCAAAGCTGATTAATTCCAAGTGCTCTGGATTTTCCAGCAACTTTTTGGCTGCTAACAATCCGGCAATGCTCCAGGTTTGATAAATTCTAGCTTCTTTGCCAATCAAACGGCCATTGTTGCCATCGTAGTATTCTGGGAATTTATCCTTAAATAAGCGCCTTTCGGCAATGGCTACAGCTGCTTGGGCAAGTTCTGTTCGACCTGCTTTCAGGGCTGCTGCGGTAAATAACCACAGTAAAACAGGCCAGTTACCGCCGTTGTGATAAGACCAAGCCCTGTTCTTAGAATCACATCCTGTAACAATTCTCCACTCTAAACCTTCCATTGCTGGAAAGCAGATTTTAACAGGCATATAGCCGATCAAGTCTTGCCAACGTTGGGCAAATAAATTCATAATGCTTTGAGATTCTTTTTCGCTTGCTAAGGAAGCTAAAATTGCCATCAGATTTCCCAAAGCAAAAAAGCGAAAATCTATCCGTCCCGGCCCCAGATTTCCCGCTAAATATCCTCCAGTTTCGGGCAACCACTCGGTCAACCAAGTGGGGATTGATTCTGAGTTGATGTTGAATTTATTAACAATTTCTTTACCAAATTCGTTATCCTTGTAACGATAGATTTCCCCCAATCGCTTCAGGTCTAGCCAGTAATAGTTGCGGATATGATATTTCAAAGATCCCAATCGCCTATTGACTTTGCCAATGTAGCTATCGCCATCCCCATCTGGTAAAAGCAATTCATTAGCAGCCCTGAGAGATGCATAGAATAATACTTGAATTTCTAGAGGATGTTCGTAGACTCCCATGCGACGGTCAATCATAAACGCGCCATCGGGAACTAACATTGTTGGGTACATGGAAAAGCGATGTACCAAGCAAAGATCCAAAATTAACTTGATTCCGGCTTGAAAATCTGGCTGACGCGCTAGGGATAAATCGCCTGTAGTTTTTTCATAAGCGCGTAGCAAGAGAATCCACCACATACAAGAATCAATTGGGGGAACGCGAGCGATCGCCAGTTCACCAAAATCAGCGACCAAAAATTCCTCATTCCCTTTAGAATGGACTTTGAAACTTGCAGGCATTAATCCCGCTCCCGGTTCAAAGCAGTCTATCTGCTTTTCATGACTTTGTAATTTCAGTGTTTCTACTAAGAAGTTACGCACAATCTCTGCTTTGCCGTGCATGAGAAACACCAAAGCAGAAGGGACAAAATCGCGGAGGAAGCACTGGTCATAATTGAGTGCATCTGACTCCGGATCGTGGGCGGCTACAGTCCCAATGGGTCTTCCTTGGTAATAAATTATCGACTCTTCCAACAATTCCCAGGCTTCTGCTTCCAGCAGACTGTTCTTATCGATCGCGCTAGTCATGGGCGTTTAATTCCACTAATGGTATGTATCGGCTCAATTGTGGAAAGTACGCAAGCCCTACATCAAGGGAGGGGCAGGGGGCAGGGGGCAGGGGGCAGGGGGCAGGGGGCAGATCACAACATGGGTCTGAGTCCTTTAGAACAACCAAGCGCGGTTCTCGTACCCTACGGGAAGCTAACGAAACAGGCGGGGTGGTCAACGTAGCTCTGCCGTAAAGCCTGCGGCATGGCTACGCTTAGGGCGCAGCCTCTCTAAAAGTTGGGTCGAAGTGTTGAATCCCCTCTCTGCTCTATCCCCCTTGCTCCCTGCACCCTGCTCCCTTGCCTCTTTTTCAAGCTGACCAGGATTCCCGGAAGTCAGCATACAGAGTCAATCCACCATCTACAAATAGGGTTTGTCCGGTGATGTAGGCGGCTTCATCCGAAGCTAAAAAAGCTACTGCGGCTGCCATCTCCTCACAGGTGCCAGCACGCCCCATTGGGATGTGACTTTCCACGATCGCCTTTTTTTCGGGGTCATCAATCCAGGCTTGATTTATTGGCGTGATTGTTGCTCCGGGGGCAATGGCGTTGACACGAATACGTCGGCTGGCATATTCCAATGCTAAGGATTTAGTCAGGTTTTCCATACCGCCTTTGCTAATGGAATAACTGATATACATCGGTCGCGGAATAATTTCGTGAACGCTGGAAATATTAATAATCACCCCCGGACGATTAATAGACAGGAGGTGTTTAATAGTTTCACGGGCGCAAAGATAAGCACCCCGGAGATTGACTGCAATTACCCGGTCAAAGTCTGCTGTGGTAACTTCGTGGGATGGACTTTCTGTTTGAATGCCAGCATTGTTAACTAGAATATCTAAACTGCCAAATTCCTTGACTACGGTGTTAACCATCTCAACAATGTCTGATTCATGGGAGACATCTCCCTGAACCAGCAGCGACTTCACACCACAATTTTCGATATTTCCGCAGGCTTTTTGCAATGCCATCTCTTCCGTGTCTGCCGCAGCATCTGGGTCTTTGCGGTAATTGATGGCGATGTTACACCCTTCTTCGGCGAGTCTGATTGCGATCGCCTGACCAATACCTGAAGTTGCACCTGTAATTAAAGCATTCTTCCCTTTTAACCCTATCATATTTCCTTCCTAAGCTGCCCTGGCTTGAATTTGCACTCAGTTAAACTATTTTGAATTTTAGATTTTTCTTTTGTGCATCTAAATCTAGTATTGTCAACCCCCAATGGAGATAATTCAAAATTATAAAATCGGTCTTTCATGATTTTGAATTCCCGATCCTGTTTGACGAAATCCCTGCTACAGATAAGCTAATCTCGGCATTTAAGTTGCATAAAAGCAGGGCTGAAGCCCTTACTACAAGCGAATTATTCTGGAAAAATGAATGACGATTAGCTTAAATGTGTAGAGGCATACACCTGTATGCCCCTACAACCGATTTATTGGTTCCAAACATTGTTGAAAATGGTACTAGTCTCTAGCGCAAATTCGCTGGCACCTTTTCAGGAACTACCCAATAGTAAATAGTTTTGCCCTCTACATTCAGCGTCCGATCTGGTTTCCAATCGCCCATATCGAAGGCGTGGGAGACAATGCGAGTCCCAGGTTTTAATTCACTCAATAGCTTGGGACGGAGTTTGAGGTTGATTTCAGGCAGCAAGTAAAGTGTAACTACTGTTGCTTTACTAAAATCAGTGTTGAACAAGTCTTGCTGCACAAACCGCACGCGATCGCTTACTCCTGCCTTCTTAGCATTCTCATTAGCTTCTTTGATGCGTTCGGGGCTAATATCTATGCCAACGCCGCGCGTACCATATTTTTGCGCCGCAGTATTCACAATTCTCCCATCACCACTGCCAAGGTCGTAAAGCACATCATTTTTACCCACTTTTGCCACATTCAACATTGCATCTACCACTGGCTGTGGTGTAGGCACATAGGGAACATCGCCAGGACGTTCTTGTGGTTGAGTTGTGGGAGTTGTTGCAGCAGGGGTTTCGGCTTGTGCTTGAGTTCTGGGAGTTGTCGCAGCGGGTGTTTCGGTTTCGGTCTGACCTGTCAAAGTAGAAGGTTGCGTCCCGGCTTCTAAGTCTGGCTGTTGTGGCGTACACCCAGCAAATCCCAAGCTGGTAATACTAACCCCTGTAACCAGTAAAAACAGAATTTTTTTGAGGTTCATGAATTTCTCCTTGATTCAGTAACTTGTGGTTAGTAGTTAGTAAAACAACTGATAGTCATGGAATTTTGAATTGTTTATAGCGTGAGGTTTGGGTTGCACAATCCAAAATTGGATTAAGTCCTACCTTGGCGATAGTTATTCCAGAACAATAGTGGGATACCTGCTGTCACAACCAAAACACCTGCAACTGCCCCTACACCTGTATAAACTAAGCTGGAATAAAGCAAGTAACCGCAGACGGCACAAAAGAGCAGCGGTGTGAAAGGATAAAATGGCACGCGGAACGGACGAACTATGTGGGGTTCGCGGATTCGCAACACTAGCAGTGATATGCCGGAAAGCAAAAAGAAGAACCAAAATATCGGGGCGGTATAATCCACCATTGTTTCAAAGCCTTTGCGGGTAAGCGTGCCTAAAAACACCAGCCCTAAGGCGATCGCAGCTTGCAACAATAAGGCATGGGTAGGACTACTAGGGCGTTGTTGCCAGCGTCCCATAAAACCAAATAGCGAAAAATCCTGTCCTAGTGCGAAATTGGTACGCGCTCCAGTAAAAATTGTGGCGTTGGTTGCTCCCAAGGTAGCGATCGCAATCAATACACTGATGAACAAGGCTCCTGGTGCGCCCCAAAGAGAGCGCATTAAATCTGCGGCTACTGCTTCTGACTGGGCCATGTTTGCTAATCCCAATCCCCGCAGGTAAGCCAGATTGATTAGTAAGTAAATGGCAGTGATGATCCCAATACTCCAGATTAGCGATCGCACAATATTACGTCGTCCATCTTGAATTTCCGCCGAGATGTAAGCCGCTTCATTCCAACCGCCGTAAGACAGCAGCACAAACACCATCGCCAGTCCCCACGTTCCTGATGATGCAGATTCTACAGGGGTGGCAGAATTAGGAATGGCGGTAAGCCCAATAATTACTACCAGCAACAAACCCAGAACTTTTGCAGCACTCAGCAAGTTTTGTGTCCACTTACCCTGCTGCAAACCGATGATGTTCAAAGCAGTTAAAAGTGCGATCGCTATGGCTGCATAAATAGAAGACGAAAATGTACCTAGCCGCCATATCTGAGAAATATAATCGCCAAAAACAAATGCCAACAGCGCAATGGAACCAGTTTGAATCACTGTCATCCGCGCCCAGGCAAATAAAAAGGCGACTCCCCGCCCGAATGCACGTTTCAAATAATAGTAAGCACCACCAACGTCGGGATACACAGTCGCCAACTCTGCATAGCACAGCGCTCCTACCAGAGATACCACACCACCAATTAGCCAAAAAAGTAGTACAGCGAGATCGCTACCTGCTTGATTTGCCACTAGAGCCGGGGTTTCAAAAATCCCCGCCCCGATGACAATACCGACAATAACAGCCACTGCGTCTGGTAATGTGAGCGATGGCTTGGGTGCTGCTACTTCAGTTGTTGCTGTCTGCTGAAGCAAATCGTAGTCTTTACGTCTACTCACATTACTTCCTTATCAGTGTTGAGTGTGGACTCGCCGCTTTGTTTCATCTTTTTTTGCACTGTTTTACCTATATCTCTATGGTTCAAAACAAATGTGACTCAAAAATGACAATCATTTAGTCATATGCCTGCAAACGGTAATATCCATCTCGCCACATTCAGAGCAATCTCCCTAGAGCGATCGCTTTAATTTCTCTTGCTAGACAACATGTATGTTTTTCAGAACAATGGCAACTCAATTTTGAACAGGAAACTATGTCCTAGTTCGCTGTTAAGACCCAACCGCCATCTGCCTCCGATTTATTTCAGAAGTATTTACATTGCTCGCCTTAATTCTGGTAATAGGCTAGAAAATATGATTCAATAAAACCTCTTCCGTGAGTGAGATTTATAGTAATCTAGAGAATGATTGACTAATAGTGCGTAATCGTGCTTTATTTTATCGAGCAGCTAGAGACAGCGATCGCCTAAAAATTCAGATTAAAAATGGAGCACATCTATGCACCTATTCCTAATCAGACAAATCTATTCTTATCGTTAATCTGTAATCCTTTAGTATCTGTTACTAGGAAAAAGTAGGATATCTATTACTTCGCCCATTACCAAACCCAATACTGCTATGACTGTTAAAACCCAAAAGGAATCTAGCTTGTTGAAGCCAGAAAAGCGCATTTCCAAATCAGCTAAAAGTGTAGTTGCTAAGGGTATAAGAAAAAGCCTAAATAATAATGACCAAGCTGCTATTAAAGCAATTGATACACTTAAAAATAATATGACAACTAAGGTTTGAGAGCCAAATTCAACTAAACGCTCTAACCAAGAAATACTCTTTCGCACTACAGCTATAACCATAGCAGCAACAAAAGCTCCCGCTAACCAAATAATATGATTAGCAGCAAGATACCATCCCAGGAGAGTGTAAGCCAATAATAGGTACACTAAAGGCATCAAAGGAATCCGGTTAAAAAATTCCACATTCATACTGCCAAGGCTTGTAAAAATACCAAGTCAATCTCTTAATTTTAGTCAAAAATTGTAACTGCTCAAACTTTTAAATATACCAGCTTTGCTCAGGATATTTCTCTATCTACAGGGTCAACTTAAGGACATACTCTTTCGTCGTGACAATATATAATAGCCCTACTTAATCATTTCTGCACAACACTTAGACAAGTGGGGAATCTAGGCTGTGGCAACAACAGCTAGCTAAATCGTTCTATACTTAGTATATCTGTTTGATGCGTAGGCGTAGCCCGTCGTAGACATCGCTCGGTAGCATAAATAGCAAGTTGGGTTAGCGATCGGAGTAGATTTTGTGTACGTGTTTTAATTTTCAAGTTAGTTATTTTTGAGACTTTATCCTCTTAATTTAAGAACAATAGTATTAAGTTCTCAAATACTAGTGATGTGTAGATAGATTGACTTTGCCTCTGTGCTATTTGCCATGAAATTTAATGAAGAGGTAGTTACAATTCACTGTGTACAACTTTGATAACTGTCCACAATGCTGTTGCATGTATCAAGCTCATGGTAATATTATCTTACTGTTAGGAGATATTATTTTATACATTAAATTGCAACCATGCTGAAACAGCTAGTTAGGTGTGCTGCTTCCAAAAAACAAAAATTTATTCAATCCATCCAGGAAATCAGCAAAAGCGCCAATGTGCAAAGCACAGAGCTTTTGAAAGTCTGCCTATATAAGGTACTAAATAACTAACAAAACCCTTTTTGAGGAATCAAGACAGCCAGCAATAAAGGTATAAAACCCTTTTGCAATGGCAAAAAATAGACAATAGTAAATAGAAAAGTTTTGACACAATGTCAATAGTTTTTTGTATATATAAAATATCAAAAAGCCCAATTTGTATTGTCAATAAGACATCAATATTTTGTGTTTATTTAGATATTGATTCTCGTTGTGCTTAGTTATCTATATATACAAGCCCTATTTGATAGGTGAAAGCTTAAGCTAACCTCGACCAAATGAGGCAAACTCTTAAATTTAACAAATGATTTAGGACTGCTAGATCAATCCCGATTTAGCAACGACTCGATTATTAACAATGTAAGCAAGAGTAACAGGAAAAATATGAATATCATTGTTCGTTCATTTGGAGCGATCGTTCTCCAAATATCTGCATTGGTTGCGATGTCTAGCATGGCAATGTCTGATGACAAGCCTCTACGTGTCTATACCCAGGAGACTCCTGCTGTTTCTCAACGTAAAACAATGCAGAGGATTTGCTCTTTAGATCCCATTGAGGATTTATTACCTCCACCACAGGTAAAGACAAGTAATTCTTTGCTTTCTTACCTTGCTGAACAGGGTTTTACACAGAATAAAGAGGGTTCTTGGGTCTGTTATGCAAACGATCCTAAAAAAGAAGGGCGTTACTTTACTTTGTTTAAGGTTAAACAAGTTGATGGCAGGCTCATAGCAAGTTCTTTCCTAGATAACGGCAGTCTGATTCAGGGACAGGAAAATCGTAGCTTGGACTTCTTTATGATGCTAGTTGAACGTCATATGAGTACTAGTCCACAGAACCGTCAAGGTATACGTAGGTATTTAGAAGCCTTTGTTTCCTTAGTAAAGCAAGGGAAGATCAAACCCACGCGTCGCGGGTTTCTTTTTGACCAGCCAAACCGGGCATTGGTCTTATATCACACACTCTCATCAGGAAATCTCAAAGGTACCGGAATCACAATCAATATTTATTTATCTAAGGGGGGATGAGGGAGCAGGAGGGAAGGCGCAGTAAGCCTTTCCCGTCTGTTCCAATGCTCAATTTCATTGCTGTTGTCTAGTGGAGGTGCATCTTGCTTAAATCAATTGTTCAAAAAATTACGATGCCGAAAGCGGCTCGCTTCGCGACCATCGCATTCTCATCTGTTGCAGTAGTACTCACTACGTGTCAGTCTGCTTTTGCACAGCTTAATATTGGACGCTATGGTATCCAACAAGGACTGGAGTATGAGTATCTCCAATATCAAATCAATAACCAGAATCTGAGCCAGATGCGAGTCATTCCTGGATGTGATGTCGGATTTGGTCTAACCTGCAATAAAACTGGATCGGTAATCCAGCGATTACTGGATTTAAATGAGGGGACTAGCTATCAAAACCTCTTGATACGAGCAGCCGGTGGGGAGAAAAACTTCCAGAATTTCGCTAGCTTTTACGGTAACAATCCCAATCTTTCTGAGGTACCTTACGCCTCATTTTGGAGAAACGAATCCCCCGGAATCATGGATGGATCTCAATACCTTCTTGGGCAACCTATTAGTCGCAGTCCAGTAGAAGGACTCGGACTCGTAACCAAGCAGTTCTACTGGTCACCATACTCAGGAGACAATAACTCGGTCAGTCTCCGTAATGGATTACTAGACTTGAAGTTGTCATACGGACGACTGCTGTTTGAAGAGGCCTCAAAAATTCCTAACATCAGGGAGCAGATTCAGTCTCTAGGTCTGTCGCCAGAGATGACGAATTTTTATGTAGATAAAATCTCAACAGGCTTGAATGCGTTGGATTCTGGAGATCGGAACCAACTCCAACAGAGGATTTTTGAAGTGCTATCCTTTCCATACTCCGAAGATGGTGGGGAACTCGGACGCCCCAATAATGCGATTCCACAGGGATTGAATCAGCTCTTGGGAGAAGATTTCGCAGGAGATATTTTGCTGAGTGACAATCCAATAGCGTTGGAGGGAGAAACTATGGGACTCGATAGTTTCCCTGGCTCTATGGGAGATGTTTTGGTACAAGACAATCCTGATTCCTTTCCACTCTGGCCAATCATCGGAGTTGGAGGTCTTGGTTTACTTCTGCTTTTACTACTGGGTGGGGATAGTTCTTCAGCTCAAGCATCTGTTTCTTCAGGTAATACACTTGCACCTTTAGTAGATACACCCACACCTTCAGGAAATACTCCTACACCTCCAGGAGATACACCCACGCCTTTAGGAAATACTCTTACACCTTTAGGAAATACTCCTACACCTCCAGGAAATACTCCTACACCTTTAGGAAATACTCCTACACCTCCAGGAAATACTCCTACACCTTTGTCTCTCACCAGCAAAGGCGAATGCGATCTGACTCCCCGTGGTAATGGTTCTAATCACACACAAATCATTGAGGTTCCATGTAATGTTATTCCTAAAACCCCTACGGAAGTGAAGAAGGTAGTAGAGCCATCAACGATCAAAGCGCTTGTATTACTAATTGTTTTACTATCCATAGTCCGTTACAAACACCGAACTTTAAAAATCCGTAATTCGTAATTATGTTACATAGGGGTATTTAACACAAAGTCAGAGCGCCGATTTCCGGCGCTCTGACTTTTTTATATGAGCGGTTTGACTGATAGTATTGCTACCGAGGCTGTTGTGATGAAAGTTGCGATCGCCTATTAATCTGAGGCCAATTCACCACATTTCACCAATTAGCCAAATATTCAGGACGACGGTTGCGATATTTCAGGTAATAAGCATGTTCCCATAGATCGTTACCCACGATTCGGATATGAACCTTCCGTAATCGGGTTATACTGATTTGCTGCGATCGCAATCTGGAGTTGATTTTGAGGATTGCGTACTAGCCAAACCCAACCACTACCGAAGCGAGTGGTACCTGCTGCGTTAAACTGTTTTTTAAAGGTATTAAAACTGCCAAAAGTTTGATTAATTTTTTGAGCGATCGCTCTCGATGGTTGTCCACCACCTTCAGGACTCATAAGTTGCCAAAAAATCGTATGGTTGAGGTGTCAACCACCATTATTACGTACCTTTGTCCTAATATCTACAGGTACGCTGTTCAGATCCACTAGTAAAGCTTCAACACTTCTTTTTTACTAATCTGGATACTGCTTCAATGCATCATTTAAGTTCTTGACGTAGATAGCATGGTGTGCATCGCGATGCAATTTCTATCGTTTCGGCGTCAATTGTAGCCTCAAAATCAATATTATTTGGCTTGTAATCCGAGCATGTACTGTTATTTTGCAGTCCAATCAAGCTAATAAGTATCTATTTTATCTTATTTGTCAAGTAATTCGAGCTAAAATACTCAAAATAATATAATTAATCTCTGCTAATGCATGGGGCCGCTTAACGGATTTTAAAATCCCCATTACAGTGAAAACTCTCTACTAGAGAAGCTGCCAATTCAAGAATAATTGCATTCAAAAGTTTTGTAAAAAAATAACTTCAAAGTGACATAGATTTAATGCCTAGAAACTTTTAAGAATATCTTGCTGCATATTTTAACATAAAAGTATCTACTTATAAGCCGATTATCTAATTTATTCCCTTGGGTATATAACTTAAAATTACAAGCAAAACCCTTGACAGATATAGCAAAAGCTTTATTTTGCTAAACCTATAATTAAACCCTTGTAAACATTAAAACTTGAGTTGCTGGCGACTGTGCGGTTATTTTTATTTTATTAAGATATAGAGAAATAAACCTAATTCATAATTACCCTTATTCTATCCGATGCTGTAATATCTATATCTCTAATATGGGCAATTTATAAGTTTGCTATGATTAACGGAAAATCAAGTCTTATTTCTAAATAATTGCTGAGTTTTTTCAAAATTGTCTATGTATTCCAAATCAAACAGAATTATCAACGTAATCTGATGAAACAGGAATACGTCGGAACTTTTTCCAAATGAATAGTTAGTTAAGCGACTAGCAAAAATCAAGATAATAAAGACATATAAATAGTAAAAGGTAAATAATATGTATCACGATCAAAACTTGCAAAAATCTGTAGCAGCCAATAATAATTTACATCAAGTAATCCTGAGCGAAGTAAAAAAAGAGCAGGTAAAAACGCATGAATCAACTATTCCTGATATAGCGATATATTTATCTCCTATTGGCTTTATAAGTGGTTGGTTAATTTTTTTAGTGATTTTGCGGAAAGTCAGGGCATATTTAGATGAAAAGATGGTTTTTCCCAGTAAAAGCTTACATAAACTTCCCTGCAAAAACTGTCAATTTTATTCCAATAATAATTATTTAAAATGTGCTGTTAACCCTTCTATTGTTCTCACTGAAGAAGCAATGAATTGCTCTGAATATTCATCCAACAATAAAAAACTCCCCTCCAAGAATCCTTTAGACTAGCTTATTTTTTTAGTTTTAATCTGTCTGTAGATAACTGCAATATTGCGGGCATCATCAATGCCACGATGGTGTGTGCCTTTTAATTCTATTCCCAACTCATTGAGAGCCTGTGCCATACCGAATTTTTTAGACACGCCAAGATATTCTGAAAATTCCTCTTTGATATTTATGTGTTCGGAACTAAAAGGATAAGGGAAATTATGAAACGCGCAATCTTGAATAAATTGCTTTTTGTCGTAATTGCCCCAAGAACAAAAAATATGATTGGGAAATGAATAAATCCATTCTTTAAAGCGAGAAATTGCCTCTATAAATTTTGGCGCTTCGTCAACATCTTGCTGCCGAATACTAGTCAATTCGGTGCAAAAACCTGTCAGTTGCGGATGTCTCACAGGTTGAATGAATTGCTGAAACTCAGAATCAATTTCCCATGTTGCTCGATTGAGCATCACCCCACCAATTTCGATGATTTCCATTTCGTGACGAGGAATAGTCTTACTGTCACAGCACGTAGCCTCCAAATCGACTATCAGATAATAGTGGGATCTTTTAATTTTCATATTAGGTAATAGAGATTTGCAATTAGTATTAGTAATTATTTATACGTATTTTTACACTTATTCAATTAAACTTGTAATAATATTGTAACATTTACACTACATAAGCGCAATACTTACAGCCTTTTTCATCTATTTGAACCACAACCCTCTATAAAAGCGCACAAATGTGCGTCCCTACTATGCTGAAAAGACAAATTTTATAGTCATTTTCTCCACTTCACTAAACAAGAATTTAGGGAAAGGGAATTTAGATTGATGAAAAAGGTTTAACCCAACGGAGTTGAATCGCGATATTAAGAGCGATCGCAGCCAACGCAAACCACAATACACTTTCAAAAGCCAACACAAAAAAAGGCCAGATTGTGCTGTGAGAATTCCAGCCAATTTCTATCTGAGTTAATCCCCGCACCAAGCCAAAGGCGAGCACACCACCGGCTTTGAGCTGGGGATTTTGATCTGAGCGGATGATATAGCGGTAGGTGACACCAAATAGGAAACCAGTAAAACTAGCAACTGCACCACTCACCCACAAGTGCCAATTAACATCATTTTGCAGACATGCGAGTGTCTGAACATACTTTGCCAGTACTAAAGTATTTAAAAGATTAGCGATCGCAAAAGCAAAACACACAGATAATCCCCCAATTATTCCAGCTTTGAGGGATTCTATGCGTTCTGCCATTAATTGAGGATCTAAAGTTTCATTCACTCTATATAAAAATTAGGGATTAGGTATTGGGAAAATCTTTCTCCTGTCTTTAGTATGATAAATGCTAGAGCGGTTTTGTAATTAATTAAATGCTGCTTTCATGGGGAATTTTGATTATAAACTCGGTTCCTGCACCTGGTTGAGAATTTACATCTAATACACCTTCATGTTTCTCTACAACTATTTCATAGGCGATCGACAAGCCAAGCCCAGTGCCTTTACCAACGTTTTTTGTGGTAAACAACGGCTCAAACAAGCGTTTTTTGAGCCGTTCCGGAACACCAATCCCATTGTCCGCAATCCGAATTACAACCATTTGTTTAGAATCTATTTCTGTTGCAATTTGAATCTGAGGAATTAGATTGCTCATTTTGCCTAGCATCATAGCTTCATCAAGGGCATCAACTGCATTTGCTAGAATATTCATAAATACTTGATTCATCTGCCCTAGATAGCAGTTTACCTGTGGTAATACTCCGTAGTTTTTAATAACTTCAATGCGGGGACGATCGCTATTAGCATTGAGGCGGTGTTGCAAAATCATTAGTGTACTATCTAGCCCTTGGTGCAAATCAGCAAATATTTTGGCATCGCTATCCGAGCGGCAGAAGCTACGGAGTGAATTAGAAAGGTTCCGAATTCGTTCGCTTCCTAGCTGGAGTGAGTTCAAGATTTTTGCCATATCTTCGAGAACGAAGTTTAGATCCAATTCCTCAATAGCAGTGGTAATTTTGGCTGTTGGGTTTGGATACTCTTGTTCATACAGTAGGAGCAACTTGGTTACTCCTGCAATGTATTCTTGCAAGGGTGGAATATTGCTGGAAATAAAGTTGATGGGGTTGTTGATTTCATGGCCAATACCAGCGATTAGCTCTCCGAGTGTTGATAATTTCTCTTGCTGTACCAGTTTGACTTGGGCTTGTTGCAAAGCCCTGGTGCGATCGCTAACTTGTTGTTCCAAAGATTCAGTCAATTGTTTGAGTTGTAAATGCACGCGCACTCTAGCAATGACTTCCTCTTGTGCAAACGGTTTAGGAATATAGTCTACTGCACCAAGGGAAAATCCCTTCGTTTTGCTTTCCGTATCTGCTAAGGCAGTCGTGAAAATAATCGGAATGTTTTGGGTAACAGGATTGGCTTTGAGGCGACGACAAGTTTCAAATCCGTCAATACCAGGCATTTGTACATCCAGCAAAATCAACTCTGGTTGATTGCGTTCGGCTTGAGCGATCGCACTTTCTCCATCGACTGCAACACGAAAACGAAAACCCTCACTATTGAGTGCTTCACACAGGACAGATAAATTTGTCGGATTATCATCTACAATCAAAATAAATCCGTTATTTTGAGTTTTGCTCATGATGAATTTTAAATTATAATTTAACTCAAATTAATTGATGTATTGTTGAATAAAAGTTTCCAAACGTTTGAGTTGGAAATTACTAGCAAGCTGAACGATTTGCAGGGTAAAAATGCTTAAGCGTTCGTCAGATGCAGGAAGTTTCTGAGCCAGTTCTAAAATTTTTTGAATATCGCCGTCTTGTGTCAGTTCTAGTAACTGTTGTAAAACCTCTTTCGTAGGAGGAATCATTTCATTTGGTTGTTCCAAACCACCTGTATAGGTTTTTTTATTTGCCTCTACCTTAATGTCAAATATCCATTCCAGTTTCAAAAATTGTCGTAGCATTTCTAGCAGTGTTTCAGCTTCTATAGGCTTTGGTAGAAATGCATCTGCACCTATATCAATACTCTTGTGCTGGTCGATTGCAAACACGCTGGCAGAGGAAGCAATGACAGCAATCTCTTTAAATGGCCCAGACTGACGCAAACGTTCGATCAACTCAAATCCATTCAATATAGGCATCACTAGGTCAGTGATAATCATATCTGGTTTGTAGATTAGAGCCTGTTCCCATGCTTCTTGACCGTTATTAGCTTCTACAACAGTAAACCCAACAGGCTCTAGTAAATTTACAATTACCGATCGGTTTTCCCATTTGTCATCCGCAATCAAAATGGTACACCTTTGTCCTTGATAACCAATAATGGTTCCCTGCTCAACCACTCTAGAAACCTTTGCCCAGTCTTTAGATTCTGGCAATTTTGCCTCAAACCAGAAAGTGCTACCTTTAGATAAGCTACTTTCCACCTGAATTTGACCACCCATCAACAAAACAATTTTTTGGCTGATTGCTAATCCCAAGCCTGTACCTTCAGTTTGTCGTTTCTGACTTCCCACTTGCTCAAAGGGCTGAAAGATTTTGTCGGCTTGTTCGGGGCTTATACCCGTGCCAGTATCTATTACCTGAAAGCGGATTTTATAGCTAGTTTGTCCATTGGCGTTTAATTCTTGACCAATGACCTGAACTTTGAAGGTAACACTGCCTTGGTTAGTAAATTTAATCGCATTACTAAGCAAGTTAATCAGTACTTGTCGCAAGCGTTTTTCATCAGCATGAATGCCCGTTGGCAAATCAGGATCGAGTTCTACGTGAAATCCGATGACCTTTTGTTCTGCCCGGATGCGGCAAATTTCAGTCACGCTATCTATAAAGGCAGGTAGGTAGAAATCAACAGGATACAATTCCAACTTCCGGGCTTCTATTTTGGAGAGATCCAGGACATCATTAATTAGGGTTAAAAGGTGGGAACCACATTGATAAATGATGCCGACTCCTTTGCGGCCTTTTTCAGTCAAAGATTCTGTGCGTTGCAGGATTTGTGTATAGCCCAGGATGCCGTTGAGAGGTGTGCGTAGTTCATGACTCATATTGGCGAGAAATTCACTCTTGGCTTGGCTGGAGTTTTGAGCGACTTCTTCTGCAAAGCGTAGTTCTTTCTCGATGCGCTTGCGCTCTACAATTTCAGTTGAAAGCACTCGATTGATAACTTCTAACTGGGCAGGGCTAGGTAGTGTTAGAGCTTGAGGCATGAGATAAAATAACGCAAATGCCGTATATATCGAAATAATGGCAGTTACAGCTTTTAAAGCACCTGCAACCCAATAGTCTGGATGCCAAAGCGTCCAAATATCCATCAAATGTCCAGTACCGCAGGCAATGATAAAAGCACCAAATAACAAAAAGACTCCATTGAAAGGAACGTCTCTGCGCTTAGAAATGAAGTAAATCAGTAAGAAGGGAATAGAATAATAGGCAAGAGCGATCGTGGCATCAGAAATAATGTGCAGCCAAACTAATCCAGTTTGCCAAAGATAACAATGTCCGTGGGGAATAAAACCGTTGGACTGGAAAGGATAGTTGAAAAATGTCGGCATAATACTAGCGGTTGCTGGATTGGAAATATATACGCATAACCCTAGTATTCCCAAAGCATTAAGTAGGAAAGCGCGATCGCAAATTTTTTATATTAGTTTTCATTATTGCTTCAAGTACTAGCGTACCAATAAAATATAGTGTTTCCTTTGCGTAGGCGTAGCCCGTCGTAGACATCGCACCAGGGCTATTTCATTCTCATCTAGCCCGCCTCAGAATTTATTCTGAGGCTAATAGCACTCATTCGTCTAAAGACGACTAGAAAGGCTTTTAGTCCACGCTTAGTGGACTTGGGCTATGAGCCGCGGAACTTTAGTTCTGGGCGGTTTATGTCTAGAACGAAATAGCCCTGGACATCGCACGCAAAACTTACAATGTCATTTCTAAAAAAAATCTGAGCCTCCCCAATCCTTGTATGATAAATATTAGAAACCATTTGTAATTATTTGAAAAGTGGGACTATGGAGATTTTGACACTAGGTTGGGTATCATTGTTAGTTGTGTTCACTTGGTCAATTGCAATGGTAGTGTGGGGACGTAACGGACTGTAGAGGCATCGTGGAAAGTCCATTTTTGAGTATTTTAACAATAGTAGCCGTGGTGCTACTCGTAGTAGTCACTGGTGGTATTGGTTATTTAACGCTGGCAGACTGGCGCGATCGCCGTCGCCGAGATGAAGAAAAGCGCACCACCCGCAGCGCCACTCCCAAGCGGCGATAATTCTATCGTGGTTGAAAAATGTTTTAGTAGGGACATGATAATATCGTGTCCCTACACTATTTTATTGGCATTCCCAGCAAAGAGCTGTTAACTTTGCGATCGCTAGGGGAATCATAAGATAGAAGACTTTCAATATTTAAAGTCCCATTGGGAATGGAAAACTCCTCTACTACTCAACCCATACAACCAAATTCAGAACAGCAAGAATCTCATTCAGATGTGACATTCTCTCTGGGTCAGAACGATCGACAAAAAACCTTGTCTGGAGTTATTGCCCGCATTCGCGAGTCTCTAGACACAGACGCCATCTTCAAAATTACAGTCACTGAAGTACGTCAGCTTCTGAAAACCGATCGGGTTAGTGTGTTTCGTTTTTATCCCCAATTGGGATGGGAAGGGGAATTTATCTATGAAGATGTGGCAGCAGAATGGGGTTCGGCATTAGCAGCCAAACTGCACGATCGCTGCTTTGCTGCGGAGTTTGCAGGATTGTATCAGCAAGGTCGGATTAAAGCAATGTCCGATATATATCAAGCTGGTGTCAGTGATTGCCACGTCCAAATGCTAGAAAGATTCCAAGTCCGTGCCAACATAACTGCCCCTTTAATAAAGGGTAAAGATTTATGGGGATTGCTGTGTATTCATCAGTGTAGTAATCCTCGGCAATGGGAAGCATCAGAAATTGAGTTTGTGCAATTAATCGCCGAACATCTAGCAGTTGCTTTACAGCAAGCAGATTACCTGGAACAAGTAAAACTCCAATCGGCAGAACTAGCACAAGCAAAAGCCAGAGAAAAAGCAGCCCAATGGCAAAGAACTATAGCCATAACCATTGAGAAAATTCGTCAATTTCTAGACCTGGAAAGCATTTTCCGCACAACCACCGCAGAACTTAGGCAGCTGCTAAATGCCGATCGCGTGGCTATTTATCGCTTCAATCACGATTGGAGTGGTGAATTCGTGTTTGAATCAGTGGCAGAAGGTTGGACTTCTCTCATCCACGAACAGTCGCAGCGGCCGGAATTGAGTGAAAACGTCAGTGAATGTAGCGCCAAAGATTTAGCTACACCTCCAGTCGCTGATACCTACTTACAAGATACAGAGGGTGGTAGCTTCAGTCGGTGTGAAGTCTATCGGGTTTGTAATGATATTTACAATTCCGGCTTTAGCGACTGCTACATTAAAATCTTAGAGATTTATCAGGCAAGAGCCTATGCGATTATTGCCATTTACCACGGTCAGAAGCTCTGGGGCTTGCTAGCAGTGTACCAGAACGCCAGAACCCGTGATTGGCAAAAAGATGAGGTTTACTTGCTTACTCAAGTGGGCACCCAATTAGGTGTAGCTTTGCAGCAAGCCGAATTTATCCAACAAATGCAAATCCAAGCAGCAGAGATCGGCAAAGCTGCTGAAAGGCAAAGGGCGTTGGCGAACACCGTAGAAAAAATTCGTCAGTCACTGGAAATTGAAGCCATCTTTAAAACCACAACTCAAGAAGTTCGTCGGCTATTAGAAGTAGAACGAGTCGCAATTTACCGCTTCTATCCTGACTGGAGTGGCGAATTTGTGGCTGACTCCATTGTTGATGGCTGGACACCAATGGTTAAGCCGCAGCCTGTGACGGAACGCCTGCTTGTACAAGAAAAGCAAGCGGGTAAGTATGCACGTAATGAAGTTTTTGTACCAATTTCTCAAGGCGAGAAGCTGTGGGGATTGCTAGTAGCTTATCAAAACTCCCAGCCCCGTTATTGGCAAGATGAGGAAATCAATTTGCTAGCACAAGTTGGCGTCCAATTGGGGGTAGCATTACAGCAAGCTGAGTCATTGAAACAGATGCAGGTGCAAGCCCAGAAACTAGCTCAAGCCGCCGAACGAGAACGGAAAGCAGCCGAAAGAGAGAAGGCCCTAGCCGCAACGGTGGAGAAAATTCGCCAGTCTCTTGATATTGACACCATCTTTGCCACCAGTACAGAAGAAGTCCGGCGGCTATTGGAAGTTGAAAGAGTGACAATCTATCGATTTCGGACTGATTGGAGTGGCGAATTTGTTGCTGAGTCGTTAGCCCAAGGTTGGAAACCAATAAGGGAAATTGTACCTGCGATGTCTACGACGGGCTACGCCTACGCAGATGATTACTTGCAAAAAACCCAAAGCAGAAACTTTGCTAATGGTAAAAGTATTGTCATTAAAGATATTTACAGCGCCAATTATTCTATCTCTCATATTGCCCTGCTTGAGCTAATGGAGGCTAGAGCATATATAATTGTGCCAATTTTTCAAGGTAAGAAACTCTGGGGATTACTAGCAGCTTATCAAAATATCAAACCCCGTGATTGGCAAGAAGATGAGGTAGATTTGCTGATGCAGATTGGTACTCAGTTAGGAGTAGGGCTTCAGCAAGCAGAATTACTCGAACAAACTCAACGTCAAAAACAAGAGATTGCCCAGACTCTTAAAGAATTACAGCACACTCAGAGCCAGTTGATTCAAAGTGAGAAAATGGCAGGCTTAGGGCAGTTAGTTGCTGGTGTAGCACATGAAATTAACAACCCGATTAGTTTCATTTATGGCAACATCACTTATGTTACGGAACATACCGAAAATTTATTTAAATTACTGCGCGTTTATCAGAAACAGTATCCTAAGGCAACAGGGGAAATTCAAAAGCAAGCATCAGGAGTGGATATAGATTTCATTAGTGACGACTTGCCCAAAATTCTTATTTCAATGAAGATGGGGGCAGAGCGGATCTCTCAATTAGTTTTGTCGTTACGAATTTTTTCTCGACTTGACCAAGCAGGAATGAAGCCCATTGACCTTCATGAAGGTATCGACAGTACTTTGCTAATTTTACAACATCGACTGCAACCAGAGACTAATTCTTTTGCTATTGAGGTAGTTAAGCAATATGGTGAATTGCCCCTAGTAGTATGCTATGCAGCGCAGATGAATCAGGTATTTATGAATATTCTCAACAATGCGATCGATGCACTGGAACACTCAGCAACTAGTGGAAAAATCATTGACAATCCTAAAATTTGGATTCGTACAGAAGTCATCGAAGGGAATACTATTCTGATTTGCATTGCCGATAATGGTTGTGGAATTCCAGAGATGATGCGATCGCGCATTTTTGAACCTTTCTTTACCACCAAACAACCAGGCCAAGGTACTGGCTTAGGATTATCTATTAGCTACCAAATTATTGTGGAAAAACACGGCGGTAATATCAAGTGTGTTTCTGAACCTGGTAAAGGCTGTGAGTTATGGATAGAAATCCCGCTAAAACGGACAGTTAGTTAATAAAAAATGGGCGGTGCTTTCTCTACGAGACGCTACGCGAACGATGGGCAACTCTTGGAGAGGCTACGCCATCTGTCTACGCTTTTTTCAACAAACCACAGAGGCGCAGAGGACACAGAGCAAAAAGAGAGCGATCGCTTTTTTATGTCACGCAATAGGCACACTCGATTTTAGTTGCTATTTATGGGCATGAGGTTATTATTGCCACAAGCAATAAAAAACATCTATCTATTTTTATTGATGCTAGAGAATGGCAAGAAATTTAGAAAATAAACCGAGCGATCGCACGCTGAAGGTTTTGCAGGTGAGCGCTCTTTTTAACAAACCACAGAGGCGCAGAGAACACAGAGGAAAAAGAGAGCGATGCCTTAGGTGGGCTTTGCCTACGCACTGTGGAGATATTTAGGCGATCGCTTATTATAATTTCACTAGCATTAGTAATATAAGTTGCTATATGAATTAATATGGAAACTAAAGAAATTCTTCAAGCACTCCCAAACCTGAGCATAAGCGATCGCCTGAAAATAGCTGAATCAGCTCTGCAATTGGTTCTTCAAGAAAAAAAACTCACTTACAAAAGATGAGCAAAAACGTCAATTAGCACTAGCTGCAATCACTGCTATTACAGATTATGCACCTGGTAGTGAATTAGATATATTTTTTGACTTAGAGGGAGAAGGCTTTTGCGGCTATCCAAGCTTATAAAGCCAGGTTAGCCTATACAGAAGAAGCGAGTCACTTTGTCAACGCGCTACCCATTTAAGCTATCTTACAAACGGTCGGTTTTGGAAGTGCTTCTCCGGTGGCTTCATAAGCCATTATCAGTGACTCCAACGCTTCAGCACCATTTGCAACAGCTTCCTCATAAGTGTCGCCATGCGTCCGAAAAGGCTGTCCAGGGAAATCGGGAAATCCGACTAAAAAGCAGTTGTCTTCATCAGACCATTGAATTAGCATTTGATATTTAAATTTGCTCATCTTCTTGATTCTCTTGCTGTTTTTTTTCTACTTCTTGAATTGCTTGTTGAACATCTTTCTCTTGATAGCGTTTTGCGTCTGAACTGTCTTTACCAGAAACCGTGAGTTTTCCTGCATAAAATGGATGTATCCAGTTTGTATGACTTCCTTTACCTGGGATTTCTGTAAAATTCGCTCTTAGCAACATTTGTTTGAGTTCCCTGATTTTCTTGGGCATTGTCAGGTCTAAACGCTTAATTAATCCCAAAATATCGCACTTACAGCAAATTGGAGAATGCAATACTCCAAGATGAGTCCAGGGCGATCGCATTTCCAATGAAGACGGTGAAGATTTTGCAGGCGATCGCTCTTTTTTAATGAACCACATAGGCGCAGAGAAAAGAAAGGGCGATCGCTCACATTGTGGAATACATATCTTATTACTGCTGTTGCAATCAAACCACTAAATCAGCTTCACTGGAAAAATCTAGAACGCCTATGCACGCTGGAGATTTTGCTAGGCGATCGCTCTTTTTAAAGAACCACAGAGGCGCAGAGAACACAGAGGAAGAAGAGGCGATCGCACAATAGAGATTTTACAGGCGATCGCTTTTGGAAGGTGCAATTAGGCGATTGCATTTTGCAACCTACTTATAAGTAATAAGCTCGACTATTTCTGTCAAATTCTTCTCAATCGCAATATCAAGTGGTGTTTTCCCTTCGCTGTCGGGAATATTGACATTTGCACCAGCTTCCAACAACATTTTGATTGCTTGAATATTTTCCGCTTCCACTGCTAAATGTAAAGCTGTTTTACAAACAATATTTCTTCCTCGAACAAAGATACTTTGCTCGTCAGGTTGCATTAATGCATTAATATTTGCTCCTCCGACAATCAGCATTTTGACAATATCGAAATAACTCTGTTCACCAGCGAGCATAAGTGCTGTTTTGCCGTTAACTTCATAAACGTTTAAATCTGCACCTGCCTCGGTTAATGCTTGAACAATTTGTGTAATTTTAGAAACGATATTATTTTCTTTTTCTGCAAGTCCATGTTCCGCTAAAGCTGTATTCATTCGTGATGAAAGGAAAACGGTAACAAGTGGAGCCATGTCATGCCTTCCAACTTTGTTAACATTAGCACCTGCGCTAATTAATGCTTGGACATTTTTAACATGGGCAATTCGACATGCTGCTGTTAAAGGTGTGTCTTGACCAAGTTTTCTTGTGTTAACGTTGCATCCTGCATCAACTAACAATTGAATAATTTAGTTCTCTAGAGGGTTTAACAAACTTCAGCAAAATATTTTTCTCCCATTGCATCTGGCGATTTTTGACGCGATATTCTTTGTATTTCATTGTCTGATAATCGCGTCTATCACGCTTGGATAAACCTTGGCGTAATTCCATCCACGCTTGCACAACTTCATCAATTGGTGCTTTTACAGCAAACAGCGAATATTCGGGGTGTCCATTATAAATCATACTCAGAAAATCAATAACCCCTTGTTTCTGCACCTGTGTTGTTCCGCTCATAATTACTGCAAATCTTGGATTACAAAACTTTTTAAGACAAATTCACTCGTTACCTATGGCACGAGCAAACATCTAAATCAAAACCTATTTTTTCTATTATTCCCAAATTAAAAAACCAGCTAACACTGTGTATTAACTGGATTCAAAGCGCAATATTGAAATTAATTAAATAATACTATTCCCTAATATGAGAATCCCGACTTATTGAAGAAGTCGGGATTCTCCAATCTTTTACAGTTGCTTCACTTCCGAAACCAACTTCGCCACCATATCCTTCGCGCTACCAAAAAGCATCGTAGTTTTATCCTTGTAGAACAACTCATTATCTACACCGGCAAAACCCGTACTCATCCCGCGCTTAATTACAATCGTCTGCTTCGCCCGATCTACTTCCAAAATCGGCATACCATAAATCGGGCTATTTGTATCACTCCGCGCCGCCGGATTTACCACATCATTTGCCCCAATTACTAAAGCCACATCCGCTTGATCGAACTGGGGATTAATATCATCCATGTCATACAACTGGGTATAAGGCACATTTGCCTCTGCAAGTAACACATTCATGTGTCCCGGCATTCTACCAGCAACAGGGTGAATGGCATACTTGACATCAACGCCCATTTTTTCTAACTGATCCGACAATTCCCGAACGCTATGTTGCGCTTGGGCAACTGCCATACCATAACCAGGTACGATTACCACAGAACGGGCATAACCCAACATCATCGCCCCTTCTTCAGGATCGATACTGCGGACGGTTTGATCGATCGCACCACCACTAGCAGCAGCACCACCAGAACTAGATCCTGTACCAAAAGCGCTGAACAGCACACTAAATAAGGAGCGGTTCATCGCCTTACACATAATTTCGGTAAGGATTAAGCCAGATGCTCCTACCAAAGCACCAGCGATGATTAACATATTGTTCATCACCACGAACCCAGCCGCCGCCGCCGCCACACCTGACAACGAGTTCAACAGCGAGATTACCACTGGCATATCGCCGCCACCAATGGGGAGGACGAACATCACGCCCAGCAGCAATGAAACGCCAACCACTCCCAAGAATATGGGTAAGCTATCTGGTGTGATGATTAAATAGGCACTACCTACTATATAAGCACCCAGAAGCAAAAGGTTAAATGGTTGCTGGAAAGGAAATGTAATCGGGGAACCGCTGATTAAACCTTGCAATTTGGCAAAGGCTAAAAAACTACCCGTGAAGGTAATACCACCGATTAACACGTCCAATAAGATGGAAATGTTGACATCTAGGGGTATCGGCTGAGAACTATCTAATAACCGCCAGAATTCGGCAACAGCTACTAATGCCGAAGCTGCACCGCCCAAACCGTTGAGTAAACCCACCATTTGGGGCATTTCGGTCATTTGGACTTTGTAGGCAACGATCGCACCAATTCCCGATCCAATCGCCAAGCCCAACAATATCATCTCGTAGTTCAACACATGTTGATCGAGCATTGTTGCCACAATTGCCAGTAGCATCCCCACAGCCGCTACGATATTACCGTTTCTCGCAGTAGCAGGCGATCCCAGCTTTTTCAAGCCCAAGATAAATAACGATGCAGCGACTAAGTACGTCAGCTGAATGCCAGTTGGTAAAAAGTCGCTCACGCCTTAATCTCCTTCTTCTTGAACATTTGCAACATTCTGTCTGTGACTAAAAAACCACCCACAACGTTAATTGTTGCTAATACTACAGCAATCAAACCGAGAATTACTGACACACTCGTATCTCTCGCACCAGCAGCAACTATTGCTCCAAGTACTGCAATTCCAGAAATCGCGTTTGAGCCTGACATTAAGGGCGTGTGTAAAGTCGGTGGGATTTTGTTGATGACTTCAAAGCCGATAAAAGATGCCAAAACGAATACAAACAAAGCAGCAAGTAATGCCTCTGTCATGCTTGAAAAACTCCTAGTTAAAAGGGCGGTTAGAAACCGCGTCTACACAGGCAAAACCTACCTCCGTAGGTTTCAAACTTTTGATTTTTCATTAGCCCACGGAGGTGGGCTTGGTTTGTGTAGCCGCGAATTCCATTCGCCCTGGCTCTAAGTTGACACTTATGAACATGTTTGTTATGCCCCTACTAACCTGCTCCAACGCCGCTCAAAGCTTGTAGCGCATCTCGCACTCGTTGATTGCGAATTTCACCAGCGTGGGTAACACAAGCTGCATCAACGATGTCGTCGCTAAAGTCCACCTGCAAAGCTTTGTCTTTAATTAGCAATTGCATCAACGATGTGACGTTCTTGGCATACAATTGGCTGGCGTGAATTGGCATCGATGATGGGAGATTGATGGGGCCGATAATTGTCACGCCGTTCCAGACAATATCTTTACCGGGTTCGGTGCAGGCGCAGTTACCACCCTGATCGGCAGCCAAATCTACAATTACTGAACCGGGTTTCATTTGTGCCACCATTTCTTCTGTAACCAGCCGTGGTGCTTGTCTCCCAGGAACTTGGGCGGTGGTAATTACCACATCAGAATTCTTGACGTGTTCGGCGACAACTTCTTGGGTACGTTGTTTGCTAGCCTCAGAAATTTCCTTGGCGTAACCGCCAGCAGCAACGGTTTCTTCGTCTAATTTGACTTCAACGAATTTTGCCCCTAAGCTTTGCACTTCTTCTTTGACGGCGGGACGGATATCAAAGGCTTCTACCACTGCGCCCAAACGTCTCGCGGTAGCGATCGCTTGCAATCCGGCTACACCAGCGCCCATAATAAATACTTTCGCTGGAGCGATCGTACCTGCGGCTGTGGTTAACATCGGGAAATATTTCGGTAATGCAGCTGCCGCAATTAATACTGCTTTGTAACCTGCTAATGAAGCTTGCGAGGACAAAGCATCCATACTTTGCGCCCTGGTAGTACGGGGAATCATTTCCATACTCAAGGCTGTGACTTTCCGATTTGCTAGTTGCTGTGCTACAACAGGATTTCCCAAAGGATTGAGAAAACTGAGTAAAACAGCCCCTTCCTTTAACAAATCAATTTCTGAGCGTCCATCTTCTCGTTCTTGCGGTGGGCTAACTTTTAGCAGAATATCTGTTTCGCCCCATAATTTGGCAGTATCGCTGATTATTGTAGCTCCTGCGGCTTCATAGTCAGAATCGCCAAAAAAGGCTCGCTCTCCCGCACCCGTTTCTACCCACACTTCCAAACCTTGTTTTACCAATCGGGCAACGATGTCAGGAATTAATGCCACACGACGTTCACAAACTTCAATTTCTTTAGCAACTGCTATTCTCATGAAATCTCCTGAAGATAAATACCTAATCTCTGCTAAGTAAGCAATTGTCCAGATGAGGCGTGTTCCGCACTCATAGTACTTAGACAGGAACATCAGCCATCAATTTTACTTGTAGATTGAACCTTGAATCTTTCCTCTCCCACTCTTAGCTCTCCAGGCAAAGCCTCACTTTGCCGCTCGCAGATGTCATATTTTCAGATAGTTGCAAACAGGGTTACGTATTGCACATCCTAAATTGATTCCCAAATTTTGCATCTTTATCTTCAGCTTATTTTCGGGATTGAGAAATTTTGGTATTCCTTTCTTATAGAGTAATATTGACCAAATTTTGAAAGCTTTATAATTTCCCAATCAAATTTTAATGATTACGACTTTAGATTCCAACTTATTTTAATCAATTTAGCCCAAATTAACTGGCGATCGCTGATGGCACGGCTCAATTTTTATAACAAAATTCTCAAATTTAGATACACTTATACATATTTAGAAACACAATCTAATCCCAACTGTGTTTCTATTTAGTTCAAAATTTGACCAGCTAGTCATCAAATCAGCACTCTGTAAGGCTAATGAACTAAATCGCGTATATGGTAAATTAATAACTAAGTAATTTTGCTGTCGCCCAAAACTCAGGGAAGATGGCACCTTTTGTTGTTATTGAACGTCAATTGTCAAGAAGTCGGTAGTAAAGTTTAGTAACGAATACTAACACACAGTTTTTTAGATAACTGATTTATATTTTGGTAGAGGAGGCTCAATTATGCGACGTTTACTTTCTGCTTTAGCTGTGACTAGCTGCTTGCTGACTGGATTTCCAGCTATGACGTGGGCAGATAGCCTACCAGGATTTACCCTGTTTAGTGGTGTTAAATCCGAAAATCAACTGCCCTTCCGATTAGATTTTGGTGGACAAGCTAATGGTTGGGATCGATACATATTGAGGATTCCAGCCAAAAGAATGAAATTGGCAGTTGGTCAATTTGCCATTAACTACCCTGATTACTACAAAGGAACTTTTGACCAGAAAAAAATTGAAGTCCGAGTCAAAGGCAAAGCAGTTCCGCTTTCTGAGGTGAAGTGGGACAAAGAAGGTAAGCTGATTAATATTTTTCCTCAAGAACCAGTGCCAGCAGGTAGCGCAGTCGAGGTGGTGTTATCTAACGTGAAAAACCCAGCCTTCGGCGGAGTTTACTATTTTAACTGTCAAGTGCTTTCCCCTGGTGATGTGCCATTATTGCGCTACATGGGAACATGGATTTTGAGCATCAATTAAGAGTGGGGGAGATGAGGGAGCAGGGGAGGCAGGGGGAGAAGAATAATAACCAATTCCCAATTCACTAGTAAAGTGATACAATTAGAGATTGTGAGTTTTTATAAAAATCACCTAAGAGGAGAACAGTATGAAAAGAACACTGGGCGGTACTAGCCGTAAGAGAAAAAGAACCTCTGGTTTTCGCGCCAGGATGCGGACACCAGACGGCAGAAACGTAATTAGCGCTAGGAGAAAAAAGGGACGTCACCGTCTGAGCGTTTAGGGCATATTTAAGCTAAAAGAGCATCTGTGGCTTTGCCTAAAGCAAATCGGCTAAAATCCCGCAAGGATTTTCAGGCAGTTTTCCGGGAAGGAATTCGGCGTCATGGCTCTTATTTAACATTGAGAGCCTTAAAGCCGTTGTGTTCAACAAAACCTTCTTTGGACGCTGCCGCTCAGAATATACAAGCAACTAACTCAGTACATCTTGCCAGCACGCGAATTGGCATTTCCATTAGCACAAAAGTTAGCAAAAGGGCAGTGGTTCGTAACCGAATCAAACGGCAAATTACTGCTGCTTTGCACAGCTTGCTGCCAAAATTATCACCAGGATGGCGGCTAGTATTTATTGTCAAACCCACAGCAGCAGAATCTAAGTGCGTAAGCCCACAATTTCTGCAAGAATTAGAGCAGTTGTTGGCACAAACTGAGGTGTTCGATGGGAATTCGTGAAGACGTATATTATGAAGGTGGCCCCCATATTGGGGATTTAATTATCAACCTGCTGATTGGGCTAACCATTGTCGGGATACCATTAACAGTCGGGGCAATTGTCAGGGCATTGTGGCTGCGTTTCCGCATCACCGATCGCCGAATTACCGTGACAGGAGGTTGGCAGGGGCGCGATCGCACCGACGTAATTTACTCAGAAATTGTCAAAATCGTCAAAGTCCCCCGTGGCATTGGTTTGTGGGGAGATATGGCGATAACCCTAAAAAACGGCAGTCGTCTCGAATTGCGGGCAATTCCCAAATTTCGGGAAGTCTATGACTACATCAATGAAAAAATTGCTGCGAAAAATCCCGAATTTAGCAGCGCTGCCAACAAGTGATGGGAGTAAGAAGTAGGGAGTAGGGAATAGTGAATGCAAAATTTGCTCAAATAAAATACAAAATTCAGAACTTCCCACTTACCAAAATTACATACCACTCCCCAGTACAGACGCGATTAATCGCGTCTCTCTACTCCCTTTTTTTGAGATGTGCGGCTATCCGTAGCGAAGGATAGTCGCAGATAATTGATGATTTGGATAAATTAGATTCAGTCAGTTTACAGTACCTCAGGTTGAATTCAGAATAATGGATTTTGGTATCGGCTTTCTCTCGAACAACGTGATGCTGCCAATCATAGATTTTTTCTATGGTATTGTGCCTAGCTACGGATTAGCGATCGTTGCTTTGACACTGATAGTCCGCTTTGCGCTCTATCCCCTGAGTGCTGGCTCAATTCGCAACATGCGGAAAATGCGAATTGTACAACCTCTGATGCAAAAGCGGATGGCAGAAATCAAAGAGCGCTATAAAGATGAACCGCAAAAGCAGCAGGAGGAAATGGTCAATGTCCAAAAAGAATTTGGCAATCCCTTGGCAGGCTGTTTTCCATTACTAGTGCAAATGCCAGTCTTGTTAGCGTTGTTTGCGACTTTGCGGGGTTCGCCTTTTGCAAGTGCAAACTACAGCGTTAATCTGCAAATTTTTCCCGCAGAACAAATCGAACAAATTCAACCTCAAGCCTTTGCTACTGCGCCTCAAAATATTTACGTTGCGGATGGGGAACACGTTAAAGTAGCTGCAATCCTTCCCAGCGGAAATAAACTAGCGGTGGGAGAACAAACCAAGATACAGTATCAGACCATTGACGGCAAACCATTTCAGGTTCTCTTAGCAGAACACCCAGAAAATAAGCTCATTCCCGATTGGAAAGTCACCAAAGGGGAAGATAGAGTAAAAATCGATGCCCAAGGCAATGTAGAAGCCTTGCAGCCTGGAGAAGTAACTATTCAAGGAACAATTCCTGGACTAGCAGCAGAAAAAGGCTTTCTATTTATTGATGCCTTAGGCAGGGTTGGCGCACAAGATCCAGATGGCACAATCCACTGGGATATCGTCGCCATGATAGTCTTCTTTGGAATCAGCCTTTATGTTAGCCAAATGCTTTCTGGGCAAAATTCTAGTGGTGGCAATCCGAACCAGGATACAGTTAACAAAATCACGCCAGTTATATTTTCTGGGATGTTTTTGTTCTTCCCCTTACCAGCTGGGGTGCTGATGTATATGGTGATTGGTAATATTTTCCAAACCGCACAAACTTATCTTCTCTCCCGCGAACCTCTACCAGAAGAATTACAAAAAATGGTAGAAACCCAGGAAAAAGAAGCAGCAGTCGTAGAACAAAAGGCATTGCCGTTTGAACCAAAAAGTTCTAAGAAAAAGGCAGCAGGGGGATCATGAGCAACATTCCGATGCAGCGAGGTCAGCAGTGGTTAAAAACACTGCTGGAACTCACTGGAATACCTGCTGAGATTCAAGGTCATTTAGAAACTGCCCAATCTCAAGACAGCGATTCTCCAGAACCAGATAACTACTGGTTGACAATTGACCAAACCAACTTGACATCAGAACAAATCCAGGTATTAATTGGTGCCGATGGTTCTGTGTTAGATGCGATTCAGTATCTAGCAAATTCGGTTTTAAACCTCAGCCAACCGTCTGAGGAACAAGCCTCTTACACTATTGAGTTAAATGGCTACCGGGTCAAAAGAGAAGCCGAAATTCGCGCATTAGCAGAAGCAGCAGCTGATGAAGTGCGCTTTTCTGGTAGAGAAGTGGAAATCAAATCCCTCAGTTCTGCTGAACGGCGTCAAATCCATACATTCTTGAAAGAATTTGGAGATTTGGAAACCTTCAGTCGCGGCAAAGAGCCTCATCGTCATCTAGTTGTGCGGCCAGCTTCGTTGGAAGAAGTTAGGAGTTAATTGAAAACTCATAACTATATAAGTTCAAAATTTCTCTTGTTCTGAAGAGAGAAAATAAAGATGTAATATCAGCAATTATGCTGATAATGAAGATAAATTTTAGTGAGGATGTCTCACAAATCCTATGGACGCAATTTATATTCCGCAGCTAACTAGAGCATCGGAGCGGACAGAGGAAGTTCAGGTTCAGGAATTTCTGCCTGGTCTGGAAACGTTGACACCTGTTCGCGGTCATGTGCGCGTACAACATCATGGCAATTACTTGGAAGTGTCCGGTCAGGCAGAAACAATTATTACTTGTACCTGCAACCGCTGTTTGCAGCAATACAATCGGCGTTTAGGGCTTGATACAAAGGAAATCATCTGGTTAGACGAAAGTGCAAATCAGCCAAATGACTTGCCTTTAGAAAGGGAAGTAGTTATGGAAGATTTGCTTGAAACCCTACCGCCCGATGGTTATTTTTATCCCAACGAATGGTTGTACGAACAGATGTGCTTGGCAATTCCCCAGCGACAGTTATGCAATCGCAATTGTCCAGGTATTCCTGTAAGTAGTACTGTTGATAGTTCTGATGATTCTGAGAGTTCTGATACTCCAGTTGATAACCGTTGGGCTTCTCTGGAAGCTTTGAAAAAGCAACTTCCGGGGTAGTAATTTGCTAATTCAGTCGCGCTGAAGCCTGCGGCTACACGAACTTAGCCTGCTTATCGCGCTTGCCGCACCACGCAGGCTAATTGTCTTATATTTTATGAACTAAAAGTAATATCTATAATTGTTGTATTTTGTCAATTCCTAAAGCTAAGTAAATCCGAAATATTTGGGAATTGTTGCAGTAAATAAAATTAATATTAATTCAGCCATTTATTAATTGTTGTGTAATAAAAAAATATTGATTATTTATATGCGATCGCTACTTTTTTAAATTTAGAATTGGTCAGATTGTCTTTAGTTTTTAAATTAAAAATTTATCAGTCAATACTATTAAAGCTTGTTTTGTCTACATATATTAAGGCATTAATTATATTTTTATTCCACTCACTAACATTTCTAAAAGAATCAATGCACAAGTTGTGAGTATATTCATCTGAACTTTTATATATTAAATAAATTAAAGTATTAACAGCCTCTCTATTACCTTTTGCAATAAATCCTAAACTATAAGCAACATACTGGCGAGTATGTTCTTGTTCAGCTATTTGTGCCAAACTTATTAGATTAGTAATTGCATATTGATTACCAACAGCAATTTTCGCCAAGTTTTGAGCTGCTATCCTGCGGGTAGGTATACGAGCAGTGTTGAGTTTCTCAATCAGAGTTTGGATAACATCATTATTATCAGTACCAATTTCGCTCAAACTTTGAATTACTGCCCAGCGTGTTGGTTCATCAATTGTGGTACGTACTACATGAATCAAGGCAGCTATTGTATCTGGGCTATTAACACCAAGAAACCCCAAATGTTTAGCAGTCTGTTTGAGAACAGCGTTATCTTAACTTGTCATTAGCCGCTGAACGAGAAAAGCAATATTGTCTTGTTCTTGCTGGTTACTCATTGGCTATCTCAACCAAGAAAGTTGTACATTGCGTTCAAGAGAAACTAACCAATAACAGCTATATATGAACTTCCGTGACGAGTTTAAACTGCTGCTACGCGCCCGCTACCCCTTAATTTATATTCCCACCTATGAGGAAGAACGGGTAGAAGCAGCTATCCGGGAAGAAGCAACCAACCAGGGTAATCGCCCAGTGTATACTTGGGATTTTGTCGATGGCTACCAAGGAAACCCCAATGATGTTGGGTTTGGACGACGTAACCCGTTGCAAGCTTTAGAATTCATCGAAAAATTACCAGCTTCCGCACCTGCGGTATTGATTCTCCGAGATTATCATCGCTTTTTAGATGATGTAGCGATCGCTCGCAAACTCCGCAATCTCGCCAGACTCCTCAAGTCGCAACCAAAAAATATTGTATTACTGTCGCCGCGCATCGCCATCCCTGACGATTTAACCGAAGTGCTGACAGTCGTCGAGTTTCCCTTACCCGCCGCCCCGGAAATTAAAACTGAGGTGGAACGCTTACTGCAAAGTACAGGTAACTCCCTTTCTGGCAAAGTTTTAGATGATTTGGTGCGCTCTTGTCAAGGACTTTCGATGGAAAGGATTCGCCGGGTTTTGGCAAAAGCGATCGCTACCCACGGAGAATTGCAACCAGAAGACGTGGATCTCGTTTTGGAAGAAAAGCGCCAAACTATCCGCCAAACCCAAATCCTGGACTTCTACCCCGCCACTGAGCAAATTTCTGATATTGGCGGACTTGATAACTTGAAAGACTGGCTGATTCGGCGGGGAGGTTCATTTACTGATAAGGCGCGACAGTACGGATTACCGCACCCCCGTGGTTTAATGTTGGTGGGTATTCAGGGAACTGGTAAATCGTTAACGGCAAAAGCGATCGCTCATCACTGGCATTTACCCTTGCTACGTCTGGATGTGGGAAGGTTATTTGGTGGTTTGGTGGGTGAATCAGAATCTCGGACTCGGCAAATGATCCAAGTTGCTGAAGCCCTCGCTCCCTGTATTTTGTGGATTGATGAAATAGATAAAGCCTTTGCCGGACTTGGTAGCAAAGGTGATGCCGGAACAGCCAGCCGTGTGTTTGGTACTTTTATAAACTGGCTAGCCGAAAAAAGCTCACCCGTGTTTGTCGTCGCCACCGCCAACGACATCCAAGCCTTACCGCCAGAAATGCTCCGTAAGGGGCGATTTGATGAAATTTTCTTTGTGGGATTGCCCACCCAAGAAGAGAGAAAAGCAATTTATGATGTTCATTTATCCCGATTGCGCCCCCATAACTTAAAAAGTTATGACATTGAAAGGTTAGCATACGAAACGCCCGATTTTTCTGGGGCAGAGATTGAGCAAACTTTAATTGAAGCGATGCATATTGGATTTAGCCAAAACCGCGACTTTGCTACCGACGACATTTTAGAAGCAGCCAGTCAGATTATCCCCTTGGCGCGAACTGCTGTAGAGCAAATTCAACAACTCCAAGAATGGGCTGCTGCTGGGAGAGCGCGTTTAGCATCTAAACACAGTCCTTTGAGCGAACGTCTCCGGCGCACTACGTGAACGCATTCAGCACTAGCTACAATAATTGATTAGTTAATAATTGCTAGTCAATAGTCAAAAGTTAATCATGAATTACTATTGACTATTGACTATTTACCACTGGCGATCGGGTTTTAACTATGTTGTCTGGCGTAACAAAATTTCTACTTGGGTTTTTCTTAGCGATCGCTGTGCTAATAGGTGGCGGCGTTGCAGTTGCACTCTATTTTATGAATCGCACCGGCATACCCCCTGCCAAACCCGTTTTTTCCAACGATAGTCCTTCGGTGAAAGCCCAAGCTCCCAAAGCAACTGAGCCTGGCGGAGGTAAACCTACTCTTACACCTGGGACAAAGGCTGAATCGTCTCCAAACCCAACCTCTACTCCCACAGAATCACCAAAGGCTACCCCATCACCAAAACCATTGCCATCGGGAGCTTACCGAGGGCGTGTTAGTTGGGCTGAAGGCTTGAGTTTGCGATCGCAACCAAATCAAGAAGCTGAAAAGATTGGTGGGGTTGGTTTTAATCAAAAAGTTATTATTTTGCAAGAAAGCGACGACAAACTCTGGCAAAAGATCCGTTTGGAAGATAGCGAACAAGAAGGTTGGGTGAAAGCAGGTAATACTGAAAAAGCTGATGAAAAACAGCCTGAAAAACCAGAGGAGACACAACAACCAGAGCAATAACAATAATTTACAACTTTCCCATAAATCAATTTAGTTGCTCTGAAACCACGATACCTCTGATGATTCTTTCTCCCTTGCAAGAATAGATCCCAATCCCGTCTGCCTCTTCTGGTTAATTACTTATCAGAAAAATGGGTTTAAAACCCCGCCGTTTACGGTCAGTGCTTTAATTAATGTGTGTTCTTACAGAATACCGGATATAATGTAAGAATGACACAAAAAGCTTTCAAATACCGATTCTATCCAACACCTGAGCAAGAAACTTTGCTTCGGCAAACGATGGGATGTACTCGTTTAGTCTATAACCGCGCTCTCGCCGCAAGGACACAAGCATGGTATGAAGACCAAAAACGAGTTGGTTACATTGAAACTTCAGCAATGCTGACTAATTGGAAAAAGCTTTCGGACTTGCAATTTCTTAATGATGTTAGTAGTGTGCCATTACAGCAGGGCTTGCGACATCTGCAAACAGCATTTAGCAACTTTTTTGCAGGACGGGCTAAATATCCAAACTTCAAGAAGAAACACAACGGGGGCAATGCTGAATTTACCAAGGCAGCTTTTAAATTTAGAGATGGGCAAATATTTCTTGCTAAAAGTCCTACAGCGTTAGACATTCGTTGGAGCCGACAGCTACCCCAAGGTATAGAACCATCTACTATTACGGTAAAACTGTCGCCCTCTGGACGCTGGACTGTTTCAATGTTGGTAGATGTCGAAATTCAAAAATTACCTGAATCTTTAACCCAAGTTGGCATTGACTTGGGTATCATGTGCTTAGTTGCCTTGAGTACAGGTGAAAAAATTGCTAATCCTAAAAGCTTTAAGGCAAAAAAAGCGAAATTAAGTAAAGCGCAAAAAGCCTTAAGTCGTAAGCAAAAAGGGTCTAAGAATCGCCATAAAGCACGTAGGAAAGTAGCCAAGGTTCATGCCCAAATAAGTGATGCCCGAAACGATTTTCTTCATAAGTTAACGACTCGATTGGTGCGTGAAAACCAAACGATTGCTGTCGAGGACTTAGCTGTGAAGAATATGGTAAAAAATAAAAAACTCGCTCTCTCGATTAGTGATGCTAGCTGGGGTGAACTAGTTAGGCAGCTTGAATATAAGTGTGATTGGTATGGTCGTACTTTCGTCAAAATTGATCGATGGTTTCCCAGTTCTAAGCGATGTGGACATTGTGGACACATTGTAGATAAACTGCCTTTAAATATCAGAGAGTGGGATTGCCCAAAATGCAGTACACATCACGATAGGGATATTAACGCAAGTAAGAATATTTTGGCTGCGGGACTCGCAGTTTCAGTCTGTGGAGCGAACATAAGACCTGACAGCCTTAAGGCTGAAGGGCAGTTGCAAAAAACCCTTTTGGGAAAGAAACAGAAACCTAAGTCGTGAGTCTTAGGAATCCCCGACCGTTCACGGCGGGGAGGATGTCAAAAACAACCATACACAAAACAAGCACAACACAGAGGAAGCAGTATAATTCTGTATAGCCATAACTTGAAAAAAAGCAAGTGAAAACAGGGGTAGATAGCTCTTTAACCAAGCTTGCCTCAGTCTATGAGGCATCCGAAAGCGTCAAGGTTGTTCCTACCGTAGCTAATTTCAAATTTTTGAATTGGAAAAAGTTATCTAGTGGTGCAGCGATGCGTCTCTTGTCTGTGGCACTGACTATGGGGCTTCTGAGTATAGCTGGGCAAGCTTTAGGACTTCAGAAAATAGGAAGTAATGGGTCTGAAGTTAGCAGTAGCCAGAGGTGTTTAAAAAAGTTAGGCTACTTTAACGGGCCAGTGAGTGGTAAGTTTGCTAGCTTGACTGAAAATGCTGTAATCAAATTCCAGCAAGCCAAAAGAATACCTGCTGATGGGGTTGTGGGTACTAATACGCAACGAGCCTTGCAACGAGCATGTCAGGCTAAAACTTCTAGTAGAAATACCAGTAGCGCATTGGGTAGGCGCAGCCCGCAGCAGGCATCGCCAAGTGGTCAATATCCTGTTCTCTCTCAAGGCAAAACTGGTGCAGCCGTGACAAGATTGCAACAGCGTCTGCGGCAGTTAGGCTATTTGAATGCTAATCCTACTGGGAATTTTGGCCCAATGACCAAAGATGCTGTAATTGCATTCCAGCGAAAGTATCGTCTTTCTGCTAACGGGATTGTGAATCGACAAACTTGGAATGCACTGGTAGGTTCCTCTCCGACTCAAGCCAGATCGAGTCTCTCTACTCAACAAGTGAGAGAACTCCAAGTGCGTTTGCGGCAGCTAGGTTATTTTAATACTGATGCCACTGGGAATGTTGGCCCAATGACTAGAGAAGCTGTGATGCAATTCCAGCGAAATTATCGCTTACCTGTTGATGGCATCGCCAATGCCCAAATCTTAGAGTCAGTGCGTAGAGCCTCCACAGGTGGATCTACTACTCAACAACCAATTAGAAATTATCTGACTGTAGGCGATCGCGGAGAGAATGTCAGATTAGTTCAAGAGCGTTTGTCGCAGTTGGGTTTCTCTAATACCAATCCTGATGGATTTTTTAACGATTACACCAGAGATTCTGTGATTGCATTCCAGCAATCTTCTCGACTTAATTCGACTGGAAATGTAGATTGGGAAACTTGGGAAGCATTAGGGTTGAATAGCTCGAATGTGGGCAATTCTGCTGAGGCTAATGGTTATGTAGTAGCTGAGACTATTGACTATGTAGCACCTCAAACTAATCGCTATGCATTACCTCCTACTAATAACGTAGTACCTGTTAGCAATGGCAACACATTAGCTGCTAATAATCCTTATAGAGTAATAGTGCCAATTTCCAATCATGATACTCTCAGTAAAGTGCGGCAGTATATACCCAATGCGATCGCAGAGCAATCCAATCTAGGAGATTATGTGAATGCTGGGGCATTTAGCGATCGCGCCCAAGCCGAAACTCTATCAAAAAAGCTCCGCTCATTAGGTCTGGATGCACGGGTTAAATTTAATTAAATTGACAAACTCAACTGCGAACCTTCCTGAGTTTTATTCACTTCAATCCTGGCTTGGAAAGCTTCTTTGAGATGAGGCATATGGGTGACAGTGAGGATGCAGGCGAAATCGGAAGCGATCGCATTAATCGCTGCAATCAAGCGATCGCATCCTTCGGCATCCTGTGTACCAAAACCCTCATCCACAATCAACAATTGCAAAGCTGCTCCCGCCCGTTGCGCTAATAATTTCGCCAGGGCTAAACGGATCGCAAAGTTAATTCTAAAGGCTTCTCCCCCAGAGTAAGTTTCATAAGATCGCGTTCCTCTAGAATCGGCGATTAAAATATCTAGGGTGTCTATCAGCTTGGCATTTTTCTTTGTTGATTTCGCACTGCGCCCAGCCTTTTGAGTAATAAATTGTACGTGAAACTGATTGCCACTCAGCCGCGAAAGTAGTTGATTTGTCTCGGCTTCCAGTTGTGGTAACACATTTTCAATCATCAGTGCTTGGATACCATTTTTACCAAAAGCTTGCGCTAATTCCTGATAAACGCGATATTCCTGCTTGCAAGATTGGAGTTGCTGCTGCTGTTGTTCGTACTGAGTTTGCAGGGTTTCCAGTTGAAGCGCCAGCTGTTCTAAACGCCCTAACTTGGCAATTTGCTCATCGAGTTGCCGTCTGCGGATTGCTAACTGCTGCTCTAGAGCTTGAATTTGGGCAGAGGGATTAGCTGTTGCTTGTAGTTGCTGGATAATGCTTTCAATTTGCCCGCCGAGTTTTTGGCGCTCCGTTACTCTGGCGCTTCTAGATTCCTCTAACTCTTGCAATCTCGTCTGGAGTTGGGGATACTGCTGCTGGGCTGATAGCAGTTGTTGATACCGCAAATGCCAAGATTGAGCTTTCTTTGCAGCCATACGCAGATTGTTGTGCTGCTCGGAACTGTAGCCAATTTCGGTAATGTGATGCTCAAGAGCCGCGATTTGTTTAGCACATTCAGAATCAATCCGATCCTGCTGGATTTTGGCTTGTAATTGAGCAATTTGAGATTGGAGTTCTGGTTTTCGGGCTAATAGTTGCGCTTGTCGCTTAGTCGCATCTTTAATCTGCCCTTGTTTAATTTCTGCCCATCGCCAGCGCTCAACTTCACTTCGGGCGAGGGCGTGGTCTTGTTCATTATAATTAACTTGTTGCAGATATTGGTCTAGCTGCCGGAGTTCAGCTTGTTTATCGGGAGCGTAATCACCAGCTTGGAGCGATCGTTCTAAATGTTGTTTTTCAGCAGCAATTTGTTGTAACTGTTGCTGCACATCAGTTGTAGCTTCTAACTGGGCTGCCAACTGTCCCCGTTGTTCGCGTAAACCATCGTAGCCCACCAACTGTTGGGATATGTCGCGATATTCCTGCCTAAGTGTCTGAATTTCTTTATCTGACACAGCCAATTGTTCCCGCAATACCCAAAACTGCCCTTGAGTATCCTCTAATTCAGTCTGGGTTTTTTCCACCACCCGACTCCAGTGATGTTCGTCTAAAGGACGTTCGCATAATGGACAAAGAGCTTCAGGATTTTGGAGCATTTGTAATTTTTGCTCTAATTCCCCCAGCAGTTTTTCATAATCTCGTTGGTGAGCTTGCAGGCGTTCGATAAAGTGCCGCCTTTCTTGCCCTTTTTCTTGCACTCGTTGCAAATAAACCCGCTTTTTCTCCAGTTCCTCAATCTGGATTGCCACATCCATCACCGCTTGTTGGAGTTGCGGTTGGCGTTTATGCTGGCGTTGCAATTGGTTCTCAGTACTTTGCAGTTGTTCCAGTCGCGCTACTAAACCAGCATGAGTGCGATCTAGTTGGCTTTGTAAAGTTGCTCGTTGTTGCAACAAGGGAGTAACTTGCATTTGTAGTCGATCTAAACGAGCAACATGGTGACGGGCTGCGGTTAGCTGTGACAAAGCAACTTCGACTTCACCTGATTTAGTCAGAGTTTGCTGAATATCTCGCTCTTGTTGCTGCAAAGCTTCTAACTGCGCTTGAGCTTGTTGCAGTTGCCGTTCGATTTCATGAATTTGTTTGGTAAGCTGTTGTTGCTTTTGTTGGCGAGTCTGCCCAGCGCGGGTGTATTCTTCAAATTTGACAGCAAAAGCTTCTTCTTGAGATTGGAGACTTTGATATTGGGCGTATCCAGCTTTAATTTCAGCTTCTTGGTGTAATATTTTTTCTAAATCTGATAGCTGAGAGCCAATAGCTGATTGTTCTTGTTGGAGGCGATCGCAATCTTGGGTAAGATTTTGGTATTGCTGCTTTACAAAATTGAGTTGTTGTTCCCAATTTTGGCGCTGGTGCTGGACAACTTGCAAACTTTGTAATTGAATATTATCAAAAGCTTGTACCTGTTGCAGTTGGTTGAGTTCGGCTTCTAACTCGACTCTTTGCGCTTGAGTTGTCTGGCGTTGTTGCAGCTGAATTTTAATCGACTCCAAAGAACGCTCTAACTCTACTGCCTGTGCTTTGAACTGACGAGAAGATTCCTTTGCCCGTTCTTCCAAATCATCGTACTGATTGAGTTTCAACAACTCCGCTAAAATTTCTTTGCGTTCCGTCGGGCGTTTGAGCATGAACTCATCTGCACGCCCTTGACGTAAGTAAGCAGAATTAATAAATGTATCGTAATCGAGCTTGATGTGTTCTAGAATCAAATCTTGGGTTGCTCTTACCCCTTTACCGGTGAGCGAGCGAAAGCCAGATGGTATTTCTATTTGAAATTCAAGAACGCTAGTACCTCCCCGAATTCGGGTACGAATCACCCGATATTTTTGCTGGTTACTTTGGAAAGTAAAATCAACCCGAACTTCTTTCGCCCCAGAATAGATCACATCATCTTCAGCGGTGGCGCGGCTTTCACCCCAAATTGCCCAAGTGATTGCTTCCAAAAGAGAAGATTTACCCGCACCATTGGAACCACAAATACAAGCCGTATGCAAACCGCCAAAATCTAAAGTTGCATCACGGTAACTAAGAAAGTTTTTGAGGATAAGTTGTACTGGGATCATTCACGCTATAGCGCCACATCTACTTTTAATAATTAGCAGTACAGATGCACTGTTTGTTAGTTTAGCTATCTAGATATCAGGTTTCTAGTCTTGAAGACATCAAATTTACAAAAATTAACAATAGGTTGAGTAAATTTTTCTTGTTGCATGAAAAACTTTTGCTGTCTTCGGAGAAAAATGAAACTCATCTGGAGGCTTTTAGTTATTTCTTTCTGTTATCTGAGAAGAAAACATTCTTATTTGATTTGTGAGAATTGAAAGTTACAGATCCCTGACTTTTCAAACAAGTCGGGGATCTTGTCTCTTACAAATTATTTAGGATTGCTATAGTCGCCAAGAGAGAATTTGTCATTGGCTAATTGCGTAGGCGTAGCCCGTCTTAGACATCGCGATCGCTTGACCTTGACCGAGGTATCAATAGTTCAATATATGTACCTATAGCAAATTTTGTTAAATCTAGAAATTGAGATCGACTCTTCTCGTCAATAACTGCAAGTGTGAGAGAACCAATTACCGTAATCAGCATTACAGTAGCTAACACTTCATCTCTTGAAGGAAATTTCTTGGATAACATCGACTCACTCCCAAATCGTTTGAATCACTACATCCATACTTTGACAGGTGAGTGTTTGTTCTAGGCTTAAATACAGGTTGGTGATATGAGTGAGTTGTGTATGCGATGGGCATGAATTACCAAATTCGCAGTTAGAATCAGCAAAAGTGTAATGGTTAGCTTATGTCAGGGCGATCGCTTTCCTGTTCTCCAGAAGGAATCCAAAAAGCAAAAAGAGCTTTAATTCGTTATTCCTTAACTCAAAAGGCATTAGCTGAAAATTTAGAAGTAACTCGCCAGCCGATCGGAAAGTTCTTTACAGGTAAACCTGTTGACCGCAATCTCTTTGTCCAGATTTGCGACAGGCTAGATTTAGAGTGGGAAGAAGTAGTTGCTGAAGCAGCCAGTGAAGTAGAGGTAAATCAGGATAACAGCATTGATATTGATGCGATCATTCAACAAGTACGTGAAAAGATAAAACCCCGCATTCAAGAAGACTGCGGCAAAATGCGGGTGCTGGATACGCCTCAACCCATCGGCTTGAATGACATTTACACTAGCGTCAATATATTAGAGAAAATCACTGGACAGCGACGGTTAGGAATTGATGAATTATTAGAACAGTCTAGCAGCCAGAATTTTGACCTCTTTGGACTTAACAGAATTACTGAAAAACGAGTGCCAGGACTGCAAGCGGTTGAGAAACATTCCAAGCTGATGATTTTGGGTAAACCAGGAGCAGGTAAAACCACATTTTTGAAATATTTAGCGATTCATTGTATTGAAGGTGAGTTTCAGGCTGAACGTGTGCCAATTTTCATTACTTTAAAAGGCTTTGCCGAAGCTACAAACAAACCTGGATTACTCGAATACATCACTTACATCACTAACATCACTGAAGAGGCGATAAATCCTATCTCTTTTATCCAAGATGTAATAACTTATGGTAAAGCATTAGTTTTACTCGATGGGTTGGATGAGGTTAGAGAAGAGGATAGCGATCGCATCTTAAAAGAAATTCGTGAGTTTTCTGATCGGTTCCTAAAAAACCAGTTTGTGATGACTTGTCGTATTGCAGCACGGGAGTATACCTTTGAGAAGTTCACAGAGGTAGAAGTTGCTGATTTTGACGATGACCAAATTTCTAACTTTACCCATAACTGGTTTAAGGATAAAGCCGTAAAACCAGAGACTTTTATCAAACGTCTCGAAGAGAATAGCCGAATCAAACAACTTGCTGCAAGTCCTCTGCTGCTGACGTTGCTTTGTTTAGCATTTGAAGAGTCAGGAGATTTCCCTGCAAATCGTTCTGAGTTATACAAAGAAGGACTGGATGCGTTATTGAAAAAATGGGATGCCAAGCGGGGAATTCAACGTAATAAGATTTACAAAAAGCTATCAGTCCAGCGTAAAGAAGATTTACTCAGCAAAATGGCGTTGACTACTTTTGAAAGGAGTGAATATTTCTTCAAGCAGAAAGTAGCAGAGCAATATATTACAGAATACATCCGTAATTTACCCGGTGCTAATACTGACGAAGAAACATTGCAAGTTGACAGTGAGCAAGTTTTGGATTCAATTGAACATCATCATGGACTAGTTGTAGCAAGGGCAAAAGGGATTTACTCATTTTCTCACCTTACATTTCATGAGTATTTTACAGCTAGAGAATTTGTGGTTGTGAGACAGTCATCAGAGGAAGCACTGCAAAATCTTGTTAGCCACATCACTGAAAAACGCTGGCGGGAAGTTTTATTGCTAGCAGTTGGAATGTCGCCAAATGCAGATCGTGTGCTGCTATTGATGAAAGATAAAGTCGATTCGCTTTTAGCTACTGACGAGAAATTACAGCAGTTTCTAAAGTGGATAAGCAAAAAATCTCTTTCAGCTAATGTTCCTTTCCAGTTAGGAGTTATTCGTGAGTTTTACTTTGCTTTTATACTGGGACGTAATCTTTCTCTTAGTGATATGTGTATAGGAATTGACCTTGATTTGTGTCTTATTTCTTACCCTGGAATCTGGCAAGCTATAACCTCCGATGATACTAGAGATTATTTTGAGTGTAATCTGATACTTAGTCCTCAACTTCAACTTTTTTTTAATTTTAAGCATAGAAAAGATGATTATATCAGTAAATTAACTTACAGTCTTATTTCTGGTCTAAAATCAGCATTGCTACCACTCACAAACCAACTACCTGAGCCAAAAAGAGATTTGGAGATCCATAAACAATGGTGGAAAACAAACGGTCAAAATTGGACTCAGCAATTAAGAGCAGTAATAATCAAGTATCGCACTATTGATAGTGATTGGGAGTTAAGCAAGCACCAGAAAGAATTACTTAACAAGTATTACAATGTCAATTTATTCTTGGTAGAATGCCTGAATAGCGATTGTTATGTCAGCCGTGAAGTCCGACAGCAAATAGAAGATACTTTGCTATTACCGATCGCAGAGATTAAACAGCGCCAGCAGTAATCTTAAATAGCCGTATAGCAGATCGTTTATCTTTCTTTATATGCTGCAAAAATATCTACCAAAACCACTGGTAAGTCTTTTAAGTATGGGATTGCTTGTGCAACCTATTGCTGCTCACTCCCAGGCTTTAACCTATAATTACAGCAATGCAAGTTTATCTCAGCAATCCTTACTAATAAGCCAATTTAGACCAGGGGATAGTTGTGAAGCAAACGACAATTTAAGTTTGTTGGCTGATACTTTTATTAGTGTGTGCCGCAAAGCATCGATTAGGCGGGAGTTTCCCAGCGAGTTTCTGAACTCTTATTTAGAAGACATCAAGAAAAACAAATCGGCTAGTGGTAAAAAAGCTTGGAAGTTATTGAATGATAATAGATTCAAAAAATAGCTAGGGAGAACATGAGATGAAAACTGAAAGTGCAGATAAAGCAGAATCCTTCTATATTGCTATAATTCTCTACAAATCATCTTCAGATAAACCTGATTATCAACCTTTGTACCAAGAAAGCTTTGTTTTGATTAAAGCCGTTTCTTTAGAAGAAGCAAAAGTAAAGGCTTTGAATCATGGTAAAAATGAAACCGTCAGCTATACAAATGAAAATGGAGAAACTATTACTTGGTCTTTGCAGCAAGTGATAGACGTGAATTCAGTTTTGTATGATGACTTTAATTCATCTGAGGATATTGTTGATTTATATGCTCGACATTTTCGGAACTATGAGGCTTACCAATCATTTGAGCCGTTATTATCTCAAGAGCAATTTGGAGAATAGCTATAAAACCATGCGATCGCTCTTGTCGATTCCCATCACTCACCCAAAAGCGATCGCAAGTCTTTTCCCTTTTTACTGCTATTGACTCCCCACATCACGAGTGAGGTTCTCCAAGCAAGACAATTGAGCACTTCAATTCTCGAAGTAACTGCGTTGTCACTTCGCTGACGGCTAATCCACCGGCTGTGCGATAACGAACGGAACGTAACACCGCTAAATCAAAAGCCTGAGCTTCCCGAATAATGGTTCTAGCAATATCATCACCCCTGATTGTTTGGATATTCGTATTCACCTGTAATTGGCTTTTAGAAGTAATATCAGACAATTGAGATACAAAATTTTCTACTCGATTGGGCGGTGTTTTGCGATCGCATACGTGTAACAGCACAACTTCTGCCTGATTAACATCAGCCAAAATCTGGGCAAACCGCAAAGCGCCTATAGTTTGCCGCGTTAAGTCTCCAACTGGTACAAGAATTCTTTGGATTGTCTTGGGACTACTTAAAAGGCGTGTTACTGCTACTGGACAGTGAGAAGACCAGAAAACGCTATCAATTACACTACCAAATAAGCGGGCCCGCAAACCTGTTGTCTGCGACCAACCCATCACTACTAAACTAGCGTTTTGTTCTCGACTGGTGCGGCTAATCCCCAAAGCTGCATCATCATCAATCCGAATTGCTGGTGATACTTCCACCTCAAATTCTTGACTGATTTCTTTGGCTAAATTCAACCTTTCCCGGCTTTGGTTGAGTGCTGTTACTAATTGCGGATCGTCCATCTGAATATGTGCTCTAGTAATAGCTAACGGCACAATTTTCCCAGATTCATGACTAGCCAACAGTGCTGCCATTTCTATTAAATAGCGCTGGGTTTGGGGGTTGTATATTGGCACTACTACAGTAAATGGATATTGATTTTTATCTACTTCCTCATCTTCATTACTTTGCCACCAAGTTGTCAAACTATCTGTTTCAAAATCTGTCTGAGAAAGCTGTAGTGAAGGAGCAAATCGTGCTGTTATTATGGGGCCCATAATTGCAGTTACCAGCATGAGGACAATCACACTGTTTAAGACAGCTTCACTGATTAAGCGCTCACCAGCAGGATTTACAGTTTGATATGCAACCAAGGTTGCTGCTAGTGTAGCTGCTACCTGTGGTAGCGACAATGACCACATCGTTAGCAATTCTGCCGTGTTGTAGCGATACAATAATTTGGCTAAGAATGCTGCTATAAATTTGCTGCCAATCAAAGCTACTACAATTACCAGAGTCAGCCAAATTGAACTAAGGGTTTTGATAAATGCAGGAATATTAATCAATAATCCCATGTCCACAAAGAAACAAGGGATAAATAAAACACTACCAATAAACTCGATTTTTTCTCTGACTGGGCTACGTCCTAGAACATCGTTGACAGCTAAACCTGCTAAAAAAGCACCAACAATTTTTTCAACTCCAATTACCTGCGCTCCAACAGATGCCAAAAATAATGCTAGTAATATAAACAAAAACTGGTTACTTTGTTCATCCCCAGAGCGGCGAAAAAACTCTTTTCCTGCCCAGTCAAAGCCAAACAGGACAACAGCAGTGTAAATTGCTAATCCACCTAATAAAATCGCTAAACTCATAGCGGAGAATTCTCCTCCATGAATTCCAACACAAATCGCTAATACTAGCAAAGCACCTGTGTCAGTAAAAATTGTGGCCCCAATCGTAACGGTTACAGCTTCATTCGCTACCACTCCTAGACGGCTCACAATTGGATATGCCAAGAGGGTATGAGAAGCCAGTAAAGAACCAATTAGGAAGGAGGCATTCCAACCAAAATTGAATAAACGCCCTGTCGCAATGCCAGCAATGAGTGGAACTATAAATGTTAAAGTGCCAAACCCGATTGAGCGATTTCTAGTTTTACGAAACTGCTCTAAGTCAATCTCTAAACCTGCCACAAACATCAAATAAAGTTTGCCGATCTCCGAGAGCAACTTGATAGTTTCAGACTCAGGGTTTAACAACTTTAGCCCATTTTGCCCTAGTAATATACCTGCCACTAACAACCCTACTAATCCAGGTAGTCGTAACCGCTCAAATATAGGAGGTACAGTAAAGATTACTGTTAGGAGAATTGTAAATGCAACAATAGGACTGTCTGTTAGCGACTTCAGTGCTATGTCCATGTTTAATAATTAAACCTAAATAGGAAATTTTCAATTAACATAAGAAATTTTAAGTAAATTTTCTGTTTACCTTAGTCTTATTTGTTACAAAAAATTAAATTTTTAACAGCATAAATGTTGCAATCGCAATTACGATACTACCTTAAGAAGGGGTTATCTCCATCTACAGGTTTAAATAAGAATGGAATTTATAGTAACGAAAAAAATGGATGAATAAAGAGTAGAAAATGGCTCATACCGCTTATCGTTTGAATAATTAGAGATGCAAAGATGTGCGCCCCTACTTCTGTACGCCATATCTATAAAAATCTGGAAGACCGTTCTTATGGGTTCCTATCAATGATAATTTTAAGCATTGGGAACCCCTAAAAATCAAAGTTTATGAACGCAGCCGACGATAAAACGATTGTTCGCGAGTATTTCAATTCCACAGGGTTTGACCGTTGGAAGCGAATCTACGGCGATGGCGAAGTCAACAAAGTCCAACTAGACATCCGCAATGGACACCAGCAAACGGTGGATACAGTTCTCGGTTGGCTGAAGGCTGATAATAATTTACCAGAGCTATCAATCTGCGATGCTGGGTGTGGTGTCGGTAGTCTCAGCATTCCCCTAGCGGTAGATGGTGCCAAAGTCTATGCCACCGATATTTCTGAAAAAATGGTGGAAGAAGGCAAAGATAGAGCCAAGCAAACCTTGCCAAATGCTGAAAATCCCACTTTTGCCGTGCAGGATTTGGAATCGTTGAGTGGTAGTTACCATACCGTTATTTGTTTGGATGTTCTCATCCACTACCCCCAAGAAAAAGCGGATGAGATGATTTCTCATCTCTGTTCTTTGGCACAGTCGCGGATAATTCTCAGTTTTGCACCGAAGACCTGCGCTCTGAGTATACTCAAGAAAATTGGCAGTTTCTTTCCCGGGCCAAGTAAAGCGACTCGTGCATATTTACATCGTGAGGCTGATGTGGTGAGAATCTTGGAAAGTAATGGCTTTTCATTGCAACGAAAAGCGATGACGAAGACTCGTTTCTATTTTTCCCGCCTACTGGAAGCTACACGTAACTAAAGTTAGAATCGCAGCAAGATGAATACTATACCTTTGCTGCGATTTGACAATCTCAAGGCTTAACACTGGCAGGTATTGCAGTTGGCACTATTCTGCTTTCTATCTTGGCGTAGGCGGGAGTGGGAGAACCGTAAGCGCCTGAATGCTATCGAGAAAACACTTACAAAACTATCCTCAGGAGTAGATTGATATAGTAGAACCTTTGCAAAACTCAGGTTAAAATCGCTAGCAAAGTTCAAATCTGAAGTGGAACTATGAAAACTGCTGAAAAATTGGCTGCCGGTTGGCTACTGACACTAGGATTCATGTTTGTAACTCTATCAGCAACAGCGGCATTTGAAAAATTTGCTACACGTAAACCGATCGTAATACCCATAAATGAGTATGAGTTTAGCGCCCCAAATGCTACTTATGAAGATGATAATGCTGCCGTTGGTGGTCTAATTTTTGGCGTTCCTACCCTAACGCTGGGCACATGGTTAGCATTGGGATTGTACCGTCAAAGCCGACAAGAGAAAAAGGCGCTTAATCAACAAGTTAGCGATCGCCTGCAATCGATTTTTTATGAGATGCTACAAGAAAATCAGGGGCGCGTAACTGTTTTAGGCTTTGCCATGCAGTCACAATTACCCGCAGCCGACGCCAGACAATATTTAGATGAAAAAGCTAAAGACTTCAATGCAAACTTTAAGGTGAACGAAGAAGGGGCTGTATCATATCATTTTGATGTCTAATTGTCATTTGTCCTGTGTCATTTGTCCTGTGTCCTTTGTTATTAACTGATGACTAATGACCCTTCGGGTTCGCCAGTTACTCATGGGGGAAACCCCCAAGACCGCACTGGCTCACCAATGACTAATGACTAATAATCAACTTACCGCTAGGTCTAATGACGCAGATTTTTTTGAGCGTAGCTGCCATTTTAGGCGGTTTGTCAGTTGCTGCTGGTGCTTTTGGTTCCCATGCCTTGAGAGAAAAAATTAGTGAGCGATCGCTAGAAATTTTTGAAACTGGCGCTCGTTACCAAATGTATCATGCGCTAGCACTTTTTCTAGTAGCACTACTAATTAGTCGCACGGAATTTCCTCAGCCCACTCTCATCACCAGTGGATGGCTGTTTATCATTGGCATTGCTATTTTCTCAGGTAGCTTGTACGCCCTTAGCTTAACGGGTATTAAATCTTTAGGAGCTATCACACCACTAGGCGGTGCAGCCTTCCTTGCCGGTTGGGGTGCTTTAGCTTTTGCTGCTTGGAATTTAAAGTTGTAAAAAAGTTATAAATGGGGAGTTAAAAACTCTTAACTCCCATTTTTTGGAGGCTCAATTCGCTCCTTTTAACAGCGGATTTTAGCTGCATATATAAGAGTTAAGTAGGCATTAAAATAGCCACTCTACAAGCTAAGAATGACGGGAGCATCTCACCTTTGCAAATATACCGAGCGATTAGAAATCGCGGCTACACAAACGAAGTCCGCCTACGCGGACTCGAAGAGTTTGAAACCCACGGAGGTGGGTTTTGTTTGTATAGCCGCGAATTCCATTCGCTAGGGCAGGCGTGTTTTTACACTCATTGAGATGCGCCCAAGAATGACGAACTCAATCTCCTCATTTTAACCAGAAGCAGGGACGAGCGAGTATAAAAACGAATAAAGCAACAACAATATTTTTTAACAAACAGGATTGCCAAATTCATAGCTCCTCGTTCTCAGACGTACTAACAAATTATGCAAAGCTATCTTAGCTGAAGGTGCATCAGGTAATGAGCTAGATTCATACGCCTCTTGTAACTTATTACGCAGACGTTCATATTCTCTATGATGAAATTCTAGATTAACATCTGGCAAAATAGACTTTTCTGTATCTGCTAGCTTTTGGGCAATTAAATCATGAATATATGCTAAATTGAAAACCTCATTGAGCTTAATTAAATTAGCCTCAATTCTGCCTGTTTGCATTAAATAAATCCCAGTTAAAAGGACTCGATAAACATAAAGCAATGGCTTGACTCGATGCGTATGTTCTTTATTAAAAAGTTTCCATTGTGTTGCAGCAAAACCCAAATAGTGATAGCTATGGTGACGGGTAATGCAATTTTTGGCAACAAATTTCAATTCCTCATGTTCGGGTGAGCTTGTTAATATTAAAGGTGAGTACAGTTGTTCTAACACATAGCCATTTTTTTTCAGTAGCATCAAAAAGAATTTTCTGACATCATGAGTAACTAAATCAATTTCTAAAGATTCGCGAACTTCTGAAACTTCAATAGTTTCATTCCTAGTTTCTAATCCCACCACTTCTTGAACTGGTAAAACATGCACACCACGCAAGTCATAATCAGAATCAGGTGAGGGAAAACCATATAAGTGAGAACCACTGATGATGGTAAATAAAAGCGGGTAAGGCTGTTGCCCAATAATTGTGCTAATAGAAGATGGAATATTCATAATGTGCCGTTTACTTGCTTACCTCGGTTCGCCTGTTTCTTTAGAACATCTTTTGTATAAACCAGAACACTCACTCATAGTCCAGAGTTATCAACCCCGTGAAATGACCTCTGGGGTAGTCAATGCAGATGGCTTTGGTGTGGGTTGGTATCATCTTCAAAAAGATACTGACCCTTTTATCTACAAAAATACCCTGCCTATTTGGAATGATATCAACCTACCCAGTCTCAGCCGTTATGTTGAATCAAAGTGTGTACTTGCTTATGTCCGTAGCGCTACACCAGGACAACCCGTAGATTTTGCTAATTGTCAGCCCTTTAACTATCAACAACAGCTATTCATTCACAATGGACGAATCGACAATTTCCGCAAAACATTACACAGAAAAATCCGCAGCACTTTAACACAAGATTTTTATGAAAAAATTAATGGCAGTACTGACTCCGAACACATTTTTGCATTGTTGCTTTCACAAAGTCAAATTAACAAACATCGACCTCCAGAATATGCTTTACGTAGCACATTATTAACGCTTTTAGAGATGGCAAAACGCTATCAAGTAGAAGCCTCACTCAACGTAATTTTTAGTGATGGACATCGCTTAATAGCTTCTCGCTTTGCTACCACTTCACCGCCTCCATCTCTTTACTGGATACGAGACGATCCGACTTTCCCAAAATCTGTAATTATTGCGTCCGAACCTCTATTTATAGGTAATTGGATTGCTTGCCCAGAAAATAGCATCATTAGTGTGAAAGCAGACTGTGAGATCCAAATTGAGCAAATTTAGTGTGAAAGAGGCTATTTCTCAAAGCTTTCATGAATGTCGCCCGAAAATTGCACTTTTACTGGTGCAGTGATGCCTACGGCGGCCAGCTACGCAGTTGGCACGATCGCCCATACGGTCTTATTGAGATACACAAGCTAATAATCACCGCAGCTATCGTTGGCGAGATGAAAAACCAACCAGTAGTGTAATTGCGATCGCTTAATTGTAAGACAACGGCAGTAGATGCCTACCCGGTTAGTAATAGCACTTAAGCGCTTACTTGCTGTCATTTGAATCGGAAAATGCCTAAAAATAGCTTGAAAGCTTGAGTAATATAGCTCAAGCATGATTTTATTAGCTATGGGTATATGTTTCACTGATTGGGGTGAAGGTCTGCCATCAAAAGTAGCCTATTACGCCAAGCATACGGAGGTTTCATGTCGATATCTAAAGTTGTTAACAGGAACGTTACTTCTCAAAACAGCGTTGAAGAACGCTTGCAGATACAGCGTCTGATAGGAGCAACTCAAATAGTTGCGCCTAGTACTGGGAGTGATGTGATTAAGGGATTAACTCAAACACCTAAATCTCTACCTCCCTGTTACTTTTATGATGACCGTGGTTCTGAGCTATTTGAGCAAATCTGTGATTTACCAGAATATTACCTCACACGCACAGAAACAACGATTTTACAGCAGTTTGCTGGCAAAATTGCCAAGATAACTGGCGCTTGCGAATTGGTAGAACTTGGCAGTGGCAGTTCAACCAAAACCCGCATTTTACTAGATGCCTACCAGCAGCTAGGCTATCCCCTGCGCTACCTACCTATTGATGTGTGTGCAGGTATGTTGGAAAGTAGCGCCAAGCAGTTATTAAGAGATTATCCCTTACTGGAAGTTTATGCTTTAGCGGGAACCTATGAATTAGCTCTTGCAAAACTCCTACCGACGCAATTACCCAGCAGGATGATTTGTTTTATTGGTAGCAGTTTAGGTAATCTTACACCTGGTGAGTGTGATGTATTCTTCTCTCAAATTACAGAAGCCCTACAAGTAGGTGAGTATTTCTTGCTGGGAATAGATTTACGAAAGCCGAAACAGATTTTGGAACCAGCTTATAACGATAGCCAAGGGGTGACAGCAGCGTTTAACCTGAATATGCTGGAACATTTAAATCAGCAGTTTGAAGGGAATTTTGACACCACGCAGTTTGAACACTGGGCATTTTACAATGAAAGTGAGCATCAAATAGAAATGCATTTACGCAGCCTGCGATCGCAAATTGTAGAATTACACGCTCTTAACCTCAAGGTTAATTTTGCACTAGGTGAGACTATCCTCACCGAAATTTCTCGCAAATTTGACCTTAATACTATCAAGCAGCAACTCACCACACAAGGTTTATTACCTCTCCAAGTGTGGACAGACCCAAATCAATGGTTTGGTTTATTGCTCTGTCAGCTGCAAGCATAAAGCAAATCAAGGTATGCCTCACATATATAGCGGTTCTCAGTTGAGTCCAATATAGACCTAACAAAACAGCCCTAACCCTTGTAGGGTTGGGGATTAACACTTCCATTCCTCTCTTCAAACAGGAGAGAGGAATAAACAAGAACCGCTATAAATGATATTCGTCCCGCACCAGTGAGAGAGAACAATTAGAACCTCTCTCACTATGGTAGTGTTTTCACTAGGTAAGCTTGTATATTATGCGTTAACGTACATCTCTACCAGCCCAAACGACTAAACTAAATAATTAGCCTCTGATTATTGCTGCATCGAAGGTGTGGGAAAAATTCTGCTGAATATAGGAACCCGTGGCTTCGGCTTAGTTGCAGTTATATTGGCATTATCAGCTATATTGGCATTAGCACCCGAAGAGTTATTGACTGCCTCTGAGAGGATAGGTGTTTTGCTATTAGTAGAATTGGCAAAATCACTCAATTGGATAGCTGAAGGTGAATTTGAAGAGATGGAAGTAATATTATCAGTATTTTGACTTTTGGACTTTACCGGAGTTTGACCTTGACATGGAGTAATGACGAAAGTCGAACTTGTTCCTAATGCCAGTATGAGCAAATGAGAAAGATATTGTTGCATGGAGATCGGCAAAATGGGTTGAAAAATATTAAAGTTTTCAAGAATTTGTGCTTGTTCTTAGTGAGAAATTAAACTGTAACTTCACCACAAGAATCATGGCACTTTTATCCAATCAAACCTGAGCTTCAGGTTTTAAAATTAAATGACTGCTAGCAGCTACTAGGACATTGATTAGCTAAAAAGACTGGTGCGTACCCAATCAAATCCCTTATAAATTAAGGGTGATAAAAATTTCTCTTTAATAAAAAGAGAGCAGTCAATTTAAGACTGTTGAATCAGTTGGATAGAGAGTTAGCAAATAGATCCACCGGGAATAGCTGACGTTTTTGTTCATCAACTAAGCCAACACAACTGTTAATACCTTAGTTGTATTTAACTTGTTAAGAAAAGAGGAAAATTACTGATTTTTTGTAAAATCTGGTTTATAGAAAATCTACTCTAAATCGCATATTTAAGTAACTAAAGCACAAAGTATATGAACTTTTAATAAAACCTGAGCTTTATGAAGTAGCTTCTGTAATAAATACGTGTATACGTTCAGTAATAGATACTAATCGTTTATCTCTAGACATCCTAAAACAGCATCGGGAGCATCTCATCTTTGCAAATATACTTGGCGATTAGAAATCGCGGCTACACAAACCAAGTCCGCCTGCGCGGACTCAAGAAATTGGAAACCCACGGAGGTGGGTTTTGTTTGTATAGCCGCGAATTCTATTCGCCAGGTCTAGATATATTTTTACGAAAGTGAGATGCTCCCACAGCATCCCATTCGTATCAGATGAACCAGCCAGCAATCAAGTGATAATTTTTTGATATTATGTCGATATTTTAAGCTTTACTATCCCACCTGAAACTTTCAGAGCATCTGGGGATTCTTACAAGTTAGACTAGACTTTTCTAATTAGTAATGGCGACACCCACGCCCCTATTTTTCTGAAAATATATGAAATTTAGAACCTTCAAATATCCTTTCGCACTCATGCTAATCAGCTTCAGTTTTTTGCAGACAGCTGATGCTCAAACTCCTGTAGTTGAAATCTCCAAACTATCTCAGGAAGCTTCTGTGCTTCGGAAACAAGGCCCAAGGGGGTTACAAGTATTTCTGAAATCCCATACCAATACGCTAAATATCAATTCTTCAAATGGAGTTCTACCTTCGCCTGCACTGCGGATAGCTTTAGATGAACTTTGCCAACAACGGGACTGTTACGCCTCTCGTCTGTACTGGTACACTGATATAGAACAAGCCAAAGCTGCTGCTAGAACCAGTGGTAAACCAATTTTATCTCTGCGTTTATTGGGCAGGCTAGATCGGGATTTGAGTTGTGCTAATAGTAGGTTTTTCAGGGTAGCACTGTATCCGAATGTTGAAATCTCTAAACTGCTTCAAGATCGCTTCATTTTGCATTGGCAATCAGTGCGCCCTGTACCCAAAGTAACTATTGATTTTGGCGACGGACGCAAGTTGGAGCGAACGATTACAGGCAATAGCATTCATTATATATTGGATGCATCGGGTCGTCCAATCGATGCAATTCCAGGATTATATAGTCCCAAAGCATTTTTGCGTCAGCTACAGCAGGCTGAAGTAGCAGTAAAAAATTACAGTAAACTTACACCAAGCGATCGCGAGTCTTTTTTAAGAAAATACCACAGCGATCGCCTGAATTCTATCCAAAGCCAATGGCTTGCAGATTTATCCCGCTTGGATATCAAGTCTCCCCCTAAGTTGCTACAATCTCTGAGTAATCCCAGCCAGCCACCTACAGCAGAAATAGCAAGCTCTCTAGCAGTTTCTAAAATGAGAGTTGAAACACCAATGCTGAGTGCTCTCCAGTCTGATGCTGAACGGAATCAAAACGCTTTAGCTAAAATAACCGATGAAGAAGTCTGGACTAAAATCGCTCAACTCTATGCCACTGATGTCAAACTAGATAGCAACAGCATCTCTCTAATCAGAGCTAAAAAGTCTCAGTCTGCTAACACTCAAAAAGATAATTTGCCGACAATAGTGAAAAAATTTGAAGCCACAATGGCTTTAGATACTGTCAGAAATGAATACATGCTGCACAGCCAAATTCATCAATGGTTTATGCAAGGTAAGCAAACAAGCAGTGTGGAAGCGCTCAATGAACAAGTATACGCCCAACTATTTTTAACTCCTAGTTCCGATCCTTGGTTGGGGCTTTTCCCCAGCGACAGCTACAGCGCTATTGATAATGATGGCATCCGTTAAGCTAAGAAACCTATAAAGTAAAAATTAAGTAGTGGCGTGGCAAGCAAAAAAATTGTGCATTAAACGTAGACGTAGGTTGGCTGGAGCGGAGCGCAACCCAACATATATCAGGATGTTGGCTTTGGCAAAGCCTTTACCCAACCTACAATTTTTTTGCAACATTTTAGTCTTGACACGCTACTACAGTAATTTTATTTTTACTTTATAAATAACCTCTAATAAACTCAAATAAGTAAAAAGGAGTGACGAGATTTTATAGTATTGGCACTTCACCCATCACTCCTTAAAACTTGCGCGTTGATAAGCTGTTACGCATTTTAAATTACACCAGCTTACTACTTCATTTATCCTCTAGCCAAAGAGACGGTTAATAGTTAATTTTTTATGTGCGTTTATATACAAATATTTTTAATTTCTTAATACCTATTTTGTAATTCCAGATGTAGTAGTTCGACTCTTGCTCGTCCTCAATAGTTTTACTCTTGTCTGTGCTAAATAGCTCCATAATGGATTTGAAAGTTGAAAGGCTGAGATTCACGACTTATTAAAAAAGTTAGGAATCTTGTTGTTAAATTTATTAAGAATGAACGTGTTCATAAGCACAAACGAACTTAACTTAGATTATATATCTTTAGTAGTAGTGGCTTTATTCTTGTGATGGACGTTGGGGAAAAGATTATCAGTTATTCTTAGTAATCATGGAAACAATTATCATTAGTACTAAATCATTCATTAGCGGAATGATAAAACGCATTAAAAAATAATGAGAAATGCAGGTTCAGACCCAGGGTTTTCCGACTGTGCTGTCTTATCTAATTTATCAGCTAGTCATAAATTTTACTAGCTTATGAGTTTAGTCACAAATTAGGATAATCTTAGGTTAGCAGATTTGCCGATCGCTAGTATTAGCTAGGTTTTACCAAATTTTACCGCTAAATGTAGAAGGTATACTTAGCAAAATACCGTAAAGCTTATTGTAAAAAAGCATCTGACTGGCTAAAGTTATTAATGGACACTTTGCAATTTCCTAGTTTCAATCTGCTTTAAGCATCTAGGTTGAATGGGATATGTCTAATTTAAGAAACTGGGCTATGTGTAATGCTGTAAAACATCAATTGTCAAAAATTTAAAATAAATGAAATGTACTTTTATAAATTTAAATAACCATTACAGTTAACAACCAGTTAAATTTATGACTCAGCTAAATCATGAATGCGGCAATTTTTGCAAAGATTTGCCTAAAAGATTTTTTTGCTCAACTTCTGCAATCAAATAGCGGGGATTATAATAAGATGAACATAGAAAAATTTATCCAACGCACAGAAGTATTGCACAAGCGTTTAGCAGATTTATACCAAACTGCTAATGTATTACCTTGGATTTCACAGGATCTGCTGCCACAAGCTTTTAAGGAACTCTATAACACCTCAAAGGTAGTACAGTTAGCGGCGGAGGAACTGTGTCAGCAAAACGAGGAGCTAATAGAAACACGGAATTCCTTAGAAGCAGAACGCCAACACTATCAAGAATTATTCGAGTTTGCACCTGACGCCTATTTAGTAACTAATACAGAAGCAATAATTCAAGAAGCTAACTTCACCACAGCTAAGTTACTCAATGTTTCAAAGCAATTCTTGGTGGGCAAACCAATGATTAACTTTGTCCCTTTAGAAGAACGTCAGCACCTCCGCAGCGAACTCATTCAATTATCGCAATCAGACAGAGCTAAAGAGCTATTGATCCGCTTGCAACAACGTCATGGCGAATTATTTGATGCAGCATTGACAGTGGCAGTTGTTCGCAATCCGCAAGGGAAAGCAACCTCTCTACGCTGGGTGATACGTAATATTAATGAACGGAAGCAAGGAGAATTAGCGGTAGTCAAAAATGATAGTGACCTCTTCTATGAGCGTCCCGTGGATAAACATTCTAAAGGAGAAACTATTCCCCTTAACCCATTAGTAATTTTGTATGTTTGCCAGGGTTTGATCAAACTCAGTACCTACTGCGAAACGGGCGAAGAGGTGCTGATCGGATTAGCAACAACAGGAATGGTTTTTGGCTCTAGTTTGACATCTCTAAACATTTACCAAGCAACAGCCCTCTCTGATGTTGAGTTGGTGCCAATTTATGCAGCAGAGATAGCAACTTCCCCAAGTTTGAGCCATAAGCTTTTACCAAAAATTAATCAGCGGTTACGGCAAACAGAATCTTTTTTAGTGATTTGTGGAAGACGACGGGTACAAGAACGGTTGCACCATTTATTAGAACTTTTAAAACGAGAAGTCGGCGAAACTGTGCCGGAGGGAACTCGCCTAAGTGTTCGCTTCACTCACGAAGATATTGCTAGCGCCTGCTGCACTACCAGAGTCACAATTACACGATTGATGGGCAAATTACAAGAAGAAGGTATTATCACTTTTGACTTAAAAAAACATATTGTCTTGAAAAATTTCGATTAATTATATCTTTGTTTAATAAAAGATAAGTTGACACTTTGTATTTTGTCACAGAAATTTCATACTAGTTTTAGTATGAAATTGTGTGTAATATTCTCTCGATCGCAGCATTTATATAATGAAATTCACAGCTTCCTTCAACCTTGTGAAGGATCTGGGATTTGACGCGGATACAGCAAAGTAAGGGCAACGCTAGGGAAATAGGGAATTCAAAATGTACACAAAATAATGTATATCTGATTTGACGTATATTGCTAAAATCGCGATGCCTACGCCGGGCTACACCTACGCAGCATGTCAAAGCAGCTATGCACACACTTGGCAACAGAACTTCATCATCGGGCTACATCTTAGCACTGGACTTAGGTACGACAGGCAACCGCGCCTTTGTGTTTAACGCAGACGGCAAGATTGTTGGGCAGGCATACAAAGAACTAACTCAGTATTATCCTCAGCCTGGATGGTTAGAACACGATCCTCAACAAATCTGGGAAGATACCTGTTGGGTGATTCAAACCGCAATTGGGAATGCCCAGATTGCCCCATCAGCGATCGCAGCTTTGGGACTAACTGTACAGCGCGAAACCTGTTTGATTTGGGATAAAACTACTGGTAAACCACTCCAAAGAGCGATCGTCTGGCAAGATCGCCGCACTGCTCCCCTTTGTCACCAATTACAAGAGCAAGGCTACGCTGATGAAATTTACGATCGCACCGGATTAATCATCGATGCCTATTTTTCTGCTACTAAGCTCAGATGGCTATTAGACAAATTTACAGATCCTGACCTGAACAATGTCTTAGCCGGCACTATTGATAGCTGGGTGCTGTGGAACCTTACAGGCGGGAAAGTCCATGCTACTGACCACAGCAACGCCAGTCGGACAATGTTGATGAATCTCAAAACCTGTGAGTGGGATGAGAATTTACTTGAACTATTTCAGATTCCGGCTCATATTTTGCCCCAGATTCAGCCTAGTTTAGGAGTCTTTGGAGTTACTGATGCGACTTTGTTGGGCGTTGAAATTCCCATTACTGCCATCTTGGGGGATCAGCAAGCTGCTTTATTTGGTCATGGCTGCGATCGCCCCGGTTTGATGAAATGTACTTACGGTACTGGTAGCTTTTTGGTAGCTCACACAGGCGATCGAATTGTGCGATCGCACCATCAACTTATTTCTACGGTGGCATGGACACAAGCAAATCCAAGGAGAACTTTAGATGTAGGCTATGCCTTAGAAGGTAGTATGTTTACTAGTGGAGCTTGTATTCAATGGTTACGCGATCGCCTCAAGCTGATTAAAACTGCTGCTGAAAGTGAAGCAATGGCAAATCAGGTAACAGATAATGGCGGAGTCTACTTTGTACCTGCATTTAGTGGACTGGGCGCACCCTACTGGGATATGAGTGCTAGGGGAGCCTTTTTCGGCATTACCGCCAGTGTCCAACCAGAGCATTTAGTACGTGCCGTATTGGAAGCGATCGCTTATCAAGTTCTGGAGGTAGTGCAAGCAATTAATGCATCTAGCAGTACTCCAGTTGGGCGACTAACGGTAGATGGTGGTGCTTGCGAGAATAATTTTCTGATGCAGTTCCAAGCTGATGTTTTAGGTATTCCAGTTGAACGAAAGGTAATGCGCGATACGACCGTTCAGGGTGCAGCATTTGCAGCAGGTTTAGCTGTAGGCTTTTGGGAAAGCTATGAAGCATTGGTGCAGCAACGGCAGATTGAACGCGTATTTGAACCGAAGAGCGACGATCCATTGTCCAACTTTGCTACTTGGCAAAAGGCAGTGAAACGCACTCTCGCTTGGGAGGAGTAGATGCTTAGAGACTTCCAAAAAAAATATCCCATCGCTTTTAGCGCAGGGGGCAGGGGGCAGGGAGCAGGGGGAGGAAAAGTCGTTTTGATTCCAAAAATTGGATAATTTATTTTTTGGAGTTCCCTTACTGCTCAGGCAAGACTTTAACTTAATGGTTAGTAAAATTTTGTTCTAGATAACGTGGATCGCGTACTCCTACGTGCAAAACCAGTGCCGTAACTAATCCACCGATAGCTGCCACCAAGAAGGCAGTTCTATAGTCAATATTGTCTACTATCCATCCACCTAAAAGGGGAGCAAGGATTGTGGCAGGGGCGACAAGGGTATTACCAAGACCAATATAGGCTGGTCGTTGGCGCTGGTTACCAAACTCTAAGGTCATTACCGCAGAAATATTGTAGAGAGAGATCGTACCTATCCCTGCTCCTATAAACACCAAGTAAAAACAGTTTACATTTGGTGCTAGCCCAGCTAAAACCGAAGTGAACGCACAAACAACAGAACCAGTCATCAAGACCAACTTGTTACCCCAGCGATCGCCTATCCAACCCAAAACCAATCCAGCAATAGTTTGCGTTACCATCAGCACACCAGTAATTAACCCAATAGATGCTTCTCCCATCCCATATTGGTGTACGCCATAAAGTGTATAGAAGGGAAGTGGCATCAGTGCTAATTGTGAAAGCATACGTGCCATTACAAAGTAACGGAAATTCTTATCGCACCGGAGAATCACACTAAGACTGTCCCAAAATTCACGTTTAGTTTCAATGGTAGATAATGAGTTGCTTACTGGCTCTCGCGTCCTAGACATAAAAAACCAAGATAGAGCCATCGCAACACTAGCGCACAAAAAACAGAGAGCAAAATTAAATGGCTGGGCAATTTGCTTGAGTAGTAAACCAGCTATCAGAGCACCAAAAATACTCATCAGATTAGCAGCCGATGCTAAGGCACCGTAAAAAATGCCAAGCCTTCCGGAGGGAACAATTTTAGCAACCATACTTTGCCAAGCAGTAGCACTAAATCCGCCGCCTAGACCTTGCCAAATGAGTATGGCAAATGTCAGATGTAAGATAGTTTGGCTATTGAGTTCTAGCTGTAATAAAGCTACCAGTGCTAATCCAAAAAAAGGAAGTTTCTGGTGAATTGTCAACCACATTACAGTTGGTTTGTAATACTGTAGTCTAGCTATTTTATCAGCTGTTAATAGCTGAGGTAGTTGCCAACCTAAACGCGGAATAGCTGGTATCAGACCGATGAGCAAAGCAGAATTGGTAAAACCGCTAACAAATAAAGGAATAATCGTGATATAGGAGGCAAAACCAGTTGCCAAACCAAAGAATGCACTTTCGACAACATTGACAGTCAAGTTATGACGAAGGTCTTTTTGAATTTCAGAATTAAGCATTTTTATAGATATTCAAACTGGAGATAAGTAGTTTTTTGCATGTCAAAATCCGGACTTTTTTAAGCCGAATTCAGATAATTAAAAATTTGAAAAATAACGTTTTTAGGAAACAATCCCTCTGTCTGATGAGCGATAAATACCTCTGTTATTTATTGCCCTTATTAGCCAGGTTCTACCGGAATCGTGTTTCTCTAAAATAGGATAATGGCTACGATAAACCTTAATTGAGCGATAATTTGGCACAGCAAAGCAAATAGCGCTTATTACCACCCACACCCTCAGATTTGCAGAGTTTTATACTTTTAGCTTTTCTATTTTTTACTCACTAGTGATTTATTCCTCTATTGGGGAAACTTGGGCAGTATTTTAAACAGGTTGATGTTCTTTTTTAGGCACTTAATTAAGTACCAAACAAAAACAAACCTGAGTTCCATAAATTGTTCCCAGATGGCGCACTTAAATTATCATTGGAGAATATTTTTGTAAAAAATCCCAAATTATGCATTTGCAATATTTTTGGCAATTTACGCTTTAACAACTTGGTACAAATACTGTCAACTGCAATTGTACTGAGAGCTTGGGAAAGTAAGTTATTGCTGGAGCGATCGCCTGTATTGTTCGGGCGTATTTAGCCGTTGGGAGAGGACAAGGTAGAACTTGGAAACAGCTCGTCAAAGCGTCGAATGGCACGCTTGTTAAGCTGAAAGAATTGAATAGTAAAGGTTTTTGGTACATAATCTGCTCGTCAAGATGAAGAATCCGCCAAATAGATATGACGTTGACGCGGCACTCATGCAGGCGATCGCAAAATATTGAAAGTGATAAAATACTGAGAAAGCGTGACTCCTTAGTGTCAAGTCTGCGGAGTTTTTCAGTAAGTAATTAGCTAATTTTTTATTGCCCCAGAAATTAAGGGATTGAAGCCATGCGTGTTCTGCATGGGGCAAAAGACATTTAAAGCCTTTTTGAAGATCCTTCAGAAGGCGCACAGTAAACAGTTGCGAGTCAGAGTTACCCACAACTATTGCGTGGTAAGTTGGATTTGGGGTTTAAATCCCCAACTTTGATAACTGATATAGCTGTTTTAAAATACCACTAACATCTAAGGATGTTGAACGCATGATTACTAAACCTAAGGTTTTTATTGATGGGGAATCGGGAACCACAGGCTTACAGATTTACTCACGCCTCAACCAACGAGATGATATCGAGTTAGTTAGCATTGAGGCATCTAAACGTCGGGATGCAACTGAGCGAGCCAAACTAATCAATGCCGTCGATGTTGTTATTCTCTGCCTACCTGATGATGCAGCCCGCGAAGCTGTTAGCTTAGTAAGTAGTACTACGGTTAAGATCCTTGATGCTAGTAGCGCCCATCGCACGGCTAAGAACTGGGTATATGGTTTTCCTGAACTAAATCCAGAACAACGCAAAAAAATTGCTAGCGCCCAGTTTGTCAGCAATCCAGGATGTTATCCCACAGGATTTTTAGCCTGTATCCGTCCGTTGATTGCCAAGGGACTTTTAAAGAGTAATTTTCCCATCACCGTTAATGCAGTGTCAGGTTACTCTGGTGGCGGAAAGAATATGATCGAAAAGTACCATAGCTTTCACAAACAGGGATCTGGAGCAGAGTCGCTCTATCCCTATGGCATCTACGGTTTGCAGTTTGGACATAAGCACGTCAAGGAAATGCATTATTACTCAGAGTTAGCATCGCCGCCGCTGTTCGTACCGGCAGTAGGGGATTTTGAGCAAGGGATGCTGGTTCAGGTGCCTTTGCCATTGGCGACTTTGGATAATCCACCATCAGGTGAGGTTATTTATCAAGCGATCGCTAACTACTACCAAAGTGAAAAATTTGTGCAGGTTGCTCCATACCAAGATTCTACTCTGCTGCGAGATGGAATATTTCTGGATGCGATTGCAGTGAACGGCACCAATATTGTTCAGGTTTTTGTATTCGCAAATGACACTACCAAAGAAGCGTTGCTAGTTGCTCGTCTCGATAACTTGGGCAAAGGCGCATCAGGAGCCGCAATCCAAAACTTAAACATCATGCTGGGCTTTCCAGAAGAGTTGGGATTGTTATGAAAGAGTTTCTGCGTTGGTATCTGTTGGATTGCCATTAAACTTCCAAGTCCCTCATTCACTGCGAGGTATTATTTTATCTATTTAGCAATAAATACCGCTTAGTACACGTCACCGCCAAAAAGGTTGGAAATCAAAATTGCGATCGCACTTTTATACTGTTGATTCCAAAAGTTAATTCCATACCTGATTTCTGGTGACGTGTACTTAGTGAACGAGGGCTAATGACGATTAAACAACCACAAAATTGTTTTTGGTTAGTAAGGCTCCACCATCTAGTTGTGCAAATTGTACCTGAGTAAACCCGCTTGCACTGCCATCAAGGTCAAAGAACAATCCACCTGTCGCGCTGTTGTAGATAAATCGCTGAGTGTTATTGGTTGCAGATGTTCCGATAGTAAACTGACTTGTCTTAAGTGAACCTGATGATAAGCTGCCACCAAAATCAGTAGCCGATACCTGAATCACTTCATTAGCCGGGTTGAAGTCATACAGTCTATCAGTGCCTTGATTGAAACTATTGAAAACAAAGGTATCAGTACCCGCTCCTCCATAAAGGCTATCATTACCATTGCCACCGGTGAGGATATCATTGCCATTGCTCCCCACAATCAAGTCATTGAATTGTGTACCGGAGATGTCTAATCGTTCGATATTTTTGTAACTAATCCGATTCGTGCCCACTGTAATTGAGCCTGTGTTATTAGTAGCATTGAATGTAGAAGTGATTCCCTCAATCGGATTGTAAAGATAATAGGAACCGGCATAACAGGACAATAAATCGTTACCTGTCCCCCCATCAACCGTTTGAGTTACTAAATCAGTCACGGAAAAATCGGGAACGCTATCAGGCGATATGGTGCTTATATAGATGGAATCATTGCCTTGCCCCCCAGAGAGTAAGTTATTGGCTATTGAGCGGGTAGCGCTCAAGTAATCGTTACCAGCGCCACCGTTGAGGGTATTATTGCCTGAAGAGGGGACAAGTCCGTATGCTTCAGTGCCAGAGGCGTCAAGAGAATCATTGCCATCGCCACCATCGAGTAAGTTATCGCCGGATGAAATACCAGCACTCAAGTTATCGTCACCAGCGCCACCGATAAGGGTGTTATTGCTTGGGGAGACAAAAAATGTGAATCTGTCATCATCGCCAGAGGCGTCAAGAAAATCATTACCATCGCCACCATCGAGTAGGTTATCGCCTTTTGAAGCCTTAGTACTCAAGCTATCGTTACCAGCGCCACCGTTAAGGGTGTTATTGCCTGAGGATGTAACAACCCCTAATCCGCCGGAGTTATCATCAAGGTAAGAGGCGCTAAGAAAATCATTGCCATCGTCACCATTGAGTAAGTTATTGCCTTTTGAAGCCCCAGCGCTCAAGCTATCGTTACCAGCGCTACCTTCGAGAGTATTATTGCCTTCTGAAAAATTAACATTCAAAATATCGTTACCAGTACCAGCAACGAGGGAGTCATTTCCCTTATAACTCTGCGGGATGCCAGTCCCTACACTACCAGGGAAAGCATCATTAAGAGCACCACCAATGAGAGTATCGTTTCCCCCACTACCAATGAGAGTATCGTTACCCGCACTACCAATGAGAGTATCGTTACCCGCACCACCTCTCAAAATATCGTTGCCACTTAATCCGTCGATTTTGTCATCACCATCCTGACTATTGATGACATCATCTGAGTTATCTAAACCCGTAATGTTGTTGGATAGGCCATTAAAAAAGGTCACCGTATTCTTAATGCCCACGCTAGTATCTGTGGAGTTGCCATCTAGGACATTAAAACTGTCAAAAATGCTAGTTTGTCCGTCAAACAGAATATTGCCAATGGCTGGTCTTTTACCAGAAACTGCCAAGTTCTCAAGCTTTTCTAATGTGAAGTTTTGCAGGATGATTTTGGTATCATTTATTCCTTCAAAGGTGATTTCTAGATTGTTTAGATTCTTTGTCAGCAGTAGATTTCGGGCAGTCAGCCCAGCACCCTGGAATTTAATAGTATCCACTTCGGCGATCGCGGCTACTGTTGGATTTGTGCCTTTACCTATACCACCGAAATCAGTGATTGTATCGGTGCCATCCCCTAATTTATAAACAAAATTATCCTTCCCACCCCCACCAGTTAGGCTGTCGTTGCCCTCGTTTCCAGTGATGATATCGTTACCTGCAAGACCCTTAATCGTGTCCACGCCGTTACTACCCAGTAGGGTATCATTACCGTTGGTTCCAATGATATTTGCCATAATTTTATTTACTTAAATGTCTTTGCTTACAAAACACATCTTTGCATATTCTCCACATTATTCACCGATTAATGTAGGTACAATTACTTTATATTTATCTATTATTAATACTTGTAATCATTTTTCCCGAAGCTATTAGAAATTGGTATAAAGTTTATAAAAGTTAATCTACCCTTGCTTTAAGTCAATAGGGTTCAGTTAAGGCTAAAAGACTGATGATTAATATCTAAAGCGGATTGATTAAGTATTGCTAGTTACTCGAAGATTGCATTAGTTATGGGATTTTTTTGAGATAAAAACTTTACTACCCGTTTAAGCAATATACCTTTTGATTTCTCAAAATTAACCTGTAAAATAGAATAAAATCATTACGAAAAAGTGCAGTTAAGAATTCAGCTTAGGAACCGCAAATGCAGGGTGGTTTTATTGGCTGTGGTTAGCATAACTAATTATGCTAACCTGATATCATTGAGTTGATGATTCTGAAACTTTCAGCACTTTTTTATTTTGATTTTACCTTCAGTTCTTCAAGCAATTTAATTACATTATTCTCAAAGCCTCTATTTCGTTCTTGAACTGATTCAATAAACGGTTTATCAAAAAGATTAATCGCATAGTTGCCTAGTTGAATACCTAACGGTTTTAAATGTCCGCCTTTTAAAGATTCTATAAATTCTTGGGGTGGTTTTTTCAGAATATTAGTAAACCATTCACAGGTTAACTTAGCAATATTATCATCCTTAAAACAGACTAAACCCATGATATTAAATAGCCCACTATCTTTGATTAAGTTACGGGTTTCTTCAACGGTTGGTTTCACGCCCCAACCAAGATTATCGATAAAATCCGCTAAAAATTGAGGACGAATTGCGCTCCCTGTATCAGCAATAGCAGGTGCTAATAGGATAGAAACTTGCCCTTTAATGAAGACACTTTTAATTTTGATTTTCCGGCCTACGTAAGTGTCAATTAGTTTTCGATCTTCTATAATTTTTTGTTTAAGCTCCTCAAACAGAATATTAATGTCTGCAATGACACTTTCTATCTGTGACTCATCCGAAGTATGAGCTAGCAGGCTCCGAATAAACTTTTCTCTATCTTGAGGCTCTGTAGGTAGAGCAGTAAATCCTTCTAACAAGGAGATATATTTACAGCCAAGGCTATGTCCAATCCAAGAAAAGTTTTCATCGTCTAGATAAGCTTCATAATCATATCCTGCAACACTTGCCATTCTTACAAGTTCTGGCAGAATTTCATACTGCTCTCTCATAAGAAAACCAGCTTCTAGATAATGGTTAAAACTAAAATTAAACGGCAGAAGAATAATTGTATATCCCTGCTCAAATAAAGATTGAAGCAGATAGCGATAAAAAAGCATGGGACCAAAAGTACCAAAGAAAGCCCCTGCAATAAATTGAACTACCCCTTTAGGCTGTGGATGTAAAGCAACCCAACTGTGAGAAACGGGTTTAAATCTCAGTTTTAAAGTTGTATTTACCATAACTTAGCAATGAGTCCATCTCATTTTGGTAGGTGTATAGTTATTCTCCAAACTGAAGCTACTGCTTTTCGGATTCTTTTAAAAGGATGTTAGAAAAATATCATTATTAACATCAAAACTCTTGAAACCTAACCTCTTTACCCTCATTCTCTTATAGTGAATGGCAGGGCATTTTCATACAAGTAGAGAAAAACTAAAACTGGGTTTTAAAGCTTCTTCCTGCGTGGGGTAGAGGAAGGTAAACCAGGTAAAAGCCATGCCAAAAAACGAGAAATCAGACTTATGTATTTTTATTTTTTCGGATAAAAACACCCTTCATTCCCTATGATATCAAGTCCACTTAATCACATATCGTAAGTGATTACTTCACTCTGCGATCGCTGCCTTCGTAATGACAAGTATTTAGCCGGACATGATATGAGAGAATCGGGGTTTCGAGTATACTTATTGACTTGACAAACATCCTCTAAGATATTTTTTGCACTAAAATTCTCAAGACTATTTCATTCCCAAAAACTAAAGAAAAAGTGGCGCTGGATATCAGTAAGTTTGTTGTTGAAAGCATCTTAAAAAGTCTAAGTTTCCTGTACACTCTGATTCTCAAACGCTAGGCACAACGAGCTTTGAGGTGATTTACACCACACTCTTTTTGTTCATACTCTTGACATAGCTGATGATGACACGTTATAAATTTTTTAAGAAAAATAAATCAGTCTGCCTAATCTACTGTATTCCCTGAAAAGCTTTGTGAGTAAGGGTAAACCGGAGCGGAGGAACCAAGTTTGGGGCGTATCTCGAAGAAAATTAAAAGTTACTAAATACATAACTCAAAACTCATAATTTTCTTAAGAAGGACATCTCTCAGTCCTAGCCCGTCAGCTAACTTCGTCGGCATTGAGAGGAGACTAAACGAGCAGGATTCTTACTCTTACAAGTAATGCCTTGTTCTCGTCAGTGTCCTTTGGCTGGTAACTTTGCGGTTCGTTGTGCCTGCCCTCGGCCTTGAGAGAGGATAATAATATCTTGTATTTCTGGCGTCTGAGGCAGGATTATTTGCCTTGAGGTGAAAATCAGCTATGTTCCAGAATAAGAAACATCGCATTGCCCTAATTTCTGTTGATGGCGACCCGGCTGTTGAAATTGGTCAAGAAGAGGCTGGGGGTCAAAATGTCTATGTGCGCCAAGTAGGTTATGCCCTAGCCCAGCAAGGTTGGGAAGTGGATATGTTCACTCGTCGTAGTAGTCCCGAACAAGCTGCGATCGCTCAACATACCCCTAACTGTCGTACTATTCGGTTAAAAGCAGGCCCAGCTGAATTTATTGGGCGAGATGAGTTGTTCGACCATTTACCTGAATTCATTGAAGAATTCCAACGATTCCAGCAGCGGCAAGGGTTCCATTACTCTCTAATTCATACCAACTACTGGTTGTCTTCTTGGGTTGGTATGGAATTGAAAAAGCAGCAACCACTGATTCAGGTGCATACTTACCACTCTTTAGGAGCAGTCAAATACAGAAGCATTGGTAATGTTCCGGTAATTGCTACCCAGCGATTAGCTGTAGAAAAAGCCTGCTTAGAAACTGTAGACTGCGTAATTGCAACTAGTCCGCAAGAGCAGAAACATATGCGGATACTCGTTTCCAGCAAGGGAAAGATTGAAATGATTCCCTGTGGCACCGATACTGATAAATTTGGGGGAATTGAGCGGTTTGCGGCACGGGAAAAATTGGGAATTGCAGCAGATGCCAAAATGGTTCTCTACGTTGGTCGCTTTGACCGACGTAAAGGAATTGAAACCTTAGTACGAGCCATTGCCAAATCTAGTTTAAGGGGTGAAGCGAACCTGCAACTAGCGATTGGGGGTGGTAGCCGTCCAGGTCAGAGTGATGGAATTGAACGCGATCGCATTGCCAGCATCGTTACTGAACTTGGATTAGAAGATTGTACAACCTTTGCCGGTCGTCTAGATGAAACTCTCCTTCCCTTTTATTACGCCGCCGCTGATGTCTGCGTAGTGCCGAGTCACTATGAACCTTTTGGTTTAGTTGCCATTGAGGCGATGGCGAGTAAAACTCCAGTGGTAGCTAGTGATGTTGGCGGGTTGCAATTTACTGTTGTACCAGAAGTTACAGGGTTACTTGCGCCCCCCAAAGATGAAGTAGCTTTTGCTGCTGCCATAGACCGCATTCTCATCAATCCAGCTTGGCGAGATCGATTAGGTGAAGCGGCTCGACAACGGACAGAAATTGCCTTTAGTTGGTATAGTGTAGCATTCCGACTGACTCAACTTTACACTCGGCTGCTGGCTCCAACTGCACCTGATACCCGACCCCAGATTGCAGCTTAATTTTTATAACTTTGAGCGCGGAACTAATAAGCTGTTCCACTTTTAATTTGCATAATTAGGGTGGACAAGATACCCACGCTACAAAACTTTAATTGAAAGTGCGATCGCGCCAACTCGCAAAGCATTAGAGGTTGTTTGAAAAGTGGTTGGCTATGATTTTAGGCACTAACTGATCCCCCCTAGCCCCCCTTAAAAAGGGGGGAACCGGAATCAAAGTCCCCCTTAAAAAGGGGGATTTAGGGGGATCTAGAACGTCTTGTTACCGAGAAGAAAACTTTTCAAACATCCTCTTAGGCAAGTCCTAAATAATTCCATATTTGGACAAACCACTCTTCCTTACGCTCAAACATATCGCGTATTGAATGTGTACAGAACGTAGCCAGATCACGAGATAGGTCTAATTGGATCATTGCTGGTCTTCCGGGTAGTTCCAATAAAACTTTAGATTCTCCAGTCGCTAAATCAAGAGACTTAATCTTTCCCTCTAGCCCACAAGAGAGTATGACATTGCGCTGCCAGTCAAAAGCAATATCATAAGTTGTTGCCATTCGACTAGCGCCATCGCCAACTGCGATAATCTCACTAGAAGAAGCGACGATGGGAAGTGGTAATTCGCTCTTTGACGAGAGAACCTCATTCCACTCAAACACTCGCACTCCTCGATCCATTGCACAGATTAACCACTGTCCATCTGGGCTAAAATCCATTTTGAAAATCATTTCGTTAGGGGAAAAGGAAGTTTCTCCTTCACCTCGTTGGGCACTAGCCATCCATGCTGTCCTGTCTAATGCTGCGGTTGATAAGACTTTGACTACTTTTTGAGTGTTCAAATCGATAATGGCTAATTTTGATTTTCCCTCACCATCAGCCAGTAAATAACGCCCGTCTGGATGAATTGCGATTTTAGAACCATGCCCAATTTTAATTACTGCAATCTGCTGTGAATTTTTAATAGAAGTAAAGATAATTTCTTCCTCGGAACGGCTAACTAAAATTTCCTCCTTTGGAGTGAATTGAACACTGCTAGTAGCTCGAACATGAAGAATTGTTTTTAGCAATTCTTTTTGCTCCAAGTCATATAGAGTTGCTTGCCAAGAGCCGCTAGCATGACCTACTGCCAAAAATTTTCCAGACGGGCTAACTTGTATCACATAAGCATTTTGTTCTAACGGCAGATCGAGATTTGCTGGTTCATTATTCCAAGGTGCAGTATAGTGTTTTATTTCAAGAGGTTGATTGTCATGTCTACGCCAACCTATGAAAAACCCACCTGTTTTTTCAGGGACAGAAATTGGTAAGTGTGGAAACTGCCGAGTAGGAGTAGGACTATAGGAATCATATTTGATTTCTGAAAAAAACTAAGAGATAATACTGAGGCATATATATGTCTAAGAACGAACAATGATAAACCAGCATCTAGA
>NZ_JBALFH010000057.1:0-67917 GCF_036917095.1 Nostoc sp.
ACAACTTCAAAAGTTGCCTGACATCACGCAAAATATTGTGAAACTGGCAGCCTGTATCGGCAATCAATTCGATTTGGCGACGTTGGCGATCGTTTATGAAAAGTCGCAGGCAGAAACCGCTTCAGACTTGTGGAAAGCACTGCAAGAAGGATTTATCATTCCTACGAATGAAATTTACAAGTTTTATCAGGATTCCTCATTGGGGATTGGTCATTTGCAAATGACAAATGACAAAGCGCAAAGTCTGAGCGGAGGTTTCCTCCGATCAGAACTTTGTAAGAGAGGACAAATGACGGTTTACAAATTCTTGCACGATCGCGTCCAGCAAGCTGCTTATTCCCTGATTCCAGACGCACAAAAACAGATTGCTCACCTAAAAATTGGGCAACTATTACTGATTCATACGCCTGTTGCCAAACAAGACGAAAAATTATTTGAAATTGTTAACCAACTTAATATCGGCAAATCCCTAATTGTCGATCTATCTGAGCAAATACAACTCGCCCAACTCAATCTGAAAGCTGGACAAAAAGCCAGAGCCGCAACTGCCTATACAGCCGCATTTGAGTATTGCACTACAGGCATCGCCTTGTTAGCTGAGAATATCTGGCAAACCCAGTATGAGTTAACCTTAGCCCTCTACGAAGCTGCCACTGAAGTCGCTTACCTGAGTGGCAACTTTCAGCAGATGACACAATTTGCGACAGTCATTACAGAACACTCTAGAAATTTGTTGGATACGGTCAAGGTCTATGAAGTTCAAATTCAAGCTGCTCAAGCCCAACATAAATTTATAGAGGCAGTGCAAATTGCCCTAAAGATTGTAGAGCGTCTAGGAACAAGTTTTCCGGAGCAACCCAGTCAATTAGATATTGCACAGGCATTCGAGGCGACTAAATCGATCCTGGATGGAAGGCAACCGTTGGACTTAATGACTCTGCCCCAGATGTCAGACCCGAATAAGTTAGCAGTTGTAAGGATTCTCGCCGCTGTCTCTTCTGCTGCCTTTGTTGTAACTCCAGCGCTCTTACCGTTTATTGTCCTCGAACAAGTAAATTTATCCGTTCAATATGGCAATAGCTCATTTTCTGCAATTGGCTATGCCTACTATGGAATGATACTTTGTGGGATAGTAGGAGAGATTGACTTTGGCTATGAGTGTGCAAAACTAGCACTTTTATTGCTCGAACATTTCAATGCCAAAGAACTGAAATCCAGAGTCTATGTCGGAATTTATTGTAGTGTGTGGCATTGGAAAGAGCCGCTCAAGAACTCCTTACCGTTTCTCCGGGAAGGCTACCAAGTTGGGCTGGAAACAGGAGATTTAGAATCGGCTGCTATTTGCGGATTCATATATATCTCATACTGTTGGTTTATGGGTAAAGAATTAAACGATCTTAGCCGAGAGAGCGCTGCCTTCCGAGAGCAACTGGCACAGCTAAACCAAGAAGGTCTTACTAGCCATCTGACCGTTTTTCAGCAACCAATTTTGAATACGATCGGCGATTCTGCTGAACCTTGGCAGCTTACTGGAAATGCCTTTAATCGAGAGGAAATTGTGCCAGCCCTCCAGCGATCGGGGGATCGGACTGCGCTGTATTATTTCTATGCCAACCAACTTGGTCTGTGTTACATTTTTGGCAAGTTTGAGTTGGCGGTGTCAGCTGCGATCGCCGCTGAAAACTATATCGGTGGTGCTACAGGCTTATTTATAGTTCCGCTCTGCTACACCTATGATTCTCTAGCCCATCTGGCAATCTATTCTCAGGTTTGTGAGGCACAACAGCAACACATTCTGCAACGGGTGGCTAAAAATCAGGAAAAAATGAAAAAGTGGGCCGATCGTGCTCCAGAAAATTACCTGCACAAATTTTATCTAGTTGAAGCCGAACGATACCGGGTTTTAGGGCAGAAATCAGAGGCATTAGATTTGTACGATCGCGCCATAACTCTAGCTAAAGAACATGGCTACATCCAAGAAGAAGCGCTTGCCAACGAACTAGCTGCCAAATTTTACCTTGACTGGCGCAAAGAACCGATTGCTCAGTTATACATAACCCAAGCCTACTACGGCTATGCTCGTTGGGGCGCTAAAGCCAAAGTCGCCGACTTGGAACGACGCTATCCCCAACTCCTCGCCCCCATCTTAGAGCAAACCCGTTCTCCCCTGTCAACCAACGAAACTATCTTCACATTGGTGAGTGTCACCTCCACCAGTTCTGCCACTTCCACTAGTACCAGCATCTCTGTTGCTTTAGATTTAGCTACCATTCTCAAAGCTTCCCAAACCCTTTCAGGGGAAATCGAACTCGAAAAACTGCTTTCGGTATTGCTGCATATCGTCATTGAAAATGCAGGAGCAGATAAGTGTGTGTTCATGCTTTTGGAGTCAGGTCGTTTGCTGATTCAGGCGCTAGCACAGCTTTCCCTTAGTGTCACATCTCTACAGAAAAAAGGAATTGCTCAAGTCGATTTTTACCCAATGTTGCTCAACCCAGAGCCTGTTGAAGACTCTGTTGATGTGCCAATTAGCTTAATTAATACCGTCAAACGCAGCTTACAACCAGCAGTGATTATTGATGCAACGGTGCAGCTTCAATTAATCAATGACCCGTATATTCAGCAACAGCAGCCCAAGAGTATCTTATGCATCCCGATTTTGCATCAGAGTAAGTTGCTTGGCATTTTATATCTGGAAAATAACCTAGTAACTGGAGCCTTTACGAGCGATCGCGTCGAACTGCTGAACTTACTTTGCGCTCAAGTCGCCATCTCTTTAGAAAATGCCCGACTGTATGCCAGAGAGCAAGAAAAATCCCAGTCATTACAAGCATCACTAGAACAATTAAAACAGGCTGAAGCATCTCTAGCTAAAGAACGAGAGTTTTTGAATGCAATCATTGACAATATTACAGATGGGATTATTGTTTGTGATTCTAGTGGCAAATTGACCTTATTCAATAACGCAACTCGTGAGTTTCATGGCTTACCAGTAAAATCATTACCACCAGAAGAATGGGCAGAACACTTCGATCTCTATCAACCTGATGGTCAAACACCTTTATCAACAACAGAAATCCCTCTGTTTCGCGCCTTGCAAGGGGAAATAGTCGAAAATGCCGAAATGGTAATTGTGCCGAAGCATGGTTTAGTGAGAACTTTGTTAGCCAGCGGACAAGCAATCTTCGATGCTTCGGGTAACAAAGCCGGTGCGGTAGTTGTAATGCGAGATATTAGCGATCGCAAACTTGCTGAACTTGCCTTGCAACAAAAATCACTTGATTTGCAACAAGCATTGAACGATTTACAAAACGCCCAATTACAAATTGTTCAAAGCGAAAAAATGTCAGCACTGGGCAACTTAGTTGCAGGCGTTGCTCACGAAATGAATAATCCCCTTGGTTTTATTGCTGCCAGTCTCAAACAAGCTAAACCTACCATTGCTGATATTGTTGAACACTTAAAGCTTTATCAAGAAAGTTTACCCAACAAAAATAATGAAATTCTTGACCATGCCGAAGAAATCGACTTGGATTATAGCTTATCAGACTTGCCCAAGATGATTGATTCGATGATGATAGCCTGTGACAGGCTCAAAAATATCAGTACCAGTCTCCGCACTTTCTCCCGTGCAGATCAAGACTACAAAGTACCTTTCAATATCCACCAAGGCATTGATAGTACCATTCTCATTCTCAAACATCGTCTGAAGGCAAATGAACAACGTCCCGCCATTGAAGTTATCACAAACTACGGTAATTTACCTCAAGTAGAATGTTTCCCTGGTCAATTAAATCAGGTATTTATGAACATCCTAGCGAATGCTATTGATGCCTTGGATGAATCAAATACAGACCGGAGTTTTGGGGACATTAAAGCCAATCCTAATCGGATTATAATTACCACCTTATTACAAAACAAACAGGTTGAGGTGAAGATTGCTGATAATGGTCAAGGCATGACTGAATCAGTCAAACAAAAAATATTTGACCATTTATTTACTACGAAAGCTGTCGGTAAAGGTACAGGATTAGGATTAGCGATCGCCCAGCAAATTATAGTGGAAAAACACAACGGTTCGCTCTTGGTAAATTCTACACCTGGGGAGGGAACTGAACTTGTCATTACCTTGCCGATTCTGGTTCCGACTTTGGGTTAATAGACTTCTTGTAGAAGTGGGGAAAAGGTTAAGGGGTAAAGGGGTGAAACCCCTATTATTACGTTATTTTTTAAAAGTTTGTGGTTTACCGATATTGAAACTTGCGTAATATTACGGAAGTATTTTTACTTGCTAGTAGCTTTCAATTGTGAAAATGCAAAGAGCCAAATTTTTTTGGTTCATTTGGGCGATAGTTGTATATTGCTGAATGTGGTTACTAAAAATTGAGAGTACTAAGTTTTTTCATGTTGATTACCGCGTTCGGCGTGCCCGTGTCACAGATATTCAGTGGCGTCCAGAACAAGGCAATAGCTGAATTTATCCCCCAAATTACCCCAGATAATACCCTTGGGAGCGAACATTCTACAGTCACACCACAAAATCAGCTAGTTGACAGAGTTGATGGCGGAGTAATTCGCGGTATAAATCTCTTTCACAGCTTTCAGGAATTCAATATTGGCGAAGGAAGAAGTGCATATTTCGCCAACCCAACAGGGATTGAGAACATTATTAGCCGAGTTACAGGAGGAAATCCTTCACAGCTTTTGGGAACCTTGGGTGTATTGGGAAAAGCTAACCTATTTTTAATCAACCCCAACGGCATTATTTTTGGGGCAAATGCCAAACTCGATGTCAGTGGGTCATTTGTAGCCAGTACAGCCAGCAGTCTGGTTTTTGCTGATGGTACAAAATTTAGTGCAACTAATCCGCAAGCCCCACCCCTGTTGACGATCGAGGTTCCCATTGGCTTGGAATTCGAGAATATACCAGGGGCTATTAGTTTACAGTCAGCGCGTTTAGTTGTGCAGCCAGATAAAACCCTGGCGCTAGTGGGTGGTAACGTCAGTTTAGACAATGGCACAATCCTAGCGCCAGGGGGTCGAGTCGAGTTAGGGGGATTGGCGCAAAAAGGCACGGTAACGCTAAATCAGAATGGTAGCTTGAGCTTTCCTAATGATTTAGTTCGCGCCGATGTTTCCCTAACTCAGGGTTCACAAGTCAATGTCCGGGCTGGCGATCGCGGTAGTATTGCGATCGCCACTCATAATTTAAATATTGCTCAAGGAAGTACCTTACGCGCAGGGATTGCATCTTTTCGAGGTGCTGTTGAGAGCCAGGCGGGAGATATTGACATTAATGCTACAGAGACAGTCACCCTTGATGGTACTGGTAGCTTTATTTCTAATGCGGTGCTGTCTAACGCCAAAGGTAAGGGCGGTAATGTTAATTTAACAGCGCGATCGCTTGCTGTAACTGGGGGTTTTCAAATCTTTGCTGGTACTTATGGGCAAGGAGATGTCGGCAATGTCAATATTAATGTTGGCGATACGGTACTGTTTGATGGTGTCGGGACAAATGGGATTAATACTGGTGCCTATAGTTCGATCGCCGAGGGTGGTACAGGTCGGGGAGGTAATCTCAATATCATCGCAAAGTCTCTTACTGTGACTAACGGGGCGATTCTGGAAGCTAGTACGGTTGGGCAGGGTGATGCTGGTAGTGTGAATATTTCTGTCCGTGATACAGCTTTATTTGATGGCGAGGCTGCTGATTTTAATCGAGTATCGACCTCTGTATTCAGTAGTGGTGTATACAGTCGCGTCGCTTCCCTGGCAGTGGGAAATGCTGGTACTGTCAATATCACAGCCGGAACAGTCAAAGTAACCAACGGTGCGGTTCTGACAAGCAGTACGGCAGGCAAAGGAAATGCAGGCAATGTAATTATTAATGCTAGTGATATTGTCTTTGATGGCGATGGTCGTTTTAACGATAGTCCGGGATTTGGATTTTTTCAATCCAGTGGTGCCTTCAGTAGTGTAAAAAACAGAGGTCAGGGAATTGGTGGTAATGTCATCATTAATGCTGATTCTTTATCCTTGAACAAGGGTGCTGTCATCGTTACCAGCACTCGCGGCCGTGGAGATGCAGGAGATATTTTGATTAATCGGGCTGATACTGTAACTATCGCTGGCTTTGCTGGCGATGGCTATTCTAGTGGATTTTATAGCAATACCGAACCTAGTGCAATTGGTGAGGGAGGAGAAATTACAGTTAATGCAGCAACTTTAAGGGTGCTAGATGGAGCCGTAATCAATGCCTTAACTGCAAATGCAGGCAGGGGAGGCAGTATTGTAATTAACGCTCAGACCTTAGAAACTACTAATGGCGGACAAATTCTTACCACTACTCGCAGCAGTGGCAATGCAGGTAATATCACACTTAATGTTTTAGCTAGTATAACCTTGGCTGGTAGTGATTTGAGTTATAGCGATCGCGCTCTGAAAAATATTCAAATTGGTGTGGATACATTTACTAATCAAGGTGCTGCTAGTGGGGTACTAGCTAATACGGGTGTGAATGCAACCGGGAATGGTGGTAATGTATTCATTTTCTCCAAAGAAGTAAATCTAAGGGATCGAGGTGTAATTACCGTCAGCAGTCAAGGTTCTGGAGTAGCTGGAAATATAGAAATATCAGCCGGAACCATCAACTTGCAAAATCAAGGTGCGATTACAGCAGAAACAAGATCGGCTAATGGTGGGAATATTATCCTACAAGTGCATGACTTGCTGTTAATGGGCCAAAATAGCTTAATATCTACCACTGCTGGCACTGGACAGGCTCCTGGAAATGGTGGGAATATCAAAATTGATGCCAGAAATGGTTTTATTGTTGCTGTTCCCCAAGAAAACAACGATATTATTGCAAATGCTTTTGCAGGTAAAGGCGGTGTCATTCAAATTAACGCTCAAAAAGTCTTTGGATTAAAGTCCCGCGAACAGCTAACTCAACAGAGTGATATTACAGCTTTTTCAGAAACTAATCCGCAACTTAATGGCGTGATTGAAATTAACACACTCGGTATCGACCCAACTCAGGGATTAGTGAATTTGCCAAGCGAACCGCGTAGCGTCGAAATTAGCGAAGGTTGCCAAGTAAGACCGAGTAATGCAAAACGGGTGCGGTTTGTCAATGGCGGACGTGGAGGAATACCAACGCGCCCAGAAGAACCACAAAATGTAGAAATGTTTTTGACGAGATGGATTGATTTGGATGACGATAAAGAAGCAGAATTAAACACAACTGTCGGCGAGAATTCTTCACCCACTTATGCCATTATCAATCTCTCAAATGGTGCAACGGGTACAACAACCACTGCTACAAGTTCCACCTGTCAAGGAAAATAGGTTAGTAATGTAGGGTGGAATGGCACTTACTTAAGCAAAAGTTGTTGCCCAAATCCCCGACTTCTTGAACAAGTCGGGGATCTAAATTCTTGGCGTTGCTGAATCAAGGGATGATTCTTGTAGGGTGGGCGACACGAGCGCCCTGAAATACAAGGGACGGGCAAGATGCCCATCCCACAAAACTAGCAAAATCATCCCGCAAATATGCAACGCCAAATCCTTGATAAATCGTCAGCGATCGCTCATGACAAAATACACTAAACTGCTTCGTAGGGTAGGATTTAAGTCCAAGCTGATGAAAATACGGTATCACCTGTTGGCTCTGGGTTTGATATTAATGTTATTTGTGGTTAAGATACCGGATGTAATTGCCCAGACACCTACTCTACAAAGCAATCAAATCTCCACTGAAGTACAACAGTTGGTACACCAGGGTAAAGAAGCATATAATTCCAGCAGTTACTCTCTGGCTATCAAGTTATTACAACAAGCATTGCAACTTGCCACAACTCGTAACAGTGGCGATCGCACTCAAGCTCCGATCCACAGCAATCTGTCTTTAGCATATCAGCAACTTGGCGATTGGGATGCAGCACAACTGCATATATCAGCCAGCCTGCAACTTTTACAACCCTCTCAATCTCAATCGGATTCTCCAGCGCTGCTTAAAATCTACGCGCAATCCTTAGATATCCAAAGTCGCCTTTGGTATGTGCGCGGAAAACCAGAAGCCGCATTAAAAAGTTTGCAGCAAGCAGCGTCCATTTATATGCGTTTGGGAGATGAAGCTCTAAGCATTAGTAGTGTCATCAACCAAGCACAAACACAACAAGCATTAGGTTTATACCAGCAAGCATACAATAACCTCGAACAGATTCAGCAAAGGTTGATGGCATTGCCTAATTCGGCGATTAAGGTTCAAGGATATTTAAGTTTGGGTAACGTTCTGCTGGCTATTGGAGAGTTCAAACAATCGCAAACAACATTAGAGAATAGTTTAGCACTGGCGGAAAACTTGCCATCATCGTCAGCTAAAACTGAAATAAAAAGCGCTGCTTTGGTCAGTTTAGCAAATATGTTTTGGGCAAAGGGAAATTTGGAGCGCGATCGCTACACGACTCGCAACTATAATCATATCCCTTGGCAATGCCAAGAGCGTTCACGAAGTGACTCCAAAGGAGTATCGCTTCCCAATACTGCATTGAAGTTATATCAAAATGCAGCCTTGCAATATCAAAAAGTACTAGCCATACCATCATCTCCATCAATACGAATCCAAACACAGATTAATTACTTGCGTTTGTTGGTGGAAATTGGAAAATTATCCGCAGCACAGGCATTATGGCACGAAATCAAACTTTCTGACTTGCCAAACGGTCGTCAGGCTGTGTATGCAAAGATTAACGCCGCCCAAAATCTTGCGTGCATCTCTCAAAAAACTGCTGCGGATAGTTCTGTATTAGGTGAAATTGATAACTTGTTAGGGACGGCGATTCAAGATGCAAACCAACTCCAAGACTCCCGCGCTTTATCTTATGCCCTTGGTAATCGTGGTGGGTTCTATGAATATCTGGCTGTAGCTGCCGTGCATAAATTACCGCAAAAGTCAATATCAAAAGTAGATCGAGATTACCTATTGGAGAGTCAAAATCTGACGCAACAAGCATTACTCCTGACTCAACCCATGACTGCACCAGACATTGCTTATCAGTGGGAATGGCAGATGGGGAGAATTTTAGCAGCGCAGACAAAAGACGATCGAGCGATCGCATTTTACCAAATGGCTGTAGAAAGCCTTAAATCTGTTCGTAATGATTTGCTTACCATCAATTCAGATGTGCAATTTTCCTATCGAGATAATGTAGAGCCTGTATATCGTGAATTAGTTGATTTACTATTAAAAAATCATCTTAAATCAGCAGCATCTCAAGAATATCTCCAACAAGCGATCGCTAATATCGACGCACTACAACTTGCAGAACTCCAGAATTTTTTACGCTGTAATCTGGTGCAAATACTACCCATCAATCGGGAAAATAATCCTGTTGATCCTAACGCCGTCTTTATCTATCCCATCATTCTAGAAAACCGACTAGAAGTTATCTTTAAGTTACCAGGACAGCATCTAGAACAGTATGTACATTCCATCCCACGGAATGCACTTCAAGATACTGTAATGCAACTCCGCAGCGCCATATATACCCGCAATCCTAGTAAAATTAGAGCCAAATCACAAGTTATTTATCGCTGGCTAATCAAACCCATCGAACCATATTTGCAAGAACATAGCAATATCAAAACTTTAGTTTTTGTCCTCGATGGCGAACTTCGTAACATTCCAATGGCAGTATTGTATGACGAAGAAAAAGAGCAATATCTCATCCAAAAAGATTATGCTCTCGCCTTGCTACCAAATTCGCAATTATTTGATTTAAGTAACTCACAACTTGAAAAGCCAAAGATATTAGCAGGTGGGATAGGAGAACAGCAAGAAAATGTAGAAAACCATAACTTTTCATCCCTCAACATTGATGAATTGCAGCAAATTGCTAAAATCCTCCCAAGCAAACTGTTAATTAATTCCCAGTTCACTCCAGCAAACCTTCACAAACAGTTACAGTCAGGAGTATTTTCCATTGTTCATTTTGTCACACATGGCAACTTTAGTTCCGATCCTGAAGATACATATCTACTTGCCTATCAACAACTTATCAAAGCTAGAGAACTAAATAACTTACTGCGGGATGACACAGTTAATTCCAAAGAGATCAAATTGCTGGTACTGAGTGCTTGTAAAACTGCTGAAAGCGACAATCGGGCAATCTTGGGGTTAGCTGGACTTGCAGTGCGGGCGGGGGCAAATAGCACTCTCTCAACGTTATGGCAAATTAATGATGGTTCGACATCTCACTTGATGGTACAGTTTTATACTGAACTTAAAAAAGGCGGGATTACGAAAGCCGAAGCACTGCATCGAGCGCAGAAAGCACTTTTATTACAGCCTGAGTATCAAAATCCTTATTATTGGGCACCATATATATTAGTTGGCAATTGGTGGTGATAAATATTCCAATTACTCTTGATTTCAGTCCATTGAAACGGACTTGAGCTATTAGCCCGAAATTTATTTATGGGCAGAAAAACAATGCCAAATCAGGATATCAAGGGTGATGTGTTTTACCCCTTGCTAAATGAGCAAGGTTTGTTGGGTAATGCATTGCCTCAAACCAACTTACTAGTGCGACAGGCTTAAAATGTTGGGTTTAAAAAACTCATGAAAACCAAAATTCACTCATTAACAGAATTACTCAACCCAATACATTAAGCTTGCCATGCTATTACGAATATTCTTAACCGAGCAGTATTGCCCCCACTTGGACAAGCTCAGTAACCGCTTGTGGATGCAATTTTTAATTTCAGAAACAATTTTATCCATCAAATTCAAATTTTATTTGGACAAAAAGCTAAACATTTTGTCCAAAATTAGATTGCATAAAAGATATTGGTTACGTAAACTTACCTAAGCAATTTAAAGCAGCTATATTTTTTCGACTGATGATTTTATAGTTAATGTATTTTGTTGATAATTTCATTTACAAATCGTCTTATCCAAAGTTGCATTTACTACTTAGAAAATTAAAATAATGGCTATTTTAATGTCTTTTAAGTTAGCTAATTAATAGTGACAAATTATTTTTTATAAGGTCAAATATTAAATAAGGAAAGAGGAAAAAAAGCCAACTATCACCCAAATTTAACGGGATAAATCTGAAATAAAAGGTACCCTAATTATGATTCAAAAACATTTTCAAAAGATCAATCTTATAGCTATAGCTATAACAGCATCTACTATGGTTAGTACAGGTGTTGTTTCAACTCCTATAATACATAATCAACAACGAGCATTAGCTGGAGTTGATTTAGGTATTGACCAGATCGTATCATCTGCTCGTAATTTTTGGCGTAATTATTACGCTGTTAACTATTTACAGGTATATTATGCTCGTTACAGTTCTCAACAAGTACAACAAATCAAACGACAATATGGTTCGTCTGCAAGTTCAGTTTTTCACAACGGATGTAAGGTAACATTTTATAGCTGGCAAAATGCACAAGGATGGCAGAAAGCAATAATCGATCCATTTGCGTGGTTCTTTTTTGTTCAGCGTGAAGAAAATGGTGTTGTCAATTGCTATATGAGAAAGCCTCAAAACTGATGTAAGTAGGTGAGCGGGAAAATTTACAACTAATATAACGAAATGTAAAACCTCTGGAATTAGCTCTTAGTTGAGCAAAGAGCGCTCTTAACAGCAACAAACCATTTTGGGTTTATTTCCGCCCACCTACTTAGCAATCCTATTTTATTTCCGAACAAGAGGCACAAGGGAAAGGTGTTCTTATCTCATTTAGGATTGCTATTTTAGGTAAAATAAGTATTCTATTGTAGGTAGCGAGGAGTTATTCATTTATTAATAGTAACTTATGGCTTTTTTCGTCAGATATACATAATAGCTTTTGGAATAATAAAACATGAAAATACCTCATAAAGTTTCTTTGCTAGCATCGTTTATTTTATTTCATGTGATCGATAATTTGTTTTTTGTCCCCAAAGCCATTTCTCATAATTTAAAACCAGATTTGAAAGAAGAAATACCTATCTGCTATATAATATACAACAAAAATATCTTAGTCGATTTAACAAAGATTTGTGAAAAAAAATCTACCATTCCGGTATCTAATCAAGCTCAAAACAATACTCTAAATTCATCTCCTCAATCTAATCAGAATAAGAATTCTGACTCTTTTCCCGATGAATTTATTCCCAAAATAGGGAACGAATAAATTAAGGATAATGTAGGTTGGGTTTCATTTCGTTCAACCCAACCTACCCCACGAAAATATTGGGTTTCGTTCCTCAACCTAACCTACTAGCGTGGCAAACTTAATGTATTAGGTTAAGTAATTCTGTTAATGAATGGATTTTGGTTTTCATAAATTTTTGAAACCCAACATTTTAAGCCTATCGCTCTACTACGCAGTTTAAGGTTTTTAACCCTGGATGAACCGTGTTGGATTATATCATGTCCACCTAATTAGTTATAATTCCCGCATTCTGTGCAAAACTGGAACATCTTCTTTCCCTCTGCTTCTCTGCCGTCTTAATGATAAGTCTTTCACTGGACACAATATTAGACTGTGACTAAATCAACTCAGATGGCTTCATTAGTCAATCTGAGTTTTAATTTTATTAATTAAATGAAAAAACTCTATGCAAAGTACCATTAATTTTTTATCCTCTTGGCAACAGCTAAAAAAGGGCGAAATTAACTGCCAACAAGCAATCAGTCTCTTAATCGATGAGACAGGAAAACTCAACCTGGAATTATTAGATTCTGAAGTCAGTTCTCGATTTTTTGGCAAATTTGCCAACCGTCAGGAATTACCCCCAGTTATTCCCCTATTACTCTGGCGCAATTGCTACTATTTGGGGACTCCAGTCACTCCCACATCAGATATAATTCAGAAATTGAGCGATCGCACATCTACAGAAATCAAAATCCTCCCGATCGCTGAAAAAAGCTACAACGCTTGGTATCACACCCAAAACCTCGATTTGAATAAAATCAGTAGCGAATCTCTGATCAATCCCCTCACCCAGATATCAGAATCAGAAAACATTTCCGAACTCACAGAACTCTATCTCTCCAAAGCATCAGACCAAATTGAGCGAGTCAAAACCATTATCAGTGGCGCTTTACGCAACCGTGCTAGTGACATCCATTTAGAACCGATGCCAGCAGGATTAAGAGTCCGCTATCGCATAGATGGCGTATTGCGGACTATTACCACTCTCCCCCTTGAAGTGAGTCGAAAAGTAGTTGTAACTCTCAAAGTGATGGCAGAAATAGATATATCCGAAAGCCGTCGCCCTCAAGACGGACGCATCGGTGAGAAGTATGCAACAAGTGGATCGTTGGAAGTGGGATTAGATATGCGAGTTAGCACTCTTCCTTGCGTAGGTGGCGAAAAAGTAGTAATTCGTTTATTGCCCCAGCGCAATCCATTTTCTAACATGGATGGTTTAGGGTTTTCTGGAACTACATTAGAAACTTACAGAAGATGGTTAAGTCAACCTCAAGGAATGATTATTCTCACAGGCCCCACAGGTTCCGGGAAAACCAGCACTCTGTACACCAGTTTACAAAGAGTAGCTACTGAATCAGTCAACGTGGTGACGGTGGAAGATCCAGTAGAATATGTATTACCAGGTATTACCCAAACCCAAGTCAACGAAGCAGCTGGTATGACCTTTGCTGCTGGTTTACGGGCAATTCTCCGGCAAGACCCTGATGTGATTATGTTAGGAGAAATCAGGGATCGAGAAACAGCAGAAACTGCTATCAGAGCAGCTTTAACAGGACATTTGGTATTTACCACACTACATACCAATGACGCAGTTGGTGCTATTCCTCGCCTCAAAGATATTGGACAAGACCCCAGTTTAGTGAGTGATGCCCTCTTAGGTATTATTGCTCAACGTTTAGTGCGTCGGGTTTGTCCTCACTGTGCAGAACCTTACACCCCAACAGCAGCAGATTTGCAGAGGCTGGGATTAGAAGCAACGAATGCTACAACCACAGGCTGGCGTAGGGGAAAAGGTTGTCCTAAGTGTTTTCATTCTGGCTATTTGGGGCGGGAAGCGATTGTAGAATTACTGGATGTGGACGATCGGGTGCGCGAACTGATTTATGAAGGGACAATGACTGAGCTACATCGCTATCTGAAGGAAATTAACTACACCTCCTTTGGTGTGGCTGCTGCCCAAAAGGTGACAACTGGGGTGACAACAGTAGAAGAAGTGTTAAGGGTTTTGCCCTACAGTGCTTTGTCTGGTAAACATTCTTCCTGAATATGAGTATTAGCGGCTATGGTAAATAGCCGTTTGACAAATGCGATCGCCCTTTAATGTCACAATCGGTTTAAGAATATGTGGTGCTTGAGCAGTAAAAACAGCAGCAAAGACTTCTGGCTTCAAGACTGGGATTAGGCGGTGGGGCACCTGAGAGGTCACTAATTACCAGCTGATTATTGTTGTTATTGCTGTTTTTAATAGAGCCAACGGTTTCAAAAGGTTGCGGTCGGGTGGATAAACCCATTTCCTTGAGCAGACGATTGACGTGACGAACACCTACTTCAACACCTAATTCTTTTGCTAGATGCTTGCTTAACCATTGTGCAGTCCAATACCGAAATGGATAGTCAAAAGCTTTTGGACTATGGTTGACCAGCTCTTTCAATCGCTTTCGGTACTGGTCATCAACAGTTTTTGGTCTACCAAGAGGAAAGGCATTCCAATTGTGAGCCTCACCTGATTTAGCTACCAAAAGCCAGTGTCTTACCGTCATCCGAGAACAGTTTAGTAGTTGACAGATTTGACTCTGGGTTTTACCTTCATCCGCTAACAGCATGATTTGGATGCGCTGACGGTATTTTTTAGGTAAGTCTTCTTGCTCTAAAATTTTTTGCAGTCCTTTTCGCTCAAAGAGAGTCAGGTACTGTTGCTTAATAGAAAAATTTTCAGAGTCGAAACGATTGCTTTGCTCCATGTCTCCACTATGTTTTACGATCTCATATTCTTATTGGAGACAAAATGATAGCAATATGAGGGTAGTATCAGTTTTTTGAAAATTATTTTGGTGAGATCGTGCGATCGCCCTTTAGTACATCAATACTTTTCAGTTATATTTGTTGAGGGAAGGTGGGGTATCTGGGCTAATTCTCTATTCTCCATACTCATGATGCCACTTGCTTTCCGACGCAGCCCTATGCCCATTTTTATGCGTCATGGTGTATGCAGTTCCTGACGGCTAATTAGTACATCACTCCTGAGTTGAAAGCATTATCGAACCGATGAATGGTTCTTGGGCTACCGATTCTTTATTTAATTGTTTGAGTAAATTATTCCAAGTTGCTTGAATACCAGCATCATTCGGGTATTGGAAATGCAGTTCTGCCACATCATTGACTGCATCGTACCAAAGATTATTTTTAGTATAAAAAATAAGTTTTTGTGACCGATCCGTTTGGAGATTTTGCCAGCGATCGCCATCAACTATTTTGCGCTGTATCCAGCCATCGACAACGATATCCGGTTCATCAGTACGACTAGCGTAACAGTTCACCATCAAATACCAACGGTAATTTTGGTTGGGATCTAGTAAGTTTTGGGAATTTGTCGGTAGGGTAATTTCGATCAGTCCTGGTTTTGCAGCTAGCTTAATTGCTGTATGGTAAATTGTTTTGTGTTCCTGTCCATCAAGTAGTAAAAAATCTGCGTGTTTAACATCGTCCTGGGTGTAAGGTACGTAAAACCAAAAGCTGGGATATGGAGAGGCTGTAAAATCATTGCCATTGTTGGCGTTAAGTGCGGTCAGTGGTTTATTGGTTTGCTTACACGTCGCTTCTGGGCGCGTCGTTCCGGGTGTGGAATTTCCTTTTGGTGTACCTGTAGTAGGTGGTGGTGGCGGCGAAGTTGCGGATAAATTTGGTTGTTCGAGTCCTTGTGTACCCAACATCAAAATCCCACTACAGATAAACCTGACAAAAATTCCAACCTGTTTCATGTCTGTTGTTTGTTGTAAATGATACTACCTAACCAAATAACACCCCAGGGCGCGACCAAGGCGATGATTCCTGGAATCAGTGGTATCCACCCACCCAAAGAGAAAATACTCCAGCAGATTCCGTATAAGATAGCACTGCATATACCAAGTGCCAAGCCTTTGTGAAGTGAGATTTTGACACGCCAAACTACAATACTTCCCGTCAACGACCAGCAAAATATCCATAGAGTTTCACTCCATTTTGGTAGCCACCATAATAGTGGTCTGTGGTCTTCGACGGTACTGAGTAATTGGCTGACAACATGGGCGTGGATGTAAAGCGATCGCATTTCACCTTCTGGTGTCTGATGCGGATCTTTGATACTTGGTGCAACAACACCGATGAGGACAACTCTATTTTTCACCCAAGCGGGGTTAAAGCGATCGCTATCTGCATTTAAAATATCTCTCAGGGTAACTTGTTGAGCAATATGAATGGGGTCTGGAGTATGGCGATAATTAATTAGCAGTTGGTTTCCCCGTGCATCTAAGTTTTGATATCCTCCACTAGATTTTTCCAGCCGCTTGATGACAAATGCGCCAAATTTCCAATCTTCTTTGAAGGTTGCTACTGGAATTTTTTTGGCATTGAGATATTGATATGCTAATTGCCAGCCAAAGGAATATTTTGCAGTACAGGGAGAAGCTTCAGATATCGGATTTTCGCTACGGGATAAAAGATAGCGACGGACTATTTTATCTTGGTCGTCAAATAAGTTGACAAAACCTACTCGGATTTCTGGACTTTGAGATGGAGGTGCAATGCTTTGTTCTGGACTGTTATTAAAAGCACATACAGCTATCCGGTTGTGATTTTTCTGGAAATGATTAATCAGTGATTGATTACTAGCTGTATCATTAATTGGTACAGGTGAATCGCGGACAATACTCAATCCAATAGCTGCGGGTTGATACTGCTGCAATTTGTCCAAAAGTCGAGTTATTACAGCATCTGGTAGAGGATAACCATAGGTGCGGATATCCTTTTCATCTGCGCCAACAATTAATAGACGACTATCTTCTGATTCTAGCGATCGCATCTGCATTAGATGGTCAAACGCTTTCATCTCCAAAGGTTCTGATATCCCACAATATCGAATTAATGTTAATGTAATAGTAACAATAAAACTTACAATTAAAGTAATTTTATAATTAACTTCTAAGCGATGTATTGATGGTGAAATATATTTCTTTAATTCCTGGTTTTTACATCTTAAATTTTCCCAAAAAGGTGATATCTGCGCTGGATTTTGGCAAATTACTGGCAACCAACTAGCAGCCGGAAACTCACTTTCTAACCCCTGTAACTTTTCCCGCGCCTGTCGTACTGATAAATAAAATGACTGACCTTCAGCAAAGTTTATTAAAAACTGTTTCAAAAACTCCTGCGCTACTTTATCTGGCACTCTTTCACGCATGACAATAATTTGGGGAATATGTAAATCCTCTAAGTTTTGTGCTAATCTCAAGCCATCACAAGAGTTAAAAATTGCTATTTGCAATCCATTTTTTACAGCTTTTTTCAGAGCATTAGTCAAATGATTAATATTTAAATATTCATTTTTATTTATATGTATATAACCAGTATTATTTTCAAGATTACTGTAACTGTGACCTGCAAAATATAGAATATCCCATCCTTGATTATCCCAAAGTAGTGTATCTAATTCTGAATGTTTTGGTTCTACCAAAAATACTATTTTAGCAGATGGTAAGCTCTCTAACATCCTCCGATCTGTGTCAATATCAATTCCTTTACTATCACCTAAAATCGCTAATATTTTTACTTGTTGTGTATGCTTTTTAAGCTGAGTTTTAGTTTCAAATTCGATGGAACTTAAACCAACTTCTGCTTTGGGATAATCACTAAAAAAACGCCAAAGATGCCAAGGGAGTTTCCTAAGTAATATATCTTCACTTTGAATAATAAAGCGGATTTCATCATCGCTGCTCAACTGCATCCGTAATTGGCGCTCAATGTGACGAAACTCTTCAGCATCTAGCCAGATATCGATTTGTTTTTGTAACTCATCACATACTTTATAAAAATCTACATCGGAAAAGTGAGTAACATCAGTATCATCAATTTTGATATCTTCATCCTTTGGCTGAGATTGACGCAAACCTACATTTATGTAGCGAGATTCGTAGATTAATTCATATAATAATTGCCAACGGCGATATAGGTCAAGAAGAATTGGGCTAGCTGGTAAATTACCTTGAAATTGTCTCCATTGTGAATTATCCTTTTCTTGTAGAGGCTTGTCAACCGACTTTTCATAGAATAGCTGAACAGTCACAAAAGAAAAACCTGAATGTAAGTTACCTTTTCCCAGGTTTAAGATAACTAACTTACTCATTGCTGTGTCAATGTAAGTGGTTCAATTACGAATTCTTCAGTCACTCTGAATTCATCAATAGATACCTGAATTTTAAAGGTTTTTCCTGGTGGGCAAATAAATCGTTTCAATTGAATAAAGTTATCTTGAATCCGCGATTGAATTTCCTGAAGAATGGACTCTGATTGAGAAAATAAAGCTAGTTTAATATTAGGCGGTAAGTAAGTTTGTCCTTTAGCTGGATGCAGTTGCACGCGCACAGCTACTTTTCCATCGGTTTCTGGTGTCAAACCAACCAAAAGTGCAACTGATTGATTACTCAATTGCATTCCCAAATCAATTAGTTTGATCCCGTCTATAGATATACCTTTAGCTGCTACCTCATTGTTTCTAAAACTATAAACTAAATTTCCAGATTCTTGATTAAATAGTGTGTTTAGAGATTGCCAACCATCACCGAAGGTATTTTGTAACCATTTATTCAAATTATTTGTTTTTACTTTACTTTTTGTTGCCAATCTACCTGTCCGTCGCAGATATAACTGCTGCCGCCATTCATCATTATTCAGCAATGCTGCCCATTGTGCAAATGGTATATCAACTCGCAAACGTGGAGAATAAATAGATGTATCTCCTAACATCTCTAATAAACTTTGAGCATCAGGTTCAGATAAAATAGGTAATTCTGGGACTTCCTCACGCATTTGTGTACCTAGTGTTAGCTGCATAGCTGTGAGGCTTGCGATCAACTGGTCTGTTGATAATATATAAGTGCGATCGCGTGGATCGTACTTGCTCAACTGTTTGACTTGACGATGTGTCGCAAACCCCTGTACTGTCAATGTACATTCATCTACATTTGCTTCTAAATCAATCTGTACGGCTAAATAATAGTCACCGACAAAAGTGGGGATATCTATCCACTCTTGAGGAACTCGCAATGATTCTGAATCTATGTTTTCGTTGGGGATCAGGATAATTCGCCGCGTATCAATCCCGATTGCAGTACCATTTACTACTTCTAAAATACTGCATAAACCATCTTCACTAGGATAAATTGAATAATTGGTTAACACTTGATCGGAAAGTTGGTTATTCAGCCAGTCTACAAATGTATATAAGCAAATACGATTTAAATAAGCACTGTACTGCGCGAGTTTATGAGAATGCTGTTGTGCGTCTTTCCAGGCTTGCTGTTGTATGGAGATAGGTATTTGCAATAATAATTGGTTTTTCAAAGCTAATTTGGTTTGTTTGTTATTGTATCGATCGTACAACAAAGTTAGATTTGCTGACATATATTTTTTATGTATTCTATGCCAAGACTAAGTGTTGAAATTGGGAGTTTAAATTATGAGTTTTGATATCTTTATATTGTTTATTTAGCCAAAAATTTAAAAATTTTCTAATTATTATGTCAATTTCTTTGAGTAATGCAATTTCTAATTCACAATTTGTTTGCAAAAGTAATTCATTCACTCTATCTGGGGGAAGATGAAGTTGTTTGCTGATAGCATTAGTGTCTAGTTTTTGTCCGTAGCAAAGCCGCAATAAATCCTGAGATTGAGTGTTCAGTTGTTTGACAGATGTAACCAATGCTGCATGGATTAAATCAGAATAATCGGGTGTTTCGTAATTATAGTTTAACCAGGTTTTCACATACCCCGTGACCCATTGTGGCGGTTGCTTTAATGAATATACCGCATTAATTAGTCGGCGCTCAATAGTTTGTAAACGACGCGCGATCGCACCTTGGGTGACTGCAAATTTTGCAGCAATTTGTTTTTGATTCCATCCCAATCCATAGTAAAGATATAAAATTTCTTTTTGGTCTTCATTAAGCGCCAGTAATTCATGTTGTAACACTGTCTCTGTTTGCTGATAAAGGCTTTTTTGCTCAGGTGGAGAATCTTCTATTTCCAGGTAAAAACCCTCATCTGACTCAATTGTATAACTAACTCCATCCATTACTTCCAAGGAAATACTTGGGGCAATTGACTGGGGGTAATTTCGCAAAGCGGTAATGCAGGTTTCCATCCACCCTTGCAGTTGTTCTCCAGTCACATTTTTACCGACTGCGACTTGATGCGGTGCGATAGCTAGTAGTTTTTCGGTGTTGTAATATTGTGCTGTTTCTTGAAAGTCATTGCTATCTGGTTCTAGCCAACGTTGTCCGTTACGAGTTGCAGGATTTTGGATTTTATTGAATTGATAAACTTGTTTAAAATATGTACGCGCAAACAAAAATCTGGAAACCTCCGGTTCGCATATACCATATCTAATTAGTGCTTCTTTCAGTTCTTTGTTACTTTTTTTGCACAACAACCGCCATTTAGAAAATTTGGCAACTGCACCCTCGTCTTTAATAGTTTTTCGCAAAACTTCAATTATATAAGCATAAAGTGGCGAAACATTGGCATCGTACTTCGCCAAAATTTCCCGAAATTTCAAGGGATTGTAAACTAAGCACCTCGCAAAAAAAATATATTCTTCCCAACATTTATATTGGTTCGCTTTCCATACTTGTGAAGCCGCACGATAGCAACTTTCCTCACAATACAGACTTAAATGTTCCCATGCTTTTTGGATGCGGTTTTCGGGTTCCCAATTATATTTTTCAGGCGAGTTATTTAGCGCCATATCGAGCCAGAATTGAACTAAGCCTTGCTCATTTTTTTGATGCAATAATGCTGCAAATTGCTCGTGTTGAGTTTTATATAAATCAATATTGCGCTGTAAATGTGGTTCAGGTTTCCATTGAATTGCTCTGCGTCCAATTGAATTATCTACAGTCATGTACATATAGAATCGATGAACTAAGTGCTGAAGGCTAGACAATATGGGTAATTGATTTAACATTATGACCTGATTGGCGCACGCTTCAAGGTTGATTTTTTATGGATATTTATTTAATAAACTGTATAAAAAATAGCCTTTTTAAGGTGTGATCCAAAACCTTGCCAATATTTGTCAAATCTAATAGCAGGTGTAGATAGCGTGGGGTTACATCATATATGTCTCGTGCTAAGTGTCATAAAAGCCTATGTAGAAAACTACAGCCAGGAATCGGGTAAAGCCCCCATCACAGTAGAACTCTGTGTTGGAGGTGGGGATGATGACCAGGGCGAACGCATCTTAATTGCTAATAAGAATTGGAAAGCAAATTCAAATATCTAAAATAAAGCCAATTAACTTAGATAAATAGTGAATGCAAATCAAAGGATAAAGTCAGATGTTAAAAACTTATTATTTGCCATTAAGATATAATTTTAAATCAATAATTAACAGTTATAACACCTTTAATAACTCTGGAATTGCTGTATTCGCAGGTGACAACTTAAATCTTTTTTACGTAGTTTCACTTCAACTACAACAGAAATGGTTGATAAACTAATCTCAGTTGCACTCGACTTAATAAATCCTCAACATTTAAGAAATTGGTTTGCTAGTTGCTGCTACTGTACCTCATAACAGCTGTAAATGCTGTATCCTTGTCCACAAGCAAAGGTTTTCAATTATTGCTTTCTTGTTTGAGGGATTTTCTGGCTAATTTCACGTAAGTTTTTACGGTCGAGATCGGCATCTCTAAATCTTCGGCGATTGCCTTGATTGATTCCCCCATCTCCCGCCGCGCCAAAATCGTTGCCCAGGTAACAGCAATTTTATCAGTTCGCTCCCCTCCTGTGCGTTTGCGTTGTGCAGTGAATAATTTGATCAGTTCTTCAATTCGCTCTCCCAGCAGATTTGTTAGCAACTGAATTGATTTACTCGTTTCCTGCTCTACCCAATCCAAACGAGTTTGTCCTAGCCCAAAAGTAGTTTTATGCCCTGTGCCACAGTAGGGAGCCAACCGTACTAAAGCATAAAACAACTCACTAAATTCTTCTTTCGCTAAAGCTGCTTTTGTTAAACCTAATGATATTGCACCTGTGAAACCTGTGACTGACCCACGCTTCCCTGCTGCCACTTTCTCTGATTCCAAGCGGTGTTGATGAATAATCACCCCTTCATCTATCCATTTGAGAAATGATTCTTGTTCTGCTGGCATCGCTGAAAAATCATTCCACCGCCGCAAGTAACTATGGAAAAGATTCTCTGGCACTGGCAAAGGGAAATGATTTCCTTTTCGACGAAAGCTTGTAGGTGAAATAAAACTGAGGCTGATGGTAAAGGGTCTATCTGTAGATGATTGCAGCAGTTGTTTATAGGTAGTCGGTGCATGGGCAATGCTTACCTGTTTTATCTGTAGAGATGTACCTTTTAAATCTAAGCTTTGTGGTAGTTGAGTTAACCAGTGTTTGAGAAACTGTGCTACCCGTCGAGATAAAGCGTTCACGTGCCAGTAATAAATTTGATTCGCTTCTAATCGTAGTTGTTTGCCACTGGCGACTAGTTGACCTGACAGCGCTGAAATATTGAAGGGTTTTTCTGACTCTCCATCATGAAGATAAGCTGAAAGGTCTGGATCGAATTGCCGTACCTGCTCCAGAAACCACGCGTGCAGTCCTATTGTGTACTGCGAATAAAGCAAAGCAGAAGCAGTTGACTCCAGTTCAAACACTAATCCCACCAATTCTGTCTCATCTGCCCATGTCACAACAGAAGCAACAGATTTTTGCTTTGGCTTTGGTTTACGACTAGTAGATGTAGCTGCTTTTGGCATTGCTTAGGGCTTCACAAATAATGCTCAATATTGTACGCAATTTCCATCCTTTTTGACTTAACAAAAGGCAAACAACAATTAATTTCCTTGACGATGAGTTAGTTGTTGAAAACTAATTTGAACAATTGCGATCGCAATTACTGTTTGAAGTTTTAGCTCCCCTCAGAGGTAATAGACTTTAGAAACCACTCTATATGGGAAAAGATTGCTCTTAAATCAAAAAAGGTTTCAGTCCCCTTGCGGGGTTATTGTTTTGGAAACCAATAAACTTTGTCTGGCCAGTGATAATGACTTGGTTGTTTCAGTCCCCTTGCGGGGTAATTGGTTTTGGAAACTCAAAGGACAAGTTACTGCAAGCTTTTCACTACCGTTTCAGTCCCCTTGCGGGGTAATTGGTTTTGGAAACTGTCACTACACGAATAAGGTATGCAGTATTATTTTTTGTTTCAGTCCCCTTGCGGGGTAATTGGTTTTGGAAACATTGGTCTGTGCCCCACATCCAGATGGCCCAAATAGCGTTTCAGTCCCCTTGCGGGGTAATTGGTTTTGGAAACTTTGCCCTGATATGCTTCTTCTTTACTCATAATTTATTTATGTTTTAACCTTTATTTTACATAAAAATGAGAGAGCAAAAATGCTCTAGTTACTACTAGATTTGCTCCCTCTCACAAATAAACAACTTTTCTAGCTTGCTGATGTGAGAACTTAAGAAAGTTGCGTAAGCCGGTAAATCAGTGTCCCCTCGCGGGGAAGTGGTGAAAACTGAAACAACTATTCAATCACCAGACTAGAGGAGTGTTTCAATCCCCTAGCGGGGAAAACACAATTACTCTAGTTATTAAAATAATAGCTTGACATTTTTAATTAGTCAAGCTATTATTTAGGGTCATCAAAAATAACTAGAGTTTACTCAAATTGAGCCAGAACAATTTCCTCTTGGGGGAAATCAGCTACTATTTTTAGATTCCCACCAAGAGCCTTGATATAACGGGAAAGAGTGGAAACTTGAATGTCCTCTTGGTTATCCAACTCCAAAACAGTAGACTCAACATCACTGAGGTTTTTTTCTAAATCATCCTGTGTCAGCCCCAATGATTCTTGCAGTTCCATTAGGGTAAGATGAAGTGACATAAGTTTAGCGCGAGTTTCGCTTTCTGCCCTTTGCTCAGGTGTCATCCGGTTTCGCAATTCACTAAAAGGCTTTGTCTTCATATCAATCCTTCATTCTCAAGCTCTTTTAGCAATTCGTCGTAGAGTCTATCAGCTTTTGGTAAATTCTCCTCATACCAGCGATCATTACCTTGTTTGTTACCTCCTAAAAGGAGTACCGCAATCCGGCGAGGATCGAAGCAATACAATATCCGGTATGGTTCTCCCTGATGTTGTACCCGAAGTTCTCGCATATTTCCATGACGAGAACCCTTGATATCTGTGCTATAGGGAGAGCGAAGATTTGGGCCCCTTTCCTGAAGTAACTTGACTACAGCATCTACAGAGACTTGCTCTACTGCATCAAGTGTAAGCCACCACTGCTCAAACTCATCTGTATACTCTACTTCGGTTGCCATGTGTTCTAATTTGCTGTTTATTAAAAACTTCGTTCTGTGTGCTGCTTGAAAAATTGATTCAGTCCTACTGTTTGTTAGTTGAAAAGTTGATTCAGTTAAGCTAGATGGCAGGATCGGGGGAGATTCACCCAAGTGTATGCTTATTAGCTGGTTCATATTTTGTTCCTAGAGATATTACTGGCTAAGACAGCCTTACTTTATATGGTATTAGACCTAAGACGAAGTTAGTAATACAAAATCAATCATTAATCAATAAATTTGACATTTTTAATACTTCCATCATCCTTCAGGGCGGTAATTTTCACTTTTACTACCTGTCCTTCCTTAAGAGAAGCTGCTTTTCTAGGTTCTTTCTCAGTCAGCTTAATTGTTTCCACCATCTCATAAGTAACTTTATTACCCTTAACACTAAGTACGATAGCATCTAAAATTTGACCAACAGTGAATTTCTGATTATTAATAACTTCCGCAATTTCTGCTTGACGTTCGGAAATTTGTTCAACCTGTGGACTTTGGGAAATAGACATTTCCTCAATCGGACTAACTTTGTAATACCGCATTAAACGCATCCCCCAGCCTAAAATTTTTAACATAGTCTGAGGGTTTGCTTGTTGGCTTTGCAGATATTGATTACACGCACCTTCGATACTGCGGTAGTAGCCTGTTGTTCGGCCACTGTGTCCAATTTGCCTACCGTTAGTAACTAAGGTTTTAAGATAGCTAAAAAATCTTCGTCCTGCATCAGGTTGCTCTACGATACTACGCAGATATGCGATAACTTTTCCTACCTCATTAACATCTGTGTCCTCTTTAACCAAGGTTATTGCTAAGTTGTGAGCAAGTTGAGATTCTGCTTCTGTTAAAGATTCTGTAGTCAACATTAATACATTCCTTCTGGTGGTTCGCGATCGGTTGGGTAGCGTAGAACTTCAGCGAGTTGTTGGAGTTGGGGAAGTTGAATGAGTCGGGAATGTGCTGTTTTAATTTGGGTGGCGATAAATGTTTCTAGTGCCTCTCCTGTGAGAAGATGATTGTTATCAGGGGTGTAAGTGGAGTAGTGCGATCGCAAATCCTCAAAGTTTTGCAATATCCTAGCTTGGCTAACTTCTACAGTCATTGTTCCCATCCCAATGGGTTTACCACCACCAACTTTTAAAGCTATGGGGTAGTTAGAATCTTGTCCCAGCACAACAAACAGCGTCCCTAATTCTTCAGGTTTGATGTTTTTAAATTGCAATTGAGTAGTAAAAGTGTATTCTCTTGCTGCTTGTTGAACTGCAATTCCTTGATTTTGACCTTTTTCAATGGCGCGAATTGTATGATAATAAAACTTACGTCCAGCAACTTTTCCCCTAGCGTCAAAATATGCGCTTCCGGGTTCAGGGCGCGGACGATATAACGAAGGCATAAAACCCGTATTAAAACCTATATTTTCGCATTTAACATCATTAAACTCAATTAATCCCTGCCAATCTAAAGCACCAAATACTTGACTAGCGGGACATAATTGTTCTTTATTTCGAGATGGTAATCTTTCGTTGGGTATTTTATCCCGAAATTTTGATGTGACTACTGCAAGGGTGCTATTCGTAATCGCTTCATAAACTGAACGAATGCAACCTTTAAGGGAACTCCCTTGAATTACTAAGTGTTTATCAATCCCCTGTACCATTGTTTTTATTAAAGATACACGAGTTGCAATATCGTCACCAGGGACAACTATACCAGTAGAAACATGAAGTGAAGTTTTAACTTTCAGAGTTAAAAATAAAGTTCCATGCAAACGATTTTTATCAAACTTATCATGTCCAGCAGGATGTTGTAATCGGGGACGTTCCTGTGGAAAAGCAACAAATTTGTATGGTTTTTGTGTACTGCTTCCCACAGAATCATCACGAGATGGAGGCTGAGAAGGTAATGGTTTTCGTGGTTTAGGTTTTGGGGTGTTAGTCATTTTCGTTAACCGTTAAGGCGACAAAATGAATAGTTGCAGTAGTAGAGTCTTTGAAATATCTTTGCTTTATTGATATATCTTTAGGATTGATAGCTTGATGATTTTCATCTTTAAAAGTGAAACCTTTAGGAAATCTGGTTTCTTCTGGGTTATGCCAATAGGCATCTCTATCACAAATTTCCCAATTACCATTTAAATTTTCAAATCCTTCTAAGTTAAATTCCTGTTGACTGAGAATTAAAACTTCATATCCTGATTTATATTTCTTCCATCGGATTTCACAGATGGGATTAAATAGCTGTCCTTCAATTTCTCCTCTTTCATGAGGCAATTTTCTACAAATTCCAGTGACAGCATGAGAGTAACGTAAAAAATAATAACTTTGCGAGTTAGATACCTGAGTAATTAAGGTACTAAGTTCATCAGATGCTACCAATTGCTTATGATATACATACCCTGACGCAAATTCTTCTTTCATGCAACTAAAACCTTATTCCATGCACGAACTGAACGCATAAATAAATCTTTTACACCAGATTCTGTGTCACCTTCCCATTTAAGTTGAACACCAAAATCTAATTCCATAGACTCTGCACGAACTGGAGAATCTTGATTATCTGGTTTAGAAAAACCATATTTTTTTGCTTCTTCTTGGGATAAAAACTCTCCTACCCCCAGTAGAAAAGTTGAGTCCCATTCCTGTGAATGTCCCAATTGGCGAATTTTTCTAGTTTCAGAGTCAAATTGACATCCTGGATACTGAACAACTGCGCTATTGTATTGAACTCGAACCGTACCTAAACCGCGTGATTTAGCAAAACCTAACCCAAACCAACCATCATTTAAATCACGCAACACCAAACCAATTAAACCAAGTTGCGCCAATGTAAAATTTTTGAGGTGGATTTTAGTACAAAATTCTCCACCAGTGCAAACTTGATAATTGAAAGGCCCAACCGCAACAGAACCAAATACCCGGTCAATGGCGACACCGTTACGTTCTTCTAATTTCAATTGCATTAAGTCAACTGGATGTGCATCTTCAATGCGAATGCGGCTTGCTATTGAAGTATTGCCAAACATTTGGTCAGTAAATGAAGATTGTTGATAGATGTCGTGACTTGCTAAATTTTTAGGTAAGTAATCACCTTTAGTAGGGTCACTTGCCCAAAGTTTCTTGGTACTATTATCACCACCAACAGTACGGACAATTCTTTCAGCATGGGCGCGAATTGCACCTTTTAAGCTGCTTCCAGGTAAATAAATTGACCACCCACCCCCATGAAAAGTTCTGACAAATTCCATATCAGGATTTGTGGGGTCTGCCCCTTCACGTCCCGATTTAATCAGAATCGGCCCATCTGGGATGATGCTTAAATCAATAGTGCAATGGTTAACAAGTCGTTTGTGCATGGATGTATTTATTTCAATAAATCTGTTTAGGCTGCAACTAAATTATTTAGCTGTAATTCAGATTGTTGGAATACAAAATTTACAGCACCGAATAATTTATCTAATTCTTGAATTGTGTAAAAAGTGCTATTTCTGGTAAATATTTCACGTTCTAGTTTTCCAAGTTGCCAACGTTCACCATTAGAAACAATACCAAAAATAATTATTTGATATTCTCCATTTAATCTTTGAGCAGCAATCATTTCTGCTAAACATTGCGCCCAACCTGTTTCAAAGTTATCTTGTTTGGCTTCAACTAAGATAAAGTATGGTTTGTCAAAGACAACTTTACCTAAAGGTGAACGTTTCGCCAAAATATATTCAGGAAATCCTGAGAATTTTTCATCATAATTTAAGGATTCATGACTCCATAAAATAAAATGTTGGCGGTAGGTTTTCCAAACTTCTTTAAGAACCGGATAAATCAGATTTTCACAGATAGCAAATTCTGAGTTATCAACAACAGCATCCCGCATCATCAGTTCTAAATCTTCGCGGAAGTATTCGGGAATATTAAAGGGAATTTCGCTGATAAAATTGGCTTCGGTATAGATAACTTGAAATGCTTTGAGAACTTCACCGATAGTTTTATAGTTACTGAAAGCCATTTTAACCTCTTCAAGATTGTGTGTGGGTTGTAGTGGTTGAATTTTTGGGTAGATTTTCTGTTAAGTATGTGATGAGAGATTGAGTCCATTTTTGTTTGGATTCTTTACCATCTTGATAGCTGGGTAATTTCTCACCTATGTTGCTACTAACTAATTCTTGTAAGTAGGTTAATAATTTTTCTGGGTTGTTGTTAACATCAAGCCAGTACATTTTGTTAATTTCTAGTTTAACAACTCCCAAGCCGCGAGAACGTCCACCACCCAAAGGTATTTGTTCAGTTTCAAACTGGTGTAACCCAATCATTAACAGTCCCAGTTCCCATTCTTCCGCATTTTCCACCACTGCGCGAAACTCAAACTGTGTCCCCGCAGGTACTACTTGAAAGTCATAGAGTTTACCATCTGCTGCGGTTTCGGTATCGCGGTCAATTGAAACACCATCGCGTTCTTGATATTGTCCAAACCAGGTATTATCAACTACGGTTAAATCGCGTACTTGGAATTTACTGGCTATCCAAGGTGAACCGAAGAGGAGGGAAATTAAATCTGTTTTATTGATAATTTCTTCAGTTAAAAGCTGGTCATTATCATAAGTGTTTTTTAACTCTTTCATTTGTTGAGATGTAATTGACCATTCTTCCTCTATTGCTGGGTTAGCTGCAAAACTGGAATCAATACCTCGGAGGAAACTTTCAAGACGGGATCTTAATGCACCTTTAAAGCTAGAACCTGGTATTAATGGTTGTCCTAATGCGTCTTTAAGGACGGGTAAATCTGTTCCGATGGGTTCTGTGGAACGTCCTGCACTAATTCTTAATGCGGTGATGGTGGTAAGTTTACCTGCTATTTCTAGGCGGTTTTTGAATGTGTCAAACATATTTGATATCTCCCTTATTTTCTAATTCCTTCTCTTTTATATATATACTCATGAGTACCAAAAAATCTCAAAGATAATTTGTTACTATTTATAACTTTGCAGCTAACTCTTAATTCTTGTTTAGTAATATTAATGTGTTCAATATCTGTATTTTCGTATTTACGTAGTCTTAAAATATCATCATCTTTTAAGGCACTAATACCATCACGATATTTTAGTAATAAATATGCTACCCTTGCTATCTTGTCTTGTAAGATAACTTTTTTGCTCACATCAGATGTATTTTTATAATCATCTTCAAAACTTGAGAGATATTCTAACTGAGGGATAAATTTGGGAAACTTTAATAATTTATCTTTAGAAAGTAATTCATGCTTACATTCATTCCATATTAATTTACCCCAAACAGATAATCCAATTTCTTTACCTGTAAAGGTTAACCAATTCTTTGGAACTTTATTTGCTGGTTCCCATGATATAGGTACTGAGCCAATATCGATAACCGCAAGTGGAATTGCATACTCATCCACTTGAGATTTATCTATCATAATTGGTAGCTTTGGAATTCTAATAACTTGATTTGAACCTTCAAAAATATATATAATTTCATCTGCATATAACATACCTATTGTATTGAAATATCCCTGCATTGCTTTAAATCCACCTACAAGATTAAAGCAAATAGTATATCCTTTATAATCCTCAAGTATTTTTTTCTTCAGGATAGGAACTAAATTAGCAATACCTTCCATGAATTGTTCATTACTATCGGTAGTGAAATTTTCACTATACAATTGTAAAGTGTTGTTTACTCCTTTAGATTTTAGAAAATTCTCTAGCATGATTGCACAGTATCTTCCCTGTGCAGTATCAGTATAAATTAAGCAGTGATGATCTAATTTCTCTATTTTTTTACCGTATAAGCCGTAAATACCATTTATCTCAGCACTAGCTTTACAAAAATCTTCAATATCTCCATTTAATTGATTTTTAGCCCTAGCCTTTAACTCCTCTATTATATATATGATATGTTCAAATTTAAGCATTTGTTCATCACTATAATTAGCAGTCTCTAACAACTTTTTATACCAAGAATTTTCTTCATCAGATGTTCTGTCAATTTGGTTAGTGAGTAAACTAGTCCCAACAGTTGTAATTACCAATCTTTGCATAAAAATAGACCTCTAAAATAAGTAAATGTATGATTAAAATTCACCTTTTCGCTTATAGACTAAATAACGTGCGCCATAGCCTAAGTAACGCCTAGTAAGCTCCAAATGGATATTTTTCAAATCATCAAGATCATCTGTCTTTGCATGTTCGGCAATTTTACCTGCTATATTTCTAATTTTTATATCAATATCTTGAATAATTCTAAATGCTAGTGAATCTTTACCTCTCCCCCATTTTTTATCACGTCCTACTTGATAAAAAAGAAAATTTTTGATCACTTCTGTACTTTCAGTTGTATCTGAAACTCTCACTAAATTGCGAAACTGTGACTCTTCTAAATCACCATAAGAATTATGATTATCTAATGCTATTTGAATCAAAGTAACTAACTCATCTTCCCGCTTACGAATTCCTTGCTGAATTTTTAATTGTTGTTTAGTGGATAATTCAGTCATTTTGCATCCTCCCGAAATATATTATGAAACTCATTACAAATTTGCACTTGTCCAAAACCTTCAGAAGTGCGATCGCCTATTCCATAAATTTCTAAATCTTCCCAAGCTTTTAACCACAAATCCTTATTTTCGGTACTGAATAAATACACCCCTCCTCTATTTGTCACTAACTCCACATCTTTCATTAACCCCCAAGCAGAATTCCAGCCAGAACGGTAATCATAACTACTGTAAGCAGCATGAGGTTGCAAAGATGGATCATTCACCCCTGTAAGTTGTTGTAGCATTGTTTCAGAAATTACCGTTGTGCGTCGCCAATTTTCATTTAAAATTGCATCTGCTTGTAAATCTACTGTAAAATAAATTCGATTTTTTGATATTTTGTAAATCTCACCAAATATATTCCCCCATTCATTCCAGCGTGTATGTAATTTTTGATTAAATTGGTGAATTCGATTATCTAAATTTGACTTGATATCACTTTGCTTTTTAGCTGTAATTTTGACTTTTCCTAAACCTCGTGAACTGGAACCTCCTAAACGAAAATTATCTTGATGATTGTCAATAAATGTGTGTAAAGAATCTAATAAATCATCAGGTACTAAAATTGCACTTGTATATATTACAAATTGCTTTTTTTGTTCCTTCGATTCGTTTAATACCTCGATACTATAAAGTACCCTTTCTTCAGAAGTAGCACGACGGCGATTTATACCAACTCTCGTTAATAAACGATTACTTGTAGAATGACTATAATACTTTCCGTCTATTTGACTGTAAAAACCAGTGAAAGTATCTACCCTACCCCCATCTCCAGGACAATTAGGGTCATAAATATGACTATAGCTATCAGCACAAAAACGGTCAATTAAAGTGTCAAAAACTCCATAATTTAATTTGGATTTAAAGCCTGGTTTAGTTTTAGAGCTAAGAACTGTAGAAGGTAAAACTGTTACTTGTAATTGAGGTTTAGCCCGACGTTGAATCATCGCAGGATAAGCATTTTGAAAAATAGCCGGATTTTCACTTAAAAATAATTTGTGAAAATCATCACCTTCTTGAATTTCTTGATTCGCTTCCTTTAATATTTGACTAGCAACAGCGCCACGAATTACTGAACCGGGAATATAAGTTTCAGCCTCACTTATATTCCCTCCTGGTTTCTGTCGTCCTATTGCTAAAGGAGATAAAGCTTTAATTTCTAAATTAATCTTTTTCATTATTTCCCACTCCTTTAGCTAAAAAATTCCATGCTGCTTGTTCTATAGATAATGCGGGTAATTCCCAATTCAACCACCCCAAGCCAGCAGATTTACTCCCACCTAAAGCGTTAATGTGTCGCAGTCCCGCTAAAACTAATGCACCTATATAATCTGGGTTGTTAAATGGTGAATTAGATACATAAATATTACCTTTAAATCTCAATTTAATATTGGCTGGGGATGTTTCCAAAAAGTAAACTTTACTTTCTTCCGCAGTGCGACGACGACGATTTATTGTGACTCCGGGACGGATAATTTCTGGTAAATTTTCTGCTTCTTCTTCACAAATTAAATCATCAAATATGATGCGAGAAGGTAAAACAGGATTTCCAAAAATTTGACAAATTAAACAATGATAGTTTTTATCATCTTTTGATATTTGATATTCTTCCCTATCAAAATTACTATCTAAACCTGCTCTTTGCGGACACATTGTTTGTGGGTTGGGAGAATGGCAAATATCCCAATTTAAACCTCTGGCAATTTTTTCGCACTCATGGCGTAAACGCCCTTTTAATTGGGAAGTAGGAATCAGTAAATTTCCTTCAGCGTTGCGAACTATGGGTTTGTCTGCGAGTGAACCGGAAGAACCTCCAGCACCAATACATAAAGCTGTATCAATGATAGCGGTAATAGTATAAGTTTGCAGGGAGTTGAGTAGTTGTTCTAATTTAATCATGACTCAGCCTCCGCAGGTAAATTTTCTGATACTTCATTTTCTGCTTCTTCTACAAATTCATAGATATCAATCATGTCTCGCCAAATTGTTTCAAAAAGAGGATAACCTGATTTATCATCTTCTAAGGAACCATCATCATACATCCAAGGTGCTAAATTACCGCCATTATTTTCATTTTTAGGTGTACACCAAGCTTTTTCAAAATCATTTTCTAATTCAGATTTACCCTGCTTGAGTCTAACTCGGAAATACCGATAATTGAGAATAGCTGTATGCTTACCTCGTTCTAATAAGCTCCTGATTTGGTAAAGTTGTGATTTAGGAAATTTAGCTTTTTTCAACGCTGCAATTGATGTTAATAACCCCCCTAATTCATGTAGAGTGTAAGGTGCAGCGTAAAGTTTTAAATTTTGCGGACTTTCTTTAGTTAATGCTTCTTGACGAAATTCTTTAACACTTGATGCAATCATTGTCACAGATTTTAGTGTTAAAAAATCTACTGTTCCCCCATGATATCCCACATTTTTTAATTTTTTAGCCCGTTCTTTAGCAGACTTGAGTAATTGATCTATTAACTCTTTGGCATAATAAATTGGTGTGTTAATAGCTGTAATTAAAACACCTATTGATGTACTAAGTTCACACTCAGAACGTTTAGCATTTAATGGTTGATAACGATGAATTTTCTTTGCTTCAAATGGTTTATTAAATTCGAGCTTATAATTACCTAAAATACACTTATTTCCTTTTTGTTCTTGACTTTTTTCTACTAAATTAACTTCTTTGAGTAAAATCCCTTCAAATCTCTCAGCTATCATTTGAGAAATTTCTAAGGCTTTATTAGCAGGGACAACAATTAAAATATCATCACCACCAATGGTAATTATTTCAAAAGGATGAATCAAATCACCATTTATTAAGAGTGATTCTTCATCGTTTAAACCTTTCAGTGTGTGAGGATGTAAATTTTCTGCTAATGCTTGATAAACAGCATACTGTGTTGCTAGTTCCACATCTTGACTAAATTCTTGATATTGCTGTGGAGTTTTGATTTGTTTTTGAATGTAGCCACCCATGTTATTGCCATCAGCATAAATATAGGCGATAAATCCATTACTAGAATTAGATACCTGGGTGAGGGTTTCGGCTGTTTCTACTTTTTTAGGATTGATGTCTCTATAGTATTTATTTTTTAAATTGGGATTTTCTTCTAAAAAATTATCAAATCTATCTGTCCATTTTTCAATTATATTTACACGCCATTCTAGATTACTTTTTTGATACCAATCTGGTTCTTCCGATTTACCTTTTTTGGCTCTATTCCCAACCAGGTATTTTCTAACTGATGCTTCTGAAAAATATGTTTCTCTAGCTAAAGTACCTTCTTCTAGTTGCAGAACAGCAGAACGGTTTTCCCCTGCATCTCTGACTAAATAAGGATGGGTTTCAAGCAGAGGTGGGTAACGACGGGTGGTTTTACGTCCAGGAATATCATTACCGCTACGTCGTTTATTAAATAAAACAGCTAATTTTGTAGTGATTTCATTGAAGCTTTTACGAGTTGTAAATACTTCTAATCGTTCGTTTTCATCTTTCGGGTATCCAAAATAAGCCTGAATTATTGGTTTTTGGTAATTTTTGTGATACCAGTCTAACCAAGGTGTATCTTCTATATTTTTCTTGAGTAAACCAAACCGGATTTCTAATAATTTAAATGTATCCCCAACTGCACAAGAGTTAGCTGTTAATGTTTCTGTAGTATAACGCTTTTCAATAGCATCAGCTAAATCATGAACATAAGCAGCTGGACAAAAAGCAAGAATATTTCCACCTGTAGAATAAATAATTAGTTCGGGAATGAGAACTTCTGATAAATTGAAATCTTGATGAAAATTATCGTTTAACCATTGTTTGACTTCATTGCATTGAATATTGTATCTATTTTTATCCTCTTTCTTAGAGTCTGTTTGATATGTTTTATTAAAAAATGCTGGTAAATCAATTATATTGATTCTATCTAATAAACCAGATGCCCCACGTACTTCCTGAATTTTTGATGATTCAAATACATAATTTTTAACCTTTGTTACACCTCCATAAACCAAACCAATTTGAGTAGTTTGATTCCATAAATTAGAGTATTGGTGTTTTAGCTCATCCAAGGTTACTGGAAAATAATCATCTTGAATATTTTGCCATTCTTCTACTTGTTGAACAATTGCTTTAACAGCTTCTGGAACTTCTTTAGCTTTATTCTGATTCAAAGCGTCCCGCATTTGCTGTAAAACAGTAATATCAAACTGCGGTTGACGTTCGTTACCCCAAGCTAGACACCAAGCGATCGCTATACTAACAGAATTCATATTCATTTCCCTCAATTTAAACCCAGCAAAACCCGCGCCAATGCTTGCACCATCGGACGATTAGAAACATCCTCCCCACGCTGCAACCGATGAACACTTCCTCTCAGAATCGGCGTTTCTTCCAAGATCGCGTCATTTACACCTTGATAATCACTGTAAATAATTGCCACCACTTGCAAACCCAAAGACTGACAAAACCCTTGCCAAGGTGCAATCTCACACTCATCCTTCACCAAAATCACCGCATGAGTCGCTTGGGCCATAATCAAGCGGTTCTCGTCAGATATTCTTCCACCTACATCAAATATAAATATTGGTGTATTGACACCCTTGACTTCCTGGGCTTTCAATTGGGCAAACTCTGGTGTAAATCTAGCCTTATATTCAGCTTTTAACTTTTTCGCCAAATCCAAATCACGGCGTGCAGTTTCTCCATACCAAGAACCATCACCATCTGGACAACCAGAGATGAAATAAGACTCTGGTGCATTGGAAATCTGCAATAATGCCTGTTTTAAAACATCCCGAAAGCAAGTCTTTCCTGTATTCGCAAACCCACACAGCACAACTTTGATACTTGACTGCTGTGGCGATCGCACTATATCTAACGTATCCCCTACTATATATCTTGGGTGTTTGCTGATGGTAATCACATACCTATCCAGTCCTTTGTCGCCAATCTTCGGGTCAAAAAAAGCGATCGCATCATACAATTTAGATAATTTATCAGCTAATACCTGACTAACCAGTACTGATGTGCGTCCATTAATTTTAATCAGAGAACCACCAGAAAGTTCACCGGAAGCAATCATTGCATCCAACTGCGCCCCTGCATCTCGCACAATCTGGTCGCCTGTAGCAAGTATTGCACTAAACCCAACTTTCAAAACGTCGCCTTCTAGCCTGATGTGATACGTTGTCATAAAGCTTACTGGTAGCTGCACTCATTTCCTTGAACAATCAAATATCAATCAATTAAGTCTCCTAATTTATAACTAGGATTGTGTGTTATACAAATCACATATTTACTTAACTTAGGATCGTAAAAAGCAACAGCACCATATATATGAGCAAGCTTATGTGCTAGAACAAATGCTACAGGGATAGAAATAGGCCCATTAATCTTTAGAAGTGGCCCTCCCGCCAGTTCTCCTGATGTTGCCATTTCCTCCAATCGGGCTGCGGCATCGCGCACAATCTGGTCATTTTGAGCCGGTTCACCAAAATTTATCCGTAAAATTCCGTCTTTTAGCTCGATTTTGTAAGTACTCATCACCTTTAGCTTTATTTGATGCGTACATCATACACGCGCTTGGAAGAAGTGTCTTCCAAGATGTTGTATCTTAATATTGTTATTTTTATCGAGATGGGGCTGTTGTCTGAACTAGTTTTTCAAGATATTCCTGACGTAGAACTATTGCAGTACTTAGGACGCGGATATCTCAAGCAAAATCTGCTCCGAGCAATTCGCTTGTGGGTGTGGCTGCGATCGCTCTATGGAGATCATCAAGACCGTATAGTTTTAGATGACTCTTTTTCTTATGCAGACTGGCGAAATACATTCTTTAGTTCTACACATCCTAAAGGAGAAGAAATTCCCGCCATACATGACTCTCATTGTCCCTGCGCCAAAACTGTAGCCGAATGGTTATTCAGTGAAAAAACAGGAATAGTTGCTACCCACTGGCGAAAATTAATCCTTGCTCACACAGGCATGGGTGAATCTGAACTGGATACTTTATTGCAACGGCGGTTATTTGGCGTAACTCGTCGTTCTCTACAGGGTGATTTGGAAATTCTGGCTAAACTCGGCTGGCTTGTATACAAATATCAAAAATACTACCGGGTGTGCGAGTTTCCACCATATCCCATAACTATAAATAAAGCCGGTGCTTATGAATTGAGTTTCATGCATGAAGATTTGGTAGGGTTTGCAGAAAATCACTCCCAAAAAATCAATGGAATACAACGTTTCTTCTTAAAACTCGATTATGTGATTCCCCGTAGTACCTTGGACACCGTTGAGGATTGGCAACACGAATTAAGACAACTTTGGGCAAAGACTCAAGTTCCACCCATCAAACTCACTTATGGTAGTGCCAGACTTGCTAATAACGTTGATTGTATCGTTTATCCAGTATGCATCTACTACGTACAGAGGGCTGTTTATCTGTGCGCCTATGGCGAAAGCCCTCAAAAAGATACTAACTGGTACAATTTCAGACTTGATCGCATTCGGAGTTTGGTTGCTCTAGAGTGGACAGACCCGAAACTGCCCTCAAACTTACAACAGCAATATCAACAGAAGTCTTTACCAAACCCAGATGATATCGCTTTGGAGATGTCTAAAGCATGGGGATTTGATTTCTACTTGCCTTCCCAACTGATGTTACTCCGATTTGACCGCCAGTTCTGCGATCGCTACGTTAAAGGTACTGAACGCCACGATACTTTTGAAGAAATTAGCTACCAGCAAGTACAACGTTTAATTCAACGTGAAATTAAACAACCTCAACAGCAAGTTTTACTAAAAGTCCTTGCCAAGCGATCGCAAACAGATGCTTACTATCAAGCACGTATCCGATATCAAGATCACGAACACAGAGATAACAATCTAGTCATGCGTTTACGAGCATGGCAACCAAAAGTTGAAGTCTTAACACCTTGGGATTTACGGCAAAGCTTTGCTGCTGATGCCGCTACACAATTTATGCTTTATCAAAATTGACGCAACTATGAATTCATTAAAACTGACTGAACGATTTGAATCAGCTTTAGTCTACGCAACTCGTCTTCATGCTAATCAAAGACGCAAAATTAGCGGCGTTCCTTACATTTCACATTTGTTAAGTGTAACAGCTTTAGTTTTAGAAGCTGGAGGTATGGAAGAAGAAGCGTAGGCGTAGCCCGCCGCAGGCATCGCTGCTCTTTTGCATGATGCAGTCGAAGACCAAGGCGGCAAACCCATTCGTGAGGATATCCGTCAACTCTTTGGTGAAACTGTTTTGGCTATTATCGATGGCTGTACTGAGTGGGATACACCTCCTAAACCTCCCTGGCAAGAACGTAAGCAGCGTTACCTCAATAATCTGGGATGTTTACCCATCAGGTGTTTCAGTCCCCGTGAGGGGATTTGGTTAGTGGAAACCCGCACGCGATCGCTCATTCCCACTTTGTGCAATTGACACGGTTTCAGTCCCCGTGAGGGGATTTGGTTAGTGGAAACATATGGTAACGGCATTGAAGAACTTGTAGAGTCGATGTTTCAGTCCCCGTGAGGGGATTTGATTAGTGGAAACCTATCCCTCTGCGAGAGGCGAAATAGTTAAAATTCAAAGTATTGTTTCAGTCCCCGTGAGGGGATTTGATTAGTGGAAACGTGAAGCGGCTCAACGTGCAGCGATCGCAAATAAAGTACCGTCGTTTCAGTCCCCGTGAGGGGATTTGATTAGTGGAAACCGCTCGGTGCTGAAACTGTTACAGAGCAAGCTTCCTGGGAAGCATTTTGGCGAACCTCAAAAAAAGGTCGATTTCAACCGCTCTTATTGCGACTAATTCTCAAGTGTCCTTGGCATTGAAACTGTGAAACTATTTACTTGTCAAGGTTCTGGCGATTTTGGCAGATCCCCAGGGTTTTTGACCCCGCTTCGACTTGCCAAACATCAAACTGATTCCATAATCATAAGATGTGTATCTATTATTGTCTATGAGTTTATGGAGATTTAATCTTCAAGCCCGTATTCTCACTCAATCAGACGCAACAGTTTCTCCTCCATCGCAGTCAAATAAGGTCGCTTCAGTTCCCCAGATGCTTCAGCACAGCACTTGGGACATCTTCTAAGTTCTCATTTTCCTGTAATCTACTGATGCGATCGCCCAAGGACTGCATCTGCTGGCACTCCAGGGGAAATGGTCGCTGAAGTCTTTATTGCTTAAAGATTCTCCAATTTACTAATTTTAACTTGGACAATTGATTGCTCCTTGAGGAGAATGACCTTGTAAGGCTTGTAAAATATTTTGAGATGCTTCTATAGCGATGTCATATCGTAAATCATCCACCGCCGATCCTAAATGGGGAGTAAAAAAGGTTTGGTCTTGTTTCTCTAACAAAGATGGAGGAATTTTCGACGGGCGATCGCTACGCGCCCAATCTTCTAGTTCAAACACATCAGCTGCATAACCCGCTAAATGTCCAGAGGCTAAAGCATCACTGACCGCTTGTTCATCAACTACTGAGCCGCGACACGGATTGATTAAGAAACTCCCTGGTTTCATCCGTGCTAAAGATTTCTCATTTATCAAATGAAAGGTTTCTGGTTGTAGAGGAACCATCAGCACAACAAAATCACTGGTTGCCAATAGCGTATCTAGAGAAACCTGTGACAAGCACCAAGCTGCTGCTTTTTCCTTGGGTAAAGGTATCGCATCGGTGTAAATCAAGTTCATTTCAAAACTGGAAAGTCGTTGAGCGAGAGCTTGTCCCAGACTCCCCATACCAACAATTCCCAGTGTTCGGTTTGCTAATCCCATGCCGTATAGATGCGGCCGCCAACCTGCAAACGTGCCTTGACGAATTAAGCGATCGCCTGGCAACATCTGGCGGGCTAACCCGATAATCAATCCAATGGTCAACTCAGCTGTTGGCACAGCCAATAAGCTAGGGACGATTGTGAACCAAATACCTTGACGAGTGCAGGTATCAACATCAAAGTTATCGTAACCTTTCAATGCTCCGGCGATAATCTTTAATTTTGGACAAGCTTTCAGAAACGCTTCATCGATTCGATCTGGCATAAAAACCATCAAAGCTTCAGCGTCCTGGGCCAACTTGAGAATTTCTTCACGCGGTAAAGTCTCTCTAGTTGGATTTGCAACTACCTCACAATGCTCACTTAAGTTTGTAATAATTTCCGGGTGAACCCAGTGGGTAATTACAACTTTGGGTTTCATCAGCAACCTCCTAGTACCGCAAGGCGGAATTAAAAATTAAAAATTAAAAATTAAAAATGAATACAGCGTAAGCGTTTCGTTAATTTGGAACGGTTATTTTATTTGCGCCGTGCTTAGACTAAACGTTTTCTAAGATAACTACTAAAACCATCAACCAGAATAACCATAAGCAAAATTACTAGCAGCACTGCTGAAACTTCCCGGTAATTGATCGGGCGGAGTGCGCCAATTAGCTCAAACCCGATGCCACCAGCCCCGACCGCTCCCATAACTGTGGAGGCACGAAAGTTATATTCCCATCGATAAAGGGTCAGATCCATCATTTGTGGTAATACCTGCGGCAAAATTCCGTGATAGATTACTTGCACCTTGTTGGCTCCAGCAGCTCTTGCTGCTTCTAGCGGTGCTTCGTTGACCAGTTCGATATATTCTGCAAAGAATTTGCCGACCATGCCAATCGAGTGAAATCCCACCGCCAAGGTTCCGGGTAATGCCCCAAAGCCAACAGCTGCTACAAAGATAATGCCCATAATTAGCTCTGGCACAGAGCGTAAGCCGTTAAGAATCAGCCGTGAAACTTGAAATAACAACGGATGGGGAGTTGTATTCCGAGCCGCTAATAAAGATAGAGGCATCGAGAAAACAATAGCGATCGCGAATCGTAGAGTGTGCGTAAATCCTATACTCAATACTCAAAGAAGTCCTGCTGATTCATATAATCGTTTGAGCATTGCTGAAATCTTTGTACCATAATCCAAATCTGCTGACCACCGCCCTGATAGCTGATCGATTGATGGCGCAATTCCCCGCGTCACAAAACGAAACCTTGGATCTACTACTTCTTGTACCAAGGGTTCTAAACTGGCGTAAGCTTTCAAATGTTGGATGTGTGCCCTCACTCCAATTCTGGCACTTGGAAAAGACGCAGCCTCCGAACCACCACCGATCGCACCTAAGCCTGCAAAGTTATTTTGCTCGGGTCTAATATCGCCACCAAACCTTAAAAATCCAGTTTCTACTGACATTTGGCAAAAGGCAATATCATAGTTCACTCCCTCTATCCCTGCTTCTTCTCGATAAAGTTTGGGAATGTCAGGAAACTGTACTAAAGCATTTTCATTATTGTTTTTCAGAAATAATTGTAACTGTATTTCAGAAGTATTACCGTTCGACATCACCCGCGAAAATTGACCAGGGCAAACCACCAAATTCGATCGCAAGCTAACAGTACGCGTTGCAGCATTCCAACTGACTGCAACATTAAAATCTCGCAGTTCGATTGCTTTGACATAAACTACTTTGCGATAGCTAATCCTATTGACATTAGCCGTTTTTGAAAGGTCAATCCGCAAACGGTCTACTAAATCAATGGGGATGTAAGCATTACCATTAACTAAAACTCCTTGCTCTGAGTAATTTTGCCCGTTAATATTGATATTAATTGGCGGATAATTTGCTTCGGTGGGAGTTCCAGGAGTGGGATCGATCGCACGACTCCAAGTTACTAGTCCATCGACAATCCCCAAGGCAAAATCGCGGCGACGAGTTTGCAGCAAAACCCGATCCTCTGGATTGCTGAGAAACCCCACTTGCATCACCAAAGCGGGAAGCGTTGTCTGGCGACAGAATGCTAAACTACCCAATCCGCTATCTGTATCTGGCTTGACTCCCCGATTCGGCAATTGGGGAACGCGGCGCAACAACCCCACTAGCAATTGTTCAGCATTACTTCTGCGATCGCTATTATTAGCAATGTAGAAAACGCTAGCCCCACGCACAGAAGGGCTATTAGCTGCATCAGATTCAATCTCTAGGGCGATATCACCCCGGCCGCCGCGGGAATTGATCCAGGTGATAGTTTGGGCGGCGCTCAAGTCATCAGGAACCGCCAAAATTTCCAAATTTCGCGCTCTCAGTTCCGTGACAATCAAATCCCGCAGCAGAATCATTTCTTTAGCTTCACTTGTACCACCTGCGATCGCACCTGGATCTATCCCTCTAGCTTCTTTCCCTCCGTGAGCCGCCGAAATAAAAATACGCCCCATTTTAAGTAATTCCTCTGATAAAATTAAATGTAAGCAATTCTATAAATCATTCTTGGTCTAGCAACAAGAATATAATAGCCATCAGAAGTCTTTTGTCATTTATCCTTTGGTATTTCTCCAAAGTTGATGGCGAGGGACTGGGGGAGATGAGGGAGCAGGGGAAGAAGAACTATTAATTATTGTCCAATGCCCCATGCCCAATGCCTAATGACAAATGACCAATGACAAATGCCCAATGACCAATGACCAATGACTAATGACCAATGACTAATGACCAATGACCAATGACTAATGACAAATGACCAATGACCAATGACCAATGACCAATGACCAATGACTAATGACTAAATATGCAAATCCCCCGCTTGCACCCAGACACAATTGAGGAAGTTAAACTACGGGCTGATATTGTAGATGTCGTCTCGGAATACGTAGTTTTACGCAAACGCGGGAAAGATTTCGTCGGTTTGTGCCCCTTCCACGATGAGAAATCTCCCAGTTTCACCGTCAGCCAGACCAAGCAAATGTACTATTGCTTCGGCTGTCAAGCTGGGGGAAATGCGATTAAGTTTGTCATGGAGTTGGGCAAGCGTTCTTTTGCTGATGTGGTGCTGGATTTAGCACGGCGTTACCAAGTACCTGTGCAAACACTCTTACCCGAACAACGCCAAGAATTACAGCGTCAGCTATCTTTGCGCGAGCAGTTATATGAAGTTCTGGCAACGTCTGCACAATTTTATCAACACGCCCTGAGACAATCCCAAGGGCAAATGGCACTTCAATATTTACAATCTAACCGCCAACTCAAAGAAGAAACTATACAGCAATTTGGTTTAGGTTATGCCCCCGCAGGTTGGGAAACTCTCTATCGTTATTTAGTGGAAGATAAACGTTTGCCCGCGCAGCTACTAGAAAAAGCGGGATTGATTAAGCCACGCCGAGAAGGGGGCGGTTATTATGATGTATTCCGCGATCGCTTGATGATTCCCATTCGCGATGTCCAAGGGCGTGTCATAGCCTTTGGCGGTAGAACTCTGACTGATGAACAGCCTAAATATCTGAATTCACCAGAAACCGAGCTTTTTAGTAAAGGTAAAACCTTATTTGCCCTCGATCGAGCCAAAGATGGGATTTCCCAACTCGATCGAGCAGTGGTGGTAGAGGGATATTTTGATGCGATCGCTCTCCACGCTGTTGGTATTAATAACGCCGTCGCCTCACTCGGTACAGCTTTAAGCTTAGAACAAGTGCGGTTAATATTACGCTACACCGAATCGAAACAATTAGTACTCAACTTTGATGCCGATAAAGCCGGGACTAATGCCGCCGAACGGGCGATCGGTGAAATTGCCGAATTAGCATACAAAGGCGAAGTTCAGCTAAAAATTCTCAATTTACCCGATGGTAAAGATGCCGATGAATATTTGCATAGCCACACCCCAGAAGATTATGGAGAACTGCTAAAAAATGCGCCACTTTGGTTAGACTGGCAGATTCAGCAAATTATTCAAGACAGAGACTTAAAACAGGCTACTGATTTTCAGCAAGTAACTCAGCAATTAGTCAAATTACTTAAAAATATAGCTAACAGCGATACACGCAACTATTATGTTTCCTATTGTGCAGAAATACTCAGCTTAGGAGATACCAGACTTATACCCCTACGAGTCGAAAATCTGCTAACTCAAATTGCTCCCCCTGCGGCTACATACTCTAAGCCCGTGTCAGCCAGGAAAGCATGGGGAAGTAGCAAAGTTTCTCACACTCCACTCCCTACAGAACGCAGTCTTTTAGAACACGCAGAGGCGTTATTACTAAGGATTTATTTGCATTGTCCCGAACAGCGTCAAGCGATTATTGACGAATTAGAGGAGCGAGATTTGCAATTTAGCCTTTCCCACCACCGATTTTTATGGCAACAGATTTTAGAAATTTCATCCGTTGATGAAGAGACGAGAAATTTTGCGTCTCCACCAGATTTAATCTCCCGCCTGCAAGACCAGTTCTTAGAATTTGGCAGCGAGATGGAGTTAATTTCTCATTTGTTTCATGTGAATGAAAAAAACCAGAAAGAAATACTTCGGACTCCGCAAGTAGTTCAAGCTGCGATCGCTTGCATGGATTTGGTAATGCTTGAAAAACGCTATCGCCACTTTTTGGAACTATGGCAACAAACCGATCCCGAAGCTGAACCAGAGCGTTATCAATCTTATTATCAGGCTTTTTACGCTGAAAAAATCAAGCTTCAGAAAATAGACAGACAACGCTTATTTTCCATCACAGAGTTATTGTAGCCTAGCACTTACGCCCAACCTAACTCTTGATTAGTAGGACTTACGCAATAACTCTCTGAAACTCTCATTCCTTCGTGGGAGCAATGCGATTTTGTGAGATGGGTAAGCAGGGGAGGCAGGGGAGCAGGGGAGAGATTCGTAGAAGTTCTTTCCCCTCTGCCCCTCCGCACCTCTGCCCCTCTGCTGATTTCACGATGATCTCACTTTTTCGCGTTGCTCCCTTCCTTCGTGTCCTTTGCGCCTTCGCGGTTCGTTTTTCCATTATTTTGCGTAAGTCCTGATTAGAACTGAATTTTCAGGTTATGTAGAAAAGAAGAGAGCGAAACCTAACCCCCTAATCCCATTCCCTTGAAAATTAAAAGCCTCTCTCGTGTTAGGAGAAAAGCTTTTAATTTGAACAGCTAATGAAGATTAGCGATCGCGTTTAGCAGAACGGCGCGATGCGGACGAACGAGCGCCAGGCTTATCGCCATCCGTGGCAGGTGGCGCTGCCTTACGTTTAGCCGATGTCTGTGGTGACGGTTTAGGAGTACGAGCCGGACGCTTATCACTTCCGGATTTGGCTCTGTGTTGGCGTCCATTTGGGATTGCTTCGGGCTTGGTATCGGGGTTGGGCGCAAAACCAGCGATCGCTTCCCTGGGTAAGCGTTGCTCGATCAGTTTTTCAATATCTGTCAATAAAGGGTATTCATCGACGCATACCAGCGATACGGCTTCACCTGACGCGCCAGCGCGACCGGTGCGCCCAATGCGATGAACATAATCCTCTGGGACATTGGGCAGATCGTAGTTAACTACATGCGGCAGTTCGCTGATGTCAAGACCCCTAGCAGCAATGTCTGTCGCTACCAATACCTGTAAGCTGCCATTCTTGAACTTTGCCAAGGCATTGGTACGCATCGGCTGGCTTTTGTTACCGTGGATTGCCAATGCTTGAATGCGGTCTTCGCCCAACTGCTTAACCAAACGATCGGCACCATACTTAGTGCGAGTGAACACTAGCACTTGATACCAATTATCTCGCCGAATTAGGTGAGCAAGTAATTGGCGTTTCTTGTCACGGTCTACTTGGTAAATTTTCTGTGCGATCGTCTCGGCGGTAACGTTGCGGCGGGCTACCTCAATCATCTTCGGGTTATTCAGCAACCCGGCGGCGAGTGTCTTAATTTTGTCTGAGAAAGTAGCGAAAAATAGTAAATTCTGTCGCTGTTTGGGCAGCAGTGAGAGGATGCGGCGGATATCATGAATAAAGCCCATGTCCAGCATTCGATCTGCTTCATCTAGCACCAAAACCTCAATATGTGATAGGTTTACCGTGCCCTGCTGTACGTGATCTAGCAGTCGCCCTGGAGTAGCAACCAAAATATCCACTCGATTTCTCAAACGCTGTTTTTGCAGATTAATACCGACTCCGCCAAACATCACCATCGAGTTTAGCTGCAAATACTTGCCGTACTCGCGCACGCTTTCTTCCACCTGTGCGGCGAGTTCGCGAGTCGGGGTGAGAATCAGTGCCCGGATCGGCGGGTATCCCTTATATGTAGTTTTAACGCTCTTGTCGGACGACAACCGATGCAGGAGCGGCAGGGTAAAACTAGCGGTCTTTCCAGTACCAGTTTGGGCCCCAGCTAGCAAATCGCTACCTGACAATACAGCAGGAATCGCCTGTATTTGGATTGGCGTGGGTTCAGTGTACCCGCGTTCGGTAACCGCACGGATAATTTCATTGGACAAGCCGAGAGTAGAAAAAGACATAAGACTCCAAAAATAACATCGGCCTGTCGCCAATGGCGGCGTCAGTCTTAGGCGGACGAATAACAAATTATTGAAAGGCTGGATGGGCAGTAGCGCGAAGACTGAGAGCGAGTGCCGCAGTACTGCATTCTAACAGATTGCAGTCCATTGTGTCGTTAAAGTTGCTCTGATTCAGTGTTGTGTTAAATTAGCATTACTTGCTTGCTTGCAAAGTAAAGTAAAGTATTGAACAACTGGGAGAAATTCATTATCGCAATCCAAAAGCAACTGATTAATTCGCAAATCAAGTCACCTCATGTCTTCTTGATTGACCATGAGAATAACAATCGTGGTCTGATCGGCACCAATGAGGCGCTAGAGCTAGCCGAAAGCTTAGAGCTTGACTTAGTTGTAGTCTCCGAAGGCAAAGACGCTCCAATCGCGAAGATTCTCAACTATGGCAAGCTTCAATATCAAAAGAAAAAACGTCAGAGCCAGAGTGCTAGACCCACGGTAAAGGAAGTCCGGTTCGGTCTAAACGTGGGTGTCGCTGATTACAATTTACGCATAGAACAAGCGGGTGAGTGGCTGAGTAAAGGCGATTCAGTCAAGTTTGCCATTCGTTTACGAGGGCGAGAACATCAATATCGTGACAAAGCAGGAGAACTGCTAGACCGAATTGCAAACGATCTCGGTCAAGTAGGTAAAATCCAGTCACTGGATAAACGCGCCTTAGTTGTTCAAGTCATTCCTGCTTAGTTAATCTAGCGATCGCTAAAAAATGTATTTGTGGCAGCTTGTAAGGAACGAAAAAAGCCGGAGACAGTACTGTAGCTTCTATGGAAAAAATAGTCAACTGTTACTCAAGGCGAATTTGATTTTCCGACCAAACAAGCGCCACGCGCCGGGATATAACCAAATCAATCGGCGCATTTTGCGATCAGGTGTGTTAAAGCATCAATCAGGCGATCGCTTTCCATTGGTATAATGTCTTCTCCATGCATCACATTTTGAGTAATATGAAAATGCACCAATGCTCCTAAGAGAATTCTCGCTGTTGCCTCTGGGTCAGGTATCTTTAATTCCGGAGCTGCCAAGTAGTGAGTGAGAGTTTCCGCTACTGGCTTAATCATCGCCCGAACACAAATTTGAGCTAACTCAGGAAAACGCCCAGATTCCCCGATTAGTACTCGCATAAATGCACTATGTTCTTTGTCGTTAAGCATCTGCTCTAATGCTTTGGTTGCTACTTGGTGCAGTATGGCAGTTGGTTCTCCTTCAATAGGTTCTGTGCCAAAAATGGAGCTGTTCTTTTTGCTTGTCAGTTGCTCTAACAGTACTTTAAAAAGTCCTTCTTTATCTTGAAAGTGGCTGTAGACTGTCGCTTTAGAAACACCTGCTGCTACCGCTACCCGATCCATGCTTGTACCAGCATAGCCATGTTGAAGGAACTCTTGCATTGCCCCTTGCAGAATTTGCTCCACTTTATCAACGGAATTGTCTCGATCCACTTCGCCAGCTTTGATGCGTACCATTTATTAATCATCCTTTCTTATAAACAATATTAATAGATGCTGGAAAATGCCCCAGTCCAAAATGGCGAAAATAAATATACCCTTCGTTGAAGGGGGCAGGGGGCAGGAATAGCATTTCGCTGCATAATGCCTTTGCAAATTGATTGACAAGTTTAGTTGTATCATATTGACTAAACTAGTCCGTTTAGTTTAGCATGAATTGAACTGGACAGTTTAGTACAAGTTGCTACTGGTGGTAAGGAAAAATAGTATGGAGCAAAACAGGAATTCAGAGGGTTTAAGGTCTTCTCAGAATCTTGTGCGATCGCCTGTTCTACTTGCAATAATTGCATCTCTAGCAATAGGCGGAATCAGTGTTTTTGCGGTGATGAAGCTTCAGGCTACAGCTAATGAAAAACAAAAAACCCCAGTAGCAGTTCAACCTGTGGTAAAAACAGTCACAGCATTAGGGCGATTGGAACCAAAGGGAGAGGTAATAAAACTGTCAGCCCCTTCTTCTACTGAAGGAAATCGAGTAGAGCAACTATTGGTGAAAGAAGGCGATGGCATCAAAGCTGGGCAGGTAATTGCGATTATGGACAACCGCGATCGCCTCCAAGCTACTTTGGGTGAAGCACAAAAACAAGTTCAAGTTGCCAAATCCCGCCTTAACCAGGTAAAAGCTGGAGCTAAACAGGGAGAACTTGGAGCACGCCAAGCTACCGTGAATCGTCTGCAAGTAGAACTAGAAGGAAATATTAAAACTCAGCAAGCCACAATTAATCGTATAGAAGCAGAACTCCTTGGGCAACAACGGAGCTTGCAAGCAACAGTGGCACGCGTCGCAGCCGAGAGACGTAATGCCCAAGCTGAGGTGCAGCGCTACGAGACTTTATACAAAGCAGGAGCAATTTCTAGCCAGGAAGTTGATAGCAGACGTTTAAGTGCAGAAACTTCCACTCAAGCGTTAATTGAAAGCCAAGCTACTCAGACAAGAACTGTAGCTACCCTACAACAGCAGCTTAACGAAGCAAAAGCCAACCAGGGTCAAACTCTCGCCAGTTTACAACAGCAGATTAACGAAGCAAAAGCTAACCTGAATCAAACTGCTGAAGTCCGTCCCACAGATATAGCAAATGCACAGGCAGAGATAGACAGCGCTCAAGCCACCGTGGAGAAAATTAGAGCAGAAGTGGCGCAAGCATACGTTGTGGCTCCTAAAGCCGGTCGGATTTTGGAGATTAATACACGAGCCGGAGAAACTGTTGGCGATGAAGGAATTGTGGCTCTAGGTCAAACCGACCAGATGTATGCAGTAGTAGAAGTCTACCAAAGTGATATCAAGAGAGTGCGTCCGGGACAGGATGTGCGGATAAGCAGTGATTCTTTACGCAATGAATTAGAGGGAAGAGTGGATTGGATTGGTATGCAGGTAAAGCGGCAAAATCTAATCAACGCCGATCCCTCTAGCAATATTGATGCCAGAGTAGTGGAAGTGCATGTGCAACTGAACAAACTATCTAGCCAAAATGCTTCTAGCTTAACTAATTTGCAAGTCAAGGCGGTAATTGAACTGTGATTGGATTTATCCAGCAACTGCGGCGGCGAACCCCTTTAGGATGGCTGCAACTGAGTCATGAAAAAGGTCGTCTTTTGGTGGCATTGGGAGGTATTGCCTTTGCCGATGTTCTGATGTTCATGCAGTTAGGGTTTCAGACTGCTTTGTTTGAAAGTAACACAATCCTGCATCGCAGTATGCAGGCTGATATGTTTGTCATTAGCCCCCAAGCACGTAACCTAGCAAATATGTCTAATTTTACGCGGCGGCGGCTGTATCAAGCAATGGATGTACCAGGTGTAAAGTCCGCAGAAGGAATGTATGTCAACATTATTGATTGGAAAAATCCCCAAACATATCAGAAAACGACAATATTAGTTATGGGGTTCAATCCCGATCGCCAAGTGTTTAACTTAGCGGATGTAAATCGCCAGGTTGATGCTCTTAAGCTACCAGATACCGTTCTCTTCGATCGCGCCTCTAGAGGAGATTATAACGAAGCGATCGCTAAAATTGACCAAGGTAAAACTGTCACAACCGAAATAGAACGGCGAACAATTACCATTAGCGGCTTATTTTCAGTTGGGGCTTCCTTCATCGCCGATGGTACTTTAATTACTAGCGACCAAAACTTTTTACGACTATTTCCCAGACGAGAAGCCAGCAGTGTCAGTCTAGGTTTGGTGCAACTGCAACCAGGCTATGACCCAAAACAGATGAAAGCAGCTTTAGAAGCTCATTTAGATGATGATGTCAAAGTTTTAACCCAAGCAGAATTTATCGAATTTGAAATAAATTACTGGAAAACAAATACGGCTATTGGGTTTATCTTCAGTTTAGGTGTAGCAATGGGGTTTATGGTGGGCGTGATTATCGTCTATCAAGTTCTTTCTACAGATGTAAATTCTCACATGAAAGAATACGCCACTTTCAAAGCAATGGGATATAACAATCTCTACTTATTAGGTGTGGTGTTTGAAGAGGCGATAATTTTGGCAATTTTGGGCTTTATCCCAGGTGCGATCGCACCTTTAGGGCTTTATCATTTAACTCGTAATGCGACTAATTTACCACTTTACATGACCGCAGCACGGGCTTTGACGGTATTAACTCTGACTATGATTATGTGCATAATTTCTGGTGCGATCGCTACCCGTAAATTACAATCCGCTGACCCCGCAGATATGTTTTAAATTAGTCCTTAGTCATTAGTCATTAGTCATTTGTTACTCAAAAGGACTAAGGACAAATGACAATCATCACGAGTAATCGAGCTATTTATGACTAGGAAACCCGTCATCTCTGTGAAAAATCTCGACCACTATTTTGGTCATGGTCAACTCCGCAAGCAAGTTCTTTTTGATATCAACCTGGATATTAACGCTGGCGAAATTATTATTATGACTGGGCCTTCTGGTTCTGGTAAAACTACACTTCTTACCTTAGCAGGGGGCTTGCGTTCTGCCCAATCCGGCAGTTTGCAAATATTGGAACAAGAACTGTGTGGCGCTAACAAAGCACAGCTTACGCGGGTGCGACGCAATAACGGTTATATTTTTCAAGCGCATAACTTGCACGGTAGCTTGACAGTACTCCAGAACGTCAGAATGGGCTTGGAAGTGCATAATAATATTTCGCCAGCAGAAATGAAAACCCGGTCAGCCCAAATGTTAGAGGAGGTAGGATTAGGGCATCGCCTGAATTATTATCCTGATGATTTATCTGGGGGGCAAAAACAAAGAGTTGCGATCGCTCGTGCTCTAGTTGGTCATCCTAAAATTGTCTTAGCGGATGAACCCACCGCCGCCCTTGACAGTAAATCGGGACGAGATGTAGTCAACCTGATGCAAACACTAGCTAAAGAACAGGATTGTACTATTCTCTTAGTTACTCATGACAACCGCATTCTAGATATTGCCGATCGCATCGTCTACATGGAAGATGGCAAGTTAGTAAATGACACTGCTGTTGTTGCAGCTACTTAGGCTGGTTCTCCTAAAGACTTTTTATTAACAAGAAAACAGCCAGAAAGTGCTATTTAACTATTTTGAGTGAAAAATCGTCTCTGTAGTTTCACTAATGCCAATCTAGCGACTCATCTGCTAGAGATTTGAAAGGTTTACTGTTATATAATAAATGCTTGCCAGAGTCTGGAGTGCATCAATTGTGGGCATCGATGCCGTCAAAGTCGGCGTGGAAGTCGATGTGTCAGGGGGATTACCGGGAATTGTTGTCTTGGGACTGCCAGATTCAGCGATTCAAGAATCACGAGAAAGAGTCAAAGCAACGCTGAAGAATGCAGGTTTCGCCTTTCCCATGCGGAAAATTGTGATCAATTTGACTCCGGCAGATTTACGGAAAGAAGGCCCCTGTTTTGATTTGCCTATTAGTGTGGGAATTTTGGCGGCTTCTGAGCAAGTTAGCCCTGATTTGTTGGGGGATTATCTATTCTTGGGCGAAGTCTCTCTGGATGGCAGCTTGCGTCCGGTGGCTGGTGTTTTGCCGATCGCAGCAGCAGCCCAAAAGATGGGAATTGCAGGTTTAGTTATCCCTGCTGATAATGCCCAAGAAGCAGCAGTGGTTGAAGACTTGGCTGTTTACGGCTGCAAACATCTGTCTGAGGTAGTGGATTTTTTAAATAATCCCGGACGTTACAAACCTGTGCAAATCGATCGTACAACAGAAATAGCAACAGTATCTTACCCTGGCACAGATTTGCATGATGTGAAAGGACAAGCTCATGCGCGTCGTGCCTTAGAAATTGCTGCTGCTGGTGGGCATAATCTTATTTTTGTCGGGCCGCCTGGTAGCGGGAAAACCATGTTAGCACGCCGCTTACCAGGAATTTTACCGCCGTTGAGTTTTGCCGAATCTTTAGAAGTGACTCGCATCCATTCGGTGGCTGGTTTATTGAAAAATCGCGGTTCCTTGGTACGCGATCGCCCTTTTCGCAGTCCCCACCACTCAGCATCCGGGCCTTCTCTGGTGGGTGGCGGTAGCTTCCCTCGTCCTGGGGAAATCTCATTATCTCACAGGGGCGTGCTGTTTTTGGATGAACTCACGGAGTTTAAACGAGATGTTTTAGAATTTTTGCGTCAACCTCTGGAAGATGGCTATGTCACAATTTCCCGCACCAAACTATCAGTAATGTTTCCCGCGCAGTTTACTTTGGTGGCGAGTACCAATCCCTGTCCTTGCGGTTACTATGGCGATACCATCCAACAATGTACTTGTTCTCCTCGGCAACGCGAGCAATATTGGGCAAAACTTTCTGGGCCGTTAATGGATCGAATTGATTTACAAGTTGCGGTGAATCGCTTGAAACCAGAGGAGATTACCCAACAACCTACTGGAGAAGCATCAATAACAGTGCTACAACGAGTGCAACAAGCAAGCGATCGCGCCATTACCCGCTTCCAAGGAGAAGCAAATCTGCGTTGCAATGCTCATATGCAAAGTCGTCATCTCCAGAAATGGTGCAAGCTAGATGATGCTAGTCGCAATTTATTAGAAGTAGCAATTAGAAAATTAGGTTTATCGGCAAGAGCAAGCGATCGCATTCTCAAAGTAGGGCGGACTATTGCAGATTTAGCGGCAGAAGATGAGCTAAAAACTAATCATGTGGCGGAAGCAATTCAGTATCGCACAATTGATAGAATGCAGTAGTAATAGCTATTTTTAGGTAATTTAAAACAACTAAATCGCATTGTCATGTCACTATAAAATTCTAAATTCCTCCCCAAGGACGCTTGACAAACTCCCTTGGGGGGATGCCTCAACTTATGAAATCAGTATCAAATATATCAGGAAGTAAGCGACATCCCCAAAGGAGACTGATTGGATGAATTTGCAGGCGATTTGGAAGTTATTACAAGAGACATTCAAAGAATGGAGTGAGGATAAAGCCTCACGGTTAGCGGCGGCGTTAGCTTATTACACGATTTTTTCCATCGCCCCGTTACTAATTATTGTAATTGCGATCGCAGGGGCAGTATTTGGAGAAGAGGCGGCGAGGGGGCAAATTGTTGGACAAATTCAAGGTTTAGTTGGCAAAGATGGGGCACAATTTATTCAAACAGCTATTAGCAATGCTAACAAACCACAGACAGGAGCGATCGCTTCTATCATTAGTGTTGTAGTTCTACTCTTGGGTGCTACTGGTTTATTTACCGAGTTGCAAGATTCCCTCAACACGATTTGGGAAGTGAAACCGAAACCCGGACGCGGCGTCACTAACATGATTCGCCTACGCGTTTTGTCTTTTGCAATGGTGATCGGTATTGGCTTTTTACTTTTAGTTTCTCTGGTAATTAGTACGGCGTTAGCAGCATTAGTAACCTACTTTAGCAACTTGCTGCCAGGTGTCGATTTCCTCTGGCAAATTCTCAATTTTATCCTCTCTTTTGCCATCACTACATTCCTGTTCGGACTCATTTTTAAAGTTCTACCAGATGTCGAAATTGGTTGGAGTGATGTTTTAATTGGAGCTATGCTCACCTCCTTTTTGTTTTCTATCGGGAGATTTTTGTTAGGACAATATTTAGGTAATGGCAGTTTTGGTTCAGCCTATGGTGCCGCTGGTTCGCTGGTGGTAATCTTAGCTTGGGTTAACTATGCCGCGCAGATTCTTTTCTTCGGAGCGGAATTTACCCAAGTTTATGCCAGAAGGTACGGTAGCGGCATAACCCCATCTAAACATGCCATACCTTTATCGGATAACACGGAAAATAATGGCAAGGCTCCAACAAGACAAGCATCGGCTAATAAAAAGCCTTCTTCTAACTTTATTAATCGCTTATTCCAGCCTTTTAAGAAGTCCAAGCGTTTAAAACAGAGAAGAAAAAATCAGCGATTTTAATCCCTGAATCCTGGAATTATATGTTTGTAATTCTGATAGATGTTGAAGTATTTAACCTCTAGTAAAAGTCAGTTTTATGAAATAAGACCACAGATAAATAACCAAATACTGGATTTTTTCCAGAAATTTATTGAGAAAGGAAAAAAATCAGTGCTAATGGAAAAATGGTTTTTTATCAATTGGCAGGCAATCTTTATTCCTAGCATCAGCATCTTTGAGTTAATTATCCGTGGTTCGCTGGTCTATTTAGCGCTGTTCTCAGTGCTACGTTTTCTTCCTAGCCGACAACTAGGAACACTAGGAATCACTGATTTACTCGTAGTTGTGCTATTTGCTGAAGCTGCCCAAAATGCTATGGCAAGTAATTATACATCAATTACTGAAGGCGCTATCCTGGTAGGAACTGTGATTTTTTGGAGCTACTTGCTGAACTGGTTGGGCTACAAAATACCCCAGTTCCAACGTTTTCTGAATCAGCCACCACTGCTATTAGTAAAAAATGGTCGGATGATTGAGCGTCATTTGCAACGAGAGTTAATTACAGACGATGAGTTGATGAGCAAGTTACGTCAGCAAGGTGTGGAATTTTTAGCAGATGTGAAGTTTGCATATATGGAGGCTGACGGCAGGATTAGTATCATCACCTTGGACTCTAAAACTAGTTCCGTCCCTGAGCAAAAAGCAACACTAAAAAGCGATCTACATTGATTAGACTGTAAAATATGACGGTTGTATTCTGTGCCGAACTGTGATTGAGCGTTATACTTTGCCCGAAATGGCTAATCTATGGAGTGAAGCCTATAAACTAAAAACTTGGCTGCAAGTCGAAATTGCTGTTTGCGAGGCTCAAGCTGAACTTGGTTACATTCCATCTGAGGCTGTTGAGGAAATTAAGGCTAAGGCAGATTTTGACCCCGATAGGGTGCTGGAAATTGAGGCTGTAGTCCGCCACGATGTTATCGCTTTCTTGACAAATGTCAACGAATATGTAGGTGATGCCGGCCGCTATATTCACCTGGGTTTAACTAGTTCGGATGTTTTGGATACAGCTTTAGCACTGCAATTGGTTGCCAGCCTGGATATATTGTTGCAACGTCTGGAAGATTTGATTCAGGTAATTCGCGAAAAAGCACGGGAACATCGTCAGACGGTGATGGCTGGTCGATCGCACGGTATTCACGCTGAACCGATTACTTTTGGTTTCAAGCTAGCTGGCTGGTTAGCTGAAGTGTTGCGACACCAAGAACGCCTGAGAATTCTCCGCGAAACGATCGCTGTGGGTAAGATTTCTGGTGCGGTGGGAACATACGCGAATGTTGAACCGCGTGTAGAAGCGATCGCTTGTGAAAAACTCGGACTCAAACCGGATACGGCCTCAACCCAAGTTATTTCCCGCGATCGCCACGCCGACTATGTGCAACAATTAGCTTTGGTAGCGGCATCCATCGAACGTTTTGCTGTAGAAATTCGCAATCTGCAAAAAACAGACGTTCTGGAAGTTGAAGAATTCTTTTCCAAAGGTCAAAAAGGCTCCTCGGCAATGCCACACAAGCGCAATCCCATCCGTTCGGAACGGTTGACGGGAATGGCGCGACTCGTCAGAAGCCATGCCGGTGCAGCTTTGGAAAACATTGCTCTTTGGCATGAGAGGGATATTTCTCATAGTTCTGTAGAACGGGTAATTTTGCCAGATGCTTGCACTTTGACGCACTTTATGTTGTCAGAAATAACCGACTTGGTGAAAAACCTGTTGGTCTATCCTGAGAACATGAAACGAAATCTCAACTGCTATGGCGGCGTTGTGTTTAGTCAAAAAGTGCTACTTGCTTTAATAGACAAGGGAAGCCAGCGAGAGGAAGCTTATGCGATCGTTCAAGAAAGCGCTCACGCCGCTTGGAACAAGCCGGAAGGTAATTTCCAGGACTTGATTAGCAAAGATCCTCGCGTTACCGAAAAGTTGTCTCCAGCAGAACTAGAGGTCTGTTTCGACCCCCAGCAACATCTGAAGCATTTAGAAGAGGTTTATCAACGGTTGGGCATTTAGGATTAATTTGCTTGTAGTGAGCGCTTAAGCGCTTACTACTAATTTGTTACCCAAAAAATACGCAAATATTGTCAAAAAACAATATATTAAGATACCAAAAATCTTTAACATTTCATTGCTAAAGACTGTCAGTTTGGTGCTCGAATTTTTGTCAGATTTGGGTAGTATACATAACAAATACTTACTTATTTGTTTATTAGTGCTTCGAGTGCCTTGATGATTGAAATCCTAGCCACACTTTCAGCCTCTGCGGCAGCAGGAATGAGAATAGGTATACCTCTGCTGATCGTGGGATTGTTGCAGGGTAGTAACTTGTGGTCGCAAGTACCAGTTTTATCTCACATTTCTCCACCAATCTTATTCGGCTGCCTAATCTTTTGGTCTTTAGTTGAATTATTAGCCTCAAAAAAGTTATGGGGGCAAAGATTGCTACAACTAGTTCAGTTATTAATGTCTCCCGTGGTGGGAGCAATTATGGGTTTAGCAGTAGCTAACGCAACAGCAACACCAAACTGGCTCATTGCTTTAATTGGGGGTTCATTAGCTTTAGTACTCCAGCTAGTTCAAGTTGGTTGGTTCTATCGGTTACGCGGCTTGCCGTTGTGGGCAGTCTTTCTTCAAGATACCTTGTGTGTTGCTCTAGTACTTTTTGCCTTTGATGCTCCCTGGCAAGGAGGATTAATTGCTTTAATACTGCTCTGGTTTGCAGTTCGTAGTGCGAAGCAGTGGTATGACTGGTATCACAACAAGAGCAGGAGGTATGGGGCATAAGGCAGGGGGCAGGGGGGAGAAGATTTTTCTCCTCTGCACCCCCGCTCCTCTGCACCCCCGCTCCTCTGCTTGTTTTCAATGCTCAATGCCTTTTATTGCAAAAGTCCAATCATATGCAAAAAGCCGTGACCGGTAATCAGCTCGATGATTAAGGCAATGAAGCCCAGCATGGCAATCCGGCCATTCCAGACTTCAGCGCTAGTAGTCAGACCCCATTCCCAACGCTCTTGGGGATACATTTTCACCATTTTTTTCATTTGGGCAGCTTGCGAAAGCTTGAAACTGGGGTTTTTCAGCGCATCAATCACTAAGCTTGCCAGTGCATTAATAAATACCGGATGGGTATTGGGAGCAGGAACGCGACGGAAATTATGAATTCCTGATTCTTCTGCTACTTCCCGATACTCAATATCAATTTCTTGCAGTGTCTCAATATGCTCTGAGACAAAACTGATTGGCACGACAACCAAATCTTTCACGCCTTTTGCACCTAGTTCTTTGAGGGCATCCTCAGTATAGGGTTGGAGCCATTCTACTGGGCCGACGCGACTTTGGTAAGCTAAAGTGTGGGCATTGGGTCGATTGAGGGTCTGCATAATCAGGGCAGTACATTCCTCAATTTCTTGCTGGTAGGGGTCGCCAGCCTCTTCAACGTAGCTTTTGGGAACGCCGTGAGCGCTGAAGAATATATGAACCTCGTCTGGATTAGGAAACTGTTCGAGTTCTTGGGCTACGAGTTCCGCCATTGCTTGCAGGTAGCCTGGTTCTTTGTACCAGGAAGGAATGACGGTGTAATCAATAGGTTGAAGCTTTGAGTCTTCTTGCCAAAGCTTTTCTAATAACCGGAAGCTGGAACCACTGGTACTAATAGAAAACTGGGGATAGAGTGGTAAGATTACCAGGTGTTCTATATTATCTTGAGCGATCTGTGCGATCGCTTCTTCTGTATAAGGATGCCAATAACGCATTCCCACGTATATATTGGCTTCTTGTCCTAAATAACCCAACTGTTCTTTGAGAGCTTCCCCTTGCGCTTCTGTGATCTGCCGCAGTGGAGAACCACCACCGATTTGCTTATAATTCTCTTGAGATGTTCTGGTTCGTCGCGAGGCAATAAACCAGGCTAGGGGTTTTTGCAACCAGCGAAATGGTAGGCGAATAATTTCCGGATCGGAAAATAGGTTGTACAAAAACGGCCCGACATCCTCTAGCTTATCGGGGCCACCGAGATTGAGTAATAAGACGCCTACACGACCCATAGCAGTTACTTTCCCCCAATCTTTTCAGGTTTTTTACTAATGTTAACAATATATCTTTATTAAATAATAAAGCTTAATAGCAAGGAAATATGCAATGGCAACAATTTTAAGGGATTGGAGTTACCGCTATCAGTGGCTATATGATGGTATCTCTCGTTTAGCAGCCTTAAGTGTAGGTGGTGAAGCTCGTTTTCGACAACTTGCTTTGCAAGGCTTAACAATTCACTCAGATACTCAAGTTTTAGATTTATGTTGCGGCAGTGGTCAAACGACGCAAGTTTTGGTAAAATTTTCACAAAATGTAACAGGATTGGACGCTTCACCCAAGTCTTTGCAACGAGCGCGGCAAAATGTACCATTAGCTTCTTATGTCGAAGCTTTTGCCGAGAAGATGCCATTTGCAGATAATCTATTTGATGTGGTGCATACCAGCGTTGCACTACACGAGATGCAGCCTGAGCAATTGCGAAAAATTATCAGTGAAGTTTATCGGGTGCTGAAACCAGGAGGGGTGTTTACGCTGGTGGATTTTCACGCTCCTACGAATCCGATATTTTGGCCTGGGATATCAGTGTTTTTGTTGTTGTTTGAGACGGAAACAGCTTGGGAATTGTTAAAAACTGATTTGGCTGGATTATTAACTGAAACTGGGTTTGAAGTGTGTGAGCCAACTTTATATGCTGGTGGTAGTTTGCAAGTGATACAGGCGAAGAAGTGAAGGATACGCTTTAGTTATATTTTGCACCTGCCCAATATTTAGCCAAGAGATAAATTTCTTGGCTAATAGCTTAGGGACTTCCAACAAATAAATTATCCAATCTTGTGGGGTGGACATCTTGTCCGCCCTTGGCTATGGGCGGGCGAGACGCCCACCCCACAAGAAGTAGTTGAGTATTTTTTATTTGGAGTTCCCTTAAGTCCATTCAAGTGGACTACAGCCTTTACTCACTCTTGTTTAAACCACAGCATCCATGACTAAATATTTATATAAAGGTTTCAATCCCTAATAGGGATTTTGATGAATTGCAATTCCTGCAAATGCATCCACAGAATCTACTTTAATTAGTTTCAATCCCTAATAGGGATTTTGATGAATTGCAATAATGCCGTTAACGTTTGATAATTCCGAAGCTTTTGGTTTCAATCCCTAATAGGGATTTTGATGAATTGCAATCTTGCGCCCGAACAGGAGTTTCTACTGTGGTTGCGTTTCAATCCCTAATAGGGATTTTGATGAATTGCAATCATGGTGGACGGCTCATGTTTCCAGCCTTTAATTGTTTCAATCCCTAATAGGGATTTTGATGAATTGCAATGTCCTTCAATATTTCCAAATAATTCTTTGTGGCGTTTCAATCCCTAATAGGGATTTTGATGAATTGCAATTGCGAGGATAATCAAAGGATGATTAGCTATCTTCTGTTTCAATCCCTAATAGGGATTTTGATGAATTGCAATTCTAGGTTTCGCCACGCTCAAAAGGTAAAAGGAGAATAGGCTGTTTCAATCCCTAATAGGGATTTTGATGAATTGCAATTCTTGAGGGAAGCTGATGAGTTCAAAGGATTTACGAAGAAAGTTTCAATCCCTAATAGGGATTTTGATGAATTGCAATACCACACCGGACGCATTGTAAATCTCGTCATGTTGTTTCAATCCCTAATAGGGATTTTGATGAATTGCAATCCCTTCCCCAATCTCTCTTATATTTCCCCGTGTAATCCGTGTTTCAATCCCTAATAGGGATTTTGATGAATTGCAATTGATTCATTGCTATTTTCCTTGTTTTTAGCCGCTTGTTTCAATCCCTAATAGGGATTTTGATGAATTGCAATGATAGCAAGGCAACATACAATACAGACCGAGAACGTTTCAATCCCTAATAGGGATTTTGATGAATTGCAATGAGGTACTTTTTAATCAAGAACCCTATTAGAGCCGTTTCAATCCCTAATAGGGATTTTGATGAATTGCAATAATTCTGCAAGTAATGGGTCAATAGCTACCCTTTGGTTTCAATCCCTAATAGGGATTTTGATGAATTGCAATTCTTTCGTCAGCGATCGCATCCGGCGACCAAAAACACTCGTTTCAATCCCTAATAGGGATTTTGATGAATTGCAATTTTGTTGATATTGCGATGCGTATGTGTACTCACCTGTTTCAATCCCTAATAGGGATTTTGATGAATTGCAATTCCCGGCAGCCGCCGTACTATAAAGCAATCGCTCGTTTCAATCCCTAATAGGGATTTTGATGAATTGCAATACCGGGAGCGCCTTTGTAATCGTAATTTTTAATCGTTTCAATCCCTAATAGGGATTTTGATGAATTGCAATTTTAAGGTGTCACTTTATCCGAAGGGTGTCTATTGTTTCAATCCCTAATAGGGATTTTGATGAATTGCAATTTACCATCAACGAGCAACAATTCATCGCTGGCATCTGCGTTTCAATCCCTAATAGGGATTTTGATGAATTGCAATCTCTACCCTAATCTCGCCAAACTTATTTCTTGGTTTCAATCCCTAATAGGGATTTTGATGAATTGCAATCTGTGCAATTGTTTGACTATTGGGGGAAGTGGGCTGTTTCAATCCCTAATAGGGATTTTGATGAATTGCAATAGCTGTACAAGCGTGGGGTGAGAAAACTGCTAGTTTCAATCCCTAATAGGGATTTTGATGAATTGCAATAAGCACCGAAGCGATGCAACATACAATACAGACCGTTTCAATCCCTAATAGGGATTTTGATGAATTGCAATTTCGTCTGTACCATCATCACCACCCCCAGCTCCACCACTTGTTAGTTTCAATCCCTAATAGGGATTTTGATGAATTGCAATTCGAAGCCCGCATTATTGATACACGATGGTTTGTTTCAATCCCTAATAGGGATTTTGATGAATTGCAATTCGTAAGACAGTTGGTGGCAAGTCTATTATCCTGAAGTTTCAATCCCTAATAGGGATTTTGATGAATTGCAATAGCGGGAGCCTGAAACCCAAGCTATATTTAGTTTTCAAGGTGCGGTTTCGCGATTCAAGAGCAATCATAGCATTAGAGAATTCGTTTGGAAAGAGTGTCGGGAAAGGTTGAAGGCTGAAACCTAATTCTTGTAAGCATTTCAGAGATTGCGCGAATTAAAATTGGGCATTAATGGGCTGAAATGCTTGCTGGCGTTGAGATAGAAGGACTTTTTTGCGGCTGTGGAATTTGTACACCTACCCTACCGCGCATTTGATCGTACAGGAACCTAACTATAAAGGAACTTAGCACAGAAAATTGTTTAGGTGGCTTTTTCTTTGGCAATACGTCCGACTTTTCGATAACGACAGCCACAGATAAGGAACGCTTAGACGGCAAAGGAAGCTAATATCGCGATAAACTGATTGCTAAACCGTAGTATTTACAAAGTTTTTGCCAATTCAAGGTAGAGATGATGAAAGAAATAACACGCCGCAAATTTATTGCAACTGCCACCGTGGCGACGGGTTTTGCCCTCGCAGTACAACCCATTTCTGCCGAAGTCATCACCACCGATGCCAAGGGGTTGGTAACTGGTGCGGTGAAAATTCCCGTTAAAGATGGGGAAATTCCTGCTTACAGAGCAGCACCGGCTACTGGTGACAATTTCCCTATCGTCCTGGTAATTCAGGAAATCTTTGGCGTACACGAGCATATTCAGGATATCACCCGTCGTTTTGCCAAGTTGGGGTATTTAGCGATCGCACCCGAATTATTTATCCGTCAAGGCGATGTCACTAAGTTAAGCAATATAGACGAAATTCGCCCAATTGTCGCCAAAGTACCAGATGCCCAAGTGTTATCCGATCTTGATGCAACTGTAAGCTGGGCGGTGAAATCAGCTAAAGGTAATGCCGATAAATTGGCAATTACAGGCTTCTGCTGGGGTGGTCGCATTACCTGGTTATATGCAGCCCATAACCCCAAGGTGAAGGCTGGTGTGGCTTGGTATGGACGGCTTGTGGGCGATGCTACCGAACTTCAGCCCAAATATCCCGTCGATATTGCATCAAAACTGACAGTTCCCATTCTCGGACTCTACGGCGGTAAGGATACGGGTATTACTCTCGATACAGTAGAGCAGATGCGCGATCGCTTAAAGTCCAGCAGCAGCAAATCTGAAATCATTGTCTACCCGGATGCACCTCACGCTTTTTTTGCCGATTATCGCCCCTCCTACCGCGAAAAAGAAGCTAAGGACGGTTGGAAACGTCTTTTAGCGTGGTTTAAGCAAAATGGTGTTTAACGATATCAATCTACGAACTGTGAGTTTGAAAAAAGTTCCAAATTGTTTCACTGGCGTTCAGCCCCAGCTTTGCATTGAATTTGTTTACACTCTCGTCAGTTGAAGAACCACCAGGCCAGAAATGTCCACCGTTTACTACCGCTAGCTGCCAGACTTCTGAGTTACCACTACAACCTGTGTAGATAGCGGTTTTCACTTTATCTTTAGAAAACTTCGGAGATTCATTTGATGAAGTACATCGATCGTGCGATCGCCAAAAATCTACCATATCTGAGATAGAAAGTAGCGCTCCTCGTTGAGTGCGATCGTCACCTTCATAAAGGACATCGCGATCGTTTGTACCGTTGATCGTTAACATCGATATAGAAGTTCGAGGCTGGCAATTAGATTTGAGTCTAACTGGGAGCGAACCAGCTACTGATGCAAAACCAGAAATTTTATCAGGTAACTTACAAGCCAGTGCTTGGGTAAGTATGGCACCTCTAGAAAAACCGGTGGCATAAACTTTATGGCTATCAATTTTGATTTGCTGCTGAAGATGATTAATCAAAGCATTGACAAATGAAACATCATCCACCCTTCCTTGAGGGTTACCTCTAAGGCTCCATTTTTTGTCAATTCCATCTGGGTAAACAACAATAAATCCTTTTTTATCTGCTAATTCATTGAAACGAGTCACATTACTGATAGACCGACCATTACCATCATCTCCATGAAACACTAAAACTAACGGCATCGGGCGGTCTGGATTATAAGATTTTGGAGTGTAAAAATAGTAAGTACGTAACTTTCCTTGGTCATATAGTTCTCCATAATTATCACCACTCACAATTTTTTCTTTAGTTATATTTTTTTCTTCAGCCTGAATTGAACCGCAGGCTGTCACTAAAGTAATTCCAAGTATAAATATTGTAATTTTTTTTAAAATTCGAGAACTTTGATATATATTCATGTTAATTAAATTGACTTATCTGAGATACTTGTTTTACTTTGCAAGTCTTATTTAGCAACAAATTTTATCTAATAGAGGCTAACAACCCTACTTGAGTTGTTAGCCTCTATTTAGATATTAAACTCTTACATTTACATAACGAGCAGGAACTCGAACCTTAACCCACCTGTTACCGCGTCGTACTGTTTCCCAATGTGCAGGAATTAACTTTCGTTGATATCTGGCAACAACAGGTCTATGCACAATACCAGCTCTATGAACATTAGGTCTGACAATGATTTCTGCTGCCGATGCTTGTGACGGCAAGGAGGAAATTGCCAATGGAAGAGCAAGTAATGTACCTAATAAAATACCTTTCATGTTCAAATCTCCATCAATTTAGTTGAGTCTTCTACAGCATTTATCAATAATTAGCGAACAAATATTCTTAGCTATTAGGTTTACAGTAAGTTCTATTTGTTACACGACTTAATTGATTTGCTGTATTGCTCTCAGTTTAAAAGACTAAACAAGAAGATACAGTGGAATAAAGTCATAATTTCAGTATGACTTTATTCACATTTTGGACTTTGAACAAAAAAGGGAGTCCGGTAACTCCTCTTTGATTAGTATTATTTATTACTTGCTTCTTGACAATGACTTACACAATTTTTAATGCGATCAGACCAATCAATACGGCAAGACCTAGCCCTCTGCGAAAATAATTAACGCCTTGAAATAGTTCCAGCCACGCCCAAGTAAACAAGGAGGCATTTGCCACAAAGTCTAATACTGTATTGGTTTTACCACTTGGAAAAGCTAGAGTTAGTAAACTAGCTGCTATCCAAAGAATAAGTGGTGGGTTTGGCACTTGAGCTATAACAATATTGCCACTGCTGTCACGAAAGGTTTTATCAACTAATGTATTTTCCATTATTTGAAATTGCCACTTACTTAGGTAAAAATATTAACTTGCAAAAATTGCGGTTCGTTCTATTGAGAAGACACTGAAATTTTATTGCAAGTTATTTAATAACATTACAGCATCAAAGAAAATCTATTTTCACCTATCTAATTGCTGAGATTAGAGCGGTAAAGGATATGCATATATGAATATATTGAAAGGCATACTTATCCCAATTCAATATTAAAAAAGCCTTATTTAATATCTGACTTTTCACGTTATGTGGAAAAGTGCACGAAAAACCTAACCTCCTAACCCCCAACTCGTCGCGGGAAGGGGGAAAATTCTATTTCTCTCGTCCTTTAAGGAGAGAGAAATAGAAGTGAGGTTTTCCAGATACCGTGAAAAGCCTTATTTAATCTGGATTACCAGGTTTTTATCTGTAAAATTTGTATCATGCGAAATCCGCTATGTCTAAGGACAAATGACCAAGGGCAATTAAACAGTTTGTAATTACTAATGGCATCAAGTCCGGGTAATTAGTAATGTTGGATGCATATAAAACCCGACATCTGTGTATTATGCAGTCTTTCGGTAACTTTGCAATCTCACTGACTAACCCCAAACGCTTCTGCGTTCCCAATATTCAGCAACTCTTTTTTCCCACTCCTCCCAGTAATCTTTTATGACTGCTGATTCAAACCAAAATACCTCTGCTGGCATTTCTGGAATCGCTACTACCAAGAGAGCGTGCTTTAGCTGAATGCCATAATCCCGATAATACTCGTTAGCTGCTCCTATGTATGCCGTAAGTTGTAGTGGATGTTCATATAAATGCTCAATTGAACCTTTGGGTTTGTCTGCTGTTTTCCACTCGCAAATACAAGGAATACCTTGATAGCTGGCAATACAATCAACTTTGCCAGAATAACTCAAATCATGATGAAAAACAGAGCCTTCCACAAGTCTAACTGTATCGATTTGTTGTAAAACTGGCTGGATACTCTCCCAATAAGGGCGACTCGCTTCGGGACAAACAGGGTTTTGTCCAAGCAGGTAGCGCTCAATTTGTTTGTGTGTTTGGGTTCCCCGACGGCTAGCAGTTGTAGTAATGCGGGTAGCTTCTTCTGTACCAACACGCGCTTTCCAGTTTAATAATCTGTCTCTGTCTGCTTGTGATTTGGTGGCATTAAGTATTGTAGTCACGCTGGGAAAACGATTTCCGTTGGCATCTACATAATATTGTTTACCATTTTCTCTTTTAGCTGTGGCATTAATCCGAGGTAGCAATTGGGTATCATGCATCAGTTGGTGTGTTGACTTTAATATGTGTGATATATTTCCGAAATAGACAGAGTTACATTTGTATTTCCCAGTGGGATGTCGTATTTTATTACTAAATTATGGAACCTGTAACATTAACAGCAGTTGCAACAGCGATCGCTACTATAGTTTTAACTAAAGCTCTAGAAAAAACTGGCGAAAAGCTTGGGGAAGCTGCATTAGACAAAAGTCGTGAGTTAATCGAACAGCTACATAATAAAAATAAATTACCCTTGCTAGCGGATGCAACACAGCAGCCGTTAGATTATGGCAAAGCGGTGCTGGAGTTAAAAGCAGCAGCAGATGCAGATACTGAAATTGCTCAATCTGTGCGAGAAGTGGAAGCAGCAGCAAATGCTGATCCTCAAGTAGCGCCGAAAGTCCAGGCGCTAGCGAATGACCTAAATTCGCAACCAGCAGGTGTTATCAATTCTACAAAGTTAGCTGAATCTATTAAAAACGTCTTTCAGGGAAATACTTTCACTGGTACTAATATCTTCTGACTACAGTCGCCTGTTGAGGAACGGGTAAAGTTAAATCCTTCTACTGAAACACCGCAAAATTTACCCCTGAGTGGGGTGGTGGAGTTTATTGGACGTGAAGCTGAACTGCAAAAGCTGCATGAGATGTTGCAGGAAAATAATCAGGTGGTAATTGCTGCGATCGCAGGCATGGGTGGACTGGGTAAAACAGAACTGGCCTTACAATATGCAAAGGCTCACCGTGAAACTTACAAGGGTGGAATTTGCTGGTTGCTGGCAAAGGCTGAAGATGTGGGCATTCAAATTGTCCAGTTTGCCAGAACTCACCTTGATTTAAACCCACCAGAAGATTTTGATTTACTCGCCCAAGTGCAATACTGCTTTCGGCTTTGGCGTGAGGGCGATGTGCTGATAGTCTTAGACGATGTTGGAGAATATCAACAAGTTAAGCCTTATTTACCTTCGTTATCTTCCCGGTTTAAAGTGTTGATTACCACGCGCCAACACTTAGGAGCATCTATAAAGGAATTATCTTTAGATGTATTGCAACCAGAAGCGGCGCTGGAGTTATTAAAGTCATTTTTTAAAGAAACACTACAGCGAATTGAGCAAGAATTGGCTGTTGCAAATCAGTTGTGTGAGTGGTTGGGATATTTGCCTTTGGGTTTGGAATTAGTCGGGCGATATTTGGCCCGGAAACAGGATTTATCTGTAACAGAAATGTTGCGGCGGTTGGAGAAAAAGCGACTAGAACAACCCGCCCTTATGAAATCAGAAGGCGATATGACAGCACAACGGGGTGTGTTAGCAGCCTTTGAGTTGAGTTGGCAGGAATTAGAAGACAGCGATAAGCAGCTTGGCTGTTTGCTGAGTTTATTTGCCGCAGCACCTATACCTTGGCACTTGGTGGAACAGTGTTTAAAAGATGATGATACAGAATATTTAGAGGAAATTAGAGACGATAGCTTGTTGAATCTGCATTTGCTACAACGCAAAGGTGAGGGAACCTACCAACTGCATCCATTGTTGCGGGAGTTTTTTCAATACAAGTTTACGGATTTAGATCGGGCAGAGAATTTCAAGCTTTGGTTTTGCAAAGTAATGGTAGAAGTTGCCCAATATATTCCTAACTCGGCCACCCTTGAGCAAATCACCGCCGTTTCTCCCGCCATTCCTCATATAGCTGAAGTAGCGAATCATCTCATTCAATACGTCAGCGATGATGATTTAGTTTGGCCTTTCTTCGGCAACGTTACATTTTATAATGGTCAAGGTTTATATAACCAAGCTTTACCTTGGTGCAAACAATGTCTAGAAGTCACTAAAAATCGCTTGGGAAAAGAACATCCATCTGTCGCCTTTAGCCTCAACAACCTAGCGGGACTCTACTACTTCCAAGGCAGATACAGCGAAGCCGAACCCCTTTACATCCAAGCTTTGGCACTCAGGCGTCAACTGCTCGGAGAAGAACATCCATTTGTCGCCGTTAGCCTCAACGACCTAGCGTCACTCTACCGTTCCCAAGGCAGATACAGCGAAGCCGAACCCCTTTACATCCAAGCTTTGGCACTCA
>NZ_JBALFH010000058.1:0-35885 GCF_036917095.1 Nostoc sp.
AAGGTAAATAGCAGGCTGGATACTCTCTTAGAGATTCACGATTAACTGTGTATGATTGCCAACGCAGTTGCTCTCCCTTGATTTCTTTTGGATTAGCTTCTAGCCAATCATAAAGCTTTTTAGCTTGCCGCAATGCGTGGTCTTTGCCTTCAAAAACGACGTTGGGAAGAAAAATATCGCCGTCAAAATGCACCGCAACCTCAAATAAATCTTCATCTTCATCTTCTGCTTCTGTTACCTCAATGATTCCAGCCTTATATAGTTCGGTCATTTCCCTACATTGGTAGCTCTACCCCTATATGGTTAAAATTTTAGCTAGTTACAGAATAATCAGAACACTCTGTTGGTTCTAGCCCACCTATGAAACTAATCAACGCAAAGGGACACTAGAATTTCAACCAAATTATGAGGTGATGTCTTAAGTTCACTTCTTAAACTGGGACAATCTCTTTCGGATAGTGTGCTTATGTATCGGCACTAGGGAGTAATGAGTGCTGAGTAATGAGTATACGGACAGCGAGGGGAAGTGCGTCAACACTACTTTTGAAGGTCAACACGCCAGGTCTAAATAGCAAGTGCGATGGCGTAACCGCCTGCTGGAAGCGATCGCCTCCGCCGCAGATGTAAGCATATAAAAAAGTTCAACAATTCTAGTCTCTCAAAGCATTGACTTTTCGTGGTTGGGTGCAAGTCCCGTGAAAATAAGTTGAACAATTTGGGGCTGGAAAAGGCATCAATCTACCACTTTTTCAACACAGAGACACCAAACTCAAATAAAAAGTTGAACAATTAGGAGAGTGATGCTAAGAGAATGTGGGCGCATCGCTCTAGTAATAACGTAGCGTGGGCGCGATGTACAGGCAAGCGAGCGATTTATAGACGGATGCTGATGCCTGGAGCGGGGTAAAGCACCTAACAGAAATTGTTGGACTTTATTATTTATTGTTGAACTTTTTTATTCCTCTACAGCAGATTGTTTCTAAATGTAACAATCTTTCAAAATATGGGCACAATTAATACTCAGTAAATTATAGCTTTGCGCCAAACCTTTTACAATCAATATGTCGATATCAAAAATGATATCAAATGCCTGACCAAAAGTCCCCACCAAGCGAGATGATTCGTGTGCCCGTTCCACTAATTAAGGTGGTTCGGCGACTATCAAAACTACACAGGCAGGGTCATACAATTGCCTTGCTGCAAGCCTTAGAGGAATTACTAATAAAATTTGATATCAATAATGATATCGATGTAACGGCAGGCAGTAAATCAGTCAAACAGCTAGAGAAAAAGCTGGAGAAACTGGAATCCCATCTTGCCGATCAAGGCTCCTCGGTGGAAACAAAACTTGAAGCCATCACCAAAAAGCTGGAGCTAATCGAACGGGCGATCGCCTCTGGGAGATTGGGCAACAACAAACCGCGAAGACAAGTGCACCCATACCAACAAACACAAGTTGAATTACAACCCAGGACAAACGAAAGTCTTGCCCCAAGACTCGGTGTTAGCCCCCAAAGCCTGATTGCTGAAAGAGAAAAACTCAGCGCCAAAGAATTTTTGAGTTGGTCACGTAACCGCGATCCAATGAGCGTGGGTTGGGAATGGAATGCTCTTGACGAACTGTATCATCCGCTCAGGTGACGCAAGCGTTCACATTTCTGGGCTACGTGGCGCAATGGGCTACGTGGCGATCGCCGCTAATTTCTAATCGGGGCATGTCTCACAAAGTCTCAGCGATATCGTTTGAGATTAAGAGAGCTAGCTTCATCTTCACCCACGTGTAGATAGTTGTCTATCGTGATTTTCCCTGACGAGTGTCCCAGCGTTTTGGTGATGATGTGAATAGGCGTGTTTTTAGCAGCATGGGTAGCGTGGCTGTGCCGTAACCAGTGTGGGGAGGGGATGCGACTTAACCCTGCTACTTCGGCAATGGATTTGATGATGCGGCGGATGTGGCGATCGCAAATGGGTTCACCCGTTTTTTGGCTTGTGAAAAGCGGCTCGGTTTTGTTGGGAGCATGTTGTCGATTAGCCAAAAGGTATTGGTAAAGTTCTATTGGTATGGGAACATCGCGCTCCTTGTCTCCTTTGCCTACCACTTTAATGTAAGGTAGCCCGGACTGATTTGAATGCATGGTAGCCCAGGTTAAACCACTCTCACCTACCCGAATAGCACCGTAGTAAAAAAGCTCCAGAATTAGTTGGTTGCGTTGCGCTTGTATCTTTTTGTGAGGAGTGGGGGCTTGTTCTACAACTTGTGCAGCTGCATCGAATAGAATTTCAATCTCAGTCTCAGTCAGGGTGCGCTCCTTAATCTTTTTGCGCTCCGGAGGTACTTTCAACAACATTGCAGGGTTGGCCCGCAAGTAGCCTACATCGCAAGCGTAGCGCAGAAAGCTTTTAAGGGAAGCAAGGCGACGGCGGACGGAAGCACGAGCAATTTCCCCTGTTTTCTCTTTTTTAAGTAGGTGGGCTTTGTAATTGTCCACATCTTCTTTGGTGGTGGTGTGCAGGTTTAAATTATCTAAGTCTGGATAGTCAATGCCTAGTCGCCACTGAACAAAGTGCATCACGTCATTTCGGTATGCTCGCACAGTTTGCTCTGACTCCCTACTGGTGAGCCAACTAGAAAACAGTTCGCTGGTAGTTTCCGCCCCAGTGATTTTGGGTGTGCCAGTTGCCTGTACCACCGCTTCGACTGTTGCTTTGATCACCGCTAGTTGTTCCGGTGATAACTGAGCGATCGCCACCCCTAATTCTTCTGTATCTACACCTGCGTCTGTACGTGATAACGTCATCACACAGCCTCAAAATAATACGCGGGATGAAGCGGGTTTATCCGCCCGAAAAAAATGTCCGATAACGTTTGTTCCCAGACATTTTTAGTCTCATTCTACTCCCCCTTGCTACTCTACTCACTACTAACAAAAAGGGTTTTGCCAAATTAATTGAAATGTTAACTTGTGTGAACGCACGAGTCGGTTTTCTGATACTCCTTTGCAAGGGACTTCATCAGGCTTAGTATCTAAAACTACTCTTGTCATAGACATTCTGAAATTAATTCACCGCCCGTGTTTGTTCCGGAAGCTGATGCTGTTATAGCAAGGGACTGGGGACTGGGGACTGGGGACTGGGGACTGAGTGAAAAGTCTTTTTGTGTCTAAGTTTTATCATCTGTTAATGTCCTGACCACCAAGGCTTGTGCTATAGCTTCTTCCCAAACCGCCGCAGATGAACGGGAGCAACTGTTTATTGATGCGATGGCGTAACCGCCCTTTCCGGTGGCGATGACCTCTGGTCGGTCGGAGACCATCGCACCAATAAAGTGCAGATAATTCTCGTGAAAGCGCAATTTACCTACCTTGGTACGCCGTAAAATCTATCGTGTCAAGTCTAATTTGTTATTGAAATTCGGAAATCCCTTTCTAGTAAAGGCTACAGGTTTTAGGGGTAGACGGTAATTACCAACCCACAGAACCTGTATTTTTAAAATCCCTTGCGCTGCGATGGCACAAAGCGCCTACGGTGGGCGATCGCAACACAATTAGGCTTTGCCTAGAGACTGGCATTCTAGAAAATGCCTATAATCTCTTTTTAGATGACAATTAATTGTTAAGTGGACATTTTAGCTTGGTGTCAGCGTTAATTCTTCATGCTTGCTGGAATTGACAATTTTCACCAAGTGCTGATTGAGATAACTTTGGGCCGAAATGTACAGACTTTCCCAAATTTCTGAGTTGCGACAAATTTTAGTCCCCACTGTATTTCCTGCTGTTTTCTCCGATATCAAGTATTTACGGTAATAGTTAACCCACAGGTGTTGGAGAAAGTTTTCGGCGAATTCGTCAAAAGGAATAATCCAGTTATAGTCTTGGTCTAGGAATACCCGATAGGATGCAATTATGGGTAGTGCCAGGTCAGTTGGCGCACCAAACCCAAACGAGTACTTGCTGTCGGGGAGCAGGGTACTTTTGCGTGTATCAATTGATGCTAAATCATTGACACCCTTTCTTCTGGGGTTGCTGATATGTTCTTGGATGATTTCGTACAGTCTTTGCTCAATCCACAGAGCTTTGGGAAGTAGAGGCAATAGAAGAGTTAATCTTTCCCTCTCAGTGTCTGTGATTTGGCTTGGGGTGTTCGTACCTGTAGGGTGCTTGCTTCGTTTATTGCCGTCGGGATTGTATCTATTTCTGTCGAGGCAGTTGATCAGCTTGAACAAGTGGTTAACATTACACTGGGCATTTCTAGGAGCGCCGCTTTGGTTTTGGTAATAGGCTATTCTAAATTTTCTATCTTCTGCTCTTTCTAACTGGGCTAAATACTGCTTGATAAATTTGTAATCTCCCCTAGCGTTGACTTTGGAGCGAGAATCCACTGGCGATGTGGTATTTGAGGCGAGGGCTATATCTTTAGCCTCCTCTTCCTGGAGGCCGATGTGGATGGTAACTTTGACTCTGGCTTGGGTTAGGTCATATTTGTAATTTTTAGCTTGCTCAAACGCTAAAACTGTGTGACCTCCATTGATAATGCCATCGCTACCCCCCTCGCTAGCTTCTAAGACTTCTAGCTCCAGTTCGGTTTTGTTTTTGCTAGGTTTAACTTTATTCGCTGACAGAACGATTCCACTGTGACGAGAGAAGAATTTTTCTGGTTGAGTCGTCACAGAGTCAAAGATTTGTCGGTATGTCGCACTTTTGCGGTTAGGTTCTCGGATGTTGGGTTCTAGGGGTAGGTTTGTGGGAAACGTGTCCACATGGGCGGTGGCGATGATGCAATTGGGGTTTGCATGGAAATAGTTGTCTACTTTAATAATCCAGTTTTTCGGCATGGGTGGTTTCTACATCAAAGCGATACATTCTCAATTATTCTTCTCGTGGGAAGAAGCGAACGCTTAAAGATTATATTTTGTAATTTTGTCTAAATGCGATCGCGGCTGCGGCTAGCGATGCCGACAGGTTTATCCTGCCTTATGCGTAATTATTTAACTTCTGCTGCTAATGTTTTTTGGAGCAGGGGCATTTTCAATCATCCGCCGCCATCTCTAGTGTCAAAATCCCTTTCGGTTTGTTGATGGCCAACTGTATGATGTCGAGCTATGGGGAACCCATCAGGGTATCAGGAACATAGTTATGGAAGTTTAAGCCCAACGAGCAGAGATACTAGTAAAATCAGTTAAGTAACTTGTATATAAAGGTTATTATTTAGTTCTCGTGTAATGGTAGATGCCATTTTTTATTGATGAGGTAGGCTTGTGAAAACGGCATCAGAGATTCAAATTATGCCCTACAGCTTGATTGTAGGGCAAGAGCAACTCAAGTTGGCATTGGAACTTGCCTACATTGCTCCTCGGCTAGGAGGAGTTCTGATTAGTGGACAGCGGGGTACAGGAAAATCTACTGCTGTGCGGGCATTCTCGATGATGATGTATGGCGATCTACCTGTAACCCTGCCAATTAACGCGACTGAGGATCGGGTGGTTGGTGGATTGGATGTGGACAAGCTGATGCAGAGTGATGCCAAGTGGAAAGATGGCTTACTGGTTGAGGCAAAGGGAAAGTTGCTGTATGTCGATGAAGTTAATTTGCTGGATGACCACATCGTTAACATTATTTTGGATGTGACTTCGACTGGGAAACTGGAGGTGCAACGGGATGGACAAAGTATTCGTGATGACGTGTTTTTTACGCTGGTTGGTACGATGAACCCGGAAGAGGGCGGATTACGTCCACAATTGCTAGATCGTTTTGGCTTGATGGTGAATGTCACTACAGCAACCACCAAGGAGGAACGTCTGGCTATTCTTGAGAATGTCTTGAAATTTGAGGACGAGTGGGCGAGGCAGAAGGAAACTGGCAACTCAAAGTTTTTAGAGCAGGCTGAAGCGGCTAATGCTCGGAAATTTGGTGAATTAAAGCAGGCTAAAGAAAAGTTTCGTGATGTGAATTTAGAGAAAGCGCTGAAGCAATGTGTCGCTCTAGCGGAGGTATTTCAGGTTGAGGGAAATCGGGGAGAGCGTGTTTTGGCAATGGCTGCTCGTGCTTATGCAGCACTCCATAATCGTGCAGAGGTTACCAATCAAGATTTGAAGGTCATTGCGCCATTGGCTTTCCAGCACCGTCGATTGGGAATGGAGCAAAGCCAGGAAACAACCTGGGGTAAACAGGATGAAGCTAAGTTGGAGCAGGTTCTGGGCAATGAGTGAGGCGATCGCAGACCTTCAGAATCCATTGATCAGGGGGTTAGCATGTGCAGCCCTGCATCCTGGACTGCGAAGTATTTTGGTGTTTGATGCCTCTCCGGCTACGCTGCAAGTGATGGCTGGGCTATTAGCTCAAATGATCGCGGCTGTTACAGGAGGAGAAATAGTCTCTCTGCCAGAATCGAAATCAGGAACTAAACATCGGATTGTGACAGTTCAGATTGGAGCGGTTGAGACAGAAGAGGAATTGTGGGGGAGTTTGACGCTGGGGCAGGAGGTGTCTTCCAGATCGGTTGTTTGGCGATCCGGCTTGCTGGCAACAGGACGAGATCAGGAAACTCGCATTGTCATGATCCCAGATATGACTCGGCTGGGCTTGGCGGCGAATCGAGCCTGTGTGATGTTGATGGGGTCAGAGGTGGCACATCTGGAGCGGCATGGACAACGCGATCGCTGGCAACCGCAGTTGTATTGGTTAGCTGGCTGTGATCATAAGCGAATAGGGGCGGTATCAAACCATTTGCTGGATCGATTTGCGTTGCGGTTGAGCGGAGGGGAATCTCAGAATTCAGAGCAGCGCATTGCCCAACTGCGGGCTTGGTTAGAACAGGAGCGATTTCTCTTTGAGAAGGCAGCGCCAACGCCCGATTGGATGGGGGTGGATATTCCTCTATTGTCACCGGAGATAGTCAGTTGTCTTCAGCAGGTGAAGCATTCCTATCCAAAAGTTTTACCACAAGCGCGAGAACGGGTGCTGGATTATTTAGAAACAACGGATGGATACAGTACTCGACGAGATTTGGCGTTGCTGCGATTGGCAAGGGTTCATGCCCAATTGGAGGGAGCAGCACAAGTAAACCGAGAAGATGTCGAGCGTGCGGCAGAGATGATTGGGTTATCCCCAAAGCCGAAACTGCCTGAGAAGCCACTAGCTAATGATGTAAAACCTGACACAGGAGCAGATGATGCTCAATCCAAGCGATCACGTCAAGAATTTGATTGGTCTAATCTACCAGGGTCTGAATCTGCTCCCCCATCAATTCAGCACGAGCCTGTTTTTGAGTCAGATACGACCAAAACTTTACTATCCACTCCGTTACCAATGGGTCAAAAAATTTTTAACCCCTATCCTGAAGATACGGTAGAACCTGAGCGAGAAGCGGGGTCTCTGCGGTGGCCTACCCGTCGGTTTAAGTCAGCAACATCAGGACGGGGAGCCATTATTGGGGTTGAGCCTGCAACTATTCCGCAGGATCTGGCATTGGTTAATACTTTATTGGAGTCTGCCAAGTACCAGAAGTTACGGTGGAAAGCTCTTTTAGAAAAGCAGACTCCTCCGGAGTGGGTACGGCACCTACTTTTAAAACGGAATGAGAATGGTCACGAGCCACTGATTCTGCAATCTAGTGATTTGCGGCGGTATCGACGAGCGATAGTGCCAGAGCAAATGCTAGCATTGGTATTAGATTATACCTGTTTACCGGAGTGTAATTGGCAGGAGACGTTACTTCCTTACCTGCAATGGGCGTATGTGGAACGGGCGACTATTTGCCTAGTGCAGGTGGGAGGGATTGATGCCGAGGATGAATTACGCGCAGAGAAGCGAGAAGCAAACAATATTTTGGTGCCTCGCATTCAGAGCCGACTGGAAGTAGATCGAGGCAAAGCGACACCCCTGGCGCATGGACTGGATCTGGCGTTACAGACATTACGTCATGCCTTGCATCATGGACCAAGTGCAGTAAAACAAGCAGTGTTGGTGGTGATTAGTGATGGGCGCGGGAATGTTCCGTTAGAAGCCAGTCGAGCGGGTCGGGTGGTTCCTCCGGTTGGGAAGCGGGGGATTGAAGATGCTTTGCAGGTAGCTCGACAGATTGAGGCTTTGAAAGGGGTAGAGTCTGTAGTGCTAAATCCTCAACCAAAGTATTATGCGGATTTACCCGTGAAGCTGGCGCAAGCGTTGGGGGCAAAGATCGCAGAGATTCCATCTCTAAAAGCTTGGGAGGTGGATGAGTAATGTCTGGGAGTTTTCGCCAGTTGATCGCACAGAGTAGCAGCAGCGTCCGACAAACGGGTGCGTTGCCTGCTGCGATGGTACAAGCGGAAGATCCTAAACAGCCTGTGTCTGCAATGTATGAAGGAATGGAAGGTGGAACGGCAACCGATTGGGCAGTTATTTTGACCGCATTAGACCTAGAGCATAAAGCGGTTGAAGCCCACCTCAAACCGCTTGGGCAATCCACTCGCCTGTCAGAAGAGATTCACCCGAATGGCACAATTTATACGCAGGGGCAATTCAAAGCTCACAACTGCAATTGGAATGTGGCGATCGCCCAGATCGACATGGGCAATGCCAGTGCAGCAATGGAAGCGGTTCGTGCTATTGAGCGCTTTCAGCCCAGAGTCATTTTATTTGTGGGTGTTGCAGGAGGAATCAAAGATGTGAAGATTGGCGATGTGGTGGCTGCATCGGTGGTTTATGGTTACGAATGTGGCAAACTCATCGACGATCGCACCTTACCCCGACCAAAGCTGGGAGAAGCCGATTATGACCTCAAACAACGGGCACAGGCAGAAGCCCGGAAGAATGATTGGCGAGAACAAATTTGTTCAGGTGCAACGTCTTCTGAAACAACCTCCAGCGTTTATGTCAAGCCGATTGCGGCAGGGGAAAAAGTGATTGCATCGCGCAAGGCTGAGGTTTATGAGTATTTGCGAGAGTATTATGACGACGCGATCGCGGTAGAAATGGAAGGATTTGGGTTTCTCAAAGCAACCCAGCAAGTTAAAAACGTTTCAGCGATGGTAATTCGGGGAATCTCGGATCTGATTGATGGCAAGAATGACGATTCATTAGAACCGGAACAAATTCGTCAAGAGAAAGCAGCCCGTCATGCCAGTGCATTTGCGTTTACCTTGCTGGCGAAACTGGATGGCGAGAGGGTAACTGAGCGATCTGAAGTGTATCAAACCACAGCACAAGTAGCATTTGACAGCACTTTGCCAGAAGGCATGATCAGCCTGAATGTGCAGGAACTGATGGAAGAGAATCAGTATTACGTTCATGCCCATCATGGGAAAAGGACGTTTGCCAACCGAGGACAGTTTGATCGATCGCTCATGAACTTATATCAGCAGATAGACAGCAATCTGACTGCTGATAATTTGTTGAGTACAATCGATGACTACAACGCAGGGGTTAATAAATCAGTTGACGGCCTTGCAGGTAAACTTATGGTGTGGCTTTACCAGCAGCAAAATAACTCGCCGGATCGGGTTCCGTGTTTGATGATCGATGAACGCACCGAGTTTGAGATTCCGTGGGAGTTGCTGGAGTCAGGGAAGAAACCTGTGGGGGTTGCATTTCAAACAGTTCGGCAGAGGCAGATCGAGGCAGAGACAATATCCGTGAATCCTTGCTGTGGGGGTGGAGTTCTGGTCTATGCTCATGCGGAATATGGGGGATGGCAGCGGTATCAACGCCAGCAGTTTTCAGTATTTCAAGAGTTCTTGAGCCAGATGCAAAAACCAGCGGCGGAGTTTGGGCTGGTGTTTATTGATGGGTTTAGCGTTGAGGAACCGTTGAAGAGTAGCCCAACCGCGTACATTAAACGCTCGAAGCTATTTAAGGGTGGCACCAGTATTGTGTTTATTAGCGGACAGCTTAATCTGGATGCTGCGATCGGCTTGACTCATCGGACGCTATTGACTAATTTTTTGGAATATGGGGCAAAGGGCATTGTGGGGACGTTGAGACGGGTTGATCGCACAAGAGCTAAAGAGGTCGTGGATCAATTCTCAGATGAACATGAGCAACATCCTGAGTGGACGGTTCCTGAAATTTTGCGACGATTACGTGAACAAGTGTGGGAAGCGTTGGAAAATGAGGTGAATGAAAACACCTGTGCGGCTTATTTGGCAACGTTTTTGCACGTCTACTATGGCAATCCGATGACCAGATTGCAACTGACTCCTGCGGAGGGTGAATCCAATGACTGATTTATCAAGAGCGATCGCTGTGAAGCCCATAATTACTTATCCGCGTGAAGCGCAGGTTGGGAAAACCTATTTAATGACGATCGATCTGCAACCGGAGGAGAATTTTGAATGGCAGTACGATGAGGAAGAGTACCCAATTTATTGCAGTGTAGATACTGATTTATTCAGCAGCAAACCTGTTGGAGAACCTGTTGTTGTTCTGCATCGCTTCGGTGGGAGTTATGGTGAAGCTAAGTTCTTGCTGACAGCGTTTTGCCGAGAGACTACTGGAGAAATTAGAGTAACGCTAGTCAATAAATGGGGGGTATTAATCAAATCCCTCAAGCTCGAATCTATCAGTATTATAAAGTATCAAGGTTTGACTTCTGATAGTAGCGAAATAATAACAGAATTGAAAACATTTCAATATGACAAATCTCATAGGTTTCAATCATTTCAGCAGAATCATGCTTTACTAACCACAACTGCTATCATGGCTATTGGTGGGGCAGAGGATAAAATACATAACCGTCTTATTCTTCGTACTTTCTTTGAGTGTTCTGGAGGTGCTGAAGCACGGATTGCCATCATCCCGTCAGCTTCTCGTGAACCTATTATAATTGGTGGACGCTACCGTAATCTCTTTGAGGATATGGGTGCAAAATCAATTGAAATTATTGATATTGGAGAACGAGAACAAGGTGCTGATCCAAACTGGCTAGCTTATTTAAATAGTTGTACAGGAGTATTCATCACAGGTGGTGATCAATTGAGACTTTGTGGTTTACTAGCAGATACACCAATTCTGGAAAGAATACGGATACGAACACAGTTAGGAGAAATCACTCTAGCAGCAACTTCAGCGGGACTACCTGTTCTTGGGCAATACATGATTGCCGGAGGTGGTTCTGGGGAATCACCTAGCCACTCCTTGATCGATTTGGCAACAGGATTAGGAATTGTTCCAGAAGTGTTGTTCGATCAACATTTTTTCAATACCAACCGAATGGCACGGTTGCTTAGCGCAATCGCTATACATCCGGATAAGCTTGGGATTGGTATTGATGAAGACACTTGTGCAGTTATTGAGAGCAGTCAAACATTTCAAGTGATTGGAAAGGGTGCAGTGACTGTCATTGATCCAAGTGGAATCTCATATACAAACTCTAGTAGTGCCGATATTTCTGAGCCATTTAGTATTCACAATCTGCGAGTGCATATTCTTACTAATGGCCATTGTTACGACATACATAGACGTTTGCCAGTTTTTGCAAATAGTAAAGCTAGATCTCTTGAAGCAGTTGTTTCTTCTCCAGGTTTTTCAACACGAAGAGTGCAGCAGTCTCAACAAGATTTAACCTCTCCTGCCATCATGGCTATCGGCGGTGCAGAAGATAAGGTGCATAACCGTCTTATCCTGCAAACTTTCTTGAAGCGTTCTGGAGGTTCTGAAGCACGGATTGCCATCATCCCGTCAGCTTCTCGTGAACCTATTATAATTGGTGGACGCTACCGTAATCTCTTTGAGGATATGGGTGCAAAATCAATTGAAATTATTGATATTGGAGAACGAGAACAAGGTGCTGATCCAAACTGGCTAGCTTATTTAAATAGTTGTACAGGAGTATTCATCACAGGTGGTGATCAATTGAGACTTTGTGGTTTACTAGCAGATACACCAATTCTGGAAAGAATACGGATACGAACACAGTTAGGAGAAATCACTCTAGCAGCAACTTCAGCGGGACTACCTGTTCTTGGGCAATACATGATTGCCGGAGGTGGTTCTGGGGAATCACCTAGCCACTCCTTGATCGATTTGGCAACAGGATTAGGAATTGTTCCAGAAGTAATCTGGGATCAGCATTTTCACAACCGGAATCGCATATCTCGCCTAATCAATGCGGTTGCTGCATACCCTGATAAATTGGGGATTGGTATAGACGAAGATACCTGCGTTATATTGGAGAACGCTAATTTTTTCCAGGTGATTGGTAAAGGTTCGGTGACAGTGATTGATCCAACAGAGGTGTCTTATAATAACTGGAACAGTATCACTGTAAATGACCCTATCAGTATTCATAATCTTCATGTTCATATTCTCGCTCACGGTGATCGATATGACTTACATCATAGAAAAGCCATCTCTTCAGGCAATAATCAAGCTCAGATTGAAGAGAATTCTAAAAAGTTTGAGCAACTTCAGAGTAGCCCCTCTAACTTAGATTACCTTCAAAGACTTACAGAGGTAATTTCATCTAATGAATCTTCTATTAGATCGGCAATAGAGTCAGAGTTAGTAAATGTACTTCATAGGAAGGAAGTTGAGTCCTATGAAATCCCTGATGATAACAATCAAGCTACAGTGGAAGCAGTCGGAGAAATACAAACCTTCGACCTTGATGTTTCTGGCATAGAGTATTTCAACAATGAAAAACTTGTTGTCCCTTTTAAGCTTCAAGTGGAATGTTTACTTCAGTACTTCATCTATAAAGCTGACTACTATAGTCTTGACGAAGACAGAAGCATCTCAATTGATGATTGGAACGATCACTACTTTATGGCAGAAGAGTACTATCCCTTAGATGTGGAGGGATTGGTCGCAGTTACACCTGATTTAGAAAGTGTAGAGTTCTCAGAGCTTTCTGATGATGACATTATGGATCTGCTTACGGATGCTGATATTTCTATAGAATCGCTAACACGTATTGAAGTTATATCAAGCTAAGGAGATGGTCTGGAGATTCTATTACAGTGGCAATTCATGAGCCTCGCTTACAGACTGGACTTTAGACTAGTTCCCGGTGCGAAACTGACGAGACAATAACGAAACAGTACTATTAAATATTAAAAATAAAAAGTAACATTAAGATTAATAGTGGCTGCGAGATAAATTATATGAGATCGCACAGATGATGAAATGCCTCTATCCCTCCACGAACTTGTTCTAAATTAGTAGTTTCGTTTTTGGGGTGATACTTGTTCAAGAATTGATGCACCGGAAGGTAGAACACTTTTCATACTTTTCTATGACTTGCTTTGGAATGTAGAAACTGACAGTTGCGCTGCTTGCTCCTGACAATTGTGCAACAGAGGTATGTTCAACTCGGTGGCGATCGCTAATGCCTCATTGCAGTATTTCATTGCCTGCTCCAGTTGTCCCAATTTTTGGTACAGTTCTGCCAAATTAACGAGGGTTGCAGCTAATGCATTTAAATCTCCTAGCTCTTCAAAAATTTCTCGTGCTGACTGTAAATAATTTCCTGCTTCTAGATAACGTTCTAGCTTTGATAGGGTATCTCCCAAATTGTTCAATGCCATTCCTTCATTCCACTGAGCACCAATATCACGAGCTATTTTGAGCTGCTTCTGTGAGCAATCAACTGATTGACTGTAATCTCCAGTGATGTAGTAAATATTTCCTAGATCGCCCAGGGCAGTTGATTCAGAATGCTTATCTCCAATATCTTGAGAAATGGTTAGTTTATGTTTTACATACTTCAGGGCTAAGTCGTATTCTTCCAACGAGTATTGAATGTTGCCTAAAAGACCATATGCCTGAATTTCTAGCTCTCGATCATGGGTAGCCCACGCGATTGTGATTTTACCCCCTACGTGACCAAATTTTGAACCATAACGTGACCAAAAGTTAACGTAATTTCAAGCTTTTGAGCCAATCAATAACTTAGCTTTATGAATCAAATTATGTCCGCGTGTTTTAAATGTGAACTATAATACGACCAAAAGTTTTATTTTTAGACTTGGTAAAAAATGCCGAGCAAGACACACTAATTTATTCGAAAATTTTAAAATTTCGGTCAAAATATAATTCAAAATGCATACAATATGGTTCAAAAATATGTTTAGCCAAAAATTGAGTGATAAAGCGATCGCCTGAAATCTGAATTTTTATTTCTCTCTCATCACGGTACGGTACAAATGAACTATTTGACCATGTTCCTTGCTGTAATTAAGTTTTGAGTTTTTTGAACTCCATTTATAGCTTTGAACTATATGTTGTCCTAGTACAGAGTGAAGTATTTCGTGACCGTTTGGCTAAATTATCGTTCAAATCACAGCGATATTAAAAACTTCTTGTAGGATTTCTAAAGTTTGTTGATATTCCCCAAGAGAATAATAAATATTTGCGAACATACTTAGCCCAGAGCCTATGCTAGCCTGTTCTCCAATAGCACGGGCGATTTCAACTTGCTTTTGGGCATATTCTATGGCTTTATCATAATCACTTAAATAATAATAGCTACTACTCAAATGCCCATAAGCTGAACTAAGACCTGATTGATCGGCAAATTTTTGAGCAATTTCAAGTTGTTGTTCAGCATATTTGATGGCTTGATAATAATCTCCCATAAATCGATAAACACTACTTAAATTACCCAGAGTAGAAACTTGGGAATAGTCATTTTTTAAGCCTTGACTAATTTCTACATTGGAGAGATAGTGCTTGAGCGCCTCGTTATAATTTCCTAAAGATAAGTAGGCATTACCGAGAGCAGCTAAGGCGCGTCCTTCATCCTCTTTACTCTCTAACTCTTGTGCAATTTTCAGGCTTTGTTCGTGTAACTCAATGGCATCTTTATATTTACCCAATTTGTCATATAAATTACCCAAGCTGACAAGCGCCTTGGCTTCCCCTTCCAAATCATGAATAGTTCTTGTAATGTTCAAGTATTTTCCGTAGAATTGAGCAGCTAGATCAATGTCACCAAGAACAGCATAAATATTGCCCAATGCGAGGAAGCAGTTAGCATCAACTACAACACTAACCTTGTGAAGCAAAGCTTTATATAGGGTAATCTGCTCCTGAAAATAGCTCCATATAAAAAGTTGATTATGTAATTCCTCAGCTATGTTGTCTTGAAGCTTTACCTCCAAAATTCTGCTGGCTAGTTGCCAGCTATTGACTTGACAAAGATGATGGAATGCTTCTAGATAACCGCGTACCTTTTCTAAGTTTGATGAATTCTCATGAGGTTGATACTGAGTTAACCAGTTTTTGACTGCACGATGGTGAGCTAAGACTGACCGGGAGGCATTAACCTTTTGTTGTTCTAGATTTGGTTGAATATTGCTCCAGAGTTGTTGACTGGGTGGCAGAGTTTGATTATTCATCCATAACAGTTCTCAAAACTTAAATTGAAGTATTCGTTCATAATTTATTACTTAGTCCTCTAATTATTCATCATTGGTAATTACATATTCAATACTGCATCTACCAACTAAATTTTTAGCTCTTGACATTCTCTTGCGAAGGGAATCCTAATTCTTTGAACAGAGATACAGCATCAGCAAAATACTCTTGTGCTAAAATATGTTGGTTTATGTCATAATAAATTCTTGCTAGGTCTTCTAGGATATCAGCTTCATAGTGCTTAGAGCTAGTTTCACGAAAAATATTTAAGGCTAACTGAAGATTTTTTATAGCATCTGTTATTTCTCCTTTTTTAACCAAGTTTAAGCCTATATTTCTTAATGCGTTCGCTTCGCTTTGGCGAGACCTAATCCTACGTGAGATAGATAATTGTTGTTGATGATAATTGATTGCTTGATCGTAATCTCCGCATTTACTATATAAAATTCCTAAATTACCAAGAGCAGTGCTTTCTAAACTGGAGGCATCAATTTTGCGGGCAATTATCAAACTGTCTGTATGATAATTAATTGCTTCTTGCGGATAGCCCAAACAATCATAAGCAACTCCCAAATTACCAAGAGCAGATGCTTCTCCAAAAGAATCTTCGATTTGACGGGAAATATCTAAATATTTTTGATTGTATTGAAGCATTTGTTCATGTTTGTTAAAATGATAGCAGATTGCTCCCAAACCTCCTAAAGCAGTTCCTGCTTCCTTAAGGTTATTCATTTCAATAAAAATATCTAAGGCTAGTTGACGATATTTAATTGCTTCAGGATAATTACTAAGAGAATTGTAGGCACGACCTATATTTCCCAGATCACGAACTATAGCAAGTCGATCATTAATTTTTTGGTGAGTAGCTAAAGAATCCTGATGATATTTTAGGGCTTGACGATAATATCCCAAGTGATGATAAACATTCCCTAAATTACCTAAAGTATTTCCTTGAAGTGCTAAATCATCAGTATTGCAGGCCACTTCAAGAAGTTGATTATATATCCATAACTGTTGCTGATAATAAGCCCATAAACCAAGTTGTGTGTGCAGTTCATTTCGGGTTGATGGGTTTGGACAGGCTGATAAAATGTTTTTTGCTATACCGTATTCTTCGGCTTCACAACAGTGATAAAATGCTTCGATATAACCCTTCACTTTTTCTAAATTAGAAGCTTTTTCTGAAGGTGTATATTTTTTAAGCCAATTAACAATTGCTCTATAATGAGCACGTTTCCAAGAAGCTTTTACAATTTTTAATTTTATTAATATATCAACGCCAATTTCTTCTAAAGTGGCTTCAACACCAAGAATATAGGTTTTCATCTCGCTTGTTTTAGTTCTCCCAATTTTTGATGCAGTTCTGCAAGACTCCGCAGCACCAATGCCTCATTTGCCAAGAAATGAATTGCTTTGGATTTTTCCAATGCTGTGAGCAAATACTTTTGGGCTTGTGAGTATTGCTCCAGTTGTAGCAAAGTTGTCCCCAAGTTACCCAGCATTGTGGCTTCGCCCCGTTGGTTTTGCAGTTCCTGGGCTAATTCCAGACTTCGTTGATAAAACTCAAGTGCCTGTTCATACTGCCCTACACAAAAGGCAGTGTCACCTAGACCTGCCAGGGCAAGACGTTCTTGGTCGCGGTCATTTGTTTCCCAGGCAATTTCTAAACTCTGCTGATGACATTGTATCGCTTTGGTATAGTCCTCCAGCCCCAGGTAAGCATTGCCTAAATGTCCCAAAATTGTGCTTTCACTACCGCGATCGCCAATCTCTTGGGCAATCCTCAATGCTTGCTGATGATACTCAACTGCCTGTTCATAGTTACCCTGAGCATCATCAATTAATCCTAAACCTGTAAGTGCTTGACTTTCACATCTGCGGTCTTGAATTTCCTGGCTAATTTGCAGGCTTTGAGAGTAGCAGGTATTTGCTTGGGAGTAGTTACCCACTGAGAAGTAAGCGTTGCCTAGCGTACAGAGTGAAGCTGCCTGCCCTCGTCGATCCTGAAGTTCTCTGGCAAGGGTCAGGCTCAACTGGTGATATTCAATAGCTTCAACAGCATAACCCAAATGCTGGTAAGCATTACCCAGGTTGCCTAACGCATTTCCTTCTGCCTGACGATCGCCTACCTCACGAGCGATCGCCAAGTGCTGTTGATGATGCTCAATTGCTTTGACAAAATCTCCCAAACCTGCATAGGCATTGCCCAGATTACCCAAGGCTTCTCCTTCTCCCCGGCGATTTTGATGAGTTCGTGCCAGTTCTAAGGCTTGTTGATGACAGGTAACAGCTTGCTGATAATCTCCCAGCCCGTAGTATGCCAACCCCAAATTGCCAAGGAACATTTGCTCTGCCCGGTAGTCTTCGAGTTGTCGCAGAATGTTTAAACTTTGCTGGAGATAATCGATTGCTTTGGTGTATTGCCCCAAATAATAGTAGTTGAGTCCAATATTTCCCAGCGCATACCCCTGTGATTGTGAGTCTTGATTCGCTGCGGCAATCTCTGCATGTTGTTGTTGCAGGGCGATCGCTTCTGCATAGTCTCCACGGGCAGTACGAACATTGGCTAAACCGTTCAAACAAACGGTATCCCATGCTGGATCGACCTTAAACAAGAGGTTTTCGTAAAGTTTAGCCTGCTCTGTGTAATAACCCCAAGTCTTTAGTTGGTTGTGAAATTCTTCGAGTGTAGGTGTATTAAGGTTAACGGATATTAATGCGCTGGCTGCCTTCCAATTATCTGCTTCACACAAATGGTAAAATGATTCCAGATAGCCTTTAACCTGTTCTAGATTCTGAGTGTCGTGCGGCGGGTGATACTTGGTGAGCCAGTTGATTACTGCTCGATAATGAACTCGGTGCGGGTTGTGTCGGCTTACCTTCAAGTCTTCTGAATTGATTCCTAACTCTGCTAGAACCGATTGTCCCGAAGGTATGACTGATGCAACTGTCAGTGGAATTGTTTGTCCTAAAGCTTGATATGATTGCCGCAATCCAACTAGTGCGTTCAACTCCAGCGATAGGTGGTGAATTTCTTGGGCGATCGCTAGTCCTTGCTGAACATATTCAATTGCCTGGTTGTACTGCTTCATTTCCAGGTAGGTGCGTCCTAAACTGATACTAGAAGACGCAATCAGCCAGTGATCGTTAATGGATTGGGCAATTTCCAAACACTGATGATGAGAGGCGAGCATTTGCTCGTATTGCCCATCCTCAGCTTCTAGTTTTTGATAAACCCAGCCTAAACTGAATAGGGCGATCGCCTGTGAATGTTGATCAGAAATAGTTTGAGCAATTGCCAGACTCTGTTGATAGTAATCTAGGGCTTGATTGTATTGATCTTCTGAGTAGTAGAAACTACCTAATCTGATTAATATCCTTACTTGTGCTGTAAGATTTTGATTACTCTGAGCTTGAGCCAAGTTTTGAAGAAGATTTTCGAGCATCCTTCCATAACATTTTTATAGAAACTATTCAAAGCAATTTAAAATAGTTTTTTGAGACAAGACATAATGTACAAGACTTACAGCAGCAGCAGCTAGTGGTTGATACTTATCATTTTTATTCCCATCAGCCCAGTCACATATTGCCTTTATTAAAATCCAAGGTTTGTTAAGTGAATTAGCTGCTGAACAAAAACCTATTCCTTCTATTTCTCCACCCTTAGCATGTGGGAATCGCTTAAATAAATCAGCCTTAAATTCTGGATTGTCTACCAGTTTATCTCCGGACAGAACAGGAGCAGGAATAAGCTTACAAGGAGAACCATCAGGACGGATAAACTCCCATTCATGGGCTTGTTCAAATAAGCCTAATAGGTTTCTGTTACTTAAAGGACGGCTCCCACGATCAACAATCCCATCTAATCCAATGCGGTTGACATCGTAATCAATGATTTCAGTTGCAACTAGCACATCACCTATGTTTTGTTCTACTGAGCTTTTACCAAAAGCAATGCCAACCATGATTACAGCCTTAGGTTTCCAGATTTCCAATGCTTTTTGTGTAACAAAACTTGCTCCTCGCTCATCGCGTGTACCCATACGACATTGAGTAACAACAGTTTTGTAATGACCAAACTTACCTAAATAATATTGTCCAGACGAGGTATACATTCGACAAGGAAGCAGATAATCAGGAGCATCTAGCTCTAGTAAACGAACTACGGCTTTAAGTTCAATTGGTGTAGCTGTAACGATGACGAAATCAGCTATAAATGCTGAAGATTCTAGCCTCTGCCGTTCAATCTCTGGTATTTTTGGAAACCCTTGGCTGTACCAGGGTTGCTCTTCTAGAACATAATCTTGCTCCAGTTGTTCTTGCTTTTTTTGAAGAACTACATCTAAATCATCCTGAATTTCCTTTAAAAAAGGAAGCTCATATGTCTTTGAAATATTCAAAGCGTCCTCAAGGTACTTTTTGGTAATATCAATATCAATAGTTTCATGAATCTTAGCCAGTTCTCTTGATGCTAATGCTTTTATATAAGGATTTTTATTAGCAATACGTATTGCGTAATGTAGATATCCCATTAGTTTTTCAATGGAATTTACATTGAGTTTTTTAGATTCTAAATTAAGATTTTCTCTAACTGATGAACTTAAATTAGCAATAATTTCTGATTCTTCATTTTGTAATCCATATCTCTGAGCAATATCTAAAGCTTCTTGATAAAGATTTGCAGCCATTTCGTAGTTTTTCAAGGCAAATTGATTCAATCCTAAGCATAGGTGGATTTTACATCTTAACTGCTTGAACTCAAGCTTTTCTTCTTCGGTTGAAAGAATGTCCAGGCTTTGTTTCTGAAATTCTATAGAGGATTCATACAACCGCATAAAATAATGGCACAAACCAACTTTATGGTGAGCAAGAGCTATATCCAGTTTGCTTCCGACATCAGTTACTATGCTTCGCTGTTGATCATAAAATCCTGCGGCAATTTTATATTGCCCCACATAAATCAGGTTGTCTCCTAGCTTTGATAGAATAATAGCTCTTAGGGAAGTTAAGCCATTTTTATCTTGTATATTTTGATTAGCGTCGTCAAAAATTTGATATAAAACTTCTAAAGCTTTAAGATAATTTTTAGTAGCTTCTTGATAATTTCCCTCATATTGATTTTCATCTCCTAATTGAATTAGGCTTATTACATCACCTTCTGAAAACCTTTGAGCATCTGGATTATTAATATAAGAATTCATGTTTTTGTAATGTTAATGTCTCAATATTAATTTAGTCATGTAATATCTAGTCAAATGAATGAACAAATAATTTTATGTAGAGATTCCAGCTTCATCTAATTTTTTCAAGTGTTCAAGAGACACCCCACGAATTAAATTGTGCTGTCTTAGCAAAGATAGATCGCTTTCAACTACTTCTTCCACTAAATAGCGATCGCGCAACGCATCCAAGGCGGCTTTCTGCTCATCTTCGTTCCTGTCCCAATCTTCCAAATGGCTTAACCAGAAATCCTTAGTGACAGCGCAGCGATAAACTGAGGTTTCACATAACATGATGTAAGCCCATTTTGCGTCTTTTTGCAACCGCTTGAATGTTTTGTTCAAACGCGATCGCACATTCCGCCTCAACATCTTTGTAAATCGATCCAGTTGCCATTTATCATCTGCGCCAACAGAGTTTCCTTCTTGAGCTTCAGCGATCGCCTTCTCGACTTCCTCCACTTCGCTGCCGTAATTGTTCCAGTAAGCCGACACATTTCCCTCGAAAGGTTTGTTTTTGATTTCTCCAGCGATGATTCTTAATGCTAGGGGATGTCCCTCATAAGCACTGCCGATTCGTTCCAAATAAGTTCTACTGGTGGAGTTAAAGCTTACGTCTAACTCAGTTTTCTCAAACAGAGCAATCTGTTCAGGCTTCTCCAATCCACTCAACGGTTGACAGTACCAGAAGTTTTGCGATCGCGTACCCACTTCTTCAATTTGCCCAGGTAAATCTTGAGAAGTCAAGATAAAACAGCTTTCACAGGATTCTGCTTTCAGGTAGCTATCAAAGAATTTCAGCCACCACTCATCTTTAAAGTCGTTCCATCCTTCATCTTCATTTCCCTGCAAAATGTTTTCTAGGGAATCCATTTGCACGAGGTAGCGATGCTCACGCAGATGTCTGATTAGCCGATTCAACAGTCGTTGTGGGTCTTTACGGTCTTCAGGGGTGATCAATTCTCCCCAGTTTTCTAGCCAACGCGCAGCGACACTGGCAAAATCAGAAGTTTGCTGTTCGTCATCAAAGTTTTCTTGGTGATAGTGTGACCAGTCATTATCAAACCAGTCAGCAACTTCGACTGCTAGCCGTTCACCGAGAGCCGTTTTACCAATCCCTGTAATACCAACAAGAATTAGCAGTCGGCAGTGACGACGAATGCGATCGCTCAACTCTCGGATCAGGCGATCGCGACCAACCCAGGCATCATCGTAAGCGAAGAAATTGGGAGAATTTGACTGAATTCGCCGATTAGCTGGAGTAGGGTCGATATCCTCTGTCTTTGGGAGGGATTCATTTACAGAATGCAGGGCTTGCTCAACAGAATTTAGCTCATCTTCCAACTGTTTGAGTTGTTTATCTTCTTCTTGAATCTGTTGTTCCAACTGAAACTTGACAGATATCCCTGACTCAATCACCAATGCCTGTCGAAGTTGCTTCAACTTCTCGCTTCTAAGATTCCACTCAGCCTGAAGTGCTTCTTGTCTCTGCTCCAACCGCCGTCGTTTTTGGAGATTTGTGGCTGAAATTTTAATTTCTTGGGACTCACGAAGAGATTGCGAGGCCATCTCTAACTTGGCTAGTATCTCAAAGGCAAACGCACTGGCATGACGAGCAGCCCTTTCCTGTCGAATTTGTTCTGGTTCTACCGAATCGTCATTTTTACCTGCAATTAAATCAGAGATGCCGCGAATCACGATCGCCTGAATGTTAGGGTAGGCAAAGGCTGCGCTCAAAAAACCAAATCCTTCCATCTCGACAGCGATCGCATCGTTATAACTCGTCCTCAAAAACTGAAAAATATCTGATTGCTTGGAGGCAACCACCTTCTCCCCAGCAGCAATGGAAGCTACGAACACACGAGGCTGCGAAACTGGACTGTCGGGTAGCCGTTGCAACCACTCCCCTTTTCTTGCCTCCGACTTGGCTCTTTGCACCAGTGCATAAGTTGACTGTCCCAAGGCAGGTCGGGTGAAGAACTGCTCTCCTACCTTACCTGACTCATAGCCATAAACTTTCGTTGCTGCCACTACATCGCCGATTGCAACATCTTTGATCCCTCCGGCAATACCCACGAAGAAAAGGATATCGGGCTTAAAGTAGGCGATCGCTCGTTCTGCTTCCACTGCTGCCCCGGCGTTACCAGCCCCCACCTCGGCAATTCCAACTTCCCATGCCTGCCCGTTTGCGATAAATTTTCCTCGTTCATAAATCGTTCCTTGGGGATGCATCTCCTCTTGAAGATTTGTTAAGTGAGGGCGGACAGCCAGATACTCAACGGGCAAGGCAGTAAGGATAACAGCGCGCGGCATAGGTTAATTCTGAGGTTTTAATTGAGGTCTACACTACTAAAGTTCATAGCTGTAAGCCTCAAAACTATTCTATATACTATTTTTGCTGCTTTATTAGGTCTTGCTCAGTTTTTAGTTAATACTGGTAGTAAAGAAGTAGTGAGCTAGCCAGAATACCGGAGCAAGGTGATGTTCTTTAGGAGACAGCTATAAGCGATAAAGATCAAATCCTTGAAATTTTCTTTAAGGAATATGACAAGTTAAAGTCGGAGCATCGGTGAAAGGTTAAGGTAAATTGCTTTTTGTCAATCAGTTAAAATACCCAAAAATCCTTTAATAAGAATGATAATCGTATGGAGGTAAGGGGGAGGAGGCGATCGCTACCAGATAGTGTTAAGTTTACATTGCATAATTTTGACCGAATTTGGATAGCTGATGGCTCCACATTAGAAGCATTATTTCGGAAGCTAAAAAGCCTGGAAGACTTGAAAACAGGACAGTTAGCCGGAAAAATCTGTACAGTAATTGATTTGGTGACTCGTTTCCCCATAGAAGTTTGGTTTCATACTAATCCCGCAGCATCCGAGACAAATTTTGAAATGCCATTACTGAATTTACTACCGGCTAAAACTCTGATTTTACTTGATAGAGGTTTTTATCATTTCAACTTTTTACAACAACTTATTAACAAAGAAGTCCATTTTATTACTCGTTTAAAAGCCAAAGCATCTATTAAATACTTAAAGATTTTTAGCTACGATCATTCGCTTAAAGACCGATTGATTCAACTTGGAACTGTCCGTCATGGCGCACCAATTTTAACTTTACGTTTAATTGAAATTAAGGTTGGTAAAACTAGTTATTCTTACATTACTTCTGTTCTTGATCCTGCGATATTACCTCCTTACGTCGTAGCAGATTTATATCGAAAAAGATGGAGGATTGAAGAAGCTTTTGTATCATTTCAGCGTGGCAAACGAAAAAGGTAACGCCAATGACCCTATTAAGTACTTCGCTGCCAAAGAAAATCAAGATTTAGGAATAGTCAAAGCACTGCGAAAACCAGTCTCCAAGCTGGATTTATCCCCTTTTCCCGCACCCTCTTGACAAAAATGCAATCACTCTAACCTCTCACTGATGAAGTCGGAGCAGCCTTAACGAATTGGCTTTGCTTCAGCCCTAGCTTGCTATATTAAATTGTATGTAGATAGTCCGACATCTGGTCTGGGTTCAAATTTGAGTTTTGCTTTACCTGACTCATAACTGTATACTTTTGTCGAGGCTACCACATCACCAAGGGCAACATCTTTAATACCACCAGCCACCCCAACAAAAAATATCACGTTGGGGTTGAAGTAGGCGATCGCCCTTTCTGCTTCCAATGCTGCTCCTGCGTTACCCGCACCAACTTCCACAATCTCCACTTCCCATGTTTTACCGTTGGCAATAAATTTTCCGCGCTCATAAATCGTTCCTTGGGGATGTAGCTCTTCCTGGAGATCACCGAGATGGCTGCGAACAGCCATATATTCTATAGGAATAGCAGTGAGTATAACCGCACGGGGCGTAGCCATAGGTATAATATTTTATTTAAGCAACTATTTTCTTATATTGAATATTTTGGATGAATTTGCCAACTTATATCTATCTTTGGTTAGTTGATTAGATTTTTACACTACATAAGAGCCTGTACTTAGGACGATCGCAGCAAGTTAGCTGCCATGATCACTTCTTTTGTGCCACAATTAGCGTATTTGATGCAGTTATTCCTGCTGTTGTTTTCAGATACAAGCCGTTATTTATTAAGTAATAATTGGCTGAATGTCTTGCCAGATTTTTATTATCTGCGAAATCTCATGCTGAAATGTAGGTAAGATAATAGGTTTTCTCTGAATTATTAGGTTAAGTTGGTAAATAAGTTGTTGAATGGTAAGTGTTTGGGAACGGCCAGTTGTGACAGCATTCAGCAAATGAATAATTAATGAATCCCTAATTTCAGGAATTATTGTTTCGCTGTAGAGTTTATATAGGAACTCAGCTGCAACTGCTGTCATGTATTCTTCTGAAGTTTGCTTATCTGCAAGAACCTTGACAACAGAGGTGTAACTTGGCTCTACTTTCCAATTAGCTAGTCTAGCTCCTTCCATCAAAGTTTCAGCATCGACAATTGTGTAATTGTATCCCCAGAGTGCTAATTTTATAGTTGTTTTACGGTAAAGTACCTCATTCGTATTTTGCTGTAGTAGACAGTAATTTAGTACAACCTGTGTCCAAACACCCTGGACTCCTTTAGACTGTGCATACCAACGCAACCATTGGTCATCACAGTATAATATTCTGCCAGCTTCTTCTGCAATTAACACAGTATCAACAAATGCTAATCCAATGACCTCATTTAGCTTGTTTCGCTCATCTATATTAATATCTAATGCTCTCCGACAAGGAAGAACTAAACAATTGTTATGCACCCAATCAATAATTTGCTGAAAATAATTCTTAGCTTCATCAACTTGTTCTGCGCTAATCTCCTCTCTTATAAGTTGTCCCTGCTCAATTCCTAAATTTAAAAAACCTTCTCTATTAAAACCTTGTGCATCCTCAACCATTGCTTGAAATAAATTAACTGTGGATTGAGCAATACCAAATTTTCCTAAAACTGCTACTACATCATTTGCTACACCTAATTGATATAAAGTTATTAGAGAAATGGGATCAATTACTACTAAACCTCCTTTTTGGAGGATAGATAAAGAGTTTTCAAATCTTTCGTATTGGAAATCTGACCAAGTATGGATGCAAGTATCATTTTTGAAAATTAGTCCATACCACAGTTGCAGTGGAGAACGATTAAAAGCAACTGCAAATGCTCCAAAAGGAATTTTATTATCCTGATAACCTTGGTATAATCGATGAAGATTACTCTTCCACTCTTGCAGCATCTCTATCAATTGCTGTATCCAGTCTGAGGAAATTTCATCTTCATTCATGGGAACGCTAACAGTACGGAATCCTTTGATATTTGGTAATTTATCCAATAAATCAAAGCTTTGCTTACCTGCTGCAAAATACTTATCTACTATAGCTAAAATTTTGAGAGTGCTTCGCCCAAAGTTATCTTCTGCTATAACTACTTCATCTCCACCGCTTTTAGCAATTAAAGCTTGAAAAAGTTGCTGTTGAGAATTAATTTCTTTACGAGCAAAACTAGCATCTTCTCGGTCTTCAACTATAAACCATTCTTCACTACCAGATTCATTTCCTAAAAGAACCCCGCACCCATCCTCTACCTTAATAAATTCTTTGGTATTGGGTTGAATTTTTCTCGCCTCCATATAAGATATTTCATAGAAAGCATGGACTTGGCCATTGTCGTAGAAGCGTCGTCTCATTTCATAAATCACTTCCAAGAAGTAATCTATTTTATTTCTAACTTTAAGCAATTTCGCAAGTTTTTGACATCCCACCGGATGCAAAGTTTCAATACTCGGTTTGGAATCTAGAAAATCGTCTAGCTCATCGTAATTACGTTTGTCATAATTGGCAACTGCTAATCGCAATTGCATTACTGTATCACTGGGAAAAATTTCGAGGTATGCTTTGCAGACTCGGATAACATTGTTTGTATCACCAATATTGTCATAAATATAGGCAGCTATCTCAGAGACAGACTCTAAGGAACCATATTTGTTGAGGAGTTGTTCACAAATGTCCAGAGCAGTTTTATAGTTACCAGAATAGTAGTAAGAATACAGTAATTTATGCGTTAATTTATTGTTTAATGTTTTATCAACAAACTGCTCGTATATTTCAGCAGCATCTCGATAATATTGCCATGAATATAGCTGCTCTGCAAATACAAGTTGATAGGGAAGAAAATTATGGGAAAGGAGTCCGGCTTTTGCCTGCTCGATTAAGGATGGAATTTTTGCTTCAGTACCTATATGCTTGTAGAATCGAATTTGCTGAGTAATTGTGATTACACTTCCTGGAGCTTCGTTAATCAACTCCTCAAGCATAAGTTTTGCATTTTCATTATCTCCACTCAACATGAATAAATCAAATTTGAGATGTTTAGCATCTTGTTTGAGACTGCTAGAAACGTTATCTCTAACAATGAACTGATCGAGAAGATTTTTTGCCTCATCCCAACGCTTCATTGCTATTAATAAATCAGCAGCTAAGAGAGGTATTTCTGGTGAATTATGGCTATCTATAATAGATTCTAAATAATTGTAAGCTAATTCATCATTTCCCTGTTCATGTGCCAGCAAAGCTCTTTGTTTGATACAATAACTATTGTTAGGTTCTTTTTGGAGTGCTATTTCAATATCACGGACTGCATCATCATATTTTTTCAGTAATCTCAAAGCACCAGAACGATTGGTTAAAGCACCAAATTCTGAAGGAGAAAGGTTATTTGGATTTACATATTGTCCTCCCAAAACCTCAGTAAATAAGTTGACGGCTCGTTCTAGATTTTGCTTCTCAGCTTCACTTAATTGTCCAGCAAAGGCAAGTGGGAATTTTTGAATTACACGTTTTGTTAAGGTTGCTCCCAGGGTAATTTTGACAATATTAAGATTGCTACTATTGTCTCTATTCAATGCTAATTCCCACCACTGTTCTGCTTCTTCATCTAGATTACGTCTCTCAGCAGCATCTCCCAGTGCTACTAAAATATCAAGACTGTCGCGGTATGCAGGAGGTATCTGTTCTATAATTGAATCAATAGATTCCGTAACAGGAGTAATCTGAATACGCAGAGAATATGCTAGTTCATTTGCTTGATTTTTCTGTATTGCTTGATTAATTAAATTTTCAGCATTATTGTAATCTTTCTGGAAAACATAACCCATAGCTGCTAATGCTAAGGCTTTATCATCTTCTGGGTTATACTGTAGAGCTTCTAAGAAACATTTCGCCGCCTCTCTCGTTTCATCTAGTCCTGACTGTGCCATTCCCAAGTTAGCCAGTAGGCGGTATTTAAATATTTTATCTGACTTGTACCATAGCTTTCCCTTTAACTCATTAAGATAGTTAACGGCTTGCTGAAGGTTGCCTTGATTAATCAATTTTCTTGCATACTCAATTTGAGCATGATACTCATCTGTATTATTTGAAGAAGCTAAATCAAATTTTTGACCTATCTCAGCAATCAGTTGTTCACGACTAATCTTTTCTATTACAACTCCTCGAAAACGCTCCGTTGTCTCTGCATTCTCTATCTTAAATTTTGCTAGAATCTCAAAAATGAATGCACTCGCATTTTGTGCAGCAATATTTCTAAAATTGACTAAATTATTTTCATGACTGATATCAATTGTTCCAGAGATACCATGCACTGTGAGCGCCAGAACACGCTCATTAGCCTGAGCAGTTTTCAGAAAACCAAATGCAAGGTTTTCAACTGCTACAGTATCGTTATAATTAGAGCGTAAAAATTTTATAAGTGTTGCTCGTTGATCACCAACTTCCTTATTTCCAGATGCGATTGGTGCTAGAAAAATATCAGGACGTAAATTTAATGTTTTATCCAGTATCCGATTTAGCCAATCAGGTTTCCGCCTTTCTGATTTAGCTCTTGCTTTAAGGCTATAGGATGGTTCTGGTGCTTCTGGGCGTGGTAAAAACTCATCTTCTGCCTTACCTGATTCATAACCATAAACCTTTGTAGCAACTACTACATCACCAGCTTTAACATCCTTAATACCAGTGGCAGGACTGAGTAAAATAATAACTTGTGGCTGAAAGTGCCGAATCGCCCGTTCTGTCTCTGAAGCTGCACTATTGTTATTGTTATCAATTTCAGCGATCGCTACTTCCCATACTTGCTCGCCCACAGAGAATTGCCCCAACTCGTAAACGGTACCTTGGGGGTGTGTTTCTTCATCGCAGTTACTTAAATGAGTACAGACAGCTTGGTAATCTATAGAATGAGCCGTAAGAATAACTGCGCGAGGCATTCACTAATACCTTTGTATTATTACTATTTTCTTATTTTGGCAAATCGGTATAAATTTGCCCAGTCAAATTAAGCTTTCCTGACAACTCAAGTATCATTATTATTTAAAGTATAGAGAAATACCTGTGTTTGCATGATTCATCCCGCATTTATGCAACGCCTTATCTTCTTTGCCTTGCAAGGCATAGCCATCGGTAAAGTATCGTAGGGAGCAACGCGATTTTCTGAAAATTTTGCGTAAATTTGCCTGTTAGCATCCATAATTCGTTACTTAATGGTTTTTAGACTTTTTTCGGCTACTAGGAATTAAACTATTCTTAAGCGATCGCGCAGATACACACCAAAACGGTGCGTGCTGCTAAATAGTTAAATCCAATAGTAACTTTATATACTAGTTAGGTTATGAGTGATAAGCAACAAATCCTCGAAGTTTATCTTCACGAATACGAGAAACTAAAGGAAGAACAAGCACAGCGAATTGGTTTTCGCGATAATATGCTGTACGTAACGCTGGGTGTATTTGGTGCCATCCTCTCTTTCGCTCTATCTGGTAGCAGTAACTACTATGCTCTCCTTGTTATCCCTTGGATTTGTCTGATTCTTGGTTGGACTTATCTAATCAACGATGAAAAAATCTCAGCGATCGGTAGATATATTCGCCACACACTTGTCAACAAAATTCAAGAATTAACTGGTAACGCAGATATAGAATCTATATTCGGTTGGGAAATAGCCCATAGAAGCGATAAACGTCGTTTTCGCCGCAAGATAGAACAATTAATCATCGATGAGATTACTTTTGTTGTATCCGGTATAGTTGCATTGCTTGCTTTTTGGTTTCTAGTCCCGCAACCACCTTTAGCTGTTAATATTTTGTGCGTTGTGGAGCTTGTCCTTTTGATAATCTTGGCTGTGGAGATTTTCATTTACGCTGATTTAGGCGTTGGACGATAGTTTCAAGCGGCGTTGCTGAATCATGGGATGATTTCGCCCAACTTGGAACGAATTTTCAATGGTTTTAACTGCCAATTCATCCCGCATTTATGCAACGCCTTTCAGGCTATTGTCAATTATTCAAATATAGGTTTTTTGGGTTTTTCGAGCGACTCAAGTGCATGTTTGTTAGATAATACTTCATACACGAGCGAAACAGCAGAAGCAGCAGCAAATTTTTGGTAAATGTCTTGTTTATTACCATCAGCCCAATCACAGATTGACTTAACTAAAATACATGGTGTCTTCATCCTTGCTGCTGACGCATATACGGCTACACCTTCCATTTCGCCTCCTCCTGCTTGAGGAAATTGCTGAAACAAATTTTCTTTAAATTCCAAATTATCTATTAACTTATCTCCTGACAAAATTGGACAATAATATCTTTCACAAAGGGAGTTATCAGGGCGATAAAAGCTCCATCTTTTAGCGTTTTTAAATCTATTTAGCAATGTGATATTACTTTTTGTAATATCACCACGGTAAATAACTTTTTCTTGCTCAACACGCTGTGAGTCGTAATCGATAATGCCTGAAGCAACTAATACGTCACCTATCTTTTGCTTAATAGAAGTTTTACCAAAAGCAATGCCAACCATAATGATTGCTTTTGGATACCATAATTGTAGAGATGCTAGTGTTGCAAAAGGAGCAGATCCAGAAGATCTAGTCCCTATTTCACATTGGGTAAGAACAGTTTTGTATTCACCAAATTTTCCTAAATAATAAGTTTCTTCATCATAAGATATTTGTAAAATTTTTTTACGCCCTTCAGTTTTACTTGGATAAGGTCTAAGTAAACGCGCTACCGCATCTAGTTCGTTATCTGTTGCAGTAATGATTACAATATCAATTTCTTGTTGTACCAATTTACCTTCTTGTGGGGAGACTACTTTATAATCCGGAAATTGCTTCGGATACCAGCGTTGTGTTTTCATCCAAGATTCAAAATCTTCTGGAGAACAATCAAATCCTGCTGATTCTGCATGATTAATAGAAATTATTGGTGTGTTCTCTCTTTCTGGAGCATTTATATTAACTTCTGAATCATTATTGACAATCTTTTGCTGTACTACATTCATTACTTCAAGAACGACAACCTTACTAATATTATCTTGATTTCGCTCTAACTTATCTTTTAATTCTTGAATCCATTCTTTACTATATTTTTCCGCAACCTCTTCAATATTTGCCAGAATAATGTTGTCAGGTTCTCGATTTTGTAAGCTTTCTAAAACGGGAATTATGTCAGAGTTATCAGCATGGGCTACCAGTATCAATAATTCTTCAAGGAGATCATCACAAAGTTCAGGATTATGTGTATTCTTAATTGCTATATCTAAGCGCTCTACTCGCTCTAATACATTTGCTTTAATTAAATCAGATTTAGAGACTTTATCCATTTTTTGTATAAGCGCCATCACAAAAGCTTGGTGGATTGGAGAGCGCCAAGCTAGTTCGCCACAACGCATTTTTAAAAATCCAACCCAGAAAGCTTCTACCCAAACTGGGTTAATATATTCTGAATTAGGAATTTGGAGGCATTGAGAATCTGGTTTGCACAAAGGAATTTTTTCCGTGCCTTCTGCCAAATTTTTTAATGTTTCTTTAGCATATAGTGATAAATAGTTCCAATTATCTTGTATAGAACCAAAACATAGTTTTAAATCGGAAAATTTCGTGGGTAAATTGATGACATTTTCTATAATAGATGGTACTCCATCAGTTAAATCTCGCAGCTTAATAGCTTGTTCAAAGCTGTTAACATTGGCATCGGGATAGTCATTGATTTCTTTATAATGAAGTCCACCCAAAAATACTCTTTTTGCAATATTAAATGGAGAAATATTAGATACGCTATTAACACATAATTTCCATAAACGCTCATTTCCTGCTACAAGAAAGCGTAGCTTTGCTCCTGCTTGTCCTGGATTATTTATCTGCCGATGATAATCACGTAGCAACCAAAGTAAAGATGTTAACGGTTCTTCCGAAACTTCGGAAATATCATGTAGAACAATGACTAGATACTTTGCAGTTGTTCCTCTACCGAGAGTGCTTAAAACTTCGTCCAATCGATTTTCTATTGAACTTCCTGTATATCCTTGTACAACTTGTTTAACTTCATTTTGTAATGATACTTTCGGTGAAACTAGAACAGATGCTTCTATCAATCGTCGCAAAAACATTTCTAGAAAATCCCCAAGGTTGATCTTCCTATTTAGTGGTAATGCTACAGAAATAAATTCCATCCTAGCAAAAGCTGATGTGTTATTTACCAAATAGTTAATTAAACTTTTCATTCCACTTTTGCGTTGTCCAAGCAAGGCAACATAATCTGTTTTAAGTAGATTACATAAATTATTTATTGTTATTGAACGTTCAATCATAGTTAGATCTTTTTATGGTTTCGTTAAACTTATTTATTGTATGAGCCAATAAAGAATTAGGTTCCCGATCTTTAATTGCTTGTAATAAATAACTTGATGATATTTTATAGCTACCAGCCTTTTCCTGTTTTATCACACCAAATCTATCAAGAAATTGCAGTGCATTGTCTAAGTCATCTCTATTAAAAGTTACACTTTTATTTTGAATAAATTGAGTGATTCCTATCCTGTCTGTTTCTCCAAGAATCGCTATTGAAAGTGTGACCGACATGGTATCAGGTGTCTGGGCATACTTATAATGATGATAAACATTGTCTAAGAAATGGGGTAATTCCTCAACTTTTTTGATATCGGTATCTTTTACTACAGATGAACTGCTTTGGCGAATTATTTCTACAAGCTTAATGCAAAACTCTTGAATGAGAACAGCAACGCCATCTGTTCCTTGAAAAATTCGCCGAGCTTGTTCTTCTGAGACTTCAAGACCTAATAACCTCATAGGTTTTTGAATTAGGTCTATACTAGCAGTTTCAGATAATCCGGTTAATGTTATTTCTTCTGCAAAATTCCGAAATGGTGCAGCTTCCAAAGCTATTGCTTCACGAAGTTTTGCGTGACCTGCTAGATAAAATTCACAATATTTTTCATTTTGCAGTGCTCGCATGTACCATCCCAATTTCTTTGCCTCTTCTATGTTTGCTTCTAAAATTTGATCTACCTCATCTAAAAGAAATGCCAGACGTTTTTCTTGGTGTTTAATATAATAATTTTTAATCAGGGAAGACCAATCTTCAAGAGTCATAACAGGTGAATATTCATATCCTAGCTCCATGCAAGTTTTATTAAAAAATGAAGGTAATCCTAGTACTGACAGAGGTCCTATTACTTTATTTCCCAAGCCATTTAATTTATTTGCTAGTTGTTCTAAAAGAGACGTTTTACCACTACGGTTTGCTCCCAGAATAATTCCTCCTCTCTGGGGAGTGTATATTAAACGCGTTAATTCATCCTCGCGCCCATAGAAATACTTTGTTGGTCCACTTGTATTATATGGAAGTAAGCCATGTAAAACATTTATATTTATATTTCCTGTCAAAAAACGTGCTAACCAAGCTGTCAATTTTTCATTTGGACATGAAATCAATTCTTTTAAAGAACTAAGACGCAATAAAATAATCTGTGAACAAGCATACCCAGGTATATCGCAAACATCTGCAATTGTTACAATAATAACAAATGGGTATTCTTTTTTGTTGCAAATTTCAGTCAGTTGTTTGTAATTAGAAATATTGTGGTTTGAGGCTATATAAAAGATGACTTTTTGTGTATTAAATTGTAAGCCCGTTTCTGGAAGTACTATTTCCCACAAACTATTTTCTGGAAACTGCGAATCAGTAATCTGACTAACATCTGTTGCACCTATATGACGAGTTATAGCCTCAGCAAGTCTTTGTTTATTTTGGATAGCTTTATCGTTAGTGAAACGACGTATTATCTCAATATCTTCTAAGCGAATTTCAATTGTTACGATATCTTCGTATATAATTCCTGAAGATGATGGTAAAACTCGCAAACTAGCACGAGTTTCATCTGACAAAGGATACTGCTCTGTGATAGCTTTTGCAAATTCGGTTTCATATTGCTGTAATTGTCGCTCATATTGTCGTAATTCTAAGGTAGGTTGCTTTTTGAGTATTGGAGTTAGATTATATGATATATCTGCAAATGCTATTGCTGCACAGCCAAACCGATAGGCTTGCTCAATAGACCTTCCTTCTCCGAGCGCATCATAAAAAGCAATAGCAAATTCTATGGCTGCACTATCTGAAAGTTCCTTGCTAATACCAATTACATAATCCACATGTTGGGCTATTGCCTCTGCTTGAACTTCTGAGTAACAAGCATTGAGAAAAACACAATTTAACTGTCCTTGAAAAAGCTGAAAAAGTTCGGACAAGGATTCTGGACTAACTGGCTTGACTTGCCCAGTTTCGTCTTCCAAAGTTACTTCGCTAGACTGAGTTGCATGTCCGGAGAAATGAATAATTTGTGGGTTGACATCCAAAATAGCCCGTCTCAAATCCGTAACTCTAACTGCCCATTTCGGGATTATTAGAAATCGATCACGTTTATTAGTACGTCTCAGTCCCGCCTCAATTTCTCGTATTTCTTCATCTAAACGCAAGCGACTATTACTTACAGTATTGGCTGCTAAGAACAAGATTTTTTTGCTCTCTAATTCACTTTTACTCGTAGTAACTATACTTTCAGCACTAACATTAGAATTAATAACATCTTTGCCTATAGAAATAGTGGCATTATTCGCCCCATATATATTTAACTTAGCTAATACTTCAAATGCAAAAGCACTTGCATGATGTGCAGCAATTTCTTGCCAACCTGCTTTATCGGTTTTACTCTTGCTACTAATTAAATCAGAGATACCACGAACAATTAGTGCTGATACTCGCTCATTAGCATGAGCTGCTTGGAGCAAACCCCTGCCTTCCATTTCTACTGCGACAGCATCACCGTAATTTGACTGGAGAAAATTAAAAATACTAGAGTGTTTTGAGGCAATTACTTTTTCTCCAGCGGCGATGGTTGCAACTAATACATTCGGTGCTTCCCTTGGAATGTTAAGCTGTAGCCTTTGCAGCCTTTGCAACCAATCTTCTTTCCTGGCTTCGGCTCTGGCTCGCTGTATTAGGTTATAACTGGATAAACCAACATCTGGTCTTGGTTCAAATGCTATCTTTGCCTTACCTGATTCATAACCATATACTTTTGTCGCAACTACTACATCACCCAAGGCAACATCTTTAATACCACCCGCTACCCCAACAAAAAATATTACATTTGGTTGAAAGTAGTTAATTGCACGTTCAGCTTCCAGTGCTGCTCCAGTATTACCAGCGCCAATTTCAACAATGGCCACATCCCAAGCTATGCCATTAGCAGCAAATTTACCTCTTTCGTAAACTGTTCCTTGGGGATGTAACTCTTCTCGTAGTTCTGTTAAATAGCGACGAACAGCTTTATACTCAACAGGTATAGCAGTAAGGATAACCGCACAAGGTAGATTTTGTTCTCGTTGTTGTGAATTTTTCTTTCCTTGACTAGCTTTGTCAACTTGAATATTAACTGGTGGATTAATATTTTGTAGAGAATTTTTTGTGGTATCGCTACTTACAATCTCTCTTTCAAGCTCTGAAGCTAAATCTGCCAACTGCTGATGACGTTCATCCACCCCATCTAGGAGATAACTTAATAATCGTACAAATAGCACAAGGGCATTTTCCTTGGTGTCGCTGCGATATTTGTTAACCAGGAAGGCAATTAAATTATCAACTCTGCTAGTCAGGCTATCAGCGTGAGGTAAACTGACACGCCAAGGATGGAGTGGCTCAAAGGCGAAAATTGCCCTGAGATCGCGATCGCTCTCGAATTGCTCGCATTCTAAAAGTGCTTGACGTAATCGGTTAAGCAGTTGCGGGGGGATACCTGCCATATCTCCGTCTAAATGCCTTATAAATATATAAAATTGTACATGGAGAATCTAGCTGCAACATTCTGCGCCACATCAACATAGCAATTCGATGGATCAGTAAACCAAAAAGTTTTTCCAAAAAGGCGATCGCTACGCACACCGCAGGCATCATCAATAAACAAACACGTATAAGCAAGTATTATTAAA
>NZ_JBALFH010000059.1:0-31730 GCF_036917095.1 Nostoc sp.
CAGTTTAATACTCAAGATTATTGATAATTTCACTAAGTCTCTGATTAACTCAGCCCTGCTGGGTCATTTTGCATGGCTTAGTCTAAACTCCAGTTTGCAGCTTTTCCCAAGCTTTCAGCATTGCCCGACTGAGCGCATCTTCAGCATCCGTTGGGTTTCCACCCATCCACTTGACGCAGCAACAATAAAGATAATCTCGATACTGTTGCCATTGCTGCCAAAAAATTGACCGTATATCTAAGGTGAGAGCGCTCTGTTTTGAAATGGTAGATGTTTGAGAATCTAATTTCATGCTTATTAGTGTCCGGCACAGAACTTTGCTTAAAAGCAGTCTATGTTTGATAACAGGCTTGTTTTAGCTCTTAGAGGATGTTTGAAAAGTATGATTATTAACACCAATTTCTCTCAAACCTAACCCCCCAGTGCCAAAACCTTTTTCCCTTTGAGAGGGTTAACAATTCAAAATTCAAAATTAAAGACAGTTTCAGACGGGGATTTAAGCCCCGACTGAAGCTGGGGCTACCTTTAGAGGTATCGGTCTTAAACCCTTTTATTTACGAAAAATTCGCAGGCGATCGCAAGAGATGGTTCGGGTCGTCAGGAGAACATCAACTTGCAGGGAACTGTGCTAGGAGGTCTTTGCCGTCAATAATGGTACTAGTGAAGGTGAAACTACTGTTAGCTTGGTAGCGTGGGTCTGACTTAACGATAGTCATGAACTCACGATGTCCCTGTTTTGTCCTACCTACTTGACAGCCAGCGCTCCATCTTCCTACATCGGACTTAGGGTTATCACCTCCCCAATGTTGGTTAATGCCAAAATGACCTGAGTCTATAGAGTCGCCTTTATCACGGGTGCCGGAACGATTTGCATCACGATGGACGGTGACTGAACCACCAGTTTGCACAAGAGCTTCATGAGGAGAAGCCTGTCCGTGAGTTCCTACCTGCCATGCGGTGTACTGCCCAAAGGCGATAATTGCCGCACCTTTGGAGTTCAAGGGATTGTACGTATAGTACTTACCTGGGTTGGTTGTGGCTTCCCAACAGCCAATCATTTTAGGCTTGCCGTCTTTAAACTCAATCACGATGCGGAGGTCGTTCCAGACATTGAGGGCGTTGTCATTGAGCGTTCCGTCGGGATTCATGCCTTCGATGTAGATAATATTCTTGTATCCAGGTTCTTTGTAAATTTTGTAGCCCTTCTTCTGGCAATAGGCAACGATTTTCTCTTCTAGAGTTTTAGGCTTAGTCGGAACTGTTGCGATTTTGCTGCCGTCAATCTGGATATGCCCACCATAAATAAACCAAATGTGCCGATTCAGGACTGGAACCTTGAGCATAACTCGGAGATGGTGAGCATCTGCGATCGCCACCTCGGTAATTTCCAACTGTTTCCCCGCTTTGACGCTAGTTTTTTCCGATGCCTCGAGCTTGTTGGAGGGCAATGAGCAGCTTTTAAACACCGAGTCAGAAGTCACTTTGAGATTAAACTGTCCCCGCTCAGTCTGGTCATCTTTGAGTCCTATCGCTTGCAGAAAGTACAAAATTGCCGCACAACCAGCAGCCGAATCAATAGTCTTGGTGTGATTAGTCCCAGCCCAAACAAACGGCGTAATTCCCTGGCTATCTTTGCCCTGGAAGTCGTTGCACGCATCGAAGGCCAATAAGCGAGCTGAGAGCTTTGCTGGTATCTGTTCGCCCTTAATTTTACTCAGCTTGTGCGTTATTTGCTCGAAGAATTGCGTAGAACCCTCAAAATCCCCCTTAGCGTGTAAGATTCCTGCCCAATACCAAGGTAAGTTGGGATAGTACCACTCGATTTTCTCGTAAAAGCCGCGATCGTAATACAGCTTCTCAGCAATTTTCTCTAACTCTGGCAAGAGATTTGATTGCACCTTGCAGCCAAGCCATAGTTCTGTATATTTTTCTTCAATAGATACAATATTAGCCATTTGTTTGATATTTACTTGTAACTGTTCATAGATAAGTAAGGAACGGTAAAATTTTGTTATAGTAAAAAACGCTTGGAGCTTTACTTTTCAATAACCGTCAAAAGGTTGAACACGCAACAGTTCCATCCGCTTTTAGAAAATCTAGTTATGAGTTATTTGAAGTCTAGCTTGCTGTGTTCAAGCTCCAGTTTGGATTTGTTAGATGTTGATTGCTCATGTCTTCATGCTGGGTTTCTTGATATCTATTGTCTTGATTTTTAACCTCTTCTATGTGTTGGCAGAGGCTAGAGATGATTATAGGGTCGCGGATGATTTCAGTCAGGATGCGGGCTTCATTAAAGTCTCTGGCATCGCTTCTTAAGTCACGCAACACCAGATCGATTAGATCGGGACTCATTTCTATTTCCAAAGAAATGCTAATCGCAACATCTTGTCCCATTTTGTCTACGTTGATCGAATACTTTTTGGTGTTACGAATCATAATTGTGTTTTACGGTGAGTGCCTTCAAATTCTATCTACTGAAGCAGATTAATTGTGATTCTCTACTGCTGTTTACGCTAACTTAATTTCTCAAACTTTAAATGCTAAACCATTAGGGTAAGGGTTTCAGGAATAGTTCAGCTTCAGCTTCCCTTCGTCTCCTAAGTCCTTGCTCAACATTTGATCCAGGATTGCGATACTTGATGAAAGTTTCGCGGATATTAGCCCAATCCTTATTCTTTAAGACTCTAGTCATTGACTCAAAATTTGAAGCGCCGTAAAATTTACTCCCCAAGTTGTAGCCAAAGCTGAGTAAGGCACCTTGTTGGTGAGGGTTGAGTTCGCCCCAGCAAGGTATTTTCATTAAATCGGGTAAGTAGCTTGTTTCCAACTGATAAATCAACAGTTCATCCGCTTGTTGTTGGGAAATTCTCTCTCCCATGTACCACGGGCTACCGTCACGTTTCCTGGTCGTACCCCAGCCAATTGTGATCGGTAGCCCTCCACTTAAAGGATCTTTGTATGCATCAAGATAGCAACCTTCAAACTTTTTAATTAGCTCAACTCCACACATCGGTAGACTTGTGGAGACTTGTTTAGTTTCGGTGAGCTGGTTTGTTGCTGTAGCGTTCCTGCTTATAGGATTGCTCTTAATCTTAACCAGAATCTCGTTAGCACTGAGATACTGTACTGAATCAGCGTTTAGGCTGTTGCTGTCACGATCTTCTTCATCCTCTTGCCATAAATTGCTAACAGGACTTAAGTCAGGTTGCTTATCTGAGTCCACTTGGGCTGCCAGAAGTGCTGGTTTTCCGTCATCGCTGTCTTGTGGAGCAGAGCGCTCTTGTTCCAATTGCTGCTTTTCGACTTGGATGCGCTGCTTCTCGGCTTCTAGTTCCTTAAGTTGGGCTTCATACTGTGCCCGTAACTGCAACTGCTCGTTGAGCTTTTCTAGGGCAAGTTCAGCATTCTTTGTGACTGTTTCTTGTGCCTGCTTAGTGCCTGTCTCTTGTCGTTCTGTTAACTGGGAAATAAAGCCCTGTAAGTCTTGCTGAATATACTGTTCGACGCGTTCAGCAAAAATGGTGTAGGCATCGGAGTGGGCATTAAATTGACGATAGGGGCCAGCCATTTGGAAAAACTGCCACCCCTCAATTTTCAAGCCTTCGGCAGTATTACGATAATTGCGGTACTTCTCACCATGACCAAAAAACTCTTCAACCGCAGCAGAAACGGCTACTACCTGACTTAAACCGAAAGCCGACCAGCCAACAATTTCCTGCCACTTCTGGTTCCCCTTTTGAAAACCAATTAGTGCCGGGACAATTACCCCGCCAATGATGGTAATCATTCTGAGGTTGTGATGAGCATTGCGTTCTTTAGTGGCTTTTCCCTCCAGCCACATAACTTGGTCGAGCCAGCGATTTTTCAGAAAGTCTTTTCGCAAATCTGACAAGTCGAGTCGGTCAATCAGTCCACAGAATACCTGTCTAAGGTATTGACTATAGTGTTCTTTCTTAGCCATAGTTTTAAATTTCTCAAAAGCTTCTAGTACAGTTCGGTGGAAATAAACAGACCATTAAATAGCCAAAATTTTACCCTTATAAATCCACTTAAAAGGTTTAGCCATTGTTTGATGAAAGTATTCGATAAACTTGAGGATTCGATTTTTCAAATCATCTACCTCCTCGTACTCTTTTTTTTTGCAGAGGTATTTTGTTAAGTAGAAAGTAAATGTGTAATTGTATGAGTTAACTTTTCCCAATCCGCTTCTAAATCAATGGTTTGCAACTTACCAGAAGCAGCTAATTTTTCAGCACGTTCATCTGTAGCTTCTCCATTTAATGCACAGACAAGTTTATCGGCTGTTCTACCACTACCTGCTATTACCATCACCAAGCGTCCGGCGATGACGCTGTTAGCAGCGTCAAGAAAGGTAATTTCTCCACCATTTATCAGCATTGTTACCGAAGGTGCGCCACCAGCTAGCATGGTTGCTACTTGTACTATCCAAGCAGATTCATCACCCCAATTATGGCCAGGGACTAGGATAAAATGAGTATGATGCGGTTCTAAAAGTGCAGCATCATCAGTAGATTCAGTCTGATTAGGTAGAATGACTTTTCCTGTAGGCGCTACTCCAATCAGCGGAAATTGAGCATTGATTTGATGACGAGCGTTACCTATCAATTGCATTACTCCCGCATCTGTACCACCATCGACAATATATGCTCCTAAACGTTGCGCTATTGGGGCTAATACTTCCACAAACAAGCTTTGGATACGCACAAAGTCCGCTTCGCTCATCTGACTTGCACCACCAACGATGACTAAAATTGGATGGGAACCAACCAGCCCCATTTGCTCAAGCGCATCAGGCAATTCTCCGGCCTCGGATATTGTAGCAGCTGTTGCTGTGTGCCCTTCATTGAAACTCAAGCTGAAAAATTTTTCCATTGATTTTACTTACTACTTTTGTATTTTGAGTTCAGAAACAGGTGAATTAACAAATTCTTCAAGTTTAAAAAATGATAGTAAATTAGCCCAGTCCTGCTGATTAGCAACCCGGTTCTGAGCAAGTTGGCTAACAGTTTCATACCAAATGTTGTTTTCTGCATAAGGAATGTACTGGTGTTGATATGCTGTTTGCTTAATTTGTGCTACTAGCTTAGGACTCTCTCCCACTCGTTGAATCCAACCATTTACGCTAATATTTGTGTTAGATCCCTGAGTATTGGCACAAGCAATTTTGAAGTACCAATGATATTTTTTTCCAATCAATAATGGTTTTTCGGTAGAGGGAAGACTAATGCTGACAATACCTTTTTTTTCTGATAAAGAGAACAGCAGAGGCTTTGTCAAAACAGACTTTTTCTGTTCATCTAATAATCTAAATTTAGCTGGAGGTGACTGGGAATTTCCTCCAAAGGGTAAATAAAACCAGAACTGGGGATAATCCTGAGTAGTCAAGCCTCCATTGTTATTAGAAACTAAGGCAATGAGGTTGTTGCCATTTATTTGAGAGCATTGCGATCGCGTTGCTCCTCCTCGCGATCGCCCAGACGCATTTCCCTCGGCTCTAGAACCATTAAACATCTGGCCAATACGCTCAAAGACATTCTGTGCTTGGGCTTTGCGAACAAAAATAGGAGACAAAAAATTAAAATAAAAAACAGTTGTCAGAGTGCAGATCAAAATAGTTGACCGCCAAATCGATAATTGTGGACGAAGCATTTTGCAATTTCCTCTTAGTCTGCTGATTTGTTGACTTAACTTTTACGGAGTCTATTCGTTAAGTATAATACTATACCTCCAGTAAACATTAATACCAGAAATGCTGGAATAAAAGGTATCCAACCACTTTTACTCACCAAAATTACGGAACATATAATGTATAAAGTTCCAGTAGAAACTCCTACAGCTATACCTATATAAAGATTGTGGTTAAATCGCCAACAGACAACAGCACCTACCAAAGCCCAACCAAACATCCACACTGTTTCATAACCAAGAGGCCACCACCAGATGAGGGAGCGATTATCTAAGGTCGCACTCAAGATTTGGCTGATGGTTTGCCCATGCAACGTTACTCCGGCAACGTCACCATAGGGTGTACTCCAGTAATCAGCTTGTCTGTTTTGCCTGTCAGTAAAGCCAATCAGTACAATCCGATTTCTAATTTGTTCAGCAGAAACTTTATTGTCCAAAACTTCCCAAATATTGACTCTAGGCGCAAATTCATTGGGGTCGCCTCCAAAAGTACGATATTTGAGCATCGTTTGATAACCTTGAAGCTGATTATCCATGTCTTGATAGCCACCTCCCAGTCCCAGTAGTTGGGGAATCACCGTTTTACCAAACTGCATCGGTTGGTCATAAGCTTTGGTTTCGGGATTTAGAGGAGAGGTGAAAGGCTGACCCTTGGCTTCTAGATAGCGACGAGCAATTACTAGACTCAAAGCTTCCGGTGTATTGCAATATTTAGGGTCTGCCTTTTGCATCAAGTATTGTCGGCGCACAAAACGACCACCTTTAGCATCGTCATCAACTAAGTCACTAAAGCCAACTTGCTCTACCGGGACTTCTGGTGCGTGTTTAAAGCCAAGAATTTTTTCACCACGATTATTTTCATAACTGTTTTTACAGACCGAAATGAAGTTTTTCGTCTGCTGCAAACGTTGTTTTAGGCTACCTTCAGCCGGAAAATCACGGATAAAATCCAGTCCAATCATACTAGGTTGATGTTGGGAAAGATTTTTGAGTAAATCGTCTAGAGCCGCATCAGGAATAGAACCTTTACCACCCGGATATCTCCTGCTTTCATTCAACTTCTCAAGACTTTCTGGATCGACATCGACCATTAAAAATCTTTCGTCTTTTGGTTCATCAGGACGTAAGGACATTATCTGGTCATAAGCTGCTAGTTCTAAAGGCTGGGTGAATCCGAGAAATCTAGCAATGAACATTACCGTTGTCACAACTAAGCTACTCAGCAGCACAGTGCGGAGCTTGATTTTCCGATAGGGAAGAGCGCGACTAGCAGCAAGATATTCTAGTTGGAGATTGGTGGGGGCTGGTTGTTTGTCAACAGACTGCTTCAACCATTCCTCAGAAGCGACTAAATCTTTACCCCGCAACAAGAAACTATCATCATGTTTGCGATCGCTCCACTCCTTCGCTTTCAAGAAAAGACGGGTGTGCGATCGCACGTAATCTGGATCTGCATCTAGTGTTCTAGTTAATTCCCCAAATTTGGTCAGAAAATCTGCACCATGCTTGCAAAAATCAATCCATTGTACTTTTGCTAACCCTGGATGAATATCTGCAAGAGTGATTTCCCGATACAAAACGGTAACGATTCGCTTATGCAAATTCATCGCATACTCTACCTCAGCCTTGCAGTAGGGTGAACTGATAGAGTTGGGTGAAATAATAAATAAGAAATTGTTGGCGCTTTCTATTCCTCGGTAAATCTCTTGCTCAAAGTCACTACCAGAGGCAATACTTTCCTGATCGAACCAAGTAGTCTTGTTTTGAATTTGCAATGTATCGTTGAGCTTGCGTGCAAAGTCAGAATCAGCACGAGAGTAAGAAATAAATACGTCCAGCGCCGCCTCTGGTGGTTGCTTGAGGCTTTCAGTGATGAACTCTACTTGCAAAGGTATGGGCAGATGTTGCGTTTTTTGTTTAGCTACCTTTAACCAAGCCTCAGCATTACGAAGATTGTGACCCCGCAACAAAATACTAGAATTGCGTTTTTGTCGTTCCCACTTTAGAGCTTTGACTAATAAAGTTTTATGCTGTTCGTAGTAAGCTGTATCTTGAAACAGTATATTAATTAGCTGGTCAATATTGGCAGAGTCTTTTCCCTGCGGTTGTTGCTCTGTAAAGTCAATGAAGTGCAAGGTACGTAATTCGACAGGAATTTGCTCTAGGTCTACTTGTTCGATCAACAAAGGAATGACCCGCTTTTTCAGAGAGAAAGCATGAGACAGTTCCATTTGACAGTATTCTGATTGCAAAGAGGCCGCAGACATCAGAAAAACCAGATTGTCCGCTTCCTCAATACCTCGATAAATTGACAGGGCAAAATCTGACCCCGACTGAATATCTGTTTTGTTTGTCCAAACCGTGAAGCTTTCTCGCATCAATATTTTGGCGATTTTCTCCATAAATAGCCTCTCTTTTTCTGAGTAGGAGAGGAACACCTGAGTCATCAGGTTGTTAGCATTTTTGATACTCTGACAAATCAAAGCACAGTGTAAATCCGTTGGTTCACAGGGCGGTTGCTCGTGTTTAAACCGAATTTTTAGCCAGTCTTCAGCCTGTATCCGTTCTTCACCAACTAACAAGTATTCTGACTTTTGTTGTTTTTGTTCCCACTCTATAGCTCTGGCTAAAAAGTAGGTATGTTGACGCACATACTCTCGATGACGGGAAAATAGCTCTAGGAGTCCCGCAAAGGATTTCTCAAAGTCATCTATACCTTCACGGAAGTATACCCAGTTAATCTTGCCAATAGCTGGGTGCATATTGGGAAAACTGGAATGTGACCCCTTGGCTTTATATTCTTCCCAGTGACTCGCTTCACCTCTAGGATTGCGTTGCTGCCAAATTTCCTGAGTAATTTGCTCTACATGGAGTAAGGGAATAATACGTTTATTTCGGCGGAGTGCTAAGTCTATTTCTTTACCACAATAAAGGGAGTTGATTGAGTGAGGCGCAATGATAAAGAGAAAATTGTCTGATTTATCAATTCCATCATCTATTTGATTTTGGAAATCAACACCCAAAGGAATATCATTTTGGTCAAACCAAATTTTCAAGTCTGCTTCTACAAGTCGCTGATGCAGCTTAGTTGCAAAATCTTTGCTATCTGCTCTTCCATAAGAAATAAATGCATCTTTAATGTTATTCATATTGAGTATTAATGCTCGTTTTTAGAAATTGTTTGACATTACTGTACTCATCTGCTCTTACCTTGTCGGATTTGGGTCATTTACAATTTAAAGACGATGTAAAACAGGAATTACTGAATTTTTAGATTTAGGAGCTTTTTGACCCCTTGACCCCAAAAAGCATTAGGGAATGTAGCTTGTCTATATGGAGGACGATACAAAGCAGGAGAGCGGGACGATCTTGTGGGCACTTGTATCCGTTGTTCGCGGAGCGTCTCTAAGAGAGGGAATTTCTACTTCCATCCCAGCCAAATAAGCAATAATACTTAAAAAAATGGCAAAAACATGAAGTTAATACACAAATTCTTGAGAATCAAAGCCAACTACCAACTAAGACATAGGGGGCCCAATAACGAGGGTGGTCATATTTAGGGTTTTTCAGTAGAGCTTGTTGTGCGAGACGAAGTGCTTCGGCTCTGCTGATGTTGGGTTGCCCTAGATGTGTATAAAATTCTTTAATGAATGGAACGCTGGCTTCATCGTCTAGATCCCACAAACTGGCGATCGCACTACTAGCCCCAGCTTGAACTGTAGTTCCAGCAATACCCATCACTGCTTGGTCGTTACCTGTAGCTGTCTGGCAAGCACTAAGAACCAGTAACTCAATTCGGCGGCGACCGCGCTTTTGCCCTTGGTTAAGAAACAATCGATCGAATTCATCTATCTTCAACTTTCCATCTGCTGTCACCACAAAAGTATTTTCTCGATTTGCACTAAATAGACCGTGGGTTGCTAAATGTACTACGTCAAAATTAGTAGAATTTAGTTTTTTGTTGAAGTTTTTTGTAGTAAATTCTTGATCGGCAATCCAGTTAACTGCTAATCCCGTCTTTTTAATCTCCTTGATTTCTTGCTCAACATTTGCTAACCGAGAAAAACCAGAAAGTTCTATGTTATTTGGTGGTTGAGTTAAGCTGGCAGCCAAAATTTTGATTTTCGATCTATCTAAAGCAATGGGTTCGCGTACTTGTAACCCCAAAGCTAAAGAGACAGCATATTTTTCTACTAGATACTGTTGTCCATCATAGAGACTAGCCATCGGAATTTTTCTTAAAACCCCATCCAAAACAAAAATCAAATTTTTAATTTTGCTATCCTTTAACTCTTTTTCTATTGGTTGAATCAGCCAGTTATAAACTTTTTGACCATCCTGTTGTACTTCTTCATAACTACCATCTTCTTGCAGATTTTCATATAATCGGCTGACAACTTCCTCAATTTTCTGTTGAGGCGGGGTAGCATAATGGCTAAGTTTTTTATTCGGTCGCTTGAGGATAACTTCTAAACGGTTATCCAAAATAATTGCATAAATAACAGCAGATGTTTGGTCTTGAGAGTCAATCACCTTATCGAGTGCTAATTTTGTATCTTCACAAGCTTGCCGCAAATAGTTTTGTAATTTTGCCACTTGCAGCGCTTCAATTACATTACGAGCCTGTATCAGATTATCTTGACTTGGTGCTGATGATTGAAGTAACAAATCTACTAAACGGCGATATACAGGTTCTACCGTTTCCCGAAAAGAAAACTGCACATTTTTATTCGTAGCAATCAAATCGCCACGGATATTTTGTAGAGTATTAAATGCTTGTTGATAGGCAGCGATGGCTCCTGTCTGATCGCACTGGGGTTTACCTTGGCAAAGAATACGTCCAAGTTGCCACTGCCAACGATAGGCGATATCTGACGCTTGAATTGACTGTGACAAATTCAGCGCCTGTGTGGTCAAATCCTGGGCTATAGACCATTGTTGAGATAATTCATATAGGTGTCCAAGATTACCTAATACAAAAGACTCTGAGCGTATATCTTGCAATTGTTGCGCCTGCTGACGTGCCACAGCTAGGATTTTACCAATTGTTTCTGGGTTGGGTTCAGGGAATTTCTGCCTCATTCCTAAAAGGCGTTGAGCCAAATTTACCTGAGCGTAAATCGCCGAACGGCCAAGCGGCAGGTTAGCAATTTGACTGTGAATTTCGGGATATAATGCTTGTGCTGCTGGCCATTGTTCCAACTCAATCAACAGGCGTAAACAATTAAGTTGAGATGGGATTTTGCTAGTTGCAGTAGTTGATGAAACAGCTGCTTTTTCGTAATAAGCCAGAGCAGTCTTTTTTTGTTCTATGCTGCTACCGGGAATATAAGCGAGATTACCCAAACTCAGGTAAGCTGTAGCAATAGTTTCTGCTGATTGTAGTTTTTGGGCAATCTCCAGACTTTGTTGTAAATGTTTTTTTGCCTGCTCAATATCGCCAGCCAACGCCAGCGCCTCACCCAAGTTGCGAAAACTAGCCGCCTTAGCCAGAGAGTCTGGTTGTTTTTGCAGATCCGTTGTCAAACTCTGGAGTAGAGAAATCTCTCGCCGATAGAGTCCTAAAGCCTGCAATGCTTGTGCTTGGTTAATTTGGGCGAGGATAGCTTTATTGCTATCTTTTAATTGTTGGTAGAGCGATGCGGCTGTTTCCCAGGATGACAAAGCTGCTTGAGCTTTACCCTGTGCTAGTTCCAGATTACCTTTGATATCCCAAACTTGCGCCCAAACTGGTGGTGAATTGGCAGTATGTAAGATAGCGATCGCTTCTTCAATTGCCCCACTTGCTTCATCAATGCGGCCTAATTGGTGCAAGTTGAGAGCCAAATTACTCAGAATCACCGCCTTTTCTACTTGATTCCCACTTGTTTGATAGGCTTGCTGTAATAGCTTGACTGCTTCTGCAAATCGTCCTGACATATAGAGATTTTGCGCTACTTTCTCTTGAGAGGAAGAAGCAACCACAGATGTAGTCAACCCAAGACTTACCACATCACGAGCCATCACAGGCGAACCGAATATACATAGTAAAGTTGTCAGACAAGCCAAAAGTCCATACCAGAATCTTTGGCGTTGTTTCTCAGAAAAATTTTTCACTCTTAGCATCAATCCCCGATTTAAAAAGGTGTATATATAACAGAGAAATACAAACCGTTTTCTTGCCATGTTTTATCATTCTGAGAATTAACTGATGTTAGTGGGATACCCCAATCAAAACGTGCAGTAAAATTATTACCCTGTCGCCACAGCAAGCCAATTCCCGTACCGATTAAAGTGTTATTACGGGGATTTGAGCCGCCATTATTCCAGCCAGTACCTATATCTGCAAAAGGCGTGAGTTGCAAGACTCCTTGAGGAACTCGCAGAATCGGTAAGCGAATTTCTGCGGTTGCTTGCACACCATTATCTGTTAACAGTTGATCCTGACGGTATCCGCGCACAGTTGTTTGTCCACCGATACCAAATTGTTCTAGTCCTAAAAGTTTTCTATCTGCTAATTGCATATCAGCTTGCAGCAGCACTAAGGTATCAGGCGCTAGTTGGCGCAGCCATTGTGCTTGTCCTCGCCAACTAAAAAAACGGCTATCGGGTTCATCCTTATTGATTGTGGCATCTAAAATACCCAAGCCAAGACTAAATTGCGATCGCGCTGCTATTACTTGTTGGCTACTGCGTTGAGTCCATTCTTGAAAAAATCGGATAGCAGAAACCCTCGTCCTTCCTTGGTTATCAGCACCAACTGCTAGCGGAAACGCCCCGATGTCGTTATAACCTAAAAATGTTTGACTTCTTTGGTGGCTGGCGGTAATTCCTAAAGTAAACTCTTGGCTGGGAGTTTGTAAAAGGGGTTGACGGAAGGTTAATTCGTAGTAACTAGACTGAGAATTAATATCCAAGGAGTTAAAAGGACGTTCTATAACATCACTATTAGTATTGCCATAGGTAAAAATCAGCTTACCGTTGCGTGGGTTGACTGGTAGGTTATAGCTAACATCAAAGCCATTACTACCATCAGTATTGGTATAACCGATACTTAAACCGTCTCCTAGCCCTAATAAATTGGCTTCGGTAAGATTGATACGCCGGCGAAAACTTCCCACACTCGGACTGCGTTGATTATCTAGCACTAGCTGAGTGCTAAAAGAATTGGCTTCAGTAACTTTAACTTCTAAAATATTAGTACTCGGACGTATGCCGGCTTGTAAGTCAGTAGATATACTTGTAATTAAAGGATCTAGTTGTAATAGTTGCAATCCTGCGAGTAGGCGATCGCGGGATAATGGTTTACCGGCAGCAATAGCTAGGCGATCGCGTATATAGCTGGGGTTGAGGCGGCGCGTACCTGTAACATTTATCTTTTCTATACTTCCTTCTACCGCCTGCATTACCACTACTCCTGCTTTCACAGTTTGGGGAGGAATAATTACTCCAGAGGTAATGTAGCCTCTATCTATATATAATTTCGTCAGTTCTAAACGTAGCTTAAGTAAATCATTAAAGGTAATTGGCTGTTTGAGGTAAGGAGCCGTCAATTTCGCCAGTTCTTGGGTGCTAAAAACTGTATTCCCCACAAACTCAAACCGTTCTACAACCAACGTTTCCGCTAATGTCTGCGGATTAACATCTGGTTGAGTTGGTGACTGGGGTGCAGTGGGTAATAGTTGTTCTGGAGGCGGTAGTTCTGGTAGAGGTTGTGGCTGGGGTAGTGGTTGGATCGAAGGCGGTTTTACCTCAATGTGAGCCTGTTGAGCCGCTAACCGTTGTGGATAAATGCTGATATTTAACCCTGTGCATAGGAGGAATACATAAGCCCAATTTGTCAAAAGAATCCGACTGATAGATTTTGTTTTCTTAGAGATGATGGATGCATTGCCAGTCTGGAACAGGTTTTGTGGTTGGTTTGTGACCCGATCTGAATAGTATTGATATAGATTGGGCGATCGCCTACCCAGCCAGTCGTTGATCATCGGACATTCCCTTGAGTAACATTACAGGCTTGAGTAGATAACCCCGACTGCAACAAAGTAACCGTTGTTGATTGAGCAGTCAAAACAATATCTCCATTCGCACTGCGTACCATACCTACTGCTTCTACTAAGGGAGTAGAAGTATTTGATGATAATTGCCTTAAATTACTCTCAGTCATATTTCCCGAATTATTACTATTACTAACCGTATTATTCACTACCCATTCCGGTAAAATAGCCCCAGGCTTAAGAGTATCATCAGGACTGGGTGGTAATCCGCCACGTCCAGTAATCACAAACTCACTTTGTCCTTTAGCAACGTTACTGTTGCTACTGCAACCTTGGGCAATTAATCTAGACGGATCTACTAAATTTGTCGGCAGTGCAACAAGTCCCTGACTAGGGTCAGTGCTAAGGGTTTCAATAGCTACCTGTCCTTCTGCACCCACATCAGAACTGGCGCTGATATCGCTGCTATGGTTGTTTTCAATATCCTTGAGTTCTATTGGACTCAACTTTCCCCGGTTTTGAAGTCCTAGAGTAAGGTTGGTGTGAATATTAATCTTGCCTCCTTGTCCACCAAAGGCATTGGCAATAATATCGCTGTCTTCTGATGGTACTGCTATGACAAATCCATCCTTGGTATTAATTGTGATCTTACCGGCATTACCGCCAGATCCTTCTTTGCCGGCTGTAGTCGAAATCTTGCTTTGGCGACGAAGCAGCAAATCCTTTGTTGTGATGTCGATATTGCCGACATTTCCCTGACTAGATATCTTGCTGCCGTTAAGAATGGATATTTGGTCTCTTGCATTAATACTGATCAATCCTGCATCACCTGAACCATTATTATTAGTATTTATTTGCGAATTCTGATTCAGAGATAAACTGTTTGTTTTAATATTAATATAGCCAGAGTAACTATTGGGAGAGCCATTCTCTACCTGACTAGATATCTTGCTGCCGTTGAGAATGGATATTTTGTCACTAGCATTAATACTGATATAGCCTGCATCACCTGAACCATTATTATTAGTATTTATTTGCGAATTTTGATTTAGAGATAAACTGTTTGTCTTAATATTAATATAGCCAGAGTAACTATTGGAAGAGACATTTTCTACTTGACTAGATATCTTGCTGCCGTTGAGAATGGATATTTTGTCACTAGCATTAATACTGATATATCCGGCAATTCCTACATTTTCATTATTAGTATTTATTATGGAGTTATCAATAACAAGAGTTTTAGTCCCATAAATGTTACCAATAAATATCAATCCTAGATTGCCTTTGCTCGATATTTTGCTGTTGTTGAGAATGGATATTTGGTCATGAGCATTAATTTCTATATTTCCCGCATATCCTAAACCATTACTAGTGCTATCTAATGTAGAACCATTTAAATAAACTGAACCTCCTGTGGAATTAATAACTATATCATTATAATCCTCTTCTTTAGCATTATTACTAATGCCTTCTATCTTATTAAATAGACTGATATTATCAGCAGCTTTAATCTTGATACTTCCGGCAATTCCATTATTGGGAGATTTAGATATAATATCCGCTTTTATATCAATTTTTCCGTTACGACTGTTAAGGTCAATATCGCCACCATTGCCATTCAAACTATCATTTACATTAGATAACAGATGACCTTGAATCAAGATATTTTGATTGGCGAGCAGCTTAATACTACCGCCTGTTCTGTTTTCTTTTACATAGTCATTAATAGTAGTATCAATTTTCCCATTAGTTGTAATATTACGCCGTGAATCAACAAAGACATCGCCATAAGTGCTAATCACTCCGGTTGTAATATCACCCGTCAATTCATTGGGATGATACTGATTTGTTAACAGTATCTTTCCACTGTTATATTTAAAACCTGAAGTATTATAAATATCACCTTGAATGCTAATATTTGCATTTGTTGGAGTATTGGTTATTGTAGGATTTTGCGGGTTGAATCCAATGAGCGGATTGGGTGTAACGTTTGGAACGCCAATATAATTAGAATCTACCCCTCCTCTAATGTCTAATGTTGGTGTTTGACGATCATTAATATTTATTTCTGTTCCATCCGATAGCGTGACGGTTTCTTTAATAGAATTGCTTGTGGTGTCTACGCCAGTGATATCAACATTACCCGAAATATTGACACTCCCACCCGCCAGAATGTGCAAAGATGCACCTTTGTAACTACCAAAACTCACATCGCCGATGGCACGTATTACCAAAGGATAATAAGTCCAATTTTCAATATCATCGTCTGCCTCATCACTAAAATTCAGATTACCTAAATCGCCGTTCAAATTTTCTATCCTAAAATTACCCCCAGCCCAAAAATGTGCATCGCCGCCAATGGTATTTTCAGACTTGAATACCATATTGCCACCAGAGAAAAAGCCACTATCTGGGTGATTTAAGTCAGAAATATCTACTTTCTGATTACCTTGAACCAGCAAATTCCCACCCGCAGCCGCAATTAAAGGATTAGTTGCGCTATCTCTAACTTTTAAAGTGTCCTGCGCCTGTAATGTTAAATTACCACCAGCTTGGAGTTGTCCCTGTAAATCTAAACTTCCTGCATTCAGCGTCAAATCTTTTCCTGTTACTAAATTCCCTTGATTAGTAATACTTGCAGTTGGCTGTGAACCAAACTGCACACCCACAGGTACACTCATTGTTAACAGTGGCGGCGCTTGGGGATTAGTAGCACTAAATTCACTACCATCAGGAAACTGAAAACTGTTAGCTGTGGTAGCCAGGAATGAACCTTGAATATCTAACTGGGCATTTGGCCCAAAAATAATCCCATTGGGATTGAGCAAAAATAAATTAGCTGCACCATTTACGCCCAGAGTACCCAAAATATTAGAAGGGTTATTGCCAGTAACTCGGCTCAAAATATTAGCAACGCCTGTAGGGTTGGCAAAATATACCCTCTGCCCATTGTTGACATTAAATTCTGCAAAACTATGAAAAAGGTTGGTTCCGCTTTGAACACCACCTTCAATTAAGTCAGCCCCATTTCCTTTAATGTTGACACCACTCATCACGCGGGAGTTTTGATTTCCCAATGTGGTATCAGGTATAATTTGCGCTAGGCAAGTATTGCTGGTCAATATCGATACTATAGCGATCGGGATTATAGTTCCCAATGCTCGAAACAATCCAGGCTTGCCGTAAGCAAACTTCCTGCTGTTATTCACGTCTGCTTTTTCCTCTATTTTTGTTTAAGTCCCATTAGACATTTGGTTGATAAGATTTGGTATGAGCCAGCGATTGCTCATCAGGTGTATAATTTTTGATAGTATAAAGCTTTGATTGAAGAGCGAGACATTCAGTCATACTCTTCTGTTTCCTTTTCGGAATTACTGAAATGTATTCTCCAAAGCGTTGTAATAAAACAGTTTGTTTTGCAAGTTCATCTTGAATCTGCTCACTTGTTAAATATAATTTCGCTAGTTGTAGTTTATTTTTTACTTTGTTAATGAGTTAATTAATATCATATTGGACATTGTTAAGAAAAACGACACTAATTGCCTTGGCAGTAATGCCGGGAAAGCTCTCGTTGACATTACCATCGACATCGCGCCAGTGGACACTGCCATCTGAATTGATGAAGTAACAAGCACTCGGCGTAGATGGATCAGCAGCTATTTCCGAGACTTTTTCACTGAAGATATCCCACCGACTATGCTCTGGTGCCCAGCGTGTCCAAACCCCATTTTCTTGAATAGCCCAAAGTCGATTATTTCCTCCGACACTGATTGCCTTGGCAGTAATGCCAGGAAAGCTCTCGTTGGCATTACCATCGACATCGCGCCAGTGGACACTGCCATCTGAATTGATGAAGTAACAAGCACTCGATGTGGAGGGGTCAGCAGCTATTTCCGAGACTTTTTCACTGAAGATATCCCACCGACTATGCTCTGGTGCCCAACGTGCCCAAACCCCATTTTCTTGGATAGCCCAAAGTCTTCCTGATGGCGAGTTGCTCATATTTAATCATCCTCTGTTGTAAGTAAGATTGATTAGAACCAGTGTTTCCGTTCTATACCTTTAAGACGATTGCAGAGTTAGATTTCTGAATTTTTTGAGTAAGTGTCTTTTGTTTCTAACTCGCTCCCCATAAAAGCAGCATCAAGAGCCAGAACCCTTTTGCGCTTTAGCTGATAACCGTTTTAAAGCCTCTTGAACTTCACCACGAGCAGGATAGAGCAGCTGCTGACTCAAAGCACTTCGATAAGCCTCGATCGCACTGCTCACATCCTCTAATCCCTCCAAGGCTCTCCCTTGCCAGTAACAAGCCATAGCCGGATCTAACTCCATCAATTCCTTTGTTAACTGACAAGCCTCTTGCCACCACTGCCGACTCGCCGCATCATTCCCCAGTACCCGATAACTCTCCCCCAGCCACACCGCAGCAGATACAGATGGCAGATAACTCCCCGCTTCTGGCAACAATTGGCATCCTTGTGACAAGGCCTCCACGGCTTCCTGGTGTTTCCCCGCCAGTGCCAATACCCGCCCATGACGAAACCAGCTATCCGCCAAATTGGGCTGAAGTTGTGTCCCCCTCCCAGAGACACTACACCCCCGCTCAATTTCCTGAAAACCTTCCACCAGCACTCGCCCTGCCGTTGCCCAAACACTCCAGTGTTCAGCAAAACGCTCAAGCATTTCCTCCACTACCGAAGCAAGAGTGGTATTTTCCCTCTCTCCTCCCAGAAGAGGTTCTGGGGGAAAGGTCATCTCTACAGCCAGCAAAATCTCGCACAACGCCCGATAGATTTCACGATCCTTGGGGTACAGATAATAAACTTTCAGCATCGCCTGAACTGCTTGCTGGTATTCACCCGTGTGGAACAAACATCGCCCATAGTAATACCAGCCACTAGGATTATTTGGGTGTTCCTGAGTAAACTTTGCCAACACCCCTACACCTTTGCCCCACTCCCCCCGGAAAAGGTGATAATATGCCAGCAGTTCATGAATAGCTGCCGCACCAGGAGCTAGTCGCAAAGCATAACTAATCATCTGTTTAGTCTGCTTGCCCTCGTCATCGAATACTAATCTCATCCGGCAACGATTATCTATCTGTCGTTTGAGTAGTCGGAAATCATCTGGAGCTAACTCTCCTACTTTACTTAAGCGCCGCCCAGCTTCCCGAACGTTACCCACCGCCATCAGGGCGTCATAGCTGTTAATTAGCGCTATAATATCGTCTGAGTCGAGTGACAAAACCGCATCAAAGGCTCGCAAAGCCGCGATCGCATCCTCTTTTGCCATGTGTATCTGCCCCAATGCCAGCCAGTGAGCTACGTTATCTGGTTCAAGAGTTGCCGCAGACTCAAAAGCCGTGATCGCCCCCTGACTGTCACCAATACATACTGCGATCGCTCCACGAATATGTTGTCCTGTTGGCTCATTTTGTGCGATCGGCAAGGCATTCTCATAAACCGCTATTGCCTCAGAATCTTGTCCAATTAGCTGCAAGATTTTCCCCAATTTCAACCGCACCTCAATCAATAGAGGTTGGCGCTCAATGACTTGGCGATACTCCTCAACCGCCCGTTCCCATTGACCTATTGCGTACAGCAGATTAGCCAATTCCAACCGTTTCTTCCATCCAGAAGGATATTGCTGCACGTACTGATTTAATGTTTTCAGCTTCTGTTCTTGTCGCGTTGGCTTTTGGTCTAAGACTAGGTAAAAATTTAACTCCACACCAAAGGACTGGGTGAGTGATACCAGGTATGAGACAATGTTTTTAGACATGTTGCTGTTATCTCATAATTAATTCTCTCACCAATGCTCTCCATAGTCTTGACTATTTGAGAGTCGGATATCATCGTTTCATAAGATAAGCATCTCTCCACCACAGGTTTTTCGCTTTTGCCCAAAGGTTTGGAGGAATCTAACAAAGAATCATCTAACCCTGACAAATACCTTCTCAAATGCTTTTGCAGAATATCTCGTGCTTGTTGGATTCGCTTATAAACGTTATTTAGGGAGATCCTGAGATGTTGAGCAATTTCTTGATACGACTTTTTCTGAACAAAGTGCAGAACAAATGGCTCGCGCAGTCTGGGTTGTAAGTCATCAATGGCACGGCAGATGAACGCCCCCAACTCTTTACGCATGAGCCCTGCATCGGGTGTCTCGAACATTGAGACTGGTGAAAAGTTTTCTCCCACAGTCATCGCTTCCAAACTCTCAACTTTCTTAGCACCGCTATTACGTTCTCGATGTATATCTATGCAGAGGTTATGAGTCAGCCGAGTTAACCAAGCTCTAAAGTTGGTGATGACACCAGTACATTCTTGTACCTTCTTCCAGGCTTTGAGCATCGCTCGACTGAGCACGTCTTCGGCATCAGTATGATTACCGCCCATCCATCGCAAACAGCAACGGTAAAGATAGTCTTGATTCAGCTCCCATTGCTGCCAAAAGGCTGAACTTATATTTCCACTGCAACTATGCACTTCCAAGATTGCAACTGCTTGAGTACCCATGATAATTCTTTTGAGGAGATGTTAATCTATGTGTGTTGTTGTACGTAAGCCAAAAGGGTTGCAGTAGACCAATGAAGCAGACACAGCTTGATTTTTAGCCCTTTCATTGCATGAAAAGCTCTCGTCAGACAGGATATCTGATCGGAGAATATAGTCAGCAAGCTTTGAGTTATTGAAAATAGAGTTGTCACCTGATCAGAATCTACAATCTGAAACCCTTAATTTGTAGATGTTTAAGCTTAAGAGAAGATTAGTCCGTGACAAATCTAATATTCACAACAACATTGGTCTCAAACCCTTGTACATATTTGGTTACGAATTTCCCGACTGGTTTGGTAGAAGTATCGGTAAGATAACACCCATAAGAAGTATTAGTTGACAACACCCTGATTCCGTATGTCCCTATTTGCTGAAATCGAACTCAGACAATAGCTTGGGACAATTGGTGCTAAACTGATACGCGTTTAAATTGTATATTTTGACGTTAAGACTGTACTTTGTCATTGGTCATTTGTTCTTGAAAATACAAATGACCAATAACGAATGACAACCCTTTGCTGACGGACATGCTGCGTAAACACGAGTAAATATACAATTTATTAGGCGTAACAGCTTATTTTAAACATTGTCAACACTACTACTTTTCACACAATTACTTTAAATGAAGCAACTTGCTAGTTACTACTGTATATATACTGAAATGTCAGTATTTTTATTGGATATTCTTGAAAATCTACGTATTGACAAATTAGGCACATAATGAAACAAGAGAAATCAGTAAAAACAGGCGATCGCTTTATTAACTGTATTGTTAGGCTGCAAAAGAGTTCTTGTTCTTGAGGCTTGTTTCATGGCGTGCATCGAGTTAGGAAAAAAAACTTCTAACTCAAAAGATTCAGAAATTGCTCTCTGGAATCGTCTTAAAGATGTAGAGACACAAAGTTGATAAACATATGTATCATAACCTATTTTTTTCTACAAACTTTATTTTGAGGTAAGGATTCAGGTGTCTTTAACTTTTCTTAAATAACCTTAATGTGTCTTATCTACACAAGTTCTAAAAAAAGGTGTTTCTTGAACCTGCTTTCAAAGATCCAGTCCTGTTTGTTCGTCATCAAGCTGCGATCGCTTCCAGTAAAAAATTTCAAAAACCCTCAACATCTTCTCCTCCCACACCACTGGAGTCTTCCCCAAAAAGCCAATCACTATCATTATCAGCATTACCTTCGCCATCCACTTGAAGATTTAAGGAAGGTATTAGCTGTTCAATCTGGCTTTCAAGTCGGGAGAGCGCCAACGTTAAAGAAGCAAGTTGCTCCCTATCCTTCTTAATTTCATTTGAAATCCCCACCCGCAATTGATTTACCCTTTCCTGGAGAGTATGTACTTCCGTTTTAGTCGCAGAAGGAATACTCACTTTCTCTGACAATGCGGCGATTTGAGCTTTCAAAGCTTCAATTTCGGCAGCAGTTGCACTATCTGCATCATTTGGACTCTCTTCAGAGAGTGCATTTCTAATACAATCCAGCACAAACTCTTTAAAAGTTAAGCGCAACTCCTCAGCACGCTGCTTGGCCTGCTTCACCAACTCCCGGTCTTCTTCTGAGAGAAGTTTTATATTTATCTGCGGATATTCCACCAGTCCCTCGCGCTTTTGTTGTGGAAAAGTGAGAAGTGAGAAGAGTAGGGGAAGTGGGGGAAGTAGCGGGAGTAGGGGGAGTAGTGGAAGGAAATGCTCTTTCTCCCCCAGCTTCAAAAGCGATGGAATAGTTATTTACTTGCAAGTCTCTTAGTGCTTCATCAACCAAGATTCCGAATGATTAATCATATTGACTAATCCACTCAAAATCTGGTTATAGGTTCCGTAGAGTTCTCGACCAATCTCAACATCCAAGTAACCACATTTAAGACTAAACTCTATCCAGGTTTGAGTTTCGGCTGCTTCTGCTTGTCTGCGACACGCTCCGCGAACACAGTCATTCAATTTTGCGACGAAAGCTGCCTCATATCGACGCTTCCTCCATGCCTCAGCTAAATTCGCACACACAGAGCGAGATAGCGAAGCGTTAGCGACGTTAGGAGCGTCTGAACGACGAATTTGATCGGTAAGCGAATACCTTTCCTCCACAGGAAACTTTTTCGATAATTCAAAAATTTGCATCGCCGTATCAAATGCCATCTTGTAAATTTCTAAATCTTGATGCTTTCTAACCAGTTCTTTAACCATTTGCTTCTCTGTCTAATATTTACTCACTCCCCCGACTTCCCCTACTCTTCTCACTACCATCATCGCATACGGGATATCCGCGTATATACGATATAGATGATTTTATATGGGCAATTGGATCGTGTCTGGGAAACAACTATCATAAAGATACCGGGAATTGTCATTCTCGGCATCATAATCATCAGTGGGGATTGGGGATTTATCTTATGGAAAATTTACCTGTATTAAGCGTAGAATCACTTGCTGTGGAGGTGGTGACTCTGCCGCTTGATGAAGCCCGGGTTGCGCTTGTGGATTATTATTTTCCCAACCGCCAGAGAATTAATTCGACGGAGCAGCTAATTGAGCTATGGGTACATTCTGTCACTATTAAAAGCGACCAAACGCGACGGGCATATCGGCAAATTGGTTATGAGCTTGCTGATTATATGCAGTCGCGGTTTGGGATATCTGATTTTAGGATGGTAACGTTATTCCATCTACACGCTTATCTTGCTTGGCTAAAGGATGAAAAGCCAGTACGGGGGCAGAAAAATACTTATGGAATTAGTAAAAATACGGCAGCTAAATACACTGCGGCGATTAAAAGTTTGTGGGAGTGGGGTACTAGAGCTTCTATTGGTTATTTTGCTATCGACTTGGGCAAGGACTTAAGTATCCAATGGGACGATAAGCTCGCAGAGCGCATTCTGTCGGAACGCGAGATTGCTAAGTTGGAAAAAGCGGCGATTGAAGTAGATTTGCAACACAACACTAATAAGATGCATTGGCTGCTGTTAACTCTCGTCTTTTACAGTGGGGTGAGGGCGGGAGAAATTGCGCGGCAAACTTCTGATTATGGTAAGCGCATAGTTACACCGGGGTTATTTTGGCGGCAGTTTCGGGAGGATGGAGATTGTCTGTTATTAACTGTGACGGGGAAACGAAATAAAACCAGAACCATTAGTCTCGATCCGGAGACGAGTGCGGTGCTACTGGATTACCGTGGCGATGCCAGCAACGATCAGCCGGTGTTTCCTAGTCCCAGTCGGCGGGATAGGGGTAAACCTCTAAGCGATCGCGGATTGCGGTTGATGATGGCGGAAATTTCTGCTTTTGCGGGAATTAAGTTCAGCGCCCACTTTCTGCGCCACACTCACGCGACGCTGGCTAAGAAAAATGGAGCTTCTGATTTTGACTTGCAAGCAGATTTGGGCCATGCTTCGCCTGCGACGACTGCAAAGTACATTCACCATGTCGGGCGTGTTGGGACTTCTCACGCACTGCGTAAAAAAAGCAAACATAGGTAAAAAAGCAATCGCCACCGGTTCATGGCGGGTACGCCATCGCGCTCATGCGCTCCAAAATGATAGTGTCAAGGTAGTTATCAAGATGGATGACACGCTCACTCAGTCGCGGAGAGTCCAGATTTACCTAGACATTACCTAGACATGAGCCAAACAGGGAAAAACAAGAAACTGGCATCTTTTAACTGCGACCAAAAGATGTGGGAGCAGTTTATCGCCCGTTGTAAGTCGAAAGGGACGACGGCAACAGCCACGCTGACCCAATTTATCGAACTCTACCTAGATGATATAGATAACCTTGATGCAATTGGTGGCGATAATTTAGATAAACGCTTGGACTCTAAGATTAAGGCAAGTGTTGAGGAGTACTTAGTTGCTGGTAACAATAGTAACGGCAGTGCTACGAATGAAACGATATTAGCTATTTGCTCACGACTTGATAAGCTGGAGTCACAGTTTTCAAGTGAATCTAGCAACGAAACCGGAGCAATCCATAATCTCGCCGATTTATCAGAAAAAATTGAGGGGATAACAGCCCGAATGACACAGTTTACCGAGGCGATTATTAAAATTCAAAATCATCTCAACAATCAACAAAAGCGGGGCAATAAATCGTACAACAACAATTCATCATTCAAAGTGCATACTCCCCGAATGCAACCATTAAGCGAAGAAGGTTTAGCTTCAAGACTTGGTGTAAGTCAAGAAACTGTACGCGAACAGCGAATTAAGCTGCACCCACCGCTTTTTGTGGCATGGTGCAAGGGCAAGGATAAATCGGGTATGGGGTGGGAATTTAACGAAAATACGGGATTATATCATCCGGCAAGTTAGTATTTTTATTATTTTCAAGAATTTCTGAATTTACACTGATTGGCGCTGTTAATGCGATCGCTCTTAGCGCATGAGTGCGATGGTAACTGAAGAAAAGTATGTCAAACTTTGCAGGCGAGTATTTTAGAGTCAGAAATCATAAATTCATAAACAGAGATTGCAGTTATCAATTTAACCCGGAACAGGTGAAAGCTGCCCAATAATAAGGGTGAGAGAAAGGTTTAGACTCTCCACAAAAAGATTCCAAATCTTTTTTTGCGTCATAAATTCGGTTGCCGATTTGGGCATACTTTTTATATTCTTCATTGCGTTGCTGATACATTTGAGAATCTTGTGGATGAATATCCCGTTCTTCTTGAGTTTTTTTACGCAGCGTGTAGGTTTCCTTACCTTTCTGCGTCAAAAAAGAACTTAACTTAGGTTTGTAAATGGTGGTAAGAGTTTCACCTGTAAGGGTACGCAGTTCAAATTGAGCTTGTCTAATTGATTGAAGTCGTTTGTTTCCCTGATGTCGGAATTGATAGTAAAATAGTGAAAATAGTGCTGTTGCCAAGTCATCTACTGCCCAGAGTGTACTGATAACACTTCTAGCGCCAGCACAAAGAAAACCTGTTGAAAGAGTGAGAATATCGTCGGTTATTTCAGTCACACCTAAACCAGTTTCGCAGCAAGATAGAAATACATCTTCTAACTGAGGAGTGCGCCAACTTGGCATTAATAACTGACTTAATGTAATACAGCCATCTCCTAAAATTAATGCTGATTCAAGAGGATTATCGAGCCGCGAACGCGCATGATGACTAGAATGAATTACTTGAACTTTTTGTATCAGTTGACGATAGTTGCTGACACTAGCTTCTTGACTACCTTTTAAACGTTGATTATCAGGAATATTATACAAATTTGCTAGTTGTTCTCCTTCCCAACTAGCGTAGGGTAAATCTTCAGTAGCATCTTCAACAATACCGTAGTTCATAAGACTACTGACTGAGGGACGGTTGTGACAAAATTCTAAAATTTGGCAGCTAGGAACGTAACGAATTAAAAATTTATCTCCCAGATATTGACTTGATGCTATTGGTAAAGCAGCAAAAGGAATTAGATGTAATGCTAGATGAGGAACAAGAATCAATTCATCAATATTTTTTAGATGTTGTGCAATTAAATCATTTAACTTTAAGACTTCAGCTAGTTCTGCTATTAAAAAAATAAATTGCTCTTTCCAAGTATCTTTGTGATGAACATATTGCCCTAACCAGTGAGTGAAAATCGATGATTGTAAAGTTTCAAATCCCAATTCCGTACAAGTGTGCAAAGTAATTTGATTCTGCCGGATGATAAAGATATGGGTGTGATTCGAGGTAGTATAAAAGCTCAGAATAGCTGTTGTAGGTACTTTAATTAGCTGCTGTATCGATGACAAATTCATAGGACTTACTTTAATTTGACCAGCCAGAACAGGATCTAGACGGCGCATTTGTTCCCAAATTTGCTGTTTTTCAGCTTCCAAATCTGCAATAGTTTCGTTATAAGCTTCGATAGCAGCCCGACTATGTGGGCTTTTACCGAGTTTATTACCATCCAAGTTACTGCTATTATAATGGTGTCTTAGTTCATTATCAATTTGCCGTTGTATAGCTTCAAAATCTTGTAAATACTGTTGAATTTCAGCAGGAATTTCACCATCTGAATAAAGGTCATTACTTGCCATTAAATCTACGAGTCGTTTTGAGCGAGAACGTTCGACATATTCAACAGCTTTATTCAGTTGTTTATTATTAATACAAGCTTGCACCATATTTTCATAAACATGGAGAGAATTCTCTAAAATTTCTTGACGGCGTGACTCGGAATTTACCCAAATGCGACTAGTTTCTACAGCTTCAATCGCCACACTATAACCCCTAATAGCTTCAGCCCAATCACCAATGTTAAAAGCAGTTTTTCCTAACATTTCTCCTACTTTTAGGCATTCGTCAGGAAAAGCGGTGGGAGTGAAGATTTTTAAAGCTGAACGATAAGAGGTAATTGCTGCTTCTATTTGCTGTTGTTTTAAGAAGACATTTCCTAAATTCAGATGAGTCATCGCCCATTGTCGGGGAGATTCATCTTTGGTGAAGACTTGTAAAGCAGATTTATGAGCAGCGATCGCCTTTTCTAAATTTTCGCTCCTATCCCCATGAATTCGGTGAAGATAGGCATTAGCCAAATTCATGTGTACTTCTGCCCAATTTGTGGGAAAAGCTGCTTTTGTGTAGACTTGTAAAGCAGATTGATTAGCAGCGATCGCCTTTTCCACATTTTCTGCTGCATTACTATAGCGGTTCTCATTCAGATGAGGTACAAAATTATATCGCAAGATGTAGGGGCACGGCACTGCCGTGCCCTTACGGGTGTACGTCACTAGGTCGGGAAACGCTATATAGCGATAGACAGATGCCAGATTCATTTGAGTTTGTGCCCAAAGTTCTGGGAAGTCTTCACGAGTACGAATGGAAAGGGCATTTTGATAACAAGCGATCGCTTTTTCTAAATTCTCAGCTTTGTCACCTGTAATGCGATCGCGGTAAACAATACCTAAATTATTTTGGATTTTTCCCCATCCTTCAGGAGATTGATCGCGAGTGAAAACCTGCATCGCAGTTTCACCAGCCTTGATTGCTAGTTCTGCATTCTCTACTTGATCGCCACGAATCCTATTACCATAAGCAATAAGCAAATTAATTTGAATTTCTGCCCATTCTTCAGGAAACTTTTCACGGTTACAGAATTGTAAAGCATTGTTTAAGTAAGAAAGGGATTTCTCCAGGTTTTCTGCTTGCTCACCTTTTATTCGACGGTGGTAAACATTGCCCAACCAGAATTGACACATACCCCATACTTCTGGGAAAGCTTCATAAGTCAAAATTTTAGAAGCCATTTCATACCCTGTAATAGCAATCTCTAAATTATTCACCTCATTACCCTGTCGAAATTCTTTAATCTGAAGACTCAAACCTACAAGACTTACAGCAATAAATTTTGCATACTCTGGCGACGCTTCAGACAGAATAGTTGTTGTTGTTAATCGCCATACCTCCGCAAAACGTTCATCGAGTTTATGTTTATTGGCTTCCAGTAACGGATATAAACTTTTAGGTTTTTCTTGGTTTTCTAATAATGGTTCTAATGCTTCAAATAACTGAATCTGCAATATTTCCCGAATAGTATTTTGAATGTTTTCCCATTGTTCAGGAAAATCTTTTTTGGTAAAAACGGTAGCAGCTACTTCATAACCTGTAGCAGCAATTTTTAAGTTAATTGCTTTATCGCCTTGTGGAAACTGTTGAATCAGATTACTAAAACTTAAAATAGTTGCAGCAATTTGAATAGCTTGCCCTGATGGTATGTGCCCGAAAACATCCTCAAGCTTTTGTAAGTGTTGAACAAATTGTTCATCTAATTTATTCAGGTTATTTTCTAGTATTTGATATACAGCTTGCGATTCTCCATTGCTTTCAGCAGTTACTTGTAATACCTGTCCGAGGAATTGGGAATTTGAGTAAATTTGCTGAAATTCATCAGTATCCAAAAAAGTTAAAAGATGTTGAAAACCAGAACGTTCTGCATATTCCCTGGCTTTATCTCGTTCCCCATTGGTGATACAAAAGACCACCATATTTGTGTAGGCAAATATCTCTTCGGGAATTTCTTGTTTCTGAGAAATTCCAGCCCAATGACGGCTTTGTTCAACAGCTTCAATGGCGATCGCATAACCTTCAAAAGCTTCTGCTTTCATACCAGCAGCCAAAGCTGTCTTACCTAAACTCAATCCAGTTTGTATGCAATCTCTGGGAAAATCGGTGGGAGTGAAGACTTGCAAAGCAGCACGAAGACAGTCAAGCGCTTCAGTAAATTTATCTGTTTCCCAATAAGCATTTCCCAGACTGCTTTTAGTTCCTGCCCATCGTTCAGGATAATCAGAAACGGTGTAAATTTCTAAGGCGTTAATATATGCCGAAATCGCCTTTTCTAGATTCTTTTGTTTATTACCCAGAATTCTTTGAGTGTAGGCATTGGCAAGGTTATGTTGGCTGCTAGCCCAATAATAGGGCGATGCCGAACGGGTACGCACTTGTAGGGCGACTTGATAACAAGCGATCGCCTTTTCTAAATTCTGTGCCTTATCACCTTGAATTCTACAAAGGTATGCATTCCCCAAATTATTTTGGAGCATTCCCCAAAGTTCAGGAAGTTGAGCGCGGTTAACAACTTTTAAAGCAGTTTCATAGCAAGAAATTGACTTTTCGATATTTTCGGCTTTGTCTCCTGTAATTCTGTCAGTATAAAGAAGTCCGAGATTATTTTGAATCGTCGCCCATTGTTTAGGAAGAGACTCGCGAGTAATAACTTCCAAAGCTCCCAGACAAGCTGCAATTCCTTTTTCCAAGTTATCGGCGCGATCGCCTTTAATCCTGTGACGGTAAGCTGGTGCTAAATTTAATTGAATTTCTGCCCATTTTTGTGAAAACGCTTCACGGGTAAAAATTGTAGTAGCAACTTCGTAGCCTGTAATCGTAATCTCTAAGTTGATAGCCCTATTACCCAACGTAAATTGCCCGATCAGATTGCTAAACTCACTGATTAGTGTTGCCAGCACCTGTGCTACTTCTGGTTTAGCATTCGGCAAAGTAGAAAAAGCCCAGTTACGAACCTGCTGAACAAAGTTATCATCGAGTTTGTCTCTGTTTGCTTGCAACAAACTGTAAACAATTTGCGGGTTACTTTTGCTTTCTATAATTGTCTGGAATATCTGATCTAAAAGAGGAGGAATATTTAGAGAGTTGGCTCTCGATGGTGCATTGTTGGTGGCATTTGTCGCAGTGGTAACACTTTTAAAAAATGGTGCATTGGGCAGATGCTTGGCAAGATGGATTAAATAATCAGCGAAGTTCTGGTTTCCTTGCTGTGCCATCATGTTAGCCACTTGTTTTATCGCTTTCACTAACCCATCATCAATTAAGTCAGGATGTGCCATCAAAATCTTTGGCTCTTCTCCATCACGACAAGTCAGCAACTGGTGAATTAGTCTGAAATAATCTTCGCTACGTTGTTCCATTCTTAGACACTTCAAGGCAGGCTTATTAAAAGTATGTTACCCATTCCCACAAAAACTACGTAACATCTCCCCAAATTTCTGCTAACTTCTCCAATAGCATTTCGGCTAAATCTTGTAATTCGCTATCATCTTGCTGAATTGCTTCACGAGTAGCACCAACAGCGCGAGTATCTCCAGCTAATATTTCCCCTCCGGCGTATCGCCACTCAAATTCATCGCCAGTTCGGTAAAGAAGCTCAAACTGTGCCACAATCTCTGATAAAGGTTTGTTGTCTAATACAGACCGTACTTGTACTGCCACCGAGTCATCAGTTTGCAGAAATGCGATCGCAACTTCAAGACGAGTAATTTGCTGTAGGAGAGACTCAATCGGCTGGAGTTCTGACACTGCTAGCTGTGCAGGCGGATTCACTTCATCAACGGCCGGTGCAAATCCTAATAGCTGCACTGAATCTAGGCTTTCCTGAAACTGTATAGCTACATAACCAATCCTATTTTCTATAGTATCTGGTAATAAAATGACAGTTTCTTGGGGTAAAACTGGACGGCATTCTAATGTTCCCACATTTGGAATTACCAAATCAGCTAAATTTGATAAAGCTGCTTTAACTGGATTCCAAGAATCTGATGAATTGAAATCTGTTGGTATTTGCAACCATTTTAAATAGCTATGAACTGCGTAAACTGCTAACGCATTCAAATAAACTCGCTTACCTTTTTCTACTGTGCTTTGTTGAGCGGCTAAATGTCTTGCTCTAGAATGAATTTCTAAATCTAGCGGAACCATTAACAAGAGGGAAGTTGTGCTGTTCATAACGATTGCTCCTGTTTATATCCTAAATCTTCGACAATTTTTTGAAGTATTGGTTCGCATTTTCTCTTCCAATGCGAATTGACGGTTGTATAAGGAATGCTCAACTCTCGTGCTATATCTGCAATTTTGTCAGGTGGTTCTTTGAGTGCACGTCTCTGGCTGAGGAATTGACAATTACATTGAACAGAAGAACCAGAATAACTATTTTTGAGCTTACCTTCGGGATCTTGCTCAATGTAAAGCTCTAATTCTAGACCAATCCGTTGCGTAGTTTTTCTTTGAGAGTTTTCAATTAAATTATCTAAACCACTCAAAGTAGAATTGGGTAGATTATCCAGCAGAGTTATTTCCCCAAAGTCTGAGGCTATGGGAGCATCTAAACTGAGTGGAGCATCTTTATCAGGAGAGTACAAATCTCTAATTCGCCAACCAAGGTAGCTATTGATCCACTTCAAAAAGCTTTCGGAAACTGAGGGAGAATTCAGATCAAATTTGGCAAGATTAAGACTGATATACTCTAAAGTACGGTTTAGGGCTGCTGGATAGTCTGGATGAGAAGATTTGGCTAATCCTGGGAGTTGCTGAATTTCTAGTAGTAACCGATTCATGGCAAATCGCCATTTTATGCTGTTAGGTGGTTGTTGACGTACCTCTGTAATTAAGGTATTCAACCGTTGATCTAAATCATCCATGCCATTTTTTTCAAAGGTGTGGTTTTGATGATAGACATTATCTCATTTAGCCAGATGCTTACACCAACGATATCCAGAATTTATCGGAAGCATCTTTTAACAAAATTCACTAAATGCTATTCATAAGTTCTATTTGTAAGTTCAAAAGTCTTTCTATTTTGTGGAGGTAATAGACTGTTCCCACGGGAATTATTACAAGTGAAACAAGCCAAACGCAAATTCGAGAGACTATTAGAGCCGCCCAGACTCTTGGGAACTAAGTGTTCAATGGTTCTTTCAGATTTGGTCATTTGCTTGCTACACCAGCAACAACGGTTTCCATACATTTGTAATAATTGGTGTCTCTTGCTACGCCTAGAGGCTGGAGACATATTAGCCATAATTTAACTGCCTGAGTATCAAGGTTTGAAGGTGTTCACTTGTTTAACAGGGCAGTACTAAAAAATGACGCAGAGTTTTTGATTGCGTTGCAAAAAGCAGAAACTATCAGTAAACCAAAAAGTTTTTCCAAAAAGGCGATCGCTACGCACACCGCAGGCATCATCAATAAACAAACACGTATAAGCAAGTATTATTAAA
>NZ_JBALFH010000060.1:0-25350 GCF_036917095.1 Nostoc sp.
CATTTTGAGTGGGCAGGACTACGCTTTGAAGTAGTTAGTATGGATGGAAACCGAATAGATAAAGTGTTGGTTGTGCCAATGCACGCTAAAAAAGACCAGTGAGGCATCAATATCTTTGTCTTTACCCCTGAAGTCTACAGTAAAAACAAAAATATCCATCATTGCTCAATGCAAATTGGTTTAACTTCGCTCCACGAATCATAGTTTTTGTCAATCTCTTTTGCAAGGATTTGTGGGAGATTAGCCAAGTCAATGTTTTGTGTTGTTGAGCGATAGTTTATAATATTCTATAAAGATGATTAAGAAAAATGATTAAGCCTAAAAATGTGTATCGCGGACACTCAATGGAAAAAGTTGGTCACGGTAAAAGAGCGGTATTTAAAACAACTATCAACGAAAAAGAATGGTCTGCGATGACTGAAATAAACGTAAAAACAGCAATTGATACTTGGATTGATGAAGGAATAGAGCCTTAGTTATTGGGCTACATAGCTTAAAAATGCCCTGGATAATCTGAATTGGGGGCCATCGCCATGAAACCGGAACTCGACCAACTCACCTAGTCGAAACATAGGTTTTTCTTTAGTGTTCGGTTGTAAGTTGCCTGTGCCGACGCAAGCGAAACCCCACGTAAACTGTAGGCAAGATTTGCAATATTTATATAGAGGTATAAATAATTACTAAAGTATAAACTGAATGCTGCTAAAAGATGATTATAGTAAATTTATATACTCTATTGATGTGAATAACTCAGTAGAGTATTTTTGTGAAAGTGCGCCTACCGTAAGCGATCGCCTCTCCTGTGCCCTTGTTACAACCGCCCTCCACAGCCTACGATTGTTCCCTTGAGGTCAAGGGTGTTGTATTGGGCTTGGTTTATTGCGTCTAATCCTTGTATAGTGCAGCTTTAAAAGTTTTTCGTTCTTTTTGCATAAAGTACAAAAGTTGAACTGATACCAATTCTTTATGAAGCTGCGCTAAATAAAGCTTCAAGAATAAAGTCGTAAGAAGTGAGAGAGGCAATCATCTCAGGTGTAATTGCTTTGAGGACATCAGTTAACTTCTGCTGTAGTTGTGTGAGGGTTTTACAATTTTCCCATTGGAGTTTAGATTTGATAAATTCCCAAAACCGCTCAATTGGGTTGAGTTCAGGAGAGTGAGGAGGTTGAAAAATAGGGATAATGTTATCTGGACAATCGAGAGCTTTCGCTTTGTGAAAAGACCCTTGGTCGAACTGGATAACCGCGATATCATCACCAAGGTCAGCAGACCATAGCTTTGAAACCCAGATGGTTCCTGCAACTGCTGTTTCAAGCGTTCTAAGTCTGAACCACTGATGCTCGGAACTTTCCCTGGTGCATGTTTTACTTCAAGTAAGCCCCTTCGTCCTTCATCTTTATACTTTCTCACCCAACGAGTTATGGTTGCTTGATCGCGCCCTAAACGTTCTGCCAGCGATCGCCTGCTGTTGACTTGACCACTCTTGAGCCAATAGAGCATTTGCAATCTTTCTTTGCTGCTTGCTTTTGTGACATGTCTGAGAGCTTTCTCCAATTCTTTAAGGCTTTCTGAAATCTCGATTTGGAATGGACGACTCATAACAAAATTACTAAATGCACCCATCTATAAGTTTGACGTAGTTTGGCGCATCTTCATACAGAATTGGTATGAAGAGTATTACATATCAAACGAATATGTAAAACGGGGGGCAACAGTTTAAAACTCCCATATTTATTTTTTTGCAAGCGCTGCTCTGGACTCCTTGCAAAGCGGGCAGTTTTTTATTGCATTGGTGGCCTCTCTTGAGTCAAGTAGCCGTTAGTAGCAATTGAATTAGGATGTTTACTCGTAGAACCAGGAATGTTGCGCGAAGAGTCCGTAAAAGCTGATACTCTACGTGTAGCAAGCATAAGGCTTCATCACCAGTAAAACTCCTAATACAGGGATTTAAGCAATGGCAAAGATTCAGTAGACTTGGCAACGTAGGCTGCACTTTTATCCTTAAAGGTTGTTTGATAAAGGGTCGGCTTGAGCCTCAACTGCGACTCAGAGGGTATATGAAGTGGACAAATTAGAATAGGTAAGGAATTAATCGTTTCGTGCATTGCCTGTAAACTTCATACTCATCACCAAAGGTATCAAGTAGCATCTGTTCCTCCTGTCCAATTCGTGTTCCATAGGCAATACTAAAGCCAATGAATCCTGATAGACCTGCAATCAAGTTGGCGAGTAAGAGTGCTTGTGCAATGCACAGTAGCAGAACAGAGGTGTACATAGGATGACGGATGTTTTGATACACACCACTGGTGGAGAGAGTGTGTCCGGCTCGGATTTGCAGTGTTGATGACCAATTTTGACCCAAGTCGTGATGACTGCGCCAAAACAACCAAAGGGAAAGCGCAAGAATAGCAGTGCCTAATCCATTTGCCCAAATTGGTAAATGGTAGTTAGCAAAATTTAACCAAGGAAATAGAACATGAATCAAAGGAAGAAACAGTATCCCAATCAATAGGAGAAGGCGGACTATCTTTTCCTGGAGGGTTTTTCGTTGATCAACAATTATGTTCTGTTTTTGTATTTGTTGGTAAGGAATTCTAATCAGCAGCCAGAAGACTATCCCCAACATGAAAATGCTCTTTGAGACAAATGGATTCATCACTGCTCCAATAGACAACAAAACAGTAAGTAAATATTTAGCTCAAATTATATTTAAGTATCTGTTTGTTGCTCTAAGCAAGCTTGTAAATTACCTTAAGTATTAGCCTTTTAAGAGGAAGATTATTTAGTTATTAAACCCAACCGTCCACCCCTCGCCCGTACAAGACACTCCACCTTCATGACATTGCCGCCACCAACCCCGGCCGCCGCCTCTGAGAGAATTCCTGCTGTAACCCCGAAACAACCCCCAGCACTCCAAGCTCCGACCAATCTCCCAAATCCTCGCCTAGTTGTAAAGAAAAAAGCAAACTGACTGGTAATATAAAGCTCTACAATGAGCAATGTTCCGACTGAAAACATTGATTATGAGCTTTGCAAATAAAACCATTGTTCTCACAGGTGCATCAGCAGGAATTGGGCGAAAGCTGGCAATCTCGTTAGCCCAACAAGATGCAAATTTAGTCCTAGCGGCTCGTAATCAAGAAGGATTAGAACAGACACTGACTGCTTGCACAAATCATACACAGAAGGTGATTGCAGTACCTACAGACGTAACTCAAGCATCAGCTTGCCAGCAGTTGATAGAGAGAGCGATTGCCGTGTTTGGGCAGATTGATATTTTCATCAACAATGCCGGAATCGGAATGCTGACGTGCTTTGATGAAGTGACAGATTTGTCCATTTTTGAGCGGGTAATGCAGGTCAACTATTTAGGTGCGGTCTATTGTACTCATTATGCCCTACCCTACCTAAAAGCTAATCAAGGACTATTAGTGGCGATTTCTTCAATTTGTGGCAAAACAGGTGTACCAACTCGTACAGGTTACGTTGCGAGTAAACACGCCATGCAAGGCTTCTTTGATACATTGCGGATGGAATTGCGCTCAACAGGAGTAGATGTATTGGTTGTTTCACCAGGGTTTGTCGCCACAGATATTCGGCAACGAGCGTTGGGAGCAGATGGAAAACCATTAGGCAAAAGTCCGCGTGATGAAACGCAAGGCAATATGTCAGTAGATGAGTGTGTACATCAAATTATCTGGGCGATGGAGCGGCGTAAAAGAGAACACATCATGACGTTGAAAGGTAAAGTACTCCCTTGGGCAAAGCTAATTATGCCAGGATTGGTTGATCGTATAACTGCTGCGACTGTTCGCAAGCCAACTGCTACCCAGAAGTAACCAGAACTTTAGAAACTGCGTTGAGAGTATATAAATCTCCATAACTTTTAGTACTGCGTATTAGAGCTTGATTGCAGCCTTTGTGATCTGTGAAATGCGATCGCAGAATGGTGTTGCAAGGTAAATGCCCAGGCTTGTACTTCAGTCCGTTGCGTCCCCCAACTCTCTCTATTAGCAGTGGCGTTGGTTCGTTAGCCGTCAGAAATTTTTCTACCGCTTGCCGTTGTTTGGGGAGTAGTTGGGAATTAGACATTGTGGGAATGAGATGGGCTATCGCCTCATACCAACCGCAAGGTGTAGTTCCCAAAGGTAAGGCAACGCGAAAACCCCTACTGGCAACCAAAACTAACCGCCGCCGCGCCTGGGGTAGCCCAAAGTCAGCCATGTTGACCACGCTGTAATCGACTGAGTACCCCTCAAGTTCCAAAGTATTCAGGATGATGGCAAAACTCTGACTGTTTTGATAGCGCGGCACATTTTCGAGCGTAAACACCCGTGGCTGCAACTGTCGGATGGCTTCTGCTACTGCGATCGCTGCACTCAGATCATCAGCCGTTTCAATACCCTTACCCGCTTTAGCTGTGTGGGCTTGGCTGAAGTTGGCGCACACCGGGGAGGCGTGGAGGTAATCGGGGCAGCGCGGAAAACCTAGAAATCCTAACCGTGCTATTTCTTGGACTGTTAGCTGGACGACTCTACACTCATATTCCCTGAAATTGCGGTGATGGGTTTTGGCGTTCACGAAGTGTGCCGAAGGTATCGCCCTGCTCAAGTCTGGTTTTGTGGGGTCGAACTCCACCGCAATGACTGGACGAATCCCGGCTTGCACCATCCCCGCTTCAATCCCGCCGCCACCCGCGAAAAGTACTACAGCGATCGGTGCATCATCTGGAAGTGTTGGTTTTTTATATGTGTTATCAAAATTTTTGCAGACATCTAATTTTGGTGATGTCTTTTTGGTTTTCGCTTTTTTGATAAAAGCGATAATATCTTCCCTAATTGCCCCCTGTTGTTGCATTAGACGAATCATTGGGACAGCACCAGGGGGAATTGAGCCTATACTTTTACCCTTCCAAACGCCTTTGTGTTTTTCCTTCCAGTTATATTCCCACCTCCAAAGAAAGGGGTTATTTGGGTCACGCCAATGACACGGGGATAAAAAACGGTTGACCCATCAAGTAGCTTTTTAGTTTCGAGGTACGGATAAAGGCATCCAACCGATTCGCATTGTGAGGCTTTGACCCCTTTCTCTAAGAATTTTTCGGGTATTGCAGATAACTCAGCTATTACTGTTTTAGTCATGCAGCCACCTCCATGACCAAATCATCGGGTACTTCAAAAATCCCCAGTTGACCAATGTAAGGAATCGGTGTGATCTCGCGTGGATTCTCCAACTGCCAATGGTATTCTCAATAGAAAAAAGTCTGTCTATTTTTTGATTGGCATCTTGTGACACTGATAAATCTTTTAGCCTCTAGTAAAAATTTACGGCATTCTATAGTAAAACTTTGCTAACTGACGAGCGCTTTCTTCCCACTTTAGATTACCTGTGACAGATGCCCAATAAGCAAAAGCACGTAATGCTGACTTTCTATCTATACCTTTTACCTTGCCAGAGCGTCCTTTTTCTTGTCCAGCAGTGCGGGTATTATCCTCAGTGCTAATTTCTCCAGAAGGCAAGATTCTTGTCTGCTCCCATAGCAGCGACTTATTGATCATCGCTACAACTTTAGGTGTTATGGTATCTTGCGGAAAGTACATCACCCATCGTTGGGCATAAATCACACCTACCATCTGATAACTACTGTCATGTCCATTTTTTTCTGGGTTAACACCATCTGGACGTTGCAAAGATAAACCATCTTCAATAGACTTCCGGGCGTATTTAATCAGTTCTTCATCGCCAGTTAGTTTACCTGTCAATCCTAAAGCTGTTGCAACTAAGTAACGACGATGGGTGTAACGTCTGTTGCCTCTGATTCCTTGTTCCCAGACTTTCGACGAAATCATCCAACGGGCGGTGCGATGTACCAAAGGCTTATATTTGGCTACTTGAAAGGCATACTGTTTTGAGTGTGGAGATTGTTGTATGACTAGAAGTGCATGGGCAACTGCTTCTACAAAGAAAGAGGTACTATGGAAGCGATCGCCCGTCATGAAGAAACTGCCGTCATCAACTTGCTGGGCAAACCCCCAATCAAACATCTTAAATCCTGCTTCAATGGCTTGTGGATCATTCTTTATCAGCCCACCAATGATTAATTCTTCCCCAGTTCGCTGGTCTTCGATATACCAACCTCCTGCTTGATGACGTAGCCAACGCACATTTATACCGTTAGCACCATTGGGCATCATTGATTTATATAAACCTGACAAACGTCTATAGAGAACATTGGCGATTAAACCAGTTGATTCATGCTCAAAATCTATTTTTTGGGATAATTGAGACTGAGATAAATTACTTTGCTCTCTTCTTAAACCTACTTCAAACTGCCTATTGAAACGACTGGTATATTGTTTAGCTAAAACCATAGTGATGTTAGTCGTTGGCAGCAATAATAAAAGTATCCAAGCTGCTATATATCGCCTTTTCACCATTTCATTTATCCTTCCTTGGCTTAAAGTTTTTATCCTGCTGTATCATTCCATTTTTCCTTGCCTTACTAATTGAAATCCTGTTGAATCCAAAAGCAAAATTAAAGCTCCTGGCAAACTCAACAGCCAGCTAAAGCCTGTAATTGTTAGGGATAACAGCAGAGCCTGTTCTGTCGTTAAACCAATACGATTAAACAGGTAAATCCATAAACCCTCTTTTAGACCCAGACCTCCTAAAGATATGGGCAGTAAGGTAACTACTACGATGATCGGAATAAATACTAAAAGCTGTAAATAAGAAATAGGAATTTTCAACTGTTGCGCGACTATATAATGGTAATAAACTATAGCTAACTGAAGTAACATTGATAGCCCCATTGATAAAGCTAGGGCTGTACGATCCTGAGCAAACTTTCGTAACAGAATTTGAATCTTAGCAAAGCGAGCAGCTACTTTGCCGAGGTGAAATTTTTCTAACCAAGGTTCAGCCAAGATTAATAGTTTTGGGCTTGATATAAGTAAAACTGCTGCTACTAAAGCTGCTACACAGGTGAGAAATAATAAAATAATATCCCAGCGTCCGATTAATCTAAAAGCGGGAGGTAGCCCAATTAAAGCTAAAGCAGATAAAGCTGCTAGTCCGGTAAATCTTTCTAAAAATACAGATACTATTGCGACTTCTGAATCTTTGGTTACTTGAGCAATTCTATAAACACGATATACATCTCCACCAAGAGCGCCTGGCAGAAAAATATTAAGAAACATCCCAGCAAAATAACTGGTCAGCAAGCTGCTCATTGGTACAGTATGACCGCTTGAATTAAGAACAACCTGCCAGCGCCAGCAACTCAAAACTTGACAACCAGTGTAATAGACTAAAGCTAGGATAATAAAGGGTAAAGATAGGTGTTGAAATTGAGTCAATGCTTGACTAAAATTTATGCGAGTAAATACAAAAGCAAGTAGACTAATACTTACAGTTGTTTTAATAAATGTGATTGGTTTAATCTTCATGTTTTTTAAACTTGATATATATATAGGACTTCTGTTTGATTTCTAAACAAGATTTCAGATAAACTCGCTTTTCAGTCTCAGTATGTGTTCAAAAAGAAAATCTGAGTTCTATGTCTGTATAAATTAGTTATTAAATGCAGATATATAATTTGATTAATAAGCTCCTAAATCTTTGCCTTGGTTAGGTATACGTTTTGGTAATCCATCTTCTGGTTGCCAAAGTCGTAAACGAGTTCCAAACCTATCTATAACTGGTTTACCTAATATTTCGATATACTCCCAAGTATTGCGTTCAAATCTGCCTACTCTTATATCATCTACATGAATCCATACACGTTGAGATTTTGCTAATATCTGATTTATTTGATCTATATTACTGACTACTACTCCACCTCCCCATCGATCAATTAATTTTCCGTTTCGCCAGTAAATTGCATCTAAATATTCTGTTCCCATTAAAAAGTAATCTAAACCGCCTAAATTAATTGCAGCAAATGGAGGTGTAGGTGAAATTATTATATCTTCTGGAGTTTTATATTGGCGTATATACTCAAATATCTGGGTATTAGTTCTATTAATTACTTCGGAATAACCTGCTAAAACTTTAGTTGGCTGTAGGTTGATAATTATTATTATCAAACTAAATATTAACATAGCCGTTTTTAAAGGCATAAGTTCATTTATCATCATCTGTAGTTTATTTACAATGGTTTCCGTTAAATAGATCATGCTGTAAATAGCTAGCAAAATAAATAGTGGATAAACACCGTAAACGTAGCGTTCTTCTAGTTGATAACTAAGAAGCGTTACAATAAATATTTGAGATATAACGCACACAAAAAAGAAAGATAATATAGGGTTACATTTTTTAAAGAAGTAAAGCATTCCTATACAAAAGAAGCAACTATAAATTATTTGCATCCTATCAGAACCAATAAACATATTAGAAGTTAGCACTGTGACATCAGAAAAGTGTAATCTTAGATAACTTCCAGTACTATCAGATAGTGCAGCCAAAGGTGTTAAAAGGCGGATAGTAGCAAAACCAATATCATAAATAAAAATAGCTAAAGTAACTATACAGCCTAAGATAATGTGCCAGTCTTGCGAGAAGCTAAACGGACGATAAAAACAAAGGAAACCAATTAAAAATACTGGCAGTAGAGTTAAGCTAATTTCTTGAGTTATTAAGGTTAAACTAAGAGCAATAAAGAAAATATATTGATAACGCTTTCCAGATTGTTCAATAAAACCCTTAAAAAAAGACCACAAAGATAGAATAGTTAGGTATTGTAGAACCTGATAAAACCGGATATTGCGTGAATACCAAATTTCCCAAGGGTTGATAGCTAAAATTGCTGTTACTAGTAGGGCAATCCAAATCTTTCCAGTAAGCTGACGAGCAAATATATAGACTAAAATTAGAGTAGCTGTACCCCAAAGCGCGGATAGTAAGCGAGCATTAACTATAGAATCTCCCACTACTCGTAACCAAAGAGCCAGCAAGTAGTGATAAAAAGGGCCACGAGTGTACCAAATACCAGAAGTAGCTATGGGTGCGCCCGTGCGTAAGATACCTCTAGCAGCATCTAGGGAAGTATTTTCATCAGGATCTAAGTCAATAAAACCAAGATTATAAACTCTTAACCCAAACCCTACACTGACAATTAGGATGAGAAATATCCATTCACCCCAAATAGTCCATTTCTGCTGTAAAAGATTAAATTTATTTTGTAATACTGGGATTGGTGATTGTCCTCGTCTCTGCATCCAAACAAAAATGTAGGTAATAATCGCTGCTACAATCGCTAAACTAAAGACAAGAAAGACATTTCCACCCCACGCCAAGCTGAAACTAACACAAGCTACTAAACCCAGTGAGAACCAAATAAAAGATAGAGGTAATTTACTAATCTTTCTCTTCACACGAATGAAAACTAATGTCAATACAACTATGGCTGTAAACCCAAACAATATTACGTAGTTACTGTTTGATTGGGCAAATAGTAATCCAAGTTCTGCTTCTGCAAAGCGGTGTTTGAGTAAACCAATAGCGGCTAAAAACAAAGTGCTTGGTGAGAGTATTGCAGATCCAGCAACCAAGTTTTCGCACCACCGATTTCCATATCCCAGCCATAAACCCAAAAGTGAAGCATAAATTACCGCAAAGGCAACTCCTCCTATTAACCAGAGACTCTGATGCCATAAGTAATTAGGGTAATTGAGAAGATAGGCATTACCTTCAAAACTACGCTGGAAACTTTCCGGTTTAGGTAAACCTAAAAGACTTACAGGTTTCTCCTCACCTGCACCTTCTGTCCACCCAGGTACAGTTTGATTTAAGGCTGTCCAAGTCTTATCAGTGGCAATTTCTCCAACAATTTCGCCTGTTTCTGTTTCTGCCCATCCATCTAAAAAGAAGTCAAGAATACTATTAGCATTAATAGAGTTAGTTGCTGTCAATGCTGTATTTAATGGGCTAACTAAACTCACAGCTAATGTATTATTTCCAGTTCGGAGAAACTTTGTGACTTCTAAAAGATGCAACTGATTGCCGTTCTCAGTTCTATAATTGTTAATAAGATTGCCATTTAGCAACAGCGAATATGCACCTTGTCCAGCAAATCGGATATAGGCATGATAAATCTGCTCTGTTGGTATTTGCCATAGACCTCTAAGCCATAGCTGCCCATTAGAACTTGGATTTCCTGCAATCAAATTTCCCTGTAGAGGACGGTCAAACAAATTTTTACTTAAGCGACTGTAAGTTGCTTCTTGAACCGAACCCAATACCTTAGCTTCTGACCAATTTTCATCTGAGAAATCTTGGTCAAACCATTGGAGAGATTGACGAGTTTCTGACAAATTTGAAGTTCGCCAAGAAGTTTTTCCCGTTGTCAGACTAATAGGTGTAGGATTATTTGTAGGATAAACAGCCCCCTCAACAACTACACGAGGATTAGTTTTACCTTTTTGAATTTCTAACGCAATAACATTTTTACCTGGGCGCAGATGACGAGTTAGGTCTACATAAGCTGTTAATTTCCAGTCATTGGAACTAGCCAGTAAATAATTGACTGATGTTTTAGTATTGTAGCGATTACTATCATTAATACCTTGAAAAGGTATTTTCAGCCCTGCACCTAGACCAAGAGAATTGTTGAGAACACTATTTTCTCTTGCTATACGCCTGTTATTTACATACAGAGTAAAGTCATTATCAGCGCTGATTCTTAACCAGCCTGCTGTTGCACTCTCTGGTAAATTAAAAGTGTGACGGGCATAAAAACGGTAAGTTGGTGTTTGAGGGGCAATCCATTGGGCTTGTTGTGACCAATCTACGCGCTCTACAGAAGTAGGTATTTTTTCCCAAATAGAAAACATCAAACTTCCTAGCAATAATCCTAAAGCTAATATCAGTCCTAATGGCAACCAACGCTGTGACCGTTCCATTATTTTTTCTCTATTCCTGATTTATCCCAAGCCTTGGTGTCAACTGATTGACGATATCTTTCCCAGGTCTTGTTAATATCGCCCTTGTTATATTCAGCCCACGTTAGATGGACATAGGCTTGTCCCATTAAACCAATCCCTGGTTCTTGAAAGTACTTTTGCCCATCTATGATTTGTTTAGCAACTTCAGCCGATTTCTGAAATTCTCCATTAACAACCCTGGCTAACATCAGGTCATATAAAGCTTCAACATGACCCGGAAATATCTCGAATGCTTTTTCAAAAATATCTGCGGCTGTTCCAGCATTTATAGTATTAGGTTCGTTAAAATAATTAATACCTCGGTTTAGAATTGCTGTCACCAAATACCCTCTTGCCAAAAAGCGGTTAGGTTGACTATCTAAAGATTTTTTGAAATAGTTCTCTGCTTCTAAAAAATTACTATCTTTATAATTTTCTAGACCATGAATGAAATTAACTAATCCTGGATCGGCTGTATCTGTATATAACTCTGCCCTTGCAAGCCGCTCTAAAAATTCTTCATCTCCCTGGAAAGGTGGATACAATCTTATTAAAGCTTGGCTAGTATTTACTACTTCAGAATATTCACTTTTGGCAAACTGCACATTTAATTGATAATTAACAATATTAAAATAAATGTGAGAGCCTAAAATAACAGAAAATAATAGTAAGCTCACAGCCACTAATATTTTCATGTCTTTAATTAGAGAATTCATTCCTTGCTGTTCCCAAGCTAGATAAAGGCCCATTAAGCAAATTAGCACTCCAATTAGGCTGAAGCTCCAACCTTGACCAATACCAGCAAAAAAACTATTTTTATAGCCAAATCCTTCAAGGATAACTTTATCCCATGATGGCAGTTGAAAAAATCGGCTATCCTCAATTTTTATCCCAAAAGTGGAAGTTGGAGGATCTGAGTTATCTAAAGATATATTCTGTTTCCACTGAGCTTGAACTTCTGAAAAATTTCTATCTACGTGAGAGGATACTTCTTCTCCGCGGTTATAGTATTCTGCTGCAATAAAAGACACAGCAGGCGACCAAATTGTAATGAAATAGGGAAAAAGTAATATAGGGATTAATGCACCCCAAAAAACTAAGCGTGGAGCTTGTCGAATATGAAAGAAAAAAGTGTAAGTCAAACCAGCGATCGCACACAACGCTAATGCCACTCTAACAGCATTTGCCCAAAATAAATTTGTACCGAATGCTTCTAGAGTTTCTTGAGGTAAGCGATACCAAGGAAAGATTGCTCCGAATAATAAACATACAGAGCCAATCAAAAGTGTAATTTTTTCTCGATTAAACCAGCTAAACCAGGAGCATAAATTGTTCATAGAGAATTGTTTTCAAATTACGATGTACAATTTATTCGGTCAACAGCTTACAATTAAAATGATTTATTAAATCCCACATATCTCTAGCTCATATTTTTTAAATATGGAAGAATAAGTCAGAACTAAAATTCACTAAGTGGAAAATCTATGACTAAAAATGATTGAATATCACGCCAAATTCAAACGTCAATAATTACTTTTTTATTGAAAGAAGATAACCAGTTCTAAATGGTATTGATTCACTAGTTTTGTTATCTTTAAAACAAAATTTAAGATTATCAATAGTCCAATCACTAAGATAAAACATCACACGTTTTTTTGTCTTTAATAAGGGAGCTAAAATAAAAACTCCATCATCAGATAAGCTGGATTTTATTTGATTCATAGCTGATTTAAACTTCGCATCAGTAACGATGTGTTGGATAACATCAATCATGACTATTAAATCAAATTTACCTGAGATATCATCCGTGGTGATGTCTTTTTTCTGAAATTGAAAATTTGCAAATTTTTGCTTAAGTTCGGGAAACAATACATCAGTAATGTCTACTCCCAAGTAGTTCTTTACACCTAAGTCAAATAGCATTTGAGTGTAATAACCAGTACCACAACCAATTTCTAGAACTTTGGCATTATTGAAATCAATATTTTGCTTTAAGCAGTAATCGAGAAAAATTTTTGCTGCTTGGGCATAAGCCTCTTCATTGTCTTTTTCAGACAAGCTTTGATCGCCAACTCCTCTGATAGATTTACCATATTTAGATAGGCGATCGCGCCAATATCTACCAGCATCATAGTCATCTCCCTTACCATATATTACTGGCCCCATAGTTAGTTTGTATAAAACTGTTTTAATGAAACCGATTGGAGATGTTGTGAATTTTAAGAGTAGTTCTTTCATTTGATATTTCTTTACTTTTTTAAGTGTTTGTAGTAAACGTGTTGCTGATAATGTCGCGTAACATTGCAAGCAAATTGCACTTGGTCTAAATTTTGGTCAACGAACTTGTGCCTCGTTTTTGCCGACTGATTTTTGTGCTAGTGGGGTATCAATTTTTAGGCGATCGCTTGGATTTAATACTCTGGGAGATAATACTACTTTTTCTCCTGACTTTAAGCCTGCCAGCACTTCACGCTGGTTATCAAATGTTCTTCCTAGCTTGACTTTTTTCACAACAGCTTTACCTGCTTCAGCAACCATCACCATGCCTTCACCAGCAGACAAATGAGTCACAGAACTTTCTGGAATCATTAAAGCTGTTCTACTTTGATCAACAAACTGAACATAACCCTGTAAACCTGGAGGCATTTCCAAATTATCAACAGTAACCCAAACAGAATAGGTAAATTGTCGGTCAATACCCACTTTACTGGGCTTAGTGGCATTAGTTTGTACGGTTGGATTAAGCTGAATTACCCGTCCCTCAAAAGTACGTCCTGGGTATGCCACCAAACGCACTATAGCTTTATTACCCACTTTGACTGCATTAAGTCTAGCTTGATCAATGTAAGCCTTAAATACAATATTCTGAGTTAAAGTTATTAACGAGTCACGTCCCCGTGCATCTGCTATTTCACCAGCATTTATATTTACCAAACTCACTAAACCATCGCTGCTGGCATATATAACTGTTCTACTTAAATTTCTCAGAGCCTCTTGTAGTTCTATTTTTCTGTTGTCAACGGTGAGGCGAGCATTTTTGACATCTTTCTCTAGTGTGTCCTGGGCTAATGACAGAGTTTGCTGAGAAGAAATCAAGTCGTTTTGGCGAGCAATGGAGAAATCTTGGTTGCTAAATTGCTGGCTTTGGGTAGTAATAATTCCCTGTTGAGCAGCTACTAGTTCTCTTTTGCGAGTTGCATAAGTATCTTGCATATCATAGAGTTGAAACTTGGAAATTGCTCCCTGCTCTGCTAAAATTTTAATTTGTTTGAGTTTCTCTTCAGCAGTCCCTACCCTTACCTGAGCAGCCTGGATATTGTTGTTTAATTCTTGATCTGCGAGTTTGTCAATTGTTCTTAGTCTAGTTTTAGCTGCATAAAACCTGTCATGAGCAGACCTAACATCCTCTTTCAGGTCTGATAACCTTTTTGATACCGAGTTTTGCACAGTTTCAAGGTTCTTTTCCGCAATAGCGAGGTTATTGCGAGCCGTATTCACTTCATTTTCAAAGGGAGCTTTTTGTAACTGGAGCAAAGGTTGGCCTCGGCGCACCCTTTGCCCTTCCTCAACGAAAAGTTTTTCTACAGGCCCCGATATCAAAGAACGAACATTCACCTGCTGCATAGCAACAGATTCACCAGGAGCGGCTAGATTATCCTCTAAACTTTTTGACGCTACTAACGCAGTCTCTACTTGGATAGGTTTGCCAGCCATACGTTGTAAAGCTGGATAACCGAACCCTGAAGAGTAAAATCTTGATCCTGGGTCTTTGAAGGCAGGGAGAAGTACAGTAAAGCTTAAAATCCCCATCACGACTAAAGGGGCTACTACGCAAGTAGTGAGAATCCCACGAGTTAAAATTAGACGCGACTGTATCATAATATACAAAAAAATGTAGAACTAATTCCAGAATTTCATTTAGAGATGGATTTACTTACTCTTCATACAAGCTATATACATATTTCCCTGAATACTCAACAAACTAACAATCCTGATAAAAATCACCAATCATAATCTAAAAATTTTACTAGGCAAGAGTTTCAGTACCTTTTCTAGTTACAACGCTATCCAATGCGTTTGCAAATACTTTTTCCCATATAGGCGTAATCCGATGCCAAGTAAAGCGAACTTCTATATCTGCTAAACCTTCTTGACCCATTTTTTGGGCTTTGATGGGATTCGATAATAAAGTCAAGATTGCTTGTGCTAAAGCTTCTGGATCTTTTTCTGGTACTAATAATCCAGTAATTCCAGAATGGATTACATCGACAATTCCCCCTACAGCACTGGCAATTACAGGCTTTTGGTGAGCTAAAGCTTCTATGATCACAATTCCTAAGCCTTCAGTATCACCCTTGCTATCTACAATTGCTGGTAATACAAATATGTCACACGCCGCATATTCATCAGCTAATTCTTCTTTGCTGACAAAGCCAAGGAAATCTACTACGTCATTTAGACCCATTGCATGACACTGTGATTTAATCTCATCTTCGAGAATTCCCTTACCCACAATGCGTAAACATACAGGATACTTAGCTAAGACTAAAGGTAGAGCTGCCAATAAATATCGCAAACCTTTACGTTCATCTAACCTACCGACAAACAAAAGCTTAGGTACTTCCCTTGGTGAACGTTTTTTAGGTGGCTTCGGCTTTATAGTCATACCGTAAGGAATAACGGTAATAGGCCCATCATAAATTTTACGAATCAACCCACTAGTAAAAGAAGAATTGGCTGTCACACCTTTAGCGATAGGCACTAACCAACGGAGAATATGTGTCACAAAACCGAACTTATTTGCTAACATTAGTTCGGCTCCGTGGAAACTAAACACCATCGGAATACCCAATAAAATGCTGGCAGGTAAAGCCATCAACCCGTGAGGAAAAGGCCAATGAATCTGGAGTAAATTTGGCTTTTCCTTGTAGCATACCCAAAACAATTGCAGCGTACCCAACAAGATATACAAAACAGCAGCTAACAAATAGAGAGGCTGTCTCTGCAACTTGGTAGGAGCGCCATCCCTTGCCAAATTTTCAAAACGTTTTGGACAGTAGCGAAAGCGATATACTTTTACTTCATCTAATACGTGGCTTTTAGAACCCTCATAGGCAGGAGCGAATACCGTAAATTTAGCCCCTGTTGCTTGCAAGCGTAAAATTGCCTCACGTACAAAAGCACCATGATTGCCGTCAGCATTCATCGGATATACAGAAGTGACAACAAGAATGTGTTTACCTTCAATATTCATAGATATGAAAACTTACTAAATTAAGAAGAAAAATCAAACCCAGGAGAATATAACTAATTCTCTCTGGGTTTATTTATGACCAGTTGAATTGACTAGACTATTTCCTGTAGAACAACACCAGGATAGTTTATGCTTGAATCAATTCTTTTCTCTTGGCGTTGATTAAGTAGACGACCTTTAGTTTGAAACCACCACCATAACTTGACAAAATCAATAGCTGAAGTCAGAAGACGCTTTTTGCCAAACTTACTTGTTCCAGAGTGTCGAGGATGCCAAGGTGTGAGAACTTCTGTAACGTTATATCCTTGTGCTGCTAATACCGCCAATAAGTAGCGATGGGTAATTGTTTCTACTGGCAGAGTTAATAATAAATCACGACGGACTAGTTTGATCCAGTTCATATCGTGGATGTTTAAACCAAAGAGTAAACTACAAGTAGTATTGGCCAATTTAGAAGCAAGAATCTTACCATCACCCCGTTTCTGCCGCCAACCAGCTACTGCATCTACTCCTGGTATACAAGCTTCTAATAGCAATGGTAAGTCAGTTCGGATATCTGACTCTAAGTCTGCTTGTCCCCAAAATATCCAATCAGTTTGGACATCATCTAATGCTGTCTTCCATACTTCAGTTACACCCCGCCTCTGCGGATGACGAATGATCCTCAAATAATCATATTCTTCACTCATTTTCTTGAGGATTTTATAGCTATTATCTGTGCTGCCATCATCAACTACTAGTACTGGCAAACTAAAGCCCATATTCTCAAACGTTTCTTCTATATTAAGTAGGAGACGTTCCAGATTACCTTCTTCATTAAGGCATGGAATAACTACAGTAATTGAAGAATCACCAGAGGGAAGCGATTTTTTAAAACTTGATTTTTGCAACAACCTTGTAGTACTTAAAGTAACCATGTTTTATTTCCTAAAGATTATGCTTTTTCAAAAAACGCTACTATGCTTTTGAGCCGATGAGTCGTTTAAATATTTAAATCGATCAGTATCTAAAATTAGACTAATTAACTAAGGCTAATTAGCAGAAATCTCCCATTTTCTAGCAGGTTTCAAATTTTAGGCTTTATCTATCTGTATACTTATACGCAGAATTGAATGATCTCAAAATCTCGGCTGATAAATTAAATGTAAATTTAAAACTTAAAAATGGAATCAGTATTTTTATTTAATGTTAATAAATAAAAATATTAATAACAAGAATCATAAAATCATCCGGAAATTATTAATATCAGGATTTTTAACTATTTTTTATAATAGAAAAAACTAAATTATTATGTTTTTGAGTATTATTACAGACGTTAATCCTCATACTCAACAATCACTATTTCAAAAAAAGTCATATTAAGAGTATATTTTGTTACAGTACCATGCCGATTATACTGTTACTTTTTTAGTGAAAAAATAAAATTGACAGAATTTTACAACTGAAATGAATAGTTATAAAGCACGACATATTAGGCAGTGATGTTAAACCCGTGGCAAGTGTAAAGCACTGCTGTCTCCAGGGCGGATGTGAATGTATCCTGCCGTTGTGGAAATATCGACGTGTCCCATCGTTTCCTGAATTAAAGGAACGGGCGTACCCCTCTCAGCATTGTGCGTCGCGTGGCTATGCTTGAGCCAGTGACAACTAACTTTCTCCATCAGCCCGGCCCGTTCTCCTGCATCTTTAATAATAGGATCAACATTTTGACGGTGCAGCGGCTTATTTTTCCCGTTACGACTCTTGAAGACATAGGCATCTTTGGGCGCGTCTCCTCTATAATCCATCAATTCCTGCCACAGTCCAGACCTGGGTCGTTGAGTCCTTTTTTATCTCCAGTGTTACTGGTGCTGCTACAGGGAAATCCCCCACACAAAATGTCGAATTGTCGTCGGTGGCAGAGTCCCCCGATGCCGGAGAAAAGCGAGAGGACTAATTTCATAAGGCAACTACCTCAGACACCAGTGCATCCGGCACTTCAAAAATCCCCAGTTGTCCAATGTAAGGAATTGGTGTAACTTCTCGTGGATTCGCCAATTCCCAGTGGTACTGTTCAGCCATCCCCCAGCCAGATGCAATTTGTGAAAACTTGCAATCTACTATTGTGACCATACCGATGATTTGGCCGCGACGTAGAGAGATTAATTCTGGGATTACTACCCCCATGCTTTGACAAAATTCTTTCGCTAGCTGATACTCTTTTTTGGTACAAGTTTTTGCAGCGTGAATCAAAATGTCGCCGCGATAATGAATGGGCCAGCCACGGTTTTCAACATTTTTGAGAGCATAAATAATTGCCCATGCCCAAGGCTGACGGACGGATAGCGCTTTCATCTGTTTTAAAACTCCAGCAATTGAACGTAAGCGTCTAATGCCGCGATCGCTGCATGTGGATGTATTTGCGACTTCAGCCCATTGCAGATTGTGGCAATAGTTCCAAGCTCTATGAAAGTGAAATGAATATTGGACTGACGGTTAGAACAGCAATGTAAAACTGTTAGAAGAACAAAATTCAACTGTCTGAGAATTACATCTTCAGCTACATGAAGTCGCCAAGTAAGGTTTTCGGAAGTAACCGAACGCCAGGGGTTATCGAAAGAACACTTTTCAACTTGGGGCAACACTTTTACCTTAAACCTGTAATCCCTGTCAGTAGTAGAACATTCATCAGGGGCAAGAGCCGCCCATTGTTGTAAAAGCTGTTGGTAAGTTTCAATCATTCTCAGTTCCCTATCTTGCGTAAAAGACAATGTTTATCCTCCAGTAGAGCCTTAAAAACTACGACCACGAGATAAATTCTTGAATCTGGTAAACTGATGGTCAAATAAAAGCTTGACTGTACCAGTGGGGCCATTGCGTTGCTTGCGAACGACTAACTCAGCAATGCCACGATCTGGGGTATCGGGGTTGTACATTTCTTCGCGGTAAAGCATGATCACAACATCGCTGTCTTGCTCAACAGCACCACTGTCTTTTAAATCACTTAGTACAGGGCGTTTATCGTTACGGTGTTCAACTTCGCGGTTGAGTTGGGACAAAGCCAGTACAGGCACATCCAAATCTTTGGCTAATCTTTTTAATCCCCGGCTGATTTCACCGACTCGTTGAGCCATGTTCACCCGTGAATCAGTATCAAGAGCCATCAGTTGTAAGTAGTCAATGATCACAAGCCCAACACCACCGTAATGGGATGAAATTCGACGGACTTGGCTACGGATTTCATTAAGAGAAGGGCAAGATTCGTCGTTGATGAAAATCTGTTGTTCGCTTAACTGCGCGATCGCCACGCTCAAGGGTTGCCACTGACTGTCAGAGACCTTCCCAGTTTCCAAGAAGTTATTTTCAATGCCGGATTCGCTGCTCAAGAATCGCTGTACGTACTCATCAGTAGACATTTCCAAGCTGAAAACGCAGATCGGCATCTTCCCAGTTTTGGCAACGTTGAGAGCGAGATTACCAGCCAAAGCGGATTTACCAACAGAAGGACGAGCAGCGAGTACATACAACCGTCCTTTGCGAAAACCACCGCCGAGTATACTGTCCAGGTCATAAAATCCACTGCTTGCTGCTGGTGATCCCTTACCAGTATGACGTGCTTCAATTTCGGTAAAAGTGTCGGCTAGGGCATGAGAAATATGAACCAAGTCAGAGGCAGAATGCTCAGACTTAATGCAGTAGACTTTTTGTTCGGCTTCGTCGAGAATTACAGGTAAATCAGTTTCGGTGGCATAGCCGAGTTGAACAATCTCAGTGCCAGCAAGGATTAACTGCCGCCTTTGGTATTTTTCCATTACCAAGTCAGCTAAAACATCGATGTTCACAGCTGACACAGTACAGCCAACCAGACTGGCCAGTTTATTGCGTCCACCGATACGGAACAATAAACCATTATCAGACAACCAGTTGGTGATGCAAAGCAAATCCGTTGGTAATCCTTGGCTGTACAGTCGTAGGGCTGCTTGATAAATGTCTTTGTGGGCATTGATGTAAAAAGCATCTGCCACTAAGCGATCGCTGATTCGGCTCATGGCACTTGGGTCGAGCATGATGCCACCAAGTATTACTTCTTCAGCCTCAATGCTTTGTGGGGGTAAGCGGTCTTGTTGAGATGTGAAGTTTGATTTATCTTGTGCCATAGTTCACCTCATTTGAAAATTTTGATTTCTAGAAAATCTAGATTCCGTGTTGTTCACGCAGTTTGCGGATATAAGTACACATACATTTGAGGATGTGTAAGTTTTAACCAATCCAACCATTTGAGCGTTGCACTTGGGTCTTGTTGGTCATAACGGCTGCTGAAAGAAGCGATCGCTTTGTCCTTACCAACTTCATCCATGCGGTCTAGAAGTTCACTGAAGGTCGCTTTATGCCAATCAAGAGAACGATTTGAGTAGTAACCGATGGGTTGGTCGTTGGCTTTTGATTGTTCAGTTTGTGGCGTAGATGAAGAGAGAACTTTTGACCAATAAACCAGCAGTTCTTCTAAACCAGCTTTACTCACCTCCAAATTGCTGATTGATTTGATCACAGTGGGGACTTTTTGCTGCCAATTAACCTTGTCCCACTCGGCTCTCTCCTTGGCGATTAACTCCACCAAACGGCGATCGCAGGTTTGGTAAATGTTGTCTCTGCAAGAAGTGCGCCAAGGGAAACGCCAAGAACGGAGCTTGATTTCATTTCTGTAAACTGCGGGTAAAGGCTCAGATGCCAAGATGCCGGGGTCAAGCAAGATGTGATTGAGCAAATCATCAATCGACTGAAATCTTGGTTTGCTTGGTTTCTTGTTCGCTTGTTCGTTTTTATCGAATAACCCCGCCGCAATAGTAGGTCTACATGAGGGAATGTCTGTTTGATGCAAAGTCTCGGATTGATTTGACAACGAAGTGAGAGATTCGGGAATTGGTTCTTCCTGGTTTGATTGTGAAGACGAAGATTCGGGAATTGGTTCTTCTTCCTGATTTGGTTGTAAATCCAAGTTAGTTTCTTCACACACACACTCGTTTTTTGGGGGGACTGCACTTAGTGTGAATTCCTTAGATGGGATTACCTTAATGGGAATACCTTTGTGGGTCAAATTTGACCCCACCCCCCATGCAGAATTGCCCCCCCCACTGGGTGCAATTTTGCCCCCACCCCCCGTGCAATTTTGACTGGGGTTAATTTTGACTGGGGTTTCTTTTGCTGTCTTAATTTGTGAACGAAGTAATTGAATTTGGTCAGGAGAAACCCACAAAGAAGGTGAAGTGGGAGTATAAATGTTAGTAGTTCCAATACGTTCTTGTATTTCAATCATTCCGGCGGCTAGTAAAAGCTTGATGGCATTTTTGGCAGTTTTGAGAGCGATGTAACAATGTTTAGCCATCTTCGGAATAGACTCAAAGCAACCGCTTACACCCGCTCTTCTTTGGATATGCGCGTACAGCCGGAATTCTGATGATTCAAGTGGATAATCATCAAAAAAACCGGGAATGAAGACTTCAAAAGCTGTCCGATTATTAAGCTGATTTTCTGCTAAAGTCATAATGATATACCTAATAAAAATTGCCTTCCCTCGAAAGTTTCTTAACAATCGAGGGATTTGTTTCTAATCACAAGTGAAGTTGGGAAATTCCCGAATTTGTATCTGTTGAGGAAATTCAGCAAGTTCGCCGCCTTTGGCGTGTTTCGTTTTAAAAGGTTCCTGATTCAAATAAACATTCGCCCCCAACTGTTTCACAAATACGGGTGTTTTCGATTGTTGGCATTGTTGGACAATTGAATTAATCCATTCGATGTGGCATGGTCTGGAATTTGGCCCAGACTCACCACCAACAATTACTAACTGAACATCATTCAAGTAGTGAGTGATATCACCCAAATCTTCTAGTAATGGTTCAACTGACCAGAAGCGGATTAAAGCCGGAATCTGAGCAAGGAATTGGCTACGTTCTTCTAAAGTACGGCGATTCTCAATCGAAGCTCCTGACCAAATATTTAAAGGTAATTTGTCTAGTCCATGAAAAGAAAGCCATTCATCCATAGATGACAGCATAATTTCTGGTCGTTTGGTGAGAATCTGAAATATTTGATTGGGAGCAACGAACATTCCGTCCAGCATCTCATGTTGCCAAAAACGCGGAACCCATTCACCAAAAACATCAGTCATTGAAGAAACGAAATGCTTCTTAGGTTTCCTTTGGAATCCCCATTTCCGAATAGCTTCTGTATCTAACACTAGTTCGGGTGGTTGTCCAGAGTAGGGTTGCTTGTTTCCGCCAAAGAAAGAGTTTTTATTTAATTTCTCTGCATAACAATTTGCACAAACCTCGCTTTTCTTATGACACCACCAACCGCCTCCTTTGACATGGATGATATTATCTGTTAAGTCTGTCCATTCTATGTTTGTTGGCATAAACACCTCTAAAATTTGAAATTAGACAATACATTTGAAAATGGTTAATAAAACACCTCTTACGGAATATGATTCCCCGTGGAAGCAGATGTTGCAGTTGTATTTTGAAGACTTCATGCAATTCTTTTTTCCTCAAGCCCATGCTCACATTGATTGGAGTAGAGGTTTCGAGTTTCTAGATCAAGAGTTACAACAAGTAGTTCGTGATGCTGAATTAGGAAAACGTCTAATTGATAAATTGGTGAAAATCTATCGCATTGGGGGCGAAGAATCTTGGCTGTTGATTCATATAGAAATCCAAAGTCAAGAGGAAACCGATTTTCCTAAACGGATGTTTGTCTACAACTATCGAATTTTTGACCGTTACGATCGCTCTGTTGCATCATGCGCGATACTGGGGGATGACAACATCAACTGGCGACCATCGCAGTTTGGGTACGATTTGTTTGGTTGTACGGTTGATTTTCAGTTTCCTGTAATCAAGCTGCTAGACTATAAACATTGCTTGTCGGAGCTAGAAGCCAGTCGTAACCCCTTTGCTACAGTGGTAATGGCTCACTTGGCAGCAGTGCAAACCCGCAGTAATAGGTCGCAAAGGAAACAATCAAAACTGAATTTAGTGCGTCGGTTGTATGAGCAAGGGTTTGAACGCGAGGCTGTTGTTAACCTTTTGGCTTTTATTGATTGGATGCTAACGTTACCATTGGATTTAGAACTAGAGTTTAAAAGAGAAGTCGAACAATTGGAGGCACAACTGCGTATGCAGTACGTTACTAGTTTTGAGAGAATTGCTCGAATAGAATCTTTATTAAAAGGCATAGCTTTGGGATTAAAACTCAAATTTGGAACACCTGGACAAAACTTATTACCTGAAATTGAGCTTCTTGAAGATTTCAGATTGCTGGAATCAATCTTATCAGCAATAGAAACAGCAGATACTGTTGATGAATTGCGTTCTATTTATCAGACAGCAGATGACACACCGCCAGAAAATTAGAATTGTTTGATATTTGATTTTCAAGGTTCAGCAAGTTTTGAGTGCCGAAATTAGCGTTAATTAAGCACTCAATGAAGTATCGTTATCAATTTCTGCATTAAGCTGATCAAACAGATCCGCCTGATCACCCCAACAATCCCAGTCAACTCTAGACGAACGTGCGAACATCTCCAGCTTGGTCATATCAGGACACAGCTTTTCTACAAGTTCAAAAAACTGTTCGGGCTTACGTGAATGCTCACGACGGGGTGAGTGTAAAATGCTTGACTGGTTTGTGAGTGTCCGTCCAGCAAAAGCTTTCACATTCCCACGAACAGCCAAAGCGCAATGTTCAGTCGAATTCCGCAACCAATGACCGACACCTAGATGTGTTTTAGTGTTATCCTTGGTAACTTTTTCCCAAGTCAAAATAGTCTTGAGTTCAAATCCCCATGTTTGCAAGCATTGAGCCGCTTCAATCATGTGATTGTTGGTGAACCAAAGCCAAAGAACTGACCCCGTGCGATCGCTTAAGTCTGGAACAGGTAATGACAGTATTTCTTCTATGTGCATTGGCTTGTAGCTAATGCGGTTTCGGTGAGTTTTATCCTGATTTCTCAGCCGATAGAACCAGGGAGGGTCAATCACGATGCACTGGTATTGACCTTCTAATGTTGTTAGTCTCATGTTTAACTCCTGTTATTTTCAAACTTTTTCTGGAAATTCAATGTGGCTTAAAGTCTGAAGTTCAACAGCTAATCCACTTAAGAAATTTTGGAGTTCGACTGTTGCCAATTCTTTGGATATCTCTTTTTCTGACGTATAAATAAGTTGCTTGTGATGCCCAAAGTAAACTTCTGTACGAGTTAAGTTTTGCTCTGTGTCAGTTAACAGAGTCAAAGTAAATCTCCCAAGTTTGCAAAAGTAATAAGGATGCTTTGAACTCCAAGGCTTTCCGGGTTGCCAAGTGATTTGGGTTTTTTTACCAATGTGAACACTGATAGATTCAAAATCAACGTGGAAAATGTTCAGTAAGGCAAGCATTTCGCCACTGTTGTAATGGTCTACAACGTGCTGTCTAATGCCTAATTCTGCTAAATCTTCAGGAATATCAATGTGAGCTTCAGATGAGATTTTCTCAACTACTGTGACTATGCCTTTCATATTTTTTATCTCCAAGGCGTAAAATTATTCCACTGAAACCAGCTTGAGCCAGCTTCCGAATAACTAGCGGTACGGTGGATTGCTTCTGGATTACCCCAGCAACAGCAAGCGTTGATAGCAAACATGGGTTTGTCCTGGAATGTTCCATCTGGTAAAAGAATCTGGTAAACCTCATCTTCTGCCCAAAGTTCTAGCCATTCCCGGCTGATGTATTCGGTGTAAAACTGACTCCATCGACATAAAAACCAGCGCGATTCTGTTTCGCGGTTGTAACGCCACAGCTTGAAGGCGAGGTTCCAGTGCGCGAGGAAGTCGAGCGCCACCGACTTGGACTGCATCAAAATTTCCTTATCACCAGGAACGAGCATCAACTCCTCACACAGTCGGGGAAGCTCCACATTCACGCCGCCATACTCAACGGTGTACCACTCGATTCCGCTAATGCCTTGGCTTACTTGTTCTGCCCAAATTGCTTGTCGTTTATCACCTGTATCTTGCGCTCTCTTTCGGAACATATCGAAACGCAATACTGTTTCTACTGGGGATAATTCACTTTTTTCTCAGCAGGAAACGCTTTAATTTTTATGATTTTACCACATTTTAAATCCTCATTACTCCATTCCAAAGATTCAATATTCTTATA
>NZ_JBALFH010000061.1:0-24878 GCF_036917095.1 Nostoc sp.
TTCAGCTTTGACCAAAGATGCTCGCTAATTTTTTCTCCTTTCTATTATTTGTTTTCTTCAAATAGCAGTGTTTTTGCCTGCTTGATAAATACAATAAAAGAAGCTATTAGATAATACATTGGGTACTTGTATAAAGTTGATTGCTTAAGCCATGATGAATCGATTGCACAATAAAACAATATGGATTACAGTTTTGTGCAATCATTCTATGATTTTTCCCGTTAAGTCTCAAAAATGTTTGAAGCATTTCAAAACGGCTGATAGCGTACTGAAAAGTAGAGACCGTTTTCTTGCAACGAGTTGCCTGCGGCTAAATTAGCATTTACCTGCTCAATAAGCGGATCGAGTTGCAACAGTTGCAAAGCTTCTTCTAGGCGTTGCTGGTTTAAGGGAGTAGACGTGGCACGTTGGAGGCGCTGATCGCACGTATCCTTCACGCAATCGCCTTAAGCCACCGATTTCAATCTGCTCAAGTTTGCCCTCTACAACTTGAATTTTGACTATACCAGTACTGAGGTCTTGATTGTTGGGCAAGAAGGCTCCAGAGGTGATGTAGCCGTTTTTAATGTAGAGTTTAATAATTGCCGAGCGCAGTTCGAGCAATTCTTCAAAGGTGACTGAGCGATTCTCGTAGGGCTGAGTTAAGGTAGCAATTTCGTCCTGTAAAACGGTATTTCCCAGCACTTCTACTTTTTGAATGAAGAAGCGATCGCTTGATGGGGAAGTAACTTCAGGTGAATCTTGAGTTGGGGGAATTTGCAGTTTAACTTTTGGTGGTAATGTAGGCGTTTCACCAGGGAGAGTTCGGGGTGAAGAAGAGGGTTTGGGAATCGTTTGCTCAACCGCATCAGGTGCTGTTGGGGGAATGGTGACACCTGGTGGCGGTGGGGACTGAGCCACTGCACGGAGGGCAAGGCAAGCTGAGGTTGCCATGCAAGAGCTTAAAATGACAACCCGCCTATTGATTGGGTACATACTCATATTGTTGAATTAAGAACATTCTCGACTCAATACGAGTTTCCCATTTGGTAGTCGATATACCCCTTGGGGTTCTACAATGGGGTCACTTTTTTGCCAAGAAGGATTTGGGTTGGTATTTGAGAGTGTGCTGTCACTTGGTAAGGTTTTCACATCTACTGTGGGAAAGCTGGATATTTGAGCATCTCCGGGGCGCTGCGGTAAGCCACCAGTACCTGTGATGGTGAAGCTTCCCCTTGTTGGTTGATTGCGGCGGACAATGCAGCTATTTGCCAGGAGGCTGTCGGTGTTAATCTGATTTTCGGGTAACTCGGTGAGGCTGTTTTGGATAAAGCTGACATCGGGTAGGGTGATGACTCCATTGATAGCACCAGTGGCATTCACGTTTACTCGGTTATTGCCATCAAGGTTTAGGGGATCGTTACGAGAAGATGCAGGGCTGTAGTTTTCGCCGAAGAAAGCCGGAGTATCGAGGGTAATATTTCCACCTGTGCCTCCAGGAGCATAAGCGAGGATATCGGTGTCGTCGAAAGCAACGATGGAGTCAGCCGTCAATTTAATGTTGCCGCCGCCCCCTGCACCTTGGGCAACGAAGGTTGTGATATCACTGTCACCAAATAGGCGAATCTTATCAGCAGTTATGATGATACCTCCCCCAGAAGATTCCTTGGAGGAGGTTGCGATCGTGCCATTTGTGGCTGTTAGGTTTGGGGTGTTAATCTTGATGTTACCAGCAGGAGCAGCGCCTGTTGACTGGGCACCTAAACTTGCATTGGTAAGGTTGAAGGATTCTGTGGCGTTGATGATGATACTGCCGCCTGTGCCTTCTGGATTTTTTGAGTCGGTGGATGCAGAGATAGTTGCACCGTCAGCAATGGTGAGCTTTTGCGTATCAATTCTCAACTCTCCCGCAGCACCATCACCTGTGGTTTTAACCGCAAGTTGACCTGGCCCTTGAATGGTTATGGCTTCTGGTGCTTGTACTATCAGGTTTCCTCCTTTACCACTTCCAGTTGTGGACGCAGACACTAAAGAATTGGGAGCTAAGGTGAGGTTGAGGGTGGATTGATTCTCATAGGGTTTTAGGGTTAAAGTCCCGGCGGGGGTTTGTCCTTGAGTTTCGGCAAAAACGCCTACAACTCCGGCTAAATCCATATTCGAGGCATTTAAGCTAATGCTACCACCCCCAAGGGGATTGGTGGCAGTACTGGTGGCGGTGGCAGTGATGCGAGCGGTATTGGAAAGGGTTAAGCTGGGGGTATTGATAATAATGTTTCCGGGTTGGCCTGCGCTGCTGGTTTCGACAGATAGAACCGAGGAAAAATCTTCCAACCCAATGTCCAGTTTCATGGCATTGGAGGTATTGGCTCTAATTGTGCTGTTATCGCCAAAACCATTCGTTGAAGCAAACACTTTGACCATTTCGGGCACTTTGACTCCCCCGACAACGTTTATTAAGATAATATCTCTAGTTTCCCTTTGGTTAGTGGTTCCGGCAAATAGTTCACGATCAGAACCGACGAGCGTAATTCCTTGACCAGCTTTGATACCGATACTGCCTGCCGCACCTGTGCTGCTAGTGTTACTTCTAATAAAACTATTATTATTAAATGTGACTAGACCTGGGCTGCTTACGGTTACATTCCCAGCGGGGTCGCTGCCTTTGGTGTCACTTTGAATGGAACTGTTGTTGAATGTGAGATTGCCTAAGCTGGTGACAGTTACATCTCCTGATTGACCTTCTCTATCAGTTAAGGTGATGAATTCATCAAATGCAAATGGCTTTGGTATAGTCGCCTGCTTACTCGTCAGAATTTTGGTATTTGTGAGCAATAAATCTTCCAGACCTCTTACCTGAACTGCTCCAGATTGTGAGTCAGAAGATAAAGTTAATATTTCTAGATTACTTACGTTGTTTTTAGCTTCTAGGCTAACTTTCCCGCCATTTCCTGCGGTTCCTTGCTCAGAGACAGAAAAGGAGCCAAGGACTGTAGACTGATTTCCAAGGACTATAGACTGATTTTCTCTCCCGGAAATATCCCCTCCTCTGGTTTGGAGGGAAATCGCGCCTCCTTGACCTTCTGTTCCAAACCGAGAGTACGAGTAAGAGTACAAATCGCCATTGATAAAGATGTCATTGTCAGCAGTTAAGCTAATCGCGCCCCCCTGACCCGCCTTGCCACTACTTGAGAACGAGTAAGAGGTCAAATTGACAGAGTTCAAATCGCTCCTGATAAAGATGTCATTGCCAGCATTTAAGTTAATCGCGCCCCCCTCACCCGCATTGCCATTACTAGAGTACGACAAAGAGTTCAAATTGCCAGTGATAAAGATGTCATTGGTAGCATTTAAGTTAATCTCGCCCCCCTGACCCGCATTGCCATAACTAAATAACGATAACGAGCTAGAGGACAAATAGCTACTGGTAATGCTGCCGTTGGTAGCATTTAAGTTAATCGCGCCCCCCTCACCCGCATTGCCCAACGAGGCAGAATTCAAAGAGCCAGTGATAATGCTGCCGTTGGTAGCATTTAAATTAATCGTGCCCCCCTTACCCGCATTGCCGAACGAAGAAGAGTTCAAATTCGCAGTGACAAAAATGTCAATGTCATTGCTAGTGATGATGTCATTGCCAGTAGTAATGCTACCGTTGGTAGCAGTTAAGTTAATCGCGCCCCCCTGACCCGCATTGCCGAACGAGCCAGAGAACAAATTGCCAGTGGTAATGTTACCCTTTGCAGCCGAGAGTATAATGTCCCCTCCATTCCCACCATCATTGCGCGAAAAAAAAGTATATATATTGCCAGAGTAAGAGAACAAATTGCCAGTGTTAATGTTGCCTTTGACAGCAGTTAAGCTAATCGCGCCTCCATCGCCAGAACTTGAAGAGGTTTTAACAGTACCGTCAAGTGTAATACCGCCGCGAGAGTTGATAGCAACTGAGGGATTTCCTGCTCCCCCATCCATAAAAATTGCTCCCCACTCTCCCTGTAAAGATTGTGTAACTTGAATATCCCCACTTAATGAAGAGTTGGGTTGATACTGATTTGTTAACAATACTCTTCCCGCCAAGGGTTGTGAATCGGCATCAGCAAATAAGATCGTGCCGATTCTGATATCTGCACTTGATTGGTTAGAAGTGGCATAGGCAGGCTCAATGAAATTGCCAGTGCCAGTCCTAGTCAGGATTTGTTCACCGATTACATCAGGGTTGACTCCGGCACGAATATCCAGAGTAGGTTCACTTTTGCCATTGATAGAGACAGTAGTTCCATCAGCTAAATTTACCGTCTCTACTAAACCGTTTTCTGGATCTGCTCCTTGAATCCAGACATAGTTAGGAATCTCTACCTTACCTCCAGCCAAAATGTGCAGAGAGCCTCCTCGGTAGGTATTGATAAACACATCTCCTCTAGCTCGAATAATTGGGTCATGGAGACTAAACAAATTTCCCAAACTGCCATCTAGCTGTTCTATCCGAAAACTCCCCCTACTCCAGTAGTGGGCATCGCCTCCCACCGTGTTACTACTTCGCAACACCATATCCCCACCAGAAAACAAGCCGCTTTCTGGATGACTTAAGGCAAAAATATCTACCCTGTGATTTCCCTGTACTAGCAGATTTCCCCCAGCAGAGGCTATGAAAGGAATCGTAGCACTATCGCGCACTTTCACCGTATCCTGCGCCTGTAACGTCAAATCTCCAAGAGCTTTTAACTGTCCCTGCAAGTCGAGATTGCCAGCCGACAGAGTAAGATGTTTTCCAGTTGATAAATTACCCTGATTAATAATCGCCGTCGGTTGATTGGCAACCTGACTAAAAAACAGCGCTCCTGGACTCACAGAAAGCAAACTGCTTGTTTGCGGTTGGGAAGCACTGAAATAGCCACTATCACCCAACTGTACGCGATCGGCTGTCGTCGCCAGAAATGACCCCTGGATATCCAAACTCGCATTTGCACCAAATACAATCCCATGAGGATTAATCAAAAACAAATTCGCCCCACCCAAAACCCCCAACCTGCCCAAAATATTAGAAGGATTGCTGCCCGTGACGCGAGTTAAAATGTTCTCAATTCCAGTGGGATTGGCAAAATAAGCCCCTCTACCTGACCCCACATTAAACTCCTGAAAACTGTGAAACAGGTTAGCACCGCGAGTTGCGCCACCATCAATGCGATCGCTAGAAATCCCCTTTATATTGACATTGGGTGTAACAACAGAACCTTCAACACCCAGCGTCTTGTCAGGCACGATTTGAGCCAAAACGCGATCGCTTACTCCTATTGAGAGTACCGCCGCTAAAGCGACATAACCCCCAATCTTCCACTCCAAACCTCGACCGAACCAGCTTTTAAGAATCATTTCGTAGTTTTCTTAACATTTTTACAAACCTCTACGCGCCCATATATCAATCACCTCTGTAGATGTATTAAATGTATTTTCTGTATTTATTTATCTTTACATAATAAGGTTTTTTCACGCCGACTTTCTTAAATTAATGGGGATAAGTGAGTTGACACAATAAAACTAAACTATGTGAATAAAAGTAAACAAGGCTCAAGCCCTTTTTCCTCCTGTCCCCTGCAAGAATTGCCTTATCCCAACCGTTACTTATGCCAAGATGAAACTGGAATTGGTCTGAAAACCAAAACAGAGCGAGTAATCACGGCACGCGCAAGTGAAGCCGACAGTATCAGTACAATAGCCACGTAAAGCATTCTAGCTATATGGAGTAGTTGAGCCATTTGCTGGTTGGCAGTTTTATCAGGAGTACGATCATCTCAATGATGAGACTTTTCAGAAGTTTTTAGATGCCCTCTCATTAGAACTAGGCAACGATATGGCACTGATTCAAATGGATCGGGCTTCTGCCCATCAAGCGTTAGCATTAATCTGGCCTGATAATCTTATCTTAATATTTCAGCCTGCTCATAGCCCTCAACTGAATCCTATTGAACGATTGTGGCAGCATATTAAACGTCAATGGAAGGGTGAAAATTTTTCTTCTTTGTAGCAGCTGCGTCAGCGGGTTCAATTGGAATTGGCTCAAATGTTTTGTGAATTAATCTCCTCTTTGACAAGTTATGATTTCATCCTCGAAGCTCTATTTCATGAAGCTTTCTTCTGTGCAGCTTCTTAGAGAATTGCTATAAGTCTATTTCTAATGTGGGCGCGATCGAGGAGAAATCTTTTAGCTGCACCAGTTTTTGTGAACACACTTGTGAGTGAACAATAATCACTTTACCTTGCTTTTGTTCTTAACCGAGAAGTATTGCCTACCTACTTACTTATAAGCCTTAAGAGATTTGTTAGTGTAGTTCCTGAGTAGTATTGAATATCGGGAGAATGGGAAACTTTATCTACAACGAAGCCAATTTTCATTCCAGATGTATAGGTGACTCCGGAAAGGGTAGTTTGTTCAATGCGAATTTCATACTCAACAGGTTGCCCTGGTTTAAGCCAAGAATCAAAGCGATCGCCCAAATTGATCTGATAAGCATCGGCCCAGTGAGGATAGGGTCGATGTGGAACAAGTGGGTAAGACATCTCGCTGACTTTGGAGTTGTTCTGGGACAAAATAATTGTCAATTTAACCGTTTTTAACTCGCCCAGAAGCTTACCTTCATCTAAAAGAGTAAAATTGCGGGGATCGGGGAAGCGCTCGAATCCTTTAAATTTAAAACGTCCTAAACGTTTAGGGTGAATACCTCCAGTAATCGCAATTTCGGTATGGTTTGGCGAATTATTGAGAATATAATCCAATGTGCCTGGAATATAAAATTGCAATTTCCCCGATTCAGTAATTTCAGCTTTGAGTGGAGGATCTCCTAAATCTTGTGGGCGTTTAACAGTTTGCCAAGACACTTTAAAAGAATTTTGAACGGTTTCTAATAAACGATAACTATCTCGGACATCCGAATCAGTACCAAGTAGACTCCGTAGTCCCGTTTTTTTGGACAAATTTTTCTTGATCAGCCCAATGCTTCGATCGACTAACAGGCTAACGCGATTGCCATAACTAATTTGTTCTTGAGGAATTTCTGTACCCTTGACTAACAATACTTGACCGTAACTACCAGGTTCCCCATCTCTACCGTTGCGTCCCGGTTGACCAATAAGGCCATTCTCACAAGTAAAATCTCTCTGTTGTGATAGACCAATATATTTCCAGCCATAACGGTAGTTTGGATCTAAAATTGCTAGCTGGGGTTGATATTGTTGTTCGTCATAGAACGCATCACCCGAACAGCGAAATAATTCTCTGTTAATTTCTTTCCACTCGGCGTTAGCTACATTGATTTGTTGCGCCATCAATGCCCAAGTACAGTAGTTTACACTCCAGCGCGGTTGAGTACAGTTACATCCACTACCAGCTTGCCCGCCCTTTCCTCCAACACCTGCCCTCCCGCCCCGATTACGTAACACCACATTCTTGAGTTGAGATAATGACTCAAAGTAAACAGTAGCATTACCGCCATGACCACCATGACCACCACGACCACCATTACCGCCATTACCGCCTTTAGCACCGCATACATCCACTGTTACATCCTGCGACTGTTGGCATCCAGAAGCTTGTTCGCCAGAGGTAGCAGATTCCCCCGCTTCGCCATCTGTACCGGAGATGTCAATCGGTTGTAGTTGTTCGCTAGCGCGAATTATTTGCTTGGTAGCAGAGTTCCCATCTCGTCCAGACCGACCATCTACCCCATGTCTACCATCTTGACCAAAAGTTTGTACTTCAGCAGCAACAACATTGACAGGTAGACTGTTAACAATTGTTGCCAGAAGGCATAGTTTGAGAATGTACTGAAGCGGTTGATTAATATTCATACAAGTCAAATAAATTAAATAAAACTTTTGATATAACAATCCTAAATGAGTTACGAACTGGGGTTTGAGTTGGATAAAACCAGTCATCATTGTTTTGTTGGATACTTTATATAAGTGGTATAATCTCTACAAAATTAGCGATCGCACTCTTGAGAACAGACATCGCACGCTCATCATCCTTCATACATGAGCGATCGCTTGACTTTTAAGACTGTCGTTACAAGATCATGCGATCGCTAGCTTTAATGCTTGACGTGTTTCACCTTCTGCACTTACAATGCCATCGATAGTTAAAGAGTGAGACCGTTGAAATTCTTTAACTGCCTGGTCAGTTCCTAGATCGAACACTTGGTCAGCTTTTTCAAGTTTAATACCTGCCTTTTTCAGTGTTAGCTGTAGCTCGCCTACGTCCTTACCCTGCTGTATTGGTTCGGTCAGCTTCAATGTTCTAGGATACCCCACGTTAGGGAAACCTTCAGCAGGTGAATTATTGATACATTTTAGAGTCTTGGAAACATCAGGATTACCGACAATGCCATCTACAACAAGTTGTTCTAATTCTGGGTTTGCCGTGTTCCACAAAATTTGAAAAGCTTTAACTGTGTCCTCCTTGATATCTGGCATCTCATGCCGATGCCAGTCGAAGTGCCAGACATCTGATTTGCCTTGGTCGCCATAAGTCCATTTCCATCCTTGTTTCTTCATCAAATCTTTTACATCTGTCCACTCTTCAATGTCTAAGGATACGCCATTTTGATGATCTGACTCTCCCGGATTACCAACAAGGTTAGAACCTCTGTTGTTATAGAGCACTGTTTGTGCAACTACAGAGCGGTAAGCACTATTGATAGTCAGAGGTTTTCCATAATCCTTTAAAAAAATTTCCAAAGCCTTTTTAACTGAAGGTTGAACATAGGGAAAAAGCCCGTCTCCTGGCTTAATATTTAAATCTTCAATACTGACTAGTAAATTGGGAAATAATTGATTTAACTGCCAAAGTAGCTGCCTGTCTAAGCCCCGAACAGGAAGAGTTCTAAATTTTTTGATATCTTTAACTAAAGTCATAATTTCCTCTTTTTTACTTTGTACTTGCTCGAAAAATCTCTCAAGGAAATTGGACAGCGTAGGCGAGCTACGCAACTTTTGTACTATTAACAAAAGCAATTAATTGCTCTAATGAGCCGTTGAACCTATTTTGATCTACATCACCGCTGATTCCATTCACAGCGCCTCGTTGCGTATTTTGCCAAATGGTGTAACCTTTTCCTCCCCAATTATTAGCAGGTATCGTAGGTTTTACCACATCGTAGTTGGCTAACCACAGTGAATAATCAGTGAATTCCTCAGTTTCATTCATGAAGTTTTTCCAGAAGTTAGGATTAGTGTAGATCGTAGGGCGGCGTCCTATCTCTTTCTCTACTGTTTGTAGCCATTGCGTGATGCGGTTAATCCGTTCGTTGAGATTAATTTGTCCCCATCGCTCTGCCACCTGAGGTGGGTAGTCTTCTACATCGAGCGCGGGTGGAAGGTCACTAAGTTCAAGTTTTACCTTTTTGAGGAAGTTTTGTACCTGTGCCTCAACGTTTGTCAATGGTTGAAAAAAGTGGTATGCACCACGAATCAGACCAGCTTGTTTCATCTTCGGCCAATTATTTTCAAACCACTTATTGTCAGGAGGATTACTTGGCCAATCACCCCCCTCAGTAGCTTTGATAAAAGCAAAGGAGATGTTGCCCTTCTTTACTGCTTGCCAATTTATTGAACTTTCGTTAACATCGATACTGGCAACATCAATTCCTAGTATCAACGGTTTTTGAGAAGGGTTAAACAGCTCCTCTAGAGTGACATCACCGGCTATGCCATCAACAGTTAGCCCTTTTTCTTTTTGAAATTTTTCGACGGCTAATTTAGTTTTTTGTCCGAACTGACCATCAACAATACCAATATCAAATCCTAGTTGTTTTAATTGATTCTGAAGCTGTTCAACCTCTGAACCCGAGTCACCTAATTTCAAAATCTTCATGATTTATTTTCTTTTTTGCTTGTTTTCTCAGAACTTCCCAACTGCGGAGCTTGTGTTCATCTAGCATTGCAAACCCTGTTGCTTGAAGTGGCAATCGCCATTTGAACAGATGCTTGCGAAGAATTAACGCTCGCACTTGGACGAACAGACATCACACTCAAATTTATGGGCTTGATAGTATCTCAAATCCTATTAACTTTGTACCTCCCTGAACGCTTACAATTTGCATGGCATAAAGTTCCTCCTTGTTACAACTAAAAATTAGCCCTCTTTTAAGAAATAGAAATGTTTCTTTCTTCACTAAAAAACTGTTTAACTAGTTACTTTCTATTGCTTTTTTTTGCAAATAGCAGTGTTTTTGCCTGCTTGATAAATACAATAAAAGAAGCTATTAGATAATGCATTGGGTGCTTGTGCAAAGTTGATTGCTTAAGCCATGATGAGTCGATTGCAGAATAAAGCAGTAAGGATTACAGTTTTGTGCAATCATTCTCTGATTTTTCCCGTTAAGTCTCAAAAATGCTTGAAGCATTTCAAAACGGCTGATAGCGTACTGAAAAGTAGAGACCGTTTTCTTGCAACGAGTTGCCCCGATCGCCAACTGAAATTAAGGGAATGCCATAGTCTAGGTGCAACGAGAAATCGGGGATAATCAACCAGCGCAACCCCAGTCCTAAACTGGCAATTGTCGCCAGGTCGGGGTCAATTTCTCGATTATTCCAGACCGTACCGATTTCAAAAAAAGGCACTAACTGTAGTACTTTGGGGTCTGATGTGACGGGAACGCGAACCTCAACTGAACCCACGATGCCATTGTCGGCAACGAGTTGATTTTGTCGGTAGCCTCGAACTGTATCGACTCCACCTACACTGAAGCGTTCCAAAGATAGTAAAGAATCTGGGGTTAGCTGGGCATTAATTCGCGCTACTAGCAGATTTCTGGGTGACAACTGCTGCACCCACTGAAATTGTCCCAACCAGGAAAAGAATCGCCCATCAGTACCCGTGTTATTAATGGTTGCATCAAACGCATCTATCCCTAGACTGAATTGAGACCGAGCGGCTAAGACTCGTCTGGTGCCGCGATTGACCCAATCTTGAGAAAACCGAATCACTGTAACTTTGCTTTCCCCATTTTCTGGACCTTCTGTAAAGGAATAGGGCCTGTCGTTGGATATATACGTTTGGCTGCGACGCAGGTCTAAGGATAAGCCGAATGCAAATTCACTGGTTGGTGTTCTTATGATTGGCTGACGGAAACCAAGAGAATAGGTTTGAGCTTCACTTCTGATACCTAACTTCCGAAAATCTTCTCCAATTATGCGGCTGTCGTCATTGTTATAGCGGAAGCTAAGAGCACCATTGCGAGCATTAACAGGGATGGTATAATTGATATCGTAGAGGTTAAGTCCCTCGGTACGACCGTATCTGGCACTGAGGCGATCGCCAAATCCTAACAGGTTATCATGGCTGACTTCTATGTTGCCTTGGATGGAACCAATGCTGGGAGATTGGTTGTTATCAATGGTGAAGGCAGTATGAAAGGCCGGTGCTTCTTTGAGACTGACCCGTAAGATATTGCTCCCCGGAGTGCTGCCTGCGGCTAACTCGGCATTCACCTGCTTAATGAGCGGATCGAGTTGCAACAGTTGTAAGGCTTCTTCTAGGCGTTGCTGGTTTAAGGGAGTAGACGTGGCACGTTGGAGGCGCGATCGCACGTATCCTTCACGCAATCGCCTTAACCCACCGATTTCAATCTGCTCAAGTTTGCCCTCTACAACTTGAATTTTGACTATACCAGTGCTGAGGTCTTGATTGTTGGGCAAGAAGGCTCCAGAGCTGATGTAGCCGTTTTTAATGTAGAGTTTAATAATTGCCGAGCGCAGTTCGAGCAACTCTTCAAAGGTGACTGAGCGGTTCTGGTAGGGCTGGGTTAAGGTGGCAATTTCGTCATCTAAGACGGTATTTCCCTGCACTTCTATTTTTTTAATGAAGAAGCGATCGCTTGATGGAGAAGTAACTTCAGGTGAATCTTGGGTTGGGGGAGTTTGAAGTTTGAGTTTTGGTGGTAATGTAGGCGTTTCACCAGGGAGAGTCCGGGGTGAAGAAGAGGGTTTGGGAATCGTTTGCTCAACCGCATCAGGTGCGGTTGGGGGAATAGTGACGCCTGGTGGCGGTGGGGACTGAGCCACTGCACGGAGGGCAAGGCAAACTGAGGTCGCCATATAAGAGCTTAAAATGGCAACCCACCTATAGATTGGGTACATACTCATATTATTGAATTAAGAACATTCTCGACTCAATACGAGTTTCCCATTTGGTAGTCGATATACCCCTTGGGGTTCTATAATGAGGTCACTTTTTTCCCAAGAAGAATTTGGGTTGGTATTTGAGAGTGTGCTGTCACTGGGTAAAGTTTTCACATCTACTGTGGGAAAACTGGACATTTGAGCATCTCCGGGGCGCTGGGGTAAGCCACCAGTACCTGTAATGGTAAAGGTTCCCTTCGTTGGTTGATTCCGACGGACAATGCAGCTATTTGCCAGGAGGCTGTCGGTGTTAATCTGATTTTCGGGTAACTCGGTAAGGCTGTTTTGGATAAAGCTGACATCGGGTAGGGTGATGACTCCATTGAAAGCACCAGTGGCATTGATATCGACTCGGTTATTGCCATCAAGATTTAGGGGATCGTTACGAGAAGATGCAGGGCTGTAGTTTTCGCCGAAGAATGCCGGAGTATCGAGGGTAATATTTCCACCTGTGCCTTCAGGAGCATAAGCGAGGATATCGCTGTCGTCGAAAGCAACGATGGAGTCAGCCGTCAATTTAATGTTGCCGCCGCCCCCTGCACCTTGGGCAACGAAGGTTGTGATATCACTGTCACCAAATAGGCGAATCTTATCAGCAGTTATGGTGATATCTCCCCCAGAAGATTCCTTGGAGGAGGTTGCGATCGTGCCATTTGTCGCTGTTAGGTTTGGGGTGTTAATCTGGATGTTACCAGCAGGAGCTGCGCCTGTTGACTCGGCACGTAAACTTGCATTGGTAAGGTTGAAGGATTCTGTGGCGTTGATGATGATACTGCCGCCTGCGCCTTCTGGATTTTTTGAGGAAGTGGATGCAGAGATAGTTGCACCGTCAGCAATGGTGAGCTTTTGCGTGTCAATTCTCAACTCTCCCGCAGCACCATCACCTGTGGTTTCTGTAGTAATGGTGCCTTGTCCCTGAATCGTGATGGCGTTGGGAGCCTTAATTTCTATATTCCCCCCGATTCCTTGGTTAGAAGTGGAGGCAGAAATAGACGTTTCCGGTGCCAGGTTAATATTGAGGTTTTCTCGGTTGGGATGAGATTGAAGGGTAATTACTCCGGCAGGGCTAGAACTTGCTGTGGTGGTGGCAATTTTGGCTCCGTTTTGCAGGATTAATTCCGGGGTAGTTAGGATAATATTTCCGGCTTCGCCTTGGTTAGTGGTTCCGGCAAATAGGGCAGATAGTTCACTATCAGAACCGACGAGCGTAATTCCTTGATCGGCTTCGATACCGATACTGCCTGCCGCACCTGTGCTGCTAGTGTTACTTCTAATAGAACTATTATTGAATGTGACTAGACCTGGGCTGATTACGGTTACATTCCCAGCGTTATCGCTGCCTTTAGTGTCACTTTGAATGGAACTTTTGTTGAATGTGAGGTTGCCTGAGCTGGTGACAATTACATCTCCTGATTGACCTTCTTCACCGACATTGAAGGTGATGAATTCACCAGATCGCACTGGATTTTGTAGAGTCACCTGCTTACTCGTCAGAATCTTGGTATCCGTGAGCAATAAATCTCCCAGACCTCTTACCTGAACTGCTCCAGATTGTGAGTCAGAAGATAGAGTTAAGATTTCTAGATTACTTACGTTGTTTTTAGCTTCTAGGACAACGTTCCCGCCATTTCGTGCGGTTCCTTGCTCAGAGATAGAAAAGGATTGAAGGACTGTAGATTGATTTCCTCTCCCGGAAATATCTCCACCTCTGGTTCGGAGGGAAATTGCGCCTCCATTTCCTGCTGTTCCTGAGAAAGAGTACGAGTAAGACAACAAATTGCCATCGATAAAGATGCCGTTGGTAGCATTTAAGTTAATCGCGCCCCCCTCACCCGCCTTGCCCTCTTTGCCTGAAAAAAGGGTGTAGCGGGAGTCATAAACAGAAGTAGAGCTTAAACTGCCAGTGGTAATGCTGCCGTTGGTAGCGTTTAAGTCAATCGCGCCCCCCTTAACTGCATTGCCGCGCGACCTAGAGTCCAAAGAACCAGTGGTAATGTTCCCGTTGGTAGCGTTTAAGTCAATCGCGCCCCCGTGACCCCCATTGCCAAAAGAGAACGAGTAAGAGTTCAAATCGCCAGTGATATTGATGTCATTGGCAGCAGTTAAGTTAATCTCGCCCCCCTGACCCGCATTGGGAATAGAGGACGAGTAAGAGTTCAAATCGCCAGTGATATTGATGTCATTGGCAGCAGTTAAGTTAATCTCGCCCCCCTGACCCGCATTCCTCAATATAGAGAACGAGTAAGAGTTCAAATCGCCAGTGATATTGATGTCATTGGCAGCAGTTAAGTTAATTGCGCCCCCCTGACCCGCACTGCCATTAAGAGAATTCGAGTAAGAGTTCAAAGAGCCAGTGGTAATGCTGCCGTTGTCAGCAGTTAAGTTAATTGCGCCCCCCTGACCCGCATCACCAAAATCTACTAAAAAGAACGACCCAGAATCCAAATTGCCAGTGGTAATGCTACCAGAATCCAAATTGCCAAGTACCTGTACTGTTTTGGTAATGCTACCAGAATCCAAATTGCCAGTGGTAATGCTACCCTTTGCAGCCGAGAGTATAATGTCCCCTCCATTCCCACCGTTACTCGAAGAAGTATCGATATTGCCAACACTAATCCCCAATGGCAACCCTGAAGTAGCGGTGAACCCTGTGCCTCCAGAATTCTTAGTCAGGTTAGGAGTGTTGACGGCGGCTAACCCTGTCCGTAAAATCACTGATGAACTACCTGTGAGTGTAGCGAAATCTGGATCAGTTGTGGGAATACCGCCCACACATCTAGCGGAACCCTCTGCACACTCAGCTCCTGTAATCTTGATATTCCCACCCTGAATACTGCCCGTTGCTTCGACCTTCAGAGCAACGCCTGTATAGTTGCCAAACAGAACATCCCCATTCGCTTGAATAATTGGGTCAAACATACTGTCAAAGTTACCCGGTGTGCCTGAACCGGTCAGTATCGACAGGTTACCACCACTCTCAAAGTGAGCATCACCAGAAATATCGCCATCACTGACCAGCTTGAGATTCCTCCCACTCCCAATCTTTGAGAGGGGATGGGAAAGCGCCAAGATATCAACATTCTGGTTGCCTTGAATGGTCAGATTTCTCCCAGAAGTAGCAATAAATGGGCTAGTGATAGCATCGCGCACTTTCACAGTATCCTGCGCCTGTAACGTCAAATCTCCCCCAGCTTGTAACTGTCCCTGCAAGTCGAGATTGCCAGCCGCCAAAATCAGATGTTTCGGTGTTGATAAATTCCCCCGGTTAATAATCGAACCCGGTTGACTAGCAACTGCATTAAAGAACAGCGCTCCCGGAGTCACAGACAGTAAACTACTTGTTTGCGGTTGTGTTGCACTGAAATAGCCACTATCACCCAACTGTACGCGATCGGCTGTCGTCGCAACAAACGAACCCTGGATATCCAAACTCGCATTCGGGCCAAATATAATCCCGTTCGGATTGAGCAAAAATAAAGAAGCCCCACCTAAAACCCCCAACCGTCCCAAAATGTTAGAGGGATTATTGCCCGTGACGCGAGTTAAAATGTTCTCAATTCCAGTGGGATTGGCGAAATAAGCCCCCTTGCCTTCTCCCACATTAAAGTCCTGCAAACTGTGAAACAGGTTAGCGCCGCGAGTTGCGCCTCCATCAATGCGATCGCTAGAAGTTCCCTGTATATTGACATTGGGTGTAACAACCGAACCTTCAACACCCAGCGTCTTGTCAGGTACGATTTGAGCATTAACGCGATCGCTTACTCCTATTGAGAGTACCGCCACAAAAGCGATACAACCCCCAATCTTCCACTCCAAACCTCGACCGAACCAGCTTTTAATAATCATTTGGTGGTTTTCTTAATATTTTTACAAATCTCTACGCGCCCATATCTCAATCACCTCTGTAGATGTATTAAATGTATTTACTTCTCTTTATAGAGTTGGGTTTTTGACGCCGATTTATTTAAAAAATTAATTAGGATACGCAAGCTGGCACAATCAAACCAAACTATGTGAATAAAAGTAAACAAGGCTCAAGCCCTTTTTCCTCCTGCCTTTGCAATAACTACCTTATCCCAATGATAATTATTGACGCCGATCTATTTATTAGGTTAGAGGCTGTCAAAATCTTAACTATAATCGACCTCATATAATAATTTTTTTTATACATATCATTTATAAGATTTTTCTTTTGGGAAAGAGAAACTGAGTGCCGCTTCCCTCGAAGTCAAAAATCAAAAATTATTTGAGCTAATGGTGTCAATCCCTAGTAAAATCATTATTTACTTTGAAACCGCACGCCATTGAGTAACTGCTTGCTTAATTTATACAATAAAATCTTCAACTGAAGTTAGGCATTCACCTGTTATGCTAAGTTAATGGTAAAACAAAGCAACACTGATTGTACAATTAGGCAGCTACCAATTGCCCAAATGTGCAACTTCAGATCGGAATGGAGTTAAAACTTCGGACAAAATCTTCGTTGGAACCTATGGTATCCTCCTATGCCTTGCCGATACCGCAAATTTCGTGTCCGTCGCTTTCTAGTAGTTATCTTTTTTAGCAGCGTTACATTTTTTCTGTGGCTGAATCATGTTCCCTTCACTGCTTTCCAGACAAAATGGGGAGAACTAGCAACAGCACAGCCTCCTAATGCAAGCCAACTCGTACAACAAGGAATTGAACAATATCGCACAGGAAATCTGCAAGAAGCGATCGCATCTTGGCAAACTGCTTTAAGTGCCTATCAAAGCACCAACAACCACGATAACGCGGCAATCGTTCGAGAAAAACTAGCTATAGCTTATCAGCAACTCGGTCAATTCGAGGAAGCGATCGATTATTGGAAAGAAGCGATCGCCAACTATCGCTCCTCAAAAGAATTCGTGAAGGTGGGACAGTTGCTCACAGAACTTGCTCAAACCTACAGTCGTTTGGGGCAAAATAAAGAAGCGATCGCGCTTTTATGTGGTGCTTCTGAGACTGATGAGCATTGCCTTAAAACTGAAGGAAGTGCTTTGCAAATTGCTCAAAAATTTAGCGATCGCCAGGGGAAAGTAGCCGCATTAGGAAGCTTGGGAGAAGCCTATCGCCTCAAGGGAAAGTATGATTTAGCCATTGAAACTCTAGAAGATAGCTTAAAGATTGCCCAGGAGAATAACCTCTCAGTTTATCGCTCCTCGGTGCTTAATAGTCTCGGTAATGCTTATTTTGGTAAAGCTCAACTCAATGAGCAACATGTTTATTCCGCTAAGTTAAGAGGTGCAGAGGCTAAGACTGATGAATTCATCAAAAAAGCTACTTCTGATTACAAAAAAGCTTTAGGCTATTTTAATAACAGTCTCGAACTGACTCGCTTTTCAAACGATCTATCGAGTCAAATGCGGACACTTCTTAATTTGATTCAACTTTATTACCACCCAAAATATTTAAAGTTAGCTGACAATAATAATCAGGCAGAACAAGTATTACAATCAGCTTTAGCCCAATTTGAAAAACTCCCTAATTCTTCTAATAAAGTCTATATAGCAATTGATTTAGCTGAACTAGAACAATTTGTTACTCCTATAAATTTTACTTCCTTTCAAGCTCAATGTCTGCCGCGAAAACTAAAGGATTCACAAGCTGAAGAACTTCTTAAAAAAGCTGTTTTGATTGCTCAAAATATTAAAGATTCTCGCTCCGAATCATTTGCTTTAGGGAAACTAGGTCATCTCTACGAGTGTCGCAAGGACTACAATAAAGCCTTAGATTTTACCAAACAGGCACGCTTGGCAGCCGACCAAAAGCTGCGTGCTAAAGATAGTCTTTATTTGTGGGAGTGGCAGGCGGGGCGAGTTTTCAAGGCACAGGCGAAAGAATCTGAGGCAATTGCTGCTTACGAACGGGCGATCGCAACGTTAGAAGGTAACGGAGGTATCCGAGATAATTTATTAATTGCTGAACGAGACTTGCAATTTAGGTTTCGGGATACCATTAGTCCTCTCTACCGAGAGTTTGCTATTTTAAAGCTAGAGCGTGCTGAATCACTGTCCATTGCAAGTCTTGAGAACCAAAAGGAACTGGATTCTGCACTCGATGCCATTGATTCTTTGAAACTAGCAGAATTGCAAAATTACTTCGGCAATGATTGTGTTTTTACCGTTTTTGATCAAAAACGAGTTGATGACTTAGAGAGAGAAGATACTGCCATTTTTAGTTCTATCATCCTAGAAGATCGGACGGCAATTGTGGTGAGTCTACCCAATCAGCAAAAGAAGCAGAATGTCAAGCAAAATACTGAAAGAAGATTGAAGAAGCTGGTATGGATAAACGATAGTAAAAAATTCCAAGAATCAATCAAAAGTTTTCGTCTAGAAATACAAAAACGTTATGATCTTACTGACGCTTTTTTAACACCAGCACAGAATCTATATAACTGGATTATTCGTCCTTTCGCTGACGATTTAGACCAAGCAAAAATCAAAACTATCGTTTTCATCCAAGACGGATTCTTACGCAGTGTACCGATGGCTGCACTTCATGATGGTCAGGAATTTCTAGTTCAGAAATACGCCATTGCTACGACTCCCGGTTTGCATTTGACATTCCCTAAACCCCAAAATTTTCAAGGCTTGTGGATGTTAGCTTTAGGGTTAACCGAAGCAGCTACTGTTGATGGTGAAAAATTCAAGGCTTTGGAAAATGTTGCCGATGAAGTAAATCAAGTCACGAAGCTATTTCCAGGTAGCAAGAAACTATTCAATAAAAATTTCACTGATGAAGGCTTAAAGCAAGAACTTAAACAAGCAAATTACCCGATTATTCACATTGCCACTCACGGACAGTTTGGCACTATTCCAGAAGATAGCTTTTTAGTTACGGGTAATAATAAGAAGATTACAATTACTCAGCTAGAGAGTGACATCCGCCGCTTTAGTGGAGGTTTAGAGCCAATGGAGTTACTCGTGCTTACAGCTTGTCAAACTGGTATAGGAGATGACCGTGCTACGCTGGGTATGGCTGGCATCACTGTGCAAGCAGGCGTTAGAAGTGCTTTGGCTTCTCTTTGGTACATTGACGATGATTTTACAAAAGAGCTAGTCGTTAAGTTTTACGAGAACTTGCGATCGCAAATGAGCAAAGCAGAAGCCTTGAAGGAAGCACAAAAGGCACTGATTAATCAGAATAAGAAGATTCACCCTGCCTATTGGGCACCTTTTATCCTCATCGGTAACTGGCTTTAGGGCAGGGTTAGCGTGGTTAACGTTGGCTGTCTGCAATTTTCTTCAAGTTTTCAATCCGTTTCTCGATCGTTTCCCGTTCTCTTGGTGACAATTCTAGTGTGGTTTTTGGTGCTTCCCACTTAGCCAAATCTTTTAATAGAGTTGAACCCACTCCTCCCAATTTCGACACTTGAGCCAGTTTAAGTGCTTCATCTAGCGCGTTGTACCATAAACCTGCCTCAGCATAGATATTAGCTTTCTCAAGACTATTTACTGCTTTGTTCAATTTAGTTTGCACATCTGCTGGCATTTTTACAACTTCAACATTTGCCTCATCTACTAAATCACCTGATGGATTATCTGGGTCACAATGAATGACAACCTGCAATAAATATTCTTTTCCCAGTTGCAGGCCTAGTTTGTTTTCCGGAAACGGAGATAACTTCATAATCCCCGGTGAACTCTGCAATGATATGTTGCGAACTTCTTTGGGTTTACCGCTTGGAACCCACTCGTAAATCATGAATTTCATTGGCTTGGAAGCAGAGTCACCAGGTACAAACCAAGCGAACGTAGGATGCCCTGATATTGTTCGTCCAACATAATTGCCAGAGGCAATAACGGTTAGCGGTATATCTTCTCCAGAACATCCTCTAGTCGTTCCTGCATCCGATTTGCGGTCTTTTGGGACAGGTTTCTGATTGCCAGGTTCATAGCCTCCAAGAGCTGCCGAAGTTACAATCAGCCCTAAGCTTAGGGTACAACTGATAACTAATTTGATGTTGATGCGTTTGTTTAGGAACCACCGGATTGGAATCATTATAATTTTGGTTGAGTAAACATTAGTTGAGCAAACATTAATTAATTTAATTAATATAAAATAAGAGTGCCATAACAGGTATATCTGATTAACATATTAGGTTTACTAATCATTGTCGTCACCACTGCCGCAGATGTAAATAAACAAGCAGGAGCTAAAAAGTATTATCCTAAAAGCCCTTTTTTATGGAACTTCATATTAAATTGACATTACGCCCTATGCGGGCAAAAATCCAGCTTTTACTCCTAATAGGCCAAGTTAACTCACACAAAGCTCCTTTATCTTTAAGAGACTTTCGCTGAAACTTTCCTCTTAATTTTTTTGCTATATTTAGACACTGCTTCGTTCCTTGCCCTTCATAATCCGAGTGAATGCCAGCCCCATTATCTTTAATGCTTAGGGTGTACCAGCCTTCATTTTGTTTGCCAGTAGCACAGAGACGGGTCACTCCTTTGGCATGTTTGCCGACATTGCATAATGCTTCTTCCAAAAATTGGCAGAGTTCTTGCTTTTGCTCAATGCTTAAGTATTTCTCATCAATCGGAGCGAATGAATAGGCTTTAACTTTGAGCGTTTTAAAGCAGGGAAAGTTTCGCTGGAGTGTATGGCTGTAAATTTCATATAAAAGGTTGCGAATTGGCAGCTTTAAGTCTAAGATTAGACCACTGCCGAGACGGAGACTTTCCTTCCGGTTTAAGGCTTCTAGTTTCAGGTATTCGCCAACTTCTCGAATTTCGTAGTTTAGATTTTGCAGGTCAAGGAGCAATTGATCTTGTTCTAAATCTTGGTCTTGAACGTGCCTCAAAATCCTGGCTAGTGTTTGTAAGGGTCCATTATGAATTACAACAAATGTCCGTTCAATAGTGTGTTGGCGGATCTCAATCTGAGACTTCAAAAATCGATCGTATTGATAAAAAGTACTCAAGATTGCACCATTGATGACCAAAACAAATAGTGCTGGAGCTACTGGAATCCACCATCCGTTAACGATGAAGGTATAACCAATTCCAACTAAACCAAGGCTGGCAACAGCAACATACACAAGATTTTTCAATGGAGATTGAGTCAGCCGACCGAGATAAATGGCTAAAATGCCCCAACCGGCAATCCAAAGATATTCCCAACCCTGTGACCAGGTTTGAAAGACAGGTCGTCTGTCGAGAACAGCACTGACAATTTGACTAACAACATGGGCATGAAATTCTACTCCATAAATTTTCCCAGGCGGTTGCAAATTAGCGATCGCAGAGGTATTGATAAAGTCTTTAATACTAGGAGTAGTTACCCCAATCAGAACGATGCGTCCACCGAAAGCATCGCGCAGCAGATTGGGATTACCCCTCCCGGTTTCGATATCGTTAATATCTTTAAGCGATAGCGTGCGAAATCGTTCTCGGCCATTGCGATAATTGAGGAGTAGCTGAACTCCAAAATCATCAGTTCGCACATCGCCCCCAGAATTGGCGAAAAAGCGAGGGAGTTCAATCGAACCAAACCGCATCGTACCGCCAATGCCACTGCTCAGTTTAATGCCTTCACCCAAGAGATACGTTTCTGCCAGCCGTAAAGGTAGGGAAAACGCATATTTTTTATCGTCTTCAGGTCTATACGTTCCAAGTATTGCACGCCTGACTTTGCCATCATCATCGGAAAGGACATCTACAAAACCGATCTGTTTTAAGGGTAAGTTGGGGGGAGGCTTAATGACTGTGGGTAAAACTTTTTCAACCGCAATCAGATTTTTGATGTCTTTAAAGGCTTCAACCAGTTCGGCATGACCGGGTTCAACAGGTATATCTCTAACAATATCAAGACCAATGACTCTCGGCTGGTACTTCTGCAACGTTCTCAGCAGTTTAGCAATCTCGCGATCGGGTATAGGGTAATTTCTGATACGTCTGATATCCTCCTCATTAATTCCGACAATAACAACTCGTTCATCGATAGGTTCCCCAGGACGCAGGCGAAGAAAGGAGTCAAGAGTTACCCATTCTATAAATTGCAGTGACCCATTCAGGCGAAAGAAGATAATAAGTGCCAAAACAAAAATTCCTGGCAGTGTTGCTATAGACCAGATGGTAATTCCTTGTTTAAATTTGTTCCAAATACCTAATAACAACAGTTTCTTCCTTAACAAATCTTCTTAATCAATAAACCCCTCTTCTCTAGCTCGTTTCTCCGTTTGGATGCGAAGACTTTTGCCATCTTCCGGGTAAACGCCTAAAATGTCTTGAATTTTAGTCCAGTAGTGGCGTACCGTTCTCGGTGCTACTCGCATCCGTTCGGCAATGACTTTATCTTCCAATCCTTCTTCAAAGGCTAGATTGAGTACCTCTATCCATTCTGACTTGACTTCTTTTGGTGGTATTTTGAGTTCTTTGGTATGTGTGACTCCTTTGAGTGCCAAGTCAATCCGGCTCAACATCTCCTGGCTGGAAAGTCCTTTGTCCGCTACAGTAAACCCTCCTTCATGAGCATCAATGTCCGGTTTAATCCGCACTAGTGCTTTGACATAACTGCTTTGCACCACCAGATTGAGGGTAAGATAGTTTTTCATTAACGTTTCCAAGCTTTTAATGCCTTGATTGATTTCGGCAGTGTCTTTGGAGGTTTCTGGCAGCGAAAGATCCATAATAACTAAGTCGGGACCAAATGCTTCGACTTGCTCAAGAGCATTCTGGGTTGTTTTGGCAGTGAGGATTTGAGCTTGTGGGTAGTGCCGTTTCAGCAACTCAAGCGTTCCATTCAGGATTAGTTCATGGTCATCCACCACAAGTATTTTGAGCTTCTCTTGTTTTGGTAAATCTTGACTCATCGTTAAAACCTTGAATTTGACAACGTTACTGTACCGAATAGCATCGGAACGTAATGGGGAAAAAGCTCAAAAATCAGTGTTTTTTCTTTAACTGAAATCTTGCACCAACCTTTTTAACTACCAAGAATATAACCCCCTCTTCTGTGAATAAAAAGCTTGATATTCTGCCCTCCTCTCGCGTCGGAGGGATAGAAGAAAGCAGGGAAAGGGGAAAGGGTTAGCTTTTCCAAACTCCCTAACCATATCCTTAAACCCTTATCCAATGAAGGAATAGTTACGAAATGTGAGTTTAAGTTTTTTTACTCAGCAAATAATAACACAAATCGTTGCTCTAAACGATAAATTTGGCTTGCTTCTATAAAGTATAGATAAGCTGTTCGTCATCTAGTTTTACAAGGCAATCTAAGGCAGCAAAAGGGTTCAGACACGAAATTATCAAATTTTAGACGCGCGTCAGCTTATCAGTCAGAACAATACATTTCACACTTGTCCCAACTTAATTGCACAAGTCTGCAATTAAGTTAGCTGAGTTATTCCATTAACTTGTCACATAAGGTTAATGCATTGTTTATGTTCCGCGTTCTACTGTATAAATCAGCAGATTGAACAGATCGTTGCAACCGTCTAAAGCTTGAGTACTAATTATTCCCTGACTTTCACGGCATGTGAAAAAGCCCATTTTAGCGTTAGTTGTGAGCAAGAGTACTTTAGATGCGTTTGCCCTGGCCACTAAGTCCCTAATTTACAATGAATCTTGAAAAATGACATTAAGTTGCGGGTTCTCTGATCGATTTTGCCTGGTCGTTTTGGGATTGAAATTAGATACTAAACTCAATTGCGAAATAGCACATTCTCACGCAAGTCGAACTTTAAACTTATGACCGGAAACTCAGACAGAGTTTGCGATCGCCTTTCATATCATCTTGGTTGAGCGCTGTGCTGCCAAAGTCTCAGCTAGAAGTGAACACAATTTCTCATCTAAGGAGTTACATCATGTTGAGCAGACAAGCAATGCAGTACGAATTTGAGAATGAATTTGAGAACGAGTACGAAGGCGAATTTGAGAATGAATTTGAGAACGAGTACAAAGGCGAATTTGAGAATGAATTTGAGAATGAATTTGAGAACGAGTACGAATACGAACAAGAAGCTTTTCTAGGTAAGCTTCGAACATTGGCTCGCAACTTAGCTCCTATTCTCAAGAGGGTTGCACCCGTAGCGGCACGTATAGCAGGTACTGCGATCGCAGGTAGTCAATTTGAGTATGAGTATGAGAGCGAGTTTGAGAACGAGTACGAGTTTGAGAGTGAGTACGAAAGCGAATATGAAACTGTACCGCAAATCACTGCCATCGCAAAAGCTTTAGCATCAATGGCAAGTCAAGCACAAAACGAAGCCGAAGCCGAAGCGTTTGCAGGAGCAGCTACTGCCGCAGCACTGCCGATTAAATCTGCTTCAATGCGACATGTTTCTCCACATTTGGTCAAAGGCTCTGCTGCACTCACTCGCACCTTGCGAAAATCTTCTAGTACCCGTCATTTAGTGAAAGTACTCCCCACCATTTTGGCTAAAGTTCGCAAGTTGTTAGAAAGCAAAGTAGCGCGTGGCGAAACGCTCACTCCAGCGATCGCGGCTCGTGCGATGGCTCATGCCATCAAAAAGGTGCTGGGCAATCCCATGAAAGCGGCTAGCGCTTTATCGCAATCAAAGGGACATTATCCCTCATCGAGAGCCGCATCACGACGTAAAAAACAACCTGCTTTTTGATCGACGTTTGAGAAACATATAACTCTAAGCAGTAAACCAAAAAGTTTTTAAGAGAAGAGCGATCGCTAGAATACTTATATTTTTTGATACTTTCTAATACGTAACTCTCTAACCAGCAGACACA
>NZ_JBALFH010000062.1:0-23379 GCF_036917095.1 Nostoc sp.
CAATTAAAACCGTGGTGTATTGTCCGTGATATTCCCAATCAAGAAAATATTGTTGTGAAAAGATTCCGCCGACGTGATGATGCTGTTGCTTATCTGCAAGTGTTGAGGCAGTCAGGCAGAGATATTGCTTTTAAAATCATTTTTAAGGCTCAAAACGTCCAGATGCCACGGGAGAATGAAGCTTTGAACGGTTCCTTTTGAGAAGATTTGAAAATAGTAAAAGTACTAAAATACTTTGAACTCAAAGTGGGTGAAAGCAAGGCAAGCGGTGTTACCGAGTAGGAATTATTGAGCATGATTCGCCAGTCCGTAGGCGTAGCCTGCCCACGCCGCGCCTATCTTAAAGGATATTTTGAAGTACTCACCGAGCGCGTAGACGCAAAGCGGCTTGTCGCAGACACGCTTCACTACTTAAATGGATGAAGCATTAGAACCGACCCTTCTCACAACTATCTACTATTGATTTGTCTTAAACCACTGGCTTTTCTACCACAAAGATAGTTGTCCTGGTGATACGTTTCCCCGTCTGCGCGTATGGAACAGCATATGACAACCGCTTTATATAGACAACAACAACCAATTCTACAACGTGGAAAGAACAACAACAACAGCCCTAATTTTTGCGTTAGGGTAGAAACAAATTCGTTTCCACAACGTAGAAAATGACCAAGGTAGAATGGGCGATATCGCCTCACACAGAGTCACGATTTAGCTGTGTCTTCGACCCTAAAACCTAATTACGATTGTGCTGGCGTTCAGGAGTGGGTAAATCAGCACCACGAGGTTTTTTAGCAGGAATGCAGCTAGAAGCATGGAGTTTAGTTGGCATTCATGTAAAGAATATATATTTCTCTTCAAAATCAGATTCATTGAGTATTCTTTTCTTAATTATCCTGATTTTTGTCCTTTTGATAGACTGTAGTTTCTTTGTAATTCAAATTTAAGTGCAGAATGTAAGTTCTAATAAATGAAACCCGTAAACGGGATTGAAACTCGCGATCCCACAATATTCAGATAGGATTATTGGAAGTTTTCTAATAAAGAAATCTGTCTCACCATTACTTCCATATCACTACCCAAAGCTTTATGAAAACATCCTCCATATCCCATTGGTATCAAGAAAACCTGGCTACACTGATTCAATCTATTGCTTGTATCCGTCAATACCTAGAAAATAAGCTCGAAAATAAAGTTATACAGCCTCTTCCCCCCGAAACAATATTAGCGACATCCGCGTTGGCAAATTTATGTCGCCTCTTTTCCCTGACTGAATTTGAACGGGATATCCTCCTGCTCTGCACAGCTTTGGAAATTGATCCCTCCCTTGCTCAATTATGTGCCAAACTCCAGGGAAATCCCCAACTAAATTATCCTACCTTAGCCTTAGCTTTAAGCAACTTTCCCCAAGCCAGTTGGGCTGTACTTTCTCCCCAAAATTCTTTACAATCCTGGCGATTAATAGAAATTGGTACAGGCGTTACCCTCACCCTTGCCCCTCTGCGGATTAATCCACGAATTCTCAGTTATCTCCTGGGAGAAGCAGCTTTTGACGAGCAATTAATGGGTTTTGTTCATCCCCTCCCTCTTCACCTTGAGCAAACATCCTTAGCTCCCTCCCAGGAACAGATTGTAGAGCAATTAGTTGCTATTTGGTCTGAGTTTTCCGTCTCGTCTCCCACCTTGCAACTATGTGGTGGAGAAATCAGCGCTAAATATGCGATCGCCAAAGCTGCATCTATGCGCCTCGGCTATAATTTGCATATGATGTCGGCAGATGTTCTTACCCAATCCCCCCACGAAATCTACCAAATCAGCCAACGTTGGCAAAGGGAAGCCTTATTAAGTAATAGTCTGCTGTTACTCGACTGTGATGATATTTTCTCGAATGATGTAAAATCTGCTTTCGCCGTTTCTCAGTTTGTGGAATCTCTGCAAACACCTGTGATTATTTCTAGTGGAGAACGATTACACACTAAACATAATCATCTGATTACCTTTCATATACCGCAACTCAGCTATCAAGAACAAGCAGAAATTTGGGCAACCTATCTAAGTACAGCAGCTAACCAACCTCAGGTGGAGATTACCCAGTTAGTATCTCAATTTAGCCTGAGCAATGCTACCATTCAAGCAGCTTGTCAACAATTCAAACTGCAAACAGCACAATTTCCTGAAACTCTCCACTCCAAATTACTGTGGGATTTTTGCCGCCATCAAGCCCGTCCTCAGATTGATGGTTTAGCCCAACGCATAGATACATCCGCCACTTGGGATGACTTGGCATTACCAGAACCACAACGTCAGGTACTTGCAGACATCGCTACTCACCTCCGACAACGAGCTAAAGTTTACCAAGAATGGGGTTTTGCTAGCAAAGGTAGTCGTGGCTTAGGGATTAGTGCCCTCTTTCACGGGGAAAGTGGAACTGGTAAAACTATGGCAGCCGAGGTATTAGCAAATCAATTTGGTCTGGATCTTTACCGGATCGATCTTAGTGCCGTGGTCAGTAAATATATCGGCGAAACAGAAAAGAATTTAGGGCGCATATTCACAGCCGCCGAAGCTGGAGGAATCATCTTACTATTTGATGAAGCCGATGCTCTATTTGGCAAACGCACAGAAGTTCAAGATAGCCGCGATCGCCATGCCAATGTCGAAGTATCTTATTTACTCCAGCGTATGGAATCATATCAAGGTTTGGCTATTCTCACCACAAACTTAAAAAATGCTTTAGATTCTGCTTTTCTGCGCCGTATCCGCTTTATGGTTGCTTTTCCATTCCCAGAAACCCCTTCACGGATCGAAATTTGGCAGCGGATTTTTCCTGCTCAAACACCCACCCAAGGCTTAGACTACCAAAAATTAGGACAACTCAAGGTTGCCGGGGGTAACATCCGCAACATTGCCATGAATGCCGCTTTTTTCGCAGCCGATGCGGATGAACCAGTGATGATGAAACACATTCTACAAGCTGCACAACGTGAGTATCTCAAGTTGAAAAGATTATTAAATGATGAAGAAATCAGAGGATGGATGTAGAACATCTAACAATATTTTGGTCTTGAAAAGACTAGAAACCAGGATTTCTACCATTATTGCTAGTAATATTCGATGTAGGAGAACTTTCTTAACAATGTAAAGAAATATGTCAAATTAATTTTAAAAATGTAAATATATATTTTTTCTGGGAAATTCGCTGACAAGCATTTGATAATCTTTATACAGTGTTCAATGAAATACGCATTGTGACTAGTATTTGTGGACGCTATTTTTGATAGCTATTCATAAGCATTTTGTGGAAATAATGTGTTCTCGATCGATAGGAGAAATTAATTATTGCCAATGATAGAATATGTCCTCTCATTTCTCAAAGAACAACTCAACGGCTACATCCGAGTTAAAACTGGCTCTCAGGGCTTTGAGGTTGTGTTTGTTCAGGAACGCAATCAGAAAGAAGTTTCTTTCCAAAATGATGCTATTACTGCTTTATTAGTCAACGTAGAAGAAGACTACACTTTTCGTTCTGGTGCAGCTTACGAAAGGATACCTAATCATGGCATCAACCCACCTAAAAACCCTAATATTTACCTCAACTTATATGTTCTCTTCGCGGCAAATTTTACTGATTACAGGCAATCGTTGCAATTTTTATCTCTAATTATCAAATTTTGTCAAAGTCATCGCTTATTCAATCATCATAACTCACCAACACTGAATTCTGAGATAGAAAAATTGACCCTGGAATTAGTTAATTTATCTTTTACAGAACAAAGAGAGGTATGGGCTGGTTTGGGTATGTCTTATATGCCTTCAGCCATTTATAAGGTCAGAATGATTGTCTTTACAGATGTGGATACGGTGGAAGTAGACTCTGATGTAACTGAGAAAGTAGTTATGACTTCAAATATCTAAGTTTTTTCTAAAAAACTCTAAAATTCATGTAGACTATGCCTTACAAAAAACTATTTGATTTGAGTATTATTCACGCATATTATCAAAATCAAATATGTCCTGATTTTCTGGTGGAACCGACGATTGAATGTCATAAAATGCTTAGTGGTCATCGTCTAATTGTCAAAAATAAAGTTAATGGTCTAGGTGTAATTTTACCCGTAGATGCGGAAAATCAGCCCTGGATAGACCTTGCTGATAATTTGCAATTTAGTTTTATATTGAAACTGAAAAATCAAGATTTTATAGATTTCACGGAAATTGACTGGCAACCTGGTCATGATGTTATTTATCAGTTTAGTAATGCTAAAAATACTAATATTGAAGCAGCAGCTTTAGAAATGACTAAAATAAATCTGTCTGAGCGAAAATTACCAAGAGGACAGAATATTTTTGGGATCGTGGATATTTATCATAATGCCTCTATTTCTAAAGTGTTGCATCAAGGAAATGAACATAAAATTACCTTTCAAGCCAAAAAACAGCAATGGCAATATTACCTGCTCACTGATAGTGAAACGAATGGCGATGAATTTTTGATTCAAGATAAAGATACAACCAGAAACACAGAAATTAAATTTACTAAATTCACGAGCGCCGAAACTGAAAAAACAGATCCTACACTTTCAGTTCTTCAGAAACAATTCCCTCAATCTCAACAATATATCTTTCAATCTAACTCAAAAATTGCTTGCCAGGAAGCGGGGATAAAAAATCTTCAACTTTTAAACAAGAAAAAAAATGAAAATAGCAATCCAACCGTATGGATAGAACATTTACCTAACCCCCCTAATTACAATGGAATTCAAGTCATTAATGCCCTTAAGTATCTATAAAAACTGCACAACAAAGGATTGAATCATGGTAACTTATAAAACTCCTAATGTTTATGTCGAGGAAATTTCTACATTTCCCCCTTCCGTCGCCGATGTTTCTACAGCAATTCCTGCCTTTATTGGTTACACAGAAAATGACAATTTGAAAAATATACCAACTCGCATTAGTTCACTGCTTGAGTATGAAACTTTGTTTGGCAAAGCTCAAGCATCTAACTTTGAGGTGGCAACAAAAGTTGATGATACAACTAAGACAGATGTAATTACTAGCATCAGCACTCCTGTACTCAAGTATTTAATGTATTATGCCTTGCGAATTTATTTTGATAATGGTGGAGGCAGTTGTTATATAATTTCGGTTGGTAAATACGGCTCAGAAGCTCTGAAAAAAGATGATTTTATCGCAGGTTTATCAGCTGTAGAAAAAGAAGATGAACCTACCTTAATCCTCTTAACTGAGGCAGTAAATTTAAGTGAAGCTGATTATTACGAGCTTTGTCAAAAATCTTTGAAGCAATGCAATAAGTTAAAAGATAGGTTTGCTATTTTCGATGTTTTGGATGCTTCTGAAGAAGGCGTGAAGAAGTTCCGATCTGGTATAGGCACAGAAACAGAGGAATTAAAATATGGTGCAGCTTATTGTCCTTACTTGCAAAGCTCATTGAACTACTATTACACCGATGATTCTGTAACTATCAAGGAAGTTGAAAAACCTGCTGATGCACAAAGTAAAAAGCTGAGTAGCGACAAAACTACAAAAGATGATTCTGCAACTATCAACGAAGTTGGAAAAGCTGCTGATGCACAAGGTGAAAAGCTGACTAGCTACAAAACCACAAAAACCGACCTCTACAACAAAATTCAGACTGAACTAACTAAAAAGCGCGTTGTCTTACCTCCCAGTGCTGCTGTAGCCGGGGTATACGCCAGAGTAGATAGGAGTAGAGGGGTGTGGAAAGCACCGGCTAATGTTAGCTTGGCATCAGTATTGGCTCCTACAGTCAAAATTAGCAATGAAGAACAAGACAATCTTAACGTGGACGCGGCCGGTAAATCCATCAATGCCATTCGCAGTTTTACCGGCAAAGGAACTTTAATTTGGGGTGCAAGAACTTTAGCGGGTAATGACAATGAATGGCGCTATATACCTGTGCGCCGACTGTTCAATCTCATTGAAGAATCAATTCAAAAAGCCACCGCATTTGTGGTTTTTGAATCCAACAACGCCATCACCTGGCTAAAAGTGAAATCTCTAATTGAAAGTTATTTGGAGGGATTATGGCGACAAGGTGCGCTGGCTGGGAATACACCAGAACAAGCGTTCTTTGTGAATATTGGATTGGGTAAAAGCATGACAGCACAGGATATTTTAGAAGGACGGATGATTGTAGAAATTGGTCTGGCCGCAGTTCGTCCGGCTGAGTTTATTATCCTGAAATTCTCCCATAAATTACAGGAAGCATAGTCAAAAGTCAAAAGGCGTAGCTTGGGTTAAGTGCAGCGCAACCCAACATGGATCTCAAAAACTCATTATGGATATTGATGTTGGGTTGTACTTTAACTCAACCCAACCTACAATTTTTTTGCCCTAAAAACATTTCATTATTCCAGGAGAAATCAATCATGGCAACCTCAACAGAAGAAATCAAAAATAGTTATCCAATTCCTGTATTTTATTACCGAGTCACCATAGACGGGGATGATTCCCACGCTTTTTCAGAAGTATCAGGATTAAGCATTGAATATGAAACCATCATTTATAAAGATGGACTAAGTTATAAAGATGGGGCAAAGTATATGCCAGGATTAAGCACCCCCGTTAACTTAAGCCTCAAAAAAGGCATAGTCAGAAAAGACAGTTATTTATTTAATTGGATTAGTAGCATTAAATTAAATACTGTTGCCAAGCGAGATGTCAGAATTGACTTATTAGATGAAACAGGTGCAGCAGTTGTCTCTTGGACAGCTATCAATGCTTTTCCCAAGAAATTAGATGCACCGTCATTTAATGCGACTAGCAATGAAGTTGCTATTGAGACTTTAGAACTAATGGCTAACGATTTGAAGATTGACTATCCCGGATAATCACAGATTTTTCCCATTTCCCCTAACTTTTGTAAGAATTCTCATCTAATGGCAGATCAATTTTCCATTCCGGAACTTACTTTGACAGAAAATCCCCCTGTTGGATTTTATTTTATGGTGGTGTTTTTCATTGCCGGAATTTTGCCTAACCCGTTAGATATTCGTTTTCAAAAAGTATCGGGGATTTCTGCGGAAATAGAAACCACAGATATTCGTGAAGGTGGTGAAAATATATTCAGGCATCGTTTACCCAATCATGTCACCTATAATAACCTAGTTTTGGAAAGGGGAATGGTGATTGGTTCTCCGTTGAAAGCAGAGTTTAATACTGCTATTAGTTCCATGAAATTTACACCCAGTAACGTTTTAGTTATGTTGCTGAACGATCGGAGTATTCCTCTTTCTGCTTGGCTCTTTCAGAGAGCATATCCAGTGAAATGGACAACATCTGACCTTGATGCTACTGCTAATGCAGTAGTTATAGATACGATGGAATTAGCATATACCAGATTTCAAAGTGTGAGGATTTAACTATGCCAGTGGAAATCAAAGAATTAATTATTCGTGCCAACATTGTAAATGGTAATGGTACGGATTCAGAATCTGAAATTGAAGGCAATTCTCCAGAGAAGCAAGAAATTATTGCGGCTTGTGTGGCACAAGTGCTAAAAATTTTGGAGCGCAAACAAGAAAGATAAAGAGAATATATGCTGAGAAACCCTTTCAAATTAGAAAAGCTGAAGATTCTTGTTTATGGAAATAGACTTCGTTTTGGGTTGCCACAAGACACCTTTGAAGCCATGTTTAATCCGGAATCTTATTCCTTAAGATACGAGAATGTTTATCAAAAATACCAGGGGGTGAATACCAGTGGACGCACAGCGAAATATTCTCTTAGCAAACCTCAGAAATTATCTCTCAAGTTAATTTTAGATGACACAGGGGTAGCAGATTATGGACTTTCTGGGTTTGCAACTGCTGCATTTGTAGGCAAACTGAAAGGGACGAAAGATATTTACAAGCAAGTAAATCGCTTTCTTCAGTTAACCACTTATATGGATGGCAAGAGCCATGAACCTAAATTTCTCAAAATTGAATGGGGAGACTTAATTTTTGATTGTCGTTTGGAATCTGTCGATGTTAACTATACTCTTTTTAACCGCAGTGGACAACCAATAAGAGCCGAATTAGAGACAGTTTTTATCGGTGATATCCAAAATTCTAAGCGGATTAAACAAGAAAATAAAAACTCGCCAGATTTATCTCACTCCAGAACTGTTAAAGGTGGAGATAAGTTGCCTTTAATGGCTCAAGAAATATATGGTAACTCTGCCTATTACATCCAGCTTGCCCGTACTAATAATCTCAATAACTTCAGAAAGTTAAAAACAGGAACAAATATTAAGTTACCGCCAATTAAAGAAGTGTAAAAATAATGAGTGGTGTCGTCACAGTAACAATAGAGAGTAATGGGTTAAAAATGAACCCTGAATACAACCTCATGTCAATTGACATTATTAAAGAGGTGAATAAAATTCCCATAGCTCAAATAATTCTATTAGATGGTGACGCAGCTAAACAGGAATTTGCTATTAGTAATACAGATTTTTTTAAGCCAGGTAATAAAGTCGAGATAAAGCTTCGCTATGAAGGCGATGCAAAAAATGAAGTAACTGTTTTTCAGGGTATTGTAGTTAGACATTCATTGCAAGCAGATCAATATGCTTCTCTGCTCACTGTTGACTTAAAAGATGCAGCAATTAAATTAACTACTTTAAGGAAAAGTGCTGTCTTTCGAGATATGACAGATAAAGAAATTATCGGCAAAATTATCGCAGATGGGGGATTGCAAACTAAATCTATCGCTGCAACTCAAGCAAAACATAAAGAAATGGTGCAATATTACTGCACTGACTGGGATTTTATTGTATCTCGTGCGGATGTTAATAGTCTTTGGGTTTTAGCTGATGAGGGCAAAATTACTGTAGAAGAGCCAAATCTAAACGGATTAGTAAAATATACTTTTAATTATGGTATCAGTGATATTTACGAATTTGAAATGTCAGCTGATATTCGTCATCAGTATATGTCGGTAGAAAGTACAGCATGGGATGTCAAAAATCAGAAAATATCAGTACCCCAAAAAGCTAAAAATGTCTCTCTTGTTCAGGGTAATTTAAAAGGAGAACAATTAGCTAAAACTATTGATGCAGATAAGTATCAATTGATTAGTTCTAGTCAATTAGATGATAAAGAAATCCAAGCTTGGGCTGATGCAAAGTTAATTAAAAGTCGTTTATCAATGTTGAAAGGTCGTCTCAAAATTCCTGGAGTTGCGAATATTAGGTTAGGTGAACTCATGGAGATTAAAGGGATTGGAGACAGATTTAATGGCAAAACTTTGGTAACAGCTATTCGCCATCAAGTTAATACACAAGGCTGGCAAACAGACGTACAATTCGGCTTGTCAGCCGATTTTTTTGCTCAAGAAAATCATAATATTATTGATACTCCAGCATCAGGATTAGTCCCAGCAATTCATGGTTTGCAAGTTGGGATTGTGGATAAGTATGAAGATGATCCAGATAAACAGTTTCGGGTGAAAGTAAAAATTCCCTCTATTGAAACAGATGGTATAATTTGGGCAAGATTAGCTTCTGTGGAAGCTGGTAATAAAAGGGGAATTTTCTTTAGACCAGAACTAGGAGATGAAGTGATTCTGGGTTTTATTAATGATGATCCTAGACAAGCCATAATTCTCGGTGCAGTATATAGTGAGAAAAATGCTTTACCTGTTGATTTTAAAGTAACTCAGGAAAATTATAAAAAAGGGATTGTCACTAAAGAGGGACTAAAAATACTTTTTGATGATGAGAATAATTTAATTGAAATAAGTACAACTAATTCTAATATATTTAGAGTGTCAGATAAAGATAAAGGTATATATTTAGAAGATGAAAATGGTAATACTATGACGATGAATGATAAAGGATTTCAGATTAAATCCAATAAAGATATTGTGATTGAAGGAAAGAATATAAATATTAAAGGTTCAAAGATAAATGTGAATTAATTTTGTGCTAATCATCAAAGTATGTAATCTATGGAAACTAATAGCTCATTTTTAGGAACAGGATGGAGTTTTCCCCCGACATTTCATCAGGATGGAACGGTGGAGATGGTAGCGGATGAGGAAGATATTGTCCAAAGTCTGGAAATTATCCTCTCAACACGTCCAGCCGAGAGGATTATGCAGCCGGATTTTGGTTGTGAATTGAGTCAGTTTCTCTTTGAAGAAATTAGTCAAGGTACTATTACAGGAATTAGAGGCACAATTTCTGATGCACTGTTGTACCATGAACCCCGGATTGATGTTGAGGAGATTAATATTGATGAAAGTGAAGAGGAAGGTTTATTGCTGATAAGTGTTACATATACAGTGCGTGTGACTAATTCTCGATTTAATTTGGTATATCCTTTTTATATTAATGAATCGCAAATGGTATAAGTAGCGATTATTTTTCATTAATTCACCTCAGATTTGACAAACCGTATTAACTGAAAAAAGGAAGGAAACAATGGCAAACCTAGGTAAGCAAAAAGTTTCATCAAAATTGTTATCTAACGTAGGTCGGAAAAAAAACCTTTTTGAACCAGGGAAGTTTCCTCAACCTATTCAAAATGTTAAAGCAGCGACACCAACAACAGACTTATCTGACTATCGCCAACCGCAACCAGGGGAAATGATTACTAATGTCATGGGTAGTCTTTCATCCTCACAGTCTGTACCAGCAAGAGGAGGGAATATGACCCCAGTAAACCAGCTAAAACCCTCTTATCACTTGAATTCACCTGCTACTGAACCAGTACAAAAGCACGAAGAAACTTTTAATCAAACGGGATTACCCGATGACCTCAAAGCAGGGGTGGAGAATTTATCTGGATATTCCTTAGATGATGTCCGAGTTCATTATAATTCGCCTAAACCTGCCCAATTACAGGCTCATGCTTACACCCAAGGGACAGAGATTCATGTAGCATCGGGACAAGAGGAACATTTACCCCATGAAGCTTGGCACGTTGTCCAGCAGATGCAGGGAAGGGTAAAACCGACAATGCAGATGAAGGGAGTAGAGATTAATAATGATGAGGGATTGGAAAGGGAAGCAGAAGCAATAGGAAGTAGAATAGGAAGGAACAAAGGGCATGGAGCGTCTAGACCGAAAAATATCCAGGGTAGATTGAACGAGGCACAGCGAACAGGCGAAGGAAGGGGTGAAGTAGTGCAAAGAGCGAGATGGGTGGGAGGCTATGCCTGGCGTTCGTATGTGTGGAAGGAAGCCAACATGGTGGCCTGGTACTGGCAAGGAAAAAAATACCATTTGAACACGACATCCCAAACGTTCCACATTACGCACGAGGCCGGAGGTAGTCTTGGTCATATAAAGTATTATTTTCACAACACGGCTGAAGGATTAGTAGACGCTCAACCACAGCAAGAAGAGCGTGGTACCTCTAAAGCGTATAAGAAGGAAGGGAGAAAAAAGATTGCGGTGTCTCGAAATAATAAACTAAGTGACCTTCCCGATGAGATGCAGGAATGGTTCAAGGAAAACTATATGTCAATATTGGCAGTCTATGACCCGTTTGCTGCGACAGGTGATGAGATGGCTCTTAGCGGATACGAACAGTAGTAGCCAATCGTCTAAACTCGAATTAAATAGTGCGAATTTTAGGTGTTCAAAATTATTCGATTGGCGAGCAAATGCGTAGGATTTTAAAAATAATTGCCACTAAATCATTACAAAAGATACCAAATAAAGTGGATTTTTTGAGTGCTTGGGATGAACAATAGTGCGATAGCGAAGAAATTTTGCTTAATATATTGCAAAAACGATTACAAGAATGGCGACAAACTAACTTATGCCAATAAGTTAGCAAAATTCAACAAGAATTTGCCGTAGGAAACGCAAAATTTGGCTCAGTAGATCAATTCTTAGCAGAAATCTTTAGATCAACTATGAAAATCGGTTGGACACCCGAATCCCTGCGTGCTTTTAAATGTCTAATAATAATGTGAAATTTAGTTTTTATGAATTTACATGATAATTTATGACTTATTTTGTTCTAGGTATGATAGGAAATGTCTGACTTTATCCTCATAGATGGCGACAAAGCTAATTTTAATCCTGCCTTTGGTATCGCCACAGTTGTCGTTAGACCAGGTGACTTAAAAGCCAGTGGTGCATCAACATTAGATGGCAAAAAAGTTTGCATTGATGGTGATGAAAAAAGTGTATCTGTCCCCTCGTGTGTGTACACTGCTGGCGGCTACACGATTCCCGGAACAGGAACACTAAAAATCTTGGTTTTAGGTGGCGATCAAAAAGCGCAGAAAACCAACAGTGCTGGAAAACCAGTATTACTAAAAGGCAGCACATTTACCGCTATATTTGAAGTCCAAAATCCTGCCAAACAGCCTCCACCATCTTCTACACCCGATGCTACACCTCAATATTCAGGAAGGGGGAATTTTATGAATACTAATACAAAATGGCAAGGAACTTAACTAAATTTAATTGAGCTTATTTATCTATGGATTTATTACTTTATTGGCTCTAGGAGTGATAAGAAATTTACATTTACAAGCATTATCACTCATGTATAATTAGGTCATGAATACAAACAAGCAAATTAAAGATCAGATTTTTCGGGATGGTGTGAGTCAGAGCGATCGCTTACTCAGAGAACTGGAACCAGATTATGTGGCAGTCGATGAACGTGATTTATCTGACTTCCTAACATTTGTACAAGAGTATGCTACAAAACTTAAGTATTACGATGAATCTGGCACTGTAAAAGGTGATTGGTCACGTTTCTTTGCGGCAGATGTAAAGCAAATGGTAGCTTACATTAATGACCCAGAAAGTTTCACTGATGATGAATCAACACTGAGACAATTATCTCAACCTCATCTAGTTTTATTATTTACATTTTTACAACTATTACGTTATCCGCAACAACAATTTAAAGCACTGACTCAAAGATATCTCGATTTTTACTATCAAGAGGTATTGAAGTTAACTACAAAGGCGGAAGTTGCAGACAGAATTAATGTCATTTTTGAACTACTGCCAGGAGAAGACACACATCTGATTCAAAAGGGAACTTTACTTAATGCAGGTCAAGACAGCCAAGGAATTAATCTCAATTACGCTATTGATGAAGGCATTATTGTTAATCAGGCTCAAGTAGCTAGGATTAAAAATTTATTTATAGAAAAAGAATATATCACTTTAGAAAACATTCATCAGCAAGGTAATAAAAGCGATGAAAGTTTTGAAAATATGCTGCGGTGGGCAATTGGTAGTCCCAATCAAGGAGATAAACTTCCTAATTTTAATCGGGAAGCAGTGAATATTAATTATCTCCAACAAGGTATTTATCAACAGATTAAAAATACGCAACCAGTCTCTCAAGACAACAAAAATTATATTGAAAACCAGTTATTTTTCGACACAGTAGATAATTTTAAATATTGTTTTGATATTCATGACAGGCAAATAAATCAAGCTGATCCAAATATCAAAAAGCCTACAGAAGTAGAATGGCAAGAAGTTTATAAGATTATAGAAAAAGCCTACCGCAAAAAAATTACTTTCACAAGGCGTAATGCTTTAAAGGAAGAAAGAGAAAAATCAGGATTTGAGAGCATGATGCAGATGGCTCTGGGTAGTCCTAATCCTGGCGATTATTTACCAGAAATGCCAAATAATTCTAAAACTCTTCTTGAGATATTGAATAATATTAGCCAAGAACCAGTTATTAGATATATCAAAGAACAACTTTGTATGAGTGTAGAAGATTTCCGCAAGATTATGGAAATCCAATCTACAACATTAAATCCTAATTGGGAAGAAGTTTATCGCCTCGTCGAAAAGGCACAAACTAAAAAGAGAAACTTTACTTATCCTCCCATTGGGAGAACAGAAATTAAAAATATTTATCCCAGTTTTCCAGTTGATATTAAAGAGGGAAAAGCTACTAAAATACAACGTTTTAAGACTTTTGGAGATATTACTAAAACAGCAGAAAACTCTCTTGGTTTTGCCGTTACTTCCCCTGTACTCTTGTTGCAAGAAGGTAAACGTAATATTACCATTACCTTTGCATCTCAAGGAAAGACCTTGAACCGAGATGCTTTCCAAAAGATGCTCAGTAGCAAGATTCAACCTTTTGAGGTTTATTTGAGTAGTGAAAAAAAATGGATACAACCTCAATCATTCAAGTACGAAATTGGCGATTTTATTCTAGAAGAATCGCTTAAATCTTATAACAGTTCAGCGATATCTTTAGGTTCTACTGCTGCTGGAAATGGTAACTTTACAAGTGTATCTTTAACAGTTGCGACTAAGGATATATTTGTCCCAAGTAATATAGGCCAAATAGTTGTATGGAATGACGGTAAAATATTTCAAATTACAGGAATAGAAACCAATAAAAAAGCGAACATCCAGCAAATTGATACAGGCAACTTTCCTCAAAATAACACTATTAATTTATATAACTATTCTGCTATTTACCTCAATAGCTTACAATTGCAGTTAACTCTTGATGCCACCTTCCCTGCTATTTTGCCACCGAAAGCTGAAGAGTCAGATGTTTTTATTCCTAGTCCACATCCGGTGATAAAAATTCTGTTACAACAGATATCAGACTTAGAAAATTCTCAAGAACCAGTTATTTATTACCAGCAATTCCAATCAGTACTTTTAAAAAAGGTAAATATCCAAGTTAAGGTAGAAGATATTCGAGATGTACAACTGCGGAATGATAACTCAGTTCTCAATACTAAAACTCCTTTTCAACCTTTTGGTAATAATCCGAAAACGGGTTCAAGTTTTTACTTCACCAATAGAGAAATTAACTACAAGAAATTAGATAGTCTGGTTATCAAGATGGAGTGGATGGGACTACCTAAAAACTTTGGAAAACATTATGATGCTTATGCCAAAACTGAAATTATTCAACCTGCAATTACTAATGACAGCTTTAAAACGGTGTTGAAACTGCTCCATAATCGAAGCTGGGTTAATATTGAAACTGCCAAACCTATTTTTTATCAAAATGAGGATAATTTAAGTAATTTAATTAATCTCAATTATCAAAGTTTTAATATTTCCGGCTATGGGTTCGACGCTGCTAACGTAGCAATCGATACAAACGATCCTTTTGATCAAAGCAGGTATTTCAAGCTCGAACTAGAAAGCCCTGATTTTGGACATGATTTATATCCAATAGTATTAAATAAGGTGGCTTTATCAACAGATCCGAGCATAAAATCCTTAACTGTTTATCCTCCCTACACCCCCCAAGTTAAAGCCATCTCTCTAGGCTATACAGCTTCCGTGGAAGTAGATTTTCAAGCCTCTCCACTCAATCATGAATCCAGCCAAATCTTCCATCTTCATCCCTTTGGTTATGCAGATATCCAAACCCTCAATCAAGATAATTCAACAAATCAGCAGTATTATCTCTTACCGAACTATGAAGAAGAAGGCAGTTTATATATCGGTATCCGCAATCTGCAACCACCCCAAAACATTTCCATTCTTTTCCAAATGATAGCGGGAAGTGGTAATGGGGAAATACCTCAGCCACCGCTTAATTGGAGTTACTTGAGTGGTAATAATTGGCGAGAATTTCAAGATACAGAGATACTTTCCGATAGTACCAACGGATTAATAGATGCGGGAATTATCCGCTTGAGTATCCCTGAAAAAGCTACCAATCAACATCAATTATTACCCAGTGGATTGCATTGGTTACGCGCCACTGTCAAGGAAAATACCACCGCTATTCCTGATATTTTGGATATCAAAACCCAAGCAATTAGTGCTACTTTTGTTAACCAGGGAAATGCAGATGAACATTTCAGTAAACCCCTCGCGGCTAATTCCATTCAAGGATTCGTCACACGAGATCCCGCCATCAAAATCATACAACAACCCTATACATCATTTGGCGGTAAACCAAAAGAAGATAACCGTGCTTTCACGATGAGGGTGAGTGAGAGACTACGCCATAAACAGAGGGCTATAACCGCTTGGGATTACGAACGTTTAGTATTAGAACATTTCCCCCAAATCTATAAGGTTAAATGTATCACGTCTGCCGCAGGTTCAAATAATCCAAGTGCTGCTAAGGTTACAGTGGTGGTAGTTCCCGATATTTCTAATACTGCACCTTTCTTTCCCCTCGAACCCAAAGCACCTTTTTATTTACTCAAGGAAATCGAAGCATACCTGCAAAAATATACTTCACCATTTGTGCAGATTGTAGTGAAAAATCCCCGTTACGAACGCATTAAATACCGAGTAGGTATTCGTCTTCGTGATGGATATGAACAGGGCTATTATCTCAATCAACTCAACGAAGATATTAAACGCTTTTTGTCCCCGTGGGCGTATCAAGAGCAAGCAGACATTACCTTTGGTAGTTCAATTCACAGTTCCTCTCTCATCTATTTTATTGAGAATAGATCATACATAGATTATGTCACCAATCTCAAATTAATTGAGCAAATTGGTATAAATGGTGGTTCTCAAGGTAAGTCAGATACTTATTATCAGGTAAATCAATCTAATCTTGCCCAAGTGCAACACCCGGATGCAATTTTGGTTTCTGCCTCTGAACATATTATCGATGTAATTGGTACAGAAAATTATGATCAGGAGGATTTCGAGGGTATTGGTTACATGATTGTTGGTATTGATTTTGTAATTAGTTAAAAAGGAGTAAAGAACATGGCGCAAAAGAGTAGAACTGAACTGCAAGGATTATTTAAGACAGGAGCAAAGCCTTCGCAACAGGATTTTGCCGATTTCATTGAATCCACTCTCAATATTAAAGATGATGGCATAGAAAAGCCGTCTGGTGCAGATAATCCCCTAAAGATTAAGGCACAGAGTACAGATGAGAAACTCTTAGATTTCTATGCAGGTGAAGCGAAGACTTGGAGTATTAACCAAAAGCCTCAACCGGAAAGAATAGGTTTAAATATTTCTAATTCTGGAGTCAGTAGGCTGTTTATTGCCAGCAGTGATGGAAATGTCGGTATTGGAACGACGAATCCAGGGGCGAAGTTAGAAATCAATGGTGATCTCAAGCTACAACTTGGCGTAGCAGTCAATCAATTTTCTAGTGATAGTACTCTGGCAGGCAATAGTGACCTGACAATACCAACAGAGAAAGCCATTAAAACTTATGTAGATACGAAAGCACCTCTGGCGGGTTCTTCTAATCAGGATTTTCAGACAAAAAACCTGACTGTAAATGGAGCAATGACAGTTGCTGTTAGGAACACAGTCCATTTTGAGCTAGGTCTTGATAAGAAACTGTCTTTGGGAAAAGATGGCTCATTTGAGATAGATGCACCAAATGTTGCAGCTGGTAGATTCGTTGTTACCCAAGGGGGTAATGTGGGTATTGGGACTGGGACTACAACTCCAGGGGCGAAGCTAGAAGTTAAAGGTGATTTGAAGCTACAGAATGGAGTAGCGGTAAATAAAATTTCTAGTGATGGTACTCTGGTAGGAAATAGCGATCTGACAATACCAACAGAGAAAGCCATAAAAACATATGCAGATACTAAAGCACTTATTTCTGGTTCTTCTGCCCAGGATTTTCAAACAAAAAGCTTAACTGTCTCAGGAAGTATTAGTTTTGGTGCATCTACAAGACAGATGGTTAATTTGTATAGCCAAGATTACGGTATTGGAGTACAAAATAGCACCCAATATTTTCGCACTGGCGGGAACTTTGCTTGGTATAAAGGTGGTATTCATGATGAGGATCCACTAAACCCTCGTAATGGAACAGTACAGATGGTCATCAAAGATGGCAATGTGGGGATTGGTACAAAAACTCCAAGTGAAAAGTTAGAAGTCGATGGCAATTTAAAAGTTTCTGGAAAAATTTTTGGAAAAATTTCAAGATTAACATCTGATAATGGAAGTTATTTTATAGCACTTCAGGATGATCGCAATTTATGTATTTGTAATACAAGTAATGGTAGTCCTGCTTGGTGTTCAGGCAGTAATGTTTCAGATATTAATTTTAAGACTGAAATATGCGAAATCTCCAATTCATTAGAAAAATTATTATCATTACGAGGTGTTTCTTTCTACTGGAAAGATAAAACAATGGGAGAATCTAGAGAAATTGGTGTGATTGCTCAAGAAGTTGAACAAGTATTCCCTGAATTAGTCAAAGTAATCAGTGACGAACAACGATTTGTGCAATATGAAAAATTTGTGCCAATCTTGATTGAAGCTATTAAGCAACAGCAACAATTAATTTCTGAATTGCGAGAAGACATTAAACACATCGATAGTAAATAACAATATCTAATTAAATTCAGACACAGGCGACAAAACCATGTTTAACCTCACAATTGGCAAAATTATTGAAAGCTAAATTTTAAGTTATGGTTCCTGCATAACTACCTTCTGCACGTAGTTATACACCTAATCCACCCCCATCACCCCATATTTCGGGACAGGTACATTTATTCACTTGAATATCATAGCTAAAGACAGTTAATTCCTTAATGAAACAACAACTAGAAAACCGTCTCCAAGAACTCAAAGCCGAATTTGCATCAGGACAAAAAGTCCTCGCAGATTTAGAAGCTAAACAAATCAATATCCGGGAGACTTTACTCCGTATTCAAGGAGCTATTCAAGTATTAGAAGAAGAGTTAGGTAAAAATAATGGTGCTGCATGTGAATCAGAAAAAGTAGAGAATTTAGAAACAGAGAAAATAGGGAATTAAATCACCAGCCAAAACCATAAAATTACCATGACTGAATACCTTACCATTTCCAACACTCCCCCCGAAAATCCAGGGATGAATTTCGCCTTGTTGCGGCAAGAAGGTATCAAGCACATTGAACGCCTAGCAGGTAAACTGTGGACAGATTACAATACCCACGATCCTGGTATTACAATCTTAGAGCAACTCTGTTATGCCATCACGGATTTAAGCTATCGGCTTGATTTCGAGATGAAAGACTTGCTTGCACCTGCTTCTGGAGAAGACAGGAAACAGTTTTTCACAGCCAGAGAAATTCTTACTGTTAATCCCCTGACAATTAATGATTATCGTAAACTATTAATCGATATTGATGGTGTTAAAAATGCTTGGTTAGAACCAATTAAGAATTTACAACCTACAATTTATTACGATTCGATTCTGCATACATTAAGTTTTCAGACTTCTGAAATCACTGAAGAAGTAAATTTAAATGGGCTTTATCGGGTAATGATTGAAAAAGAAAAAAATATATCTGATGAAGCCAGTTTAATAGAAATAATAAAAACTAAACTTAATCAACATCGAAATCTGTGTGAGGATTTTGCCTCAATTGAAATCTTACCCATTGAAGAAATTACCGTTAAAGCCAAAATAGAAGTAGAAGCAGGTTTTGATGTCAATGAATTAATGGCAAAGATATATTTTGGCTTAGACAATTTTATTTCTCCTAAGTTACAATTCTTCACCTTAAAAGAACTACTAGATCGAGGAAAAACTCCTGAAACGATTTTTGAGGGGTTTCCTCTTGAACATGGCTTCCTTGATGACGAACAACTTGATGCTTTCATTAAAAAAGATGAACTCCATACCTCTGACTTGATTCGGATTATTTTAGATATTCCCGGAATAAAAACAGTTAGAATTATCAATATTACCAGCGATAAGTCATCTGCTGAAGAATGGGCGTTAGCATTAGATCCTCATCTCACACCGCAACTCAAAGATATAGACCGATTGACAAGTAATATTATCTTTTATAAAGGACAAATTCCGTGCAATCTAGATATAGTCCAAGCTAAAAGTTATCTAGAATCGTTACAAAAGCAAAATATAAAATCAACATCAACTACACAAATAAAAGATATTCCTATCCCTCTAGGACAATACCGGGAATTATCAGACTACGAATCAATCCAAAACGATTTTCCTGCGACTTACGGTATTGGAGAAATAGGTTTACCTGCTTCTTCATCTCCTCAGCGCAAAGCTCAAGCGAAGCAACTGCAAGCTTATTTAATGTTTTTTGATCAAATTTTAGCTAACTATTTTACTCAATTAGAACACGCTAAGGATTTATTTGCTTTCCAAAATAAAAATAAGATAACCTATTATTCTCAGGATATTTCTAGGATTCCGGGTGTATCCGAAATTTTAAAAGATGATAACAATTCATCAGCAGATAAATGGAATGACACTGATTTAGAAAGAAGAAACCGTTTTCTGAATCATTTAATGGCGCAGTATTGTGAAAAATTCACAGATTATTCATTACTTTTATATAAATCAATTCTGGAAGAAGAACTAATTGATCATAAAGTTAATTTCTTACAAAACTATCCTCAAATTAGTGCTGATAGAGGTAAAGCATCTAATTACACTGATTCTAGGGAAGTTTGGGATACAGATAATGTATCGGGACTAAAAAAAAGAATTTGCAGTTTAATCGGAATCCCCTACAAGCGACAAACTTTAGCTCTTGCCAATAAATCGGATGAAATAGAAGGATTTCATCTAGTCGAACATATTTTGCTTCGCCCTCACAGCAGTGAGAATTCTGAGCAAAACACTAATTTTTTAAGTTTTGGTCATCAAATTTCGGAATTTAAATTAAGCGGAAATTCCAATAAAATATTAACTTGTGTATCTCAGCAGCATGGACTTTCGGAAAACGCACAAATACAAATATTTGACACAGATAATTACAATGGAACGTATTTTATTAACAATGTTCAACAAGATACATTCGATGTAGAAATAGAAACAGGATTTACAAAATCAGAAACAGGACAATGGATACAATTAGATCAACCATTAGACCCTTATTCCTTTCAAATCAGTTTTGTATTTCCTGATTGGCTAACTCGCTTTCAAAATGAAAATTTTAAAAAATTAATTTATGACATTATCAGTTCAGAAATACCTGCACATATAACCCCTTATTACCACTGGTTGAATAAATCAAAAATGCAAGACTTTGAAAGGTCTTATACTTATTGGTTGAATACAATTGCGGACACAAATGCTAAGGTAGAGGATATTAAAATTACAAGTAATAATTTGATTAAGGCTCTGGAAATTGCTAGTGTTGAAATCAGAGAATTTCGTGTTTTGGGATATATGACTATCGGTACAGATTTTGTAGTAAGTTGATGAAAATTTCAAGGTGAGCCAACAACGACATATAATCAAAAAACAGGTTATAGAACTTAATTTAAGTTCACAAGAAGGTGCTTTTGAACTACAGAATGAGGTAAGTAGAATATATTGCCATAAAATTATTCCCTTGATTGATCGTGTTTTAAGTCAGTTTAGTACTTCAGATATAATATATAGAATTAATACCTTAGAAATTGATTTAGGCAATATTGATATAAATAATTTAGAGCAGGAATTAATTGAGAAAATTATCGAAAAAATTCAACAACAGTTACCAGAACAAATTCATTTATCAACTGCTGGTTTGGCACTACCAATACAACCTAATATTAATTTAGAGCAATCGTCAATACTGTTTTCTACAATAGAAGCTGTATCTGATAAAATAGGTGGGGAAGCGAGCAAAAATCAAGTTAAAGAAGATTCACAACTAGATATTCTTAACTACTTTATCCAAACAGGTATGCTACCTTGGTGGAGTGAAAGATTAAGCAAACAAGAGCTAGAAGAATGTTGCGATCGCATCATCACAAATTCTCCAAATCAGATTAAGTATATTGTCGATCAAAGTTTTAAAAATTTAAATCAATTACAGCGTATTATTTACCAATTTTCTGATGCAATACTCCTAAAAATAGTAGGATTATTTAATGCGGATGCAGTCCAGCTTATTGCAGATTATAATACAGATATAACACCAATATTTCAGCACATAGAGCCTATGATAAATATTACAGAAGCAAAATTGAGATTGCAGAAATGGCAAGGAATATTTTTATATCTGTCATCAGATGATAGTAATAAGCTAGAACAATTTAGATTAATTCAAGCTAACTTATTACATATTACTACCAGTAATGGAATTAACTATTCTGAGTTTATCAATAGTCTTGCGGTACAAATAAATTATCGAAGTCAACAAGGTATATACATTAAAAGTAAGCTTCCAGAAATTTTAGAGAAAATCAAATTTGATAACCAAGATAAACAGTTTATTAGAGAAGAGGAAAAAGCCAATCTACTATTAAATGAATTACAACAACTAAACCTAAATATACATTTATCATTACAATATAAACAACAAATAAATCAACTTATAGATGAACTAAAAGCATTAATTAATGAAATAAAAAATCCTGCTTTAGTCCAGAGTCGGGTTAATCAAACAAATCGCTTGAATCAAATTTTTCAACTTGCTCAAACTTTAAAAAAGAAGATTAAAAAAAATACTAATTATAATCAAACTACATTTGCAAATGCTGTCAATGCTTTTAGTGACTCCGATGACATCTATATTTCCAATGCAGGATTAATTTTGTTATGGCCATTTATAAATCGGTTTTTTGTTAAATTAGGACTAGTACAGGAAAATATTTTTATTAATATCATATCTGCCGAAAGATCTGCGCTTGTACTTCAGTATTTAGTTGATGCTTCAACAGAGGCATCTGAACATATTTTCCCCTTAAACAAGGTACTGTGCAGTATAGATTTATTTACTTCTATAAACACTCATTTAGATATCACTGAACAAGAACAAGTAGAATCCGAAAGTTTGTTAGCTACGGTGATTCAAAATTGGTCGATTTTAAAAAATACATCTATAGAAGGATTTAGAAAAGCTTTTTTGCAGAGAAACGGTATTTTGAGGGTTCGTGATGGTGCGTGGTTGCTACAGGTTGAACATGAAACTTATGATGTTTTACTAGATAGAATTCCTTGGAGCATACAGGTTATCAAGTTGCCATGGATGGATAAAATCTTATATGTAGAGTGGTAAAAGATTAGACCCAGATTTCTCACAAAATAACAACATCAAGCTCCAAGGCATCAACTCTACAAACCTTGTGTAGCTAACCAAATTAGGAAAAGCATTGCCTCTCAAGAAACACATTGCGTTGAGTCAGAAATGGGGGTAAGTTGACGAAAGAACAGAAAAAATACAATCGGGAACTCAATAGATTAAGAATTGTTGTTGAACACGTAAATCGTCGTCTAAAGATATTTAAAAAGTGCGGTAATGAGTCAAAAATACTAGTTACATTTTGTAAATTTTTCTGCTTTGTTAAAAGGGAGTTATCAGAGGTTACATTGTAGAATAATTTAACAAAAGTCAGTCACAGCAAGCTTTCTACGACGTGGATTCTACATAAACCGCTGCATAAAGCCGCGAGATTCTCTGCTCGGTTGTCCTCGGGCGTATAATTGCGGTGGTGAACCACTAACGTTTTAATGCTGCGTTCTCTACGATTT
>NZ_JBALFH010000063.1:0-17412 GCF_036917095.1 Nostoc sp.
CGAACCGCACAATCTGGGCGTGCGACTTTCACCGCACCCAGCTTCCGATGTTCTCAGCTTGCGCTTTTGCTCATGTGTATGTAATCGTGGCAGCTCTCATGAATTGCTTCCAGATTATTTTTCTTCCAGTTGGCGTGTTTTCCGTCGATGTGATGCAGATGAATCCGTTCTTCATCGATAAATTTCAGACCACAGGAAGCACATCTATGGTTTTGCTTCTTAAGAGCTTTAGAGGTTTCACCGTCATAGAGCTTACTATTTCGTTCGCTCCAGTAGGCTGTATCTCCGTCATAGGGGGATTTTGTTCCTTTAACTATGCCATGTTTATTTTCGGAGTAGGAAACTGCTGGGAATGCTTTGTCTAGTAATTTCTTACTAGAGTAGCGGTTTTGTTTGGTTTCCTTGTTGAATACCGTGTAAGCTCTTGTTTCGATGTGGTATAACGAGTTTCTAGACCCGTGCATCTTGCAGAACTTATGGTAATTTCTCCAACCTCTAACTACCGGGGCTAATCTCTCAGCCTTTGTGGTAGCACCATAATTCGAGTTGTTGACGATGTGTTTTACTTTCTTACGGAATGCTTTGAAGTTGTCCACTGAGGGACTACTTTTAAATTTTCCGTTTTTCTGGACTTTGAAGTGCCAGCCGAGGAAATCAAACCCATCTGTCGCGGCGGTAACTTTGGTTTTCTTTTGGCTTACATTCATTCCGCGTTTGCGGAGGAACTCGCTGATTCTTTCAAGTATCTCTGTTGCGTCATCTCCGGGTCGGAGTATAATAACCATGTCATCCGCGTATCGGATTGATGGCTCGGCAATTTGTTCTGCCGATGTTTTAGGTGTGATCCTTTTACCCTCTTTATATTGAGCGTGGTATCTGTGGATACTCTCAATTCCGTTGAGCGCAATATTAGCTAGTAATGGGCTGACCACTCCTCCTTGTGGGGTTCCTTGTTCAGGAAATTCTGGATTTACCCCTGCCTTGAGACATCGGAAGATACCGAGTTTTAGTCCTTTAGGGGCGATGAGTTCGTCCATTATTGCTGAGTGGTTAATCCTGTCGAAGCATTTTTCGATATCGAGTTCAATTACTCGTTTCTCTATTCCGTTGGCATTGGAGTTGAGGTTTGAAAAGATGTATTTTTGTGCATCATGGGCAGAGCGCCCAGTTCTAAACCCGTAGCTCCGTGCGTGGAAAGTGGCTTCGTGCGCTGGTTCGAGTGCATATTTTGCGAGGCATTGCCAAGCTCTGTCCGCAATGGTTGGTATCTTTAGCATTCTGGTAGTCCCGTCCTTTTTAGGGATGGGGATTTCCCGTAGTCCTTGATGCTTCCAATTTCCGCTATTCATTTTCAGTAGTTCTTCAAGATTGAAGCGTTCTTCAAATGAGAGGGATTTATTACCATCAATACCAGCCGTCTTTTTACCAGCGTTTAGCTGAGATACTTGTCTAATTGCAAGAAATCGAGCCGAGGTGGATTTTAGAATAAGCTTTTGGAGTGACCTAGCTTTCCGCTTGTCTCCAACCTGAACAGCTTTGTACACGCGCTTTTGAAGGCGGAAAAGGTTACTGCGGAATTTCTTCCACGGTAAAGCTCTCCAAGATTCACTAGTTTTGTAACCGTGCCTAATCATTTTCTCTTCTGGAGTTAGTGTATTCTGAACACCTCAGACCAATTACGGTCTGTCCTACCCGAATTGTGGGGATTAATCCGCTCGTCTGGTCTACATGAGGTTCGACTGCCCCTAGACCGACAACTCGTTTTTATTCGTTCCCTCGGAGAGATTGATTGTTCCGTTAGATGTAGCCGCAAAACCAACTCAAAGTGTCAATATCTTTCTGCAATGCTGCCAAAATCCCCGTTACTACTCGTTGGTTGAGGTTGACAGGTAAATAATCAAAGATGCTGTCTAAGGCTTCTGGGTGTCGCTTGTGGCAATAACGCACCGCAGATTCAATAAGTTTATCGATTTTGGTGGGTTGAGATTGCCCAAATCCCTTTGCACACATGGCACTGCCTCAAAATTTACGTGCTGGAAGACGCGATTTTAACAGAATTAGTGGGGCGATGAGCAGGAGCCGGGAGTACATTTATTATCGTTGATTACTTAAGCAAACCCCACCTAAGTGCGTAGGCGTAGCCCGCCGTAGGCATCGCTTCTAGACGCAATTATTGTCTAGCAAAAGCCAAAAGCCAAGTCACTTTCAATTAACTTGGCATCTGTTAGATTAGCCCCACTCAAATTGCACAAGTGAAAATTTGCCCCTCTTAGGTCTGCTAGTGATAGATTAGCTCCTGTTAAATCTGCACCAGTGAGGTTAACTTCACTTAAATTAGCACTACTTAAGTTAGCCCCTCTCAGTGAAGCTTGTTGCAGGTCTGCCCCGCTTAGGTTTGTCCTCATTAGGTATGCTTTACTGAGGTCGGCTCCACTTAAATTAGCAAGGCTTAGAGGATGTTTTAAAAGTGGGGGGCTATAGTAAGAAAGCTCACAAGGCTTATGCTGAGATTTGTAGATAACAGCACCTTGTGAGCGAATGACTAAAGCATACCGTAGCAATTTGACATGGGAACAGTGGGAATTGATTGCAGGAGAGTTTCCATCAGAAAAAGTCGGTGGTCGTCCACGAACTGTAGCTTTATTTACCGTAGTCAACGCGATTTTCTATGTGCTTTGTGAGGGATGTACATGGAGAGGCTTACCAGGAGATTTCCCATCTTGGCAAACTGTTTATGGTTATTTCTGGAGATGGAGCAAAGATGGTACATGGTTAAAAATCCACGACAAACTATACCAGTGGGTTCGGGTTGCTGCTCTTAGGGAACCCAGCCCAACGGATACGCCGCAGTTGATAGCCAATCAGTAGAAACAGCAACTATGATTTCCATTGATGTGGGCTATGACGCAGGTAAAAAGATACATGGGCGCAAGCGGCATCTAAGTGTGGATCTGTTAGGGCTGGTTTTGCGGGTCTTGGTAACGTCTGCTAGTCTTCCAGAACGTGAAGGAGCCAAAAAAGTCCTCAAACTAGTTCACGATCAAGGCAATCAAGTAAAACGATTAAATACCATTTGGATGGATGGAGGATACCGAGGCGAAGAATTTATGCGTTGGGTGATGGATATGTTTCGGTGGGTTGTGGAAATTGTGCTGCGACCTTTGGAGAAGAAAGGTTTTGTTCATTTACCTAAGCGTTGGGTTGTAGAACGCACTTTTGGTTGGCTTAATTGGTGTCGGCGTAAAAGTCACGGATTATGAAAGATTACCCCAAACCTCGGAGACATTCATCTATATTGCGATGATTCGGATCATGGTCAGACGACTAGCATGATTTTTAACTGGTTTCGACTTTTAAAACATCCTCTTAGGTCTGCTGCTGTTAAATCAGCATAACTTAGATTGGCTTGACTAAGGTCTGCCCAACTCAACTGAGCATAACTTAGGTTAATTTCACTCAGCTTTACTGATGCAAGTACTGCACACCTCAAATTAGCATTAACAAAATTTCTTTCTCCGATTGCATAACGGCGTAAAATTTCATCAGTTGTTACTCTGCCTAAAACAGCTTTTGATGCGCCTTGATAACACCATGTAGTTTCTAATAGCTTGGCAGCAGTGTTAACAGCTACCTCATCACCGGAAGCTATGATTACACCATTGCAGCCATCCCACTGACCATTAAGCATCAGGGCAATCTCACTAGCGGCAGCAATTGAGTCAAATAGTAAAACAGAGTCTTTGTGCCGTTTTAACCAATTATTCAAACCAATCGAGATAATATTTTTCATTTCTATAAGTTTTGGCACTTTCAGACGATTACGGCTCTAACTTACAGATATTAATCAACTTTGCTAACTTTACCTCTGTCTTAAGTTAAATCAAGGGAAGTCAATTATTATTAGGGTCGTCCACTGCGGTTTTTTTTTACTTGTTCGCGCGCCCTGCCATGCAAATTGGTCATAATATTTTGCCCGTCGAAGGGAGTTCCCACCCAAAATTCGGGATACTGTTTGCCATAGGCGATCGCCCCCGGATGCTCCATAAATCGCTTACAGCCCAATGTTGGCAACACAGCATCATAGAAGGCGATCGCTCGTTCAAAATCATTAGTACCAATCGAAACGTGCGAGAGAATGCTGGGATTGTTATCCATGTCGGAATCCTCTATCAGTTGAGGTGGATGTGGATGTGGATGTGCCAGAGAGCCGATCGGTGATTTGCTGCACCCTAACACAACTTGATGCCTTCAAGCCGCACTCTTGTGCAAGCTTCCAGTCATGAGTTAGGCGCTCTATATTAAGTGTGACTTTGTGTTAAAATTAAAACGTATTCAGCAAATTCAATAAATTGTCATCCATCCAAAAAGCATTTAAAGTTACTCTCATACCCACACACAATCAAGAAGTATTAATCAATAAGACAATTGGTTGTGCAAGATATGTGTACAACCGCTTTTTGGCGCTGAAGAAAGAGTTATATGCAAGTGAGGGAAAAACTTTAAACTACAACACTTGTAGTCAACAGCTAACTATACTTAAGAAAGAAATTGAATGGTTGAAGGAAGTAGATAAGTTTGCTTTACAAAATTCACTGAGAAATTTAGAGACAGCATACAAAAACTTTTTTGCTGACTTAAAGAAGATTAAAGGGAAAAAGGGTGTAGGTTTTCCTAAATTTAAAAAGAAGCATGGGTGTAAACAGTCTTATAAAACTAATCTCACCAACGGCAACATTCAAATTATAGAGAATTGTTTAAAGCTTCCGAAAGTAGGTTGGGTAAGATTCCACAAGTCTCAATACATTACCGGAAAGCTTGTCAACGTTACTATTAGTCGCACTCCATCTGGTAAATATATTGCTAGTATCCTATGTGAAGCTGAGATAGATAAATATCCCCAGGTAACACAAAATATTGGCTTAGACTTAGGGCTGAAGTCTTATCTAACTACTAGTAATGGTGAAACAGTAGATAACCCGAAGTATTACAGAACTCAAAAAAGAAAGCTACGTAAGGCACACAAAAAGCTATCCCGCAGTGTAAAAGGTAGTAGTAATAGAGTCAAAGCGAAAATCAAGCTGGCTCGTACCTACGAACGAATTACCAATCTCAGAGATGACTTTCTGCACAAGCTGTCAACTCGGTTAATCAAAGAAAACAGCATTATCTGTATCGAGGATTTGCGAGTTGCCAACATGGTGAAGAATCACAGACTAGCACTGAGTATTTCAGACGCTAGTTGGTCTAAGTTCGTTACCATGCTGGAATATAAAGCTTTGTGGCATGACAGAATTGTGCAGAAAGTTGGTACTTTTTATCCCTCATCTCAAACTTGTAATTATTGTGGTTTTATTAATCCACTAGTCAAGGATTTAAAGTTGCGTGAATGGTCTTGCCCTAGTTGTGATAACTACAACTTGAGAGACGTGAATGCAAGTTTAAATATTTTAAGTGAGGGGTTGAGAATTTTAACAGCCGCCGTGGGTATCCCGGAGGCTCTAAACGCCTGTGGAGAACTTGTAAGACCTGGAGCAATTCAGGCAAAGATCGTTGAAGCAGGAATCACGCGACTTTGAGTCGTGTGAGGTTCAAGAAACGATTGGATTATAACAGTACTAAAGTACTAAGCCGACTTGTCTTCTTTTGCCTTTTGTTAAGTTACAAGTTCACCCTGTTAGAAGATTTTTCATTTCTTTTTCAACGGCATCATGGATGCCTGGCGCTTTAATCTAAACCTGGCACCCAAGAGGCAGAAGCATGATCTTTATCTTTGAGGAAAGACCATCTGACTCGTCTTTTGTAGAAACAATTTGGCGAACTCGGAGTGAGAGTGCTGGTTCTTTTATTTCTCGTGCTGTAAAATCAACATCCTTTGAATGCGGTGTTGTTGTTTTGAATTATGAGCCGAAACAGAACTAAGACACGCGAAACATAAACAGCTTTCACATTGCTTGCCCAATTTAAACTGTTGTAAACCCTTAGCCGGACTGAATGTTAGGTTGAACTTCGCGCAACCGACGTTCCAGAAAACGACGCTCACTGTCATTTGTCACTAATTCTAGTGCCCGTGTATAGCTCTGGGTCGCTTCCTCTAATGCTCCAACACGCCGGAATAAATCTGCACGGGTGGCATGAAAGAGATGATAGCTGTCCAGTTCTGGAGCAAGGCTATCAATCAGTCCAAATGCGGCTTGAGGACTGTCTGCCATTGCGATCGCCACTGCTCGGTTCAAGGTAACAATGGGTGAGGACTGCAAGCGTTCCAACACCTCATAGAGCCGCACGATCTGCGCCCAGTCTGTTTCTTCGGCGCGGGTTGCCTGACAATGGAGGGCTGCGATCGCCGCTTGCAGGGCATACACTCCGGTTCCACCCCGCAACGCTTCCTCTACCAGAGGTAACGCCTCAGCAATCTGTAGATGGTTCCAACGACTGCGATCCTGATCTTCTAGCAAAATCAAATCGCCTGCCTCATCTAGACGCGCATTGCGCCGCGAATCGTGCAATAACATCAGCGCCACCAGTGCTGTGACTTCAGATGGGGGTTGGGGTGCCAGCAATTGCCGCACCAGTTGCCCCAAGCGAATCGCTTTGATGCAGAGGTCAGCCCGCACGATCGCATCTCCTTTGGTTGCAGCATAGCCTTCGTTGAAGATGAGATAGATGACTGTCAGGACTGCCTCTATCCGGGGAGCGAGATCAGTCGTCTCAGGTACTTTGTAAGGAATGCCTGCGTCTCGAATTTTGCGTTTAGCACGAACTAACCGCTGTGCCATTGTTGCAGTCGGTATAAGAAAGGCGCGGGCAATTTCGTCGGTTTCCAGTCCACCCAACATTCGGAGGGTCAACGCTACTTGAGTTTCCGTTGCCAGTGCCGGGTGACAGCAGGTAAAGATTAATCGCAGGCGATCGTCTCCAATTTCATCACTGTCATAGGTTGGTTCTTCAGTGGATGGAATTAAGCCAGATGCCGCATACCACTCCAGTTTTTCGGTCAGTTTCGTGCGTCGTCGGAGGTGATCGATCGCCTTGTACCGGGCAGTTCGGATAATCCAGGCACGGGGACGATCGGGAATACCGCCGCTTTCCCACTGATTCACTGCCGCTGTAAATGCTGCCTGTGCAGCTTTCTTCAGCTACATCAAAATCTCCGACCAGCCGAATCAGAATAGCGACAATGCGCCCCCATTCAGTTCGATAAAGGGCAGCAATTGCTTGAGCCACATCTGTTTTTGGGATTGAAGCCATACCTTTGACAAAAAGACATAAAGAATTTTGGGCAAGGTGTCGATTTGAGCAATTGCCGTTCGACTGACTAATAAAGGGAGATAAAGTTCAATTGTACTAGACAAAATTTTTGCACTCAGGTGTCGATTTGGACAATTCCCGTTCGACTTAATCACAAAGGAGGCAACCAAATGAAATATTTGCTGCTGATTTATATGGACGAAAACGCCATGAGCGACACCGAGCGGGAGCATTGCTATGGGGAATCTGCCCAACTCGCCCAGGACTTGCATACTCAAGGACAATTTCTGGCGACGGCTCCACTCCATCCTGTTGCAACCGCAACTAGTGTCCAAGTCCGTGATGGCAAATCACTCGTGACCGATGGACCATTTGCCGAAACCCGCGAACAATTGGGTGGATTCTTCCTCGTTAATGCTCAGGATTTGGATGAAGCCATTGCGATCGCCACCCGCATCCCAGGTGCAAAAGTCGGCACCGTCGAAATCCGTCCTGTCAATCGCCACCCGCATCCCAGGTGCAAAAGTCGGCACCGTCGAAATCCGTCCTGTCATCGAAGTTGCGGGACTACCAGCACAGCCCAGACCGTCCTTAACCGCTTGAACTCAAGGAGAACCCTCATGCAAAACAATTCCAAAATCACTCCCTGTTTATGGTTTGACGATCAAGCCGAAGCCGCCGCTCAGTTTTATACGTCGATTTTTCGCAATTCCAAAATTGTCCACGTCAGTCGATATGGAGACGCTGGACAGGAAATTCACGGAAAACCAGCCGGAGCCGTCATGACTGTCAGCTTTGAACTTGATGGTCAGCCGTTCACAGCACTCAACGGTGGTCCGACCTTCAAATTTAACGAGGCGATTTCCTTCCAAATCTTTTGCGATACCCAAGCGGACGTGGACGATTACTGGCAAAAATTGTCTGCCGGTGGGGATGAAACCGCACAGCAATGCGGCTGGCTCAAAGACAAATACGGCGTCTCCTGGCAAATTATTCCTCGCATTCTGATTGAGTTACTCAACCGCCCCGACGCGGCAACCTCTCAAAAAGTGACCACTACCATGCTGCAAATGAAGAAGATCGAGATTGATGAACTCAAGCGTGTCGCTGCTGATTAGCGGTTCCTTCGGAGTTGCGCTTTGCGCTAATCAGCACACCCAACCCCTCGCAATCTAACTCAAAACCATTCAACAGGAGATTTCACAATGAAAGTCATGGTCTTTGTCAAAGCAACCCAATACTCCGAAACTGGGGTCATGCCGAGCGAACAGCTTTTAACTGAAATGGGGCAGTACAACGAAGAATTAGCCAGGGCAGGTATCTTGCTTGCAGCTGAGGGGTTTCATCCTAGCTCAAAAGGGGTGCGAGTTCACTTTTCAGGAACCGATCGCACCGTCACCCAGGGACCTTTCACTCCAGCGCAGGAGCTAGTGGCAGGGTACTGGCTGTGGCAGGTGAACTCAATGGAAGAGGCAGTTGCTTGGGTAAAGCGCTGCCCTAACCCTATGCCAGGAGACTCCGAGATTGAGATTCGTCCCGTATTCGAGGCAGAGGATTTTGGTGAAGTCCTGACACCCGCCTTAAGGGAGCAGGAAGACCGCATTCGCGCTCAACTTGAAACGCAGCAGCAAGAGTAACGTCATCAGCAACCGCGCAAATGATGTTTATATGCGAACGATCCGCTCATCAAAACGCAGAATCGATTACAAAAAGAGGAATCAATGAAACTCAATTCTTACCTGATGTTCAACGGCAACTGTGAGGCAGCGTTCAAGTTCTATGAACAATGTCTGGGTGGCAAGATGACTATGATGATGACGCACAAAGAAGCACCTTCCGCCGAAAATGTCTCACCGGAATGGCAAGACAAAATCATGCACGCTTGCCTTGAACTAGATGATCGCCTCCTGATGGGATCTGACTGCCCACCAGGATACTTTGAAACCCCGCAAGGTTTCTACGTACAAATTAGCGTTCCTGAAATCGCTGAGGCAGAACGGCTTTTTCACGCTCTAGCAGAAAACGGCAAGGTGAAGATGGCGATCGCGCAAACGTTCTGGTCATCGCGCTTTGGGATGTTGACCGATCAGTTTGGGACACCGTGGATGATCAACTGCGAACAAACTATCTGAGCCGAATGGCACGCTTGTAAAGGGAAAATCATTGAGGCAGCAGGAGGGCTCCAGGAGCAGAGGAGAAAGAAGAAGTTTAAGGTATTGCGTTCGGATATTTAAAAATTCCCCTCTGCACCCCTGCACTTCTGCAATCCTTACGCTGCTAACCCTTCAGCTTAACTTAATGCCATTTCCATCTGAGCCTATACCAACATCTGTCATTCGTCCTTTGTCCTTTGTAAATAGCCACTGACCAACAACTAACTACACCAGGAGAAACCATGAGTACCCAAATTTTCGTCAACCTACCCGTCAAATATCTCCAGCAATCAATCGAGTTTTTCACAAAACTTGGCTTTCAGTTCAACCCCCAATTTACCGATGAAACGGCCACCTGCATGATTGTGTCCGAAACCATCTTTGTGATGCTTTTGACGCATGAGAAATTCAAAACATTCACGCCGAACCCGATTTGCGATGCCACAAAAAGTACCGAAGTGTTGACGTGCTTATCAGTTGAGAGCCGAGAAAAAGTGGATCAGCTGGTTCGTGAAGCCGTTGCTGCTGGTGGCACAACCTACAACGAACCTCAAGACCACGGATTTATGTACGCGCATGGATTTCAGGATTTAGATGGTCACATTTGGGAACTGATTTACATGGAACCCGAAGCAACCCATCCAGTTGAGGCTGAAAGGGAAGGAGCAATGCCAAACAATGGCGATGACCTATGGGTCGGGCGCAGCCCATCACAGTAGTCTCTTCAAGCCTGGGTAGGTTTGTATATACGCTGTCTGTACCAGTTTCTATACAAGTTCTCTTGTAATGCGATCGCTTCTCCCGTTAGTTCATGTACAAAGCGAAAATTGCCGCAAAATGGTACTGACGGCGGATACCAAGGTAGCAGGACTATATTGCTATAATCCCGCTACCCGACCACGATGACCCCTTACTTGTTCCTAAGTTGAGCGATCGCATCTTGAACTGCGGTAGCCAGCGTACCTTCTGAAAATACTTCAATGATTTGTTGTTCTTGGCGAACTAGGAGTTCTTGAAAATAAGAATCCTTTTGCGCCTCACTTAAAAGTACTTGCTTGAGCAGTTCTGCTTGCATTTCTATTGTTGTTGCAACACTTTGTCTTTGAAGTTGCGTCAATAAACTCTGAACAATTGACAGAACTTGGAAAGGTTCAGAACGATTGCTAACAATATTGCGAACTTGGTTGGCAGCTTCAGAATATTCAATTTGTCCTGAACCAGCCAAGTTGGTAATTGTACTGCCAGTAATAAAGAAATTATTTCCTAATCGATGTTTGCTAAATTCTTTAATAGCTTCTGCTTGGCTGGAAGCGATGCCGAGTAATTTGTTGATTTGATGTTCTTTAGCCATGAACAACTGTTTTAACTCGTTGTAGGAAGCATTGAGGCGTTGCTCTACTGCTGAAGCAGTTATATTTGCATCATAAGTAACTTTTATAACCCATAAGTCTCCCCGTTTTTCAACTCCTTTAAGTTGTAATTGTAAATTATCATCTTCCACTTGCAGCTTTTGTATAGCGAAGCCAAAAGCACGCCAGTTGAGACCTTCCTTAAATACTAATTCCACGACATTACCCACTTCTTGATAAAGAGATTCAAACTCTCTGGGTTCAAAGTTGCGATCAGATGGATAGCGATCGCTGGGTTTTCCTGTTTCATCTAATTTGCGGTATACGTAGTCACACGTCACATTGGTAAAACAGGTTTTACTATTGACATTCCAATCTTGAATACAAATGCCAGTAAGATTAGCATTGGTAAAGTCAACATCGATTACCTGAGCATTAACTAGGATACTATCTCGTAAATCTGCCCCTTGTAAATCTGCACCACTCAACTCAGTTTCAGTCAGATTGATCCCTCTAAGCTCAGCAAATTGTAAATAAGCTCCTCGTAAATTGATACGACTAAAATCTTGTTCATTGGAGCGAGCATTGACCAGAAGCTGTTGAACTTTTGGAATCTCAAAATCGAGATAACGATTGTCTACTCTGGCTCTTTCTAGAGCTATCACTCCCTGAAAACAGGTTCGATAAAGATTGCAGCGTCGTAAATCAGTATTTGCCAAATTACTGCCTCTAAAATTAACTCTACTAAGGTTGAGGTTATAAAATGAAGTACCTTGCCAAGAGCCAATAGTAAGACTCCAATTTCTAATGATGTCTGGATAACTCCAAGGTGAACCCTGGCGTTGATTAACCCATAAACTGCTGAGAAATAAAACGGCAGAATAGATGCAGGCTGTTATCGTTGCGATTACTTTGGCATTGGTTAATTGATTTGAATCCAGCATTAACAATGCTTCCCTAATAGGAGAACCTCGAAATCGCTCTGAAATTGCTGCTGAAACAACTAGGGAAGAAGCAATTATGGCTGCAATTAATATTATAAATATATTTATAATTCTTATTCTGTTTACCCAATTTTGTTTAATTAATAGAATATCCTTAACAGCATTTGCAAGACGGTTGAATAAAAAATTAATGCTACAAATTGACAATAAAACTGTAAAAGCTAATAAACTCTCTAAAAAGAAGTTAGAAGTAATTTCAATAGGCGCTAATTTCCGGAAAATAATAGAACTAAAAATTAGAATTAATAGACTAGAAAATGCTATCAATAGGCTAATAATGTAAGACTTAAATATCACAGCTATCAGCCAGGCAATTAAAGCCGTAGTAGCATAGGCATAGTTCCAGTGATACTCTGGAGTTAAAAAACCTAGCATACTGGTTGCACCAATATAGCCAGTCGGAAAACTGACTATGAAACTCAAAAAATAATGAAGAAGTATTAAGATAACTTTGTTAACAATATTTTGACCAGCGATTGCACTGCTTAAATCAGCGCCAGGAATATCTTGCTGAAATCGTTGGCCTCGAATATCTTTTTGCATACCAGTATATTTGCGTTAATTTATTTTTCAGATTTGTTAAAAATCATAAATTTTAGTATAGAGTATCAACTCCATTTTATCTGTTTAAGTTAATTTAAGTTTAAAGTTTAAAGTTTAAAGATATCAGCAACGCAACTATAGCAATCCTAGATGAGTTACAAACACCTCTTGTTTGTCCTCCTTGTCCCCTTTGTTCGGATATCAAATAGGATTGCTATATTATTAAATAAATATAACCAAACTTTAAGCTCAAAATATATTTATTACGAAATCTACGGTTTTTACATATTTTAATAAAAACTTTTATACAATCTATAAAATAATGATTGAGGTATTTATATGATCATTGGGTTTTTTATTGTTTCCAACTTAGGTTTAGCAAAAGATTTTATCTATAAAGAGCCTGAAACAGAAGCAATTGAAAGAGTGCTTGAAATATTTCAAGAAAGGTTAATCATAGAAAAACCCTCTCTGGTTACAACCGTTATTGGTGAAACTGATTTTCTCCCACTAAACGTTTTACAACTAGGGATAGTTCAAGGGCTTGCTGTTTGTCGCATTGCTAGATATTTTTCGTTAGAAAATTTTCAAAAATTTATTTATGATGTTGAACAAGAAGCTCAAGAATGGAAACTAACAGAGCATTTTAATGATGAAGAGAAAGTAAAAGAAATATTTTCAATACCTGATCTAGTTGCTGAAAAAATTTTTAAATCAAAAGACAAAAAAAACACAAATTTTCTTCAAGAATTACGTAAAAACATTGATGATAGTTTACTATCTAAAATAAATCCAATTCCCATTGGTACTGGGTTTTTAGTAGGAGGCGCTCATTTATTAACCAACCATCATGTGATTCCAAATGAGGAAATTGCTCAGCAATGTGTTGCCCAATTTAACTACGTTGAGAATGAGAAAGGCTTGACGCAAACCTCAGCCGATTATGAGTTTGATCCTGTCCTCTTTGTGACTGAACCAAATTTAGATTACACACTATTACAGTTAAAAACTAATATATTTGCTAGACAAGCCGGGTATCAGTTCGGCTGGATTCCATTAAGTGAAGCAGACGACAGTATTTGTCCGCCAATTTTATATCTTAAAATTGACAGCAATGTAGACCATAACTCAGTTATACAATCTATCAAACCAGAAATAACTAACCTGTACGATGAAGGATTCTCAGTCAAAGTAGATATAGTTGCTAAAGAATTAGTCATTCGTATAGGAAGGCTTCAAAATTCAATCTATAATTCTATTTATAATTATAACTGGAATAATATTATCCAACCTATTATTAACAAAATTAATAAAATAAATCAAATACCAGAAAAAAAAATATTAGAACTTCCAGGAGCACTTCAGGTTTTTTCTAAACCTGAAGATTCGGTTCAGATTTGTTCAAAAAGTGGAGACCCAGTTTATATTATTCAACATCCCAAAGGAAGACAAAAGAAGGTAGTTTTACATGATAACGATATCAGCGATTTTGGTATTTATAAAAATGTATTAAGATATGTAGCAGATACTGATTATGGTTCATCAGGTAGCCCTGTATTTAATGCCCGATGGGAACTAGTTGCATTACATCATGCAGCTATACCTAACAACAATGTTAGTGAACCTAAAATCATATCTCAACAAGGTATCCGCACCTGTCGTATTGTAGAAGACTTGAAGAAAAAAAGTTTTAGTAATTCTAAATTAAAAAGCTTTATTGAAGATTTTGTAATTACTCTTGAAGAATTGAATTACCCAGCTTTATCATCTGCTGTAGAGTTTGACGGCGAGAGAAGTTATATTGATTTTGGTAAAGATGAAAGCTTCAATGTTAATAATGCAATTACAATCGAAACCTGGGTGAGAAATAATGATCCAACTTCAGAGGGAGTAATTGTTTATCGTGGTGGTAGCTTTGAAGAACCTGGTTACTGCCTATGGAGATATGCCAAAAAAATTCGTGTAGAGTTACAAGATAATTCTATTCCTCAAAGAAAAATAATTGTTGACACGAATAATACATATTTAGACGATGAAGCTTGGCACCATGTAGCATTTACTTGGGAACGCCAAGCAGGAGTAAAGATATATATTGACGGTGAAGAACAAGACAGTCATTTTGAACTTGGTAGCTCTGATTCCGTTCTAGGTTCTATCGATAATAACAGTGTCAACTTAACTATTGGTCGTGCTGGTAGCATTGAACAGATTATTGAAACCCTATTTAACAAAATTAGAAAAGATCCTGACAATCGTTCTATTATTAAAGAATATTTTTATCGACCTAATGCTAACCTTCGTCGTGAAGTAGCTCGCAAATATTATTTCAATGGCTCTGTTGCTGAAATTCGTCTTTGGGGAGTAGTTCGTAATCCCGAAGAAATTAAGAATAATATGTATAGGCGGTTAGTTGAATATGACCATCATAGACTTAAAGGTTATTGGCGGTTAGAAGAAGCTGATGCAAACAAGGTTTATAATCTCGCTAAAACTAATGTAGCTACTCCATTTTCAGATTTAGATCAACCAGAAGAAAATTTACCGCCTAATTTTGGATTGCGATTAGATGGCTTGACTGATTATGTTGATTGCGGCAAATCTAAAATTCAAGAAATTAAAGCAATCACAATTGAAGTATGGATGAAAAACAATGATAGAAATTCAGATGGCATGATTGTTAATCAAGGTGGTGGTTGGAAGGAAAATGGTTATTCTATGTGGTGGGTTTTAGAAGATCACCGCCAAGATAATGGAAGAATTAGGATAGAGCTACAAAATATTGCTACAAACCATAAAATAATACTTGATGTTAAAATTAACGAGTTCAAAGAAAAGGAATGGTATCATATTAGTTTTTCCTGGAGAAGTAAAGAGGAAACTAATATATATATTAATGGTAATAAAATTAGTAATAACGATATTTTTGTAACAGGAGATTTAACATCTTTGTCAACAATTGGTACTCCTGAGGTCAATCTCCATATAGGCCATTCTCAAAATTATGGTAGATACTTTAATGGTTCGATTGCTGAAGTTCGGATTTGGAATGTAGCGCGAACGGAAGAACAGATAAAACAAAATATGTATCGTCAGATTAGCAAAGACGATTTGGCTAGGTCAAACTTAATTGGTTATTGGAAACTAGATGAGGAAGCAGGAAATAAAGCCATCAATAGCGTTAGCGAGCAAAACAATGATCGGTATAGAGATGGTCTAGTTTACGGCGGCATATGGGAAAAGACTTATAATCTTCTTGAAAATAATCATGGTACTTATGGTGTAGTTTTTGGTGCAAAAAGTATCAAGGCTTCTCAATATCCGGCTTTACCTCTGCCAATTGGATTGAAATTTAACAAAAGTAGCGATCGCGTAGTATGTGGTGACAAGGAAAATAATTATCAAGATTTAAATATTACTGAAGGAATCACTAGCGAAGCATGGATTAAGCACAAATTTGGTAATTGTTTGATTGTCAGCCGGATTGATCAAGAAAAGAGTTATTCTCTATCTTGGTTTGAGGGCAAAATACGAGTTTGTTTACAGGAGAAACATTCTTCTGAAAGAACAGTTGTTTATACTGAAGAAAATTTTCCTGACGATCATCTTTGGCACCATGTTGCTTTTGCTTGGGATAATAAAACAAAAGAAATTTCGGTTTATGTGAATGGCAGACTTCAAAACTGTGTTGTCGAAGGAAACTGCAAAACTATCCTGTTCGCAGGGCAAACTAAGAGCATCGGTTTATTTAAAGGCTCTCTGAAAAACCTTACAGAAGCTTTAATCATTGGTTCTAATGAAGTAGAAAAAACTTATTACAGTATTGTGATTGCAGAAGTTCGTCTCTGGAATGAGGCTCGAACTCAAGATCAGATTAAAAAAAATATGTCTCGTCGTTTAACCAGTCAAGATGCGGATTGGTCAAAACTACTAGGCTACTGGCGGTTGGATGATGGCGGTCAAGATAATAACCGAGCAATTAATCTAAAATCTGACAAAAATTATGGTATCATTCAAGGCGCACAATGGTTTCCCTCACAGCAAAAACCTTCTAAAAGTAGGAGTGATTCGTCTGTGGCTAACGGCTAAAGTACCTCAGCGAAACAGTCTTCAAGTTGATTTCTTTCTTAGGACGGGTGTCAAATGCTCTGCAATTCCTGACATCGAAATGGTGTTACAGCCTAGTTTGTAGGCAAATTCTACAGATTTTCCGGCTCCTATGGCATCATAAAAACCAACAGCAAATTCAATAGCAGCTTGATCGCCAATTTCTTTGCTCATTCCAATGACATAAGGGATGTATTGAGCAATCGCTTCTGCTTGCGTCTGGGAGTAGCAAGCATTGAGAACTACACATTCCACTTGATCGCAGAATAGTTCAAACAGTCCTGACAAGGCTGCTGTATCTACAAGCTGAGTTTTTCCCGTTTCATTTTCTAGCACCAAACCTTCAACTCCTGCTCCATGCCCAGAGAAATGAATGATCTGGGGTTGATAATCTAGCATCGCTCGTTGGATATCTCTGGGACGTACCGCCCATCTCTGCTTTAATACGAATTGATCGCTCCGTTGTGTCCTTTGTAACCCAGCATCAATTTCTCGCACTTCTTCATCTAAGCGTAGTTGGGGTGAGCCTTTGGGATTGGCGGCTAGAAATAGGATAGTTTTAATAGCGGATGTAATAATTGAAGCGGGGGCAGGCAATTTCTGCGAATCGGAATCTCCTATGTTCTGCTGACCAGATTGCGATGTAGCATTGTTGTAATAAATATTACCAGAACCCGTCAAGTTAGTAATTGAACTGCCAGTAATATTAAAGTTATTTTCTGAAGATGAGTTTGATGGAGACATATATTTTGATTAGTTTTATTAGTTAATTTTATTTATCAAGAAGAGTTTACCTTATCGGGGGTTGAGCCGGGATATCTGCAAAATGGGACACATTGTAAAGTTTTGTAACGTATATCAAGCAAAACCCTTGATATACGGTTGTTTCAATACCAAACTTTACTTGACTCCTCTAGTCAGTAAACCAAAAAGTTTTTCCAAAAAGGCGATCGCTACGCACACCGCAGGCATCATCAATAAACAAACACGTATAAGCAAGTATTATTAAAT
>NZ_JBALFH010000064.1:0-15136 GCF_036917095.1 Nostoc sp.
CCAGTTACTACAATACAAGCTTTGGTCGATCAACATACGGAACTTCTTACTATACTTGAGTCTCAAGCCCTGAAATACCAATTAGATAGCTAGGGAACCAGCCCAACCAAGCATTTCAATTATCTGCCTGATGAATGTCAGCAGATGTAGCAGATTGTGATGCCTGACGGCAAGCCGTAAAGCGTCTACGCATTTCACAGGTGTATTTTAGTGAACTGGAGGAATCGGTGCAGAGGTTTTTAGAGTTGTTGGGAAAGCCCAAGCGTACTTAATTAAACTTTCTCTAACATTTTTAATTGTCTATCCATTTCACCACCCAGGAGCAAGATAATAATATTGAACTCTCGGTCAATGTGATATTTTTTCTGTAACAGTTATTGTCTGCCTTACGATTGAGTACATTTTTTCCTATCTCAATTACTATAAGGCTTTGGCTTTCGCGCTCCTGACTCCCTAGTTCCCAGTCTAAACTAGTCAGGAGCGCATCTGTGACTGCAACAAATTGAATTTTTCTTTAGTCTTTTGAACAGTCGTTTGATTTTTTAAGAAGGTATCTACTATGAATCGAGTTCTCAAACGCGCATTTCTACCCAGTTTCATGGCTGCCAGTTTAACTGGAATCTCCTTAGTCCCTCTTCAACCAGCAGCAGCTAACGACCGAATTTTAGGAGATGCAGCCCTTGGTGCTGGTACTTGTGTAGTAACTGGAGCAGCTAGAAGACGTGGTAATGTTTTACGCAATGCTGCTAAGTGTGGTGCGGCTGGTGCTGCCGTCAATTTGGTTGGACGTAAGAAAAAACGTAACTTGGGTAGAGATGCCGCAGTCGGTGCAGGAACTAGCGCTGGGGTTCGCGCTATTCTTGGCGGGCGCGAAGATGTGGCTGGCGATTTATTAGATGGCGCAGCAGCAGGTGCAGCTATTAATATTTTGAGGAGATAAACTCTCAATTCGTAATCTCTAATTTTGAGAGTTTACGAATTTATCTAATCTCCGCAAGAAGACTCCCGCCACACTCGCTTTCCTTGGCGGCGAGACGGCAGTATGCTTCAAGTCGGCAGAGCCGCCCAACGCACTGCCTCATGAATTGCGGGTCAAAAATGAAACGCCCTCTGACCAGAATTGAGCGTAAGCGAAATCAGGGGGGAGGGCAGTTGAGTTTTTGACAATATCATATTATAAAAATTTAATTGTAGAAGCTGCAAAAGCAGCAGGTATTGCGACACCAATTGTTTTTCTGATCTTAGTGGCTGTATTAGCGTTATTTCCAGAATTTACAGTTATATTGTCAGCACCAGTGGTTGTTGCAGGATTCAATGCCTTATTTGGCATGAGTATTGCGATGCCGATCGTACAATCGCTACTTCGTCATGCTCAAGCTGGTGGTTTTGGCACAGAAACTGCTGATGCTTGCAGAAATGTGCTTGGTGGATCTGCGCCTACTTGAAATCTGCGACAAATTTTAACTGGAGTGCTGGTTTTAGCTTCAAGGCTAGTGTCGTTTGTCTTGACTCCACACTCCAGCTTTAGAAGCGATCGCTAATCTCTGGGCATTCTCTCTCGAAAGCTATTTGATTCGGGCATTCCACGCCACCTTGCTGCGTTCTAGCCAAACCGCTTTTGAGCGTGAAAACAAAGTCAAGAGAACTGGGCAAACTGACTCATATAAGCTTCACTACGGAGATAGTTATCAATGTGGAAAAAAATCCTAAATAGCCCAGCTTTCTTGCTTGCTTGTGTCACTGTTGTCATTGCTGCTGTTGTACTTTCCCCCAAAACTAAATCGCTTATAGAAGCTGCGGCAGATTTCACGTCACCCCATGCAATGCCGCAGTCGCAAGAATGGACAGTTGCGAGTGTTGTCGATGGGGACACAATTGCGGTTAAACGTGACGGGGAAACCAAAAAAATCCGGTTCTGTGGGATTGATGCAGTCGAGAAGCAACAAAAGCTGGGGCCACAAGCCAAGTCTTACCTGCAATCTCTTATTGACAAAGGAAATGGCGTTGTTATGGTTATTCCCATCGAACAAGATAGGTCTGGGAGAACGGTTACTGAGGTGTTTGTCAAGCCGCGACCCGGAACGCCTGGATACCGAAGCGAAGAAGAGATATTTTTAAACGGTGAAATGGTCAGGGCTGGATTTGCCCGACACACCCACAATAGTGACAACTGCCCAAATGAGCTAGTGATAGAACAGTCACAGCAAATGGCGATCGCAAATCGCGTTGGGGTGTGGAATGACTCCAACGTAGTACCCCGTTAGAACTGGCAGTGAACGCACTCTGGAAGTTTTGGCATAGTACCAGTGTACTGCTTTGAAGCAAGCGATCGCTCCTGACACCATGTGGCCTGCTTTATTCCAAGCAAAAGCGGGATGCTTTTAAGGAGAAGTTTGAAACAGGTGAACTTGTGCAATGTATTGACGAGGCTTTTTCTTTAGATATGGATATCGAGTAATTAGGTTCTATCTGAGGCAAAGCCAGTCAATGCCAGCTATAACATTAGCTCCGATCTTTTAAGACAAAATCCAGCGCTCGCTAATCCTCCTGACATTGGCTACTAGATTGATACCACTTGTGTTGGTGTTAAACCTTGTGCAAAGATTCGATTTACTGGCAAGTTGTTAGAAAAGCCTCTGCTGAAGGAAAACTTAAGACAAGATTCTGTGCTGAAAAATCTTTCTGTGATTCGTCAGCCGAATGCTACCAATTACAAGATTACTCAGCAGTAATGGCAGCGTGTTCATGAGTTGAAAGGATAGCGATGAGCAACACTCTCCGAATTTTTAGAGGAAATCCAGACGAACGCAGTTGTTAAATTATAAATATAATATTGAGAGTAGAAATAAAGTCAAAAACTGCCCTAGACGAAACTTGAGCAGTTTTTGATAGAAGTAAATTATATAGGAGACTTTTAGTGCTGTCCCCAGTTTATCCATAGTAAATACCGTTATATAATACTATTCACCTCAAATCTCATGCTTTACGCAAAAAACGAATAATCTTAAAGTTGGCATTACAAAGGTTAGAAGTCAGCACAAGCCAGCGTATCACAGACGGCATCCGCTTCTCTACTGTCTACCTCTGATTTTCCTCAACTGGGCTAGGACTTGCAGATAGGCAGCGATCGCACTAAGCTCACGGGCTTCAGGCGATCGCCTTTGTGGGATATTTTTATTCTGGAATGCGTTCCGCTCCGAACTTGCGCTGATGCCAGTAAGGATAGATTGGCGCGATGGCGCTAACCTCATTGAGCCGATTTACTTCCTCTAATGTTAGCTCCCACTGAGCAGCACCAAGGTTGTCTCGAAGTTGTTGTTCATTCCGCGCTCCGATAATAACAGATGTAATACCAGACTGACGTAATAGCCAGTTGAGTGCGACTTGAGCAACACTGACACCACGGTTATTAGCCACTTCGTGCAGAACTTCCACAATGTCGTATCCCTTTTCCAGGTCACTGACAGTACCAATATCACCGATTTTTGCTCGTCGCGTCCCCTCCGGTTAGGACTGACCACGACGATACTTACCTGAGAGGAAACCAAAAGCAAGCGGACTCCACACCAAGATACCCACACCTTGATCTAAAGAAAGAGGAATTAGTTCAAATTCCAACTCTCGCGCCACAAGTGAGTAATAAACCTGTTGTGATACATAGCGTTCCAAGTTCAAACGCTCTGATACAGACAGCGCCTTCATTAAATGCCAAGCTGAATAATTAGAGCAACCAATGTAGCGAATTTTGCCACTACTTACAAGTGAATCTAAGGCGCGAAGTGTTTCTTCTAGTGGAGTTAGAGCATCGAAACCATGAACTTGATAGAGGTCGATGTAATCTGTGTCTAATCGACGTAGGCTGTCCTCACAGGCTCGAATCAGATGATAACGTGACAATCCAGTATCATTTGCTCCTTTTCCCATACGACCATAAGCCTTAGTTGCAATAATTACGTCAGTTCGACGCTTTCCGAGAGCTTTACCAAGAATCTCCTCAGAAAGTCCATTCGAGTAAACATCTGCTGTGTCAAAGATGTTGACACCTGCATCAAGGCAAATATCAATCAGATGTTGCGCCTCGTCTACCTGAGTCGCCCCAATTTCTTGGAAGAAGTCGCTACCACCGAATGTCATTGTACCGAAACTGAGAACCGAAATCTTAAGACCGGACTTTCCTAAAAATCGCGTTTCCATCGCTGTTACTCCTTGAAGCCGTGCCTATTTAAAGTCAAGTGAACATTTTCTCACAATCGATAGTTTCTGTGGAACAGCTTATGATATCTTCTCAAGAATCTGATTACTCATCTGAATTTGGTTTTTTCCGATATTACGTTTGAGTAAGAAAATACCTGCATCATGCGCTTGCTGACCACCAGCACTAAAGCAAGCATCCTCGATAATTACTGGTTCAATACCGCGCTCAAAAGAGTCAATTGCTGTCTGGAAAATACAGCTATCAGTTTCAACTCCACAAAGATATATTTTGCTGATTTGATTAATCAAAATAAAACTCGAAAAACTTTCCGTAAATGCAGAGTAATAAGCCTTATCAAAATATTATGTATATATGGTTGAAGTTCATCAATAATGCTCGTTTCTGGTTCATGTATCAAGCTTGACCAATGAATTAGCTTCACATAATTACTGTCAGCAGTATTGATAAATTTTGTAAATCCAACGAGTTTACCAGCCTCTAAAAAATGCTCAATTAGCTTAATGACAGTAGGAATAATATGTCTACATTTTTCAGGCATAAAACCATTTTGCATATCTACTACAAGAAGTATTTCGCTCATTTGTGCCAGAATTTATTTAGATTAAGAGTTAGAACATTAAATAAAACAATATTATACAAGTAATCTCCAAGTCACAAGATGGAGTTTTTCAAGTAAAAAATATATGAGTAATACTGAATTTCATCCTTACTGGAGTTGATGCTATTGCCATTACTCCAGATAGCAAAAAGCTTGTTACTGGTAGTTTTGGTCAGCTAGTTTCTCGAAATCGTGCGATTAGTACTCTGAAATTATCGATTCCCTCTCTTATTCTCTTATTGCCAAAAGCCCTGCTGATGTGGGCTATTGGAGTGATGAGTGGCGTGTTGATGGGAAATCTGGCGCAAAGATCCAGTTTGGGAGCTTTTGTGTTAGAGAAACCATTGCTGAGGGCAAACTTAAAGAATTAATTTTAATGTTCAGAAGGCAGAAGTACGAAGGCAGAAGGGAACCCACGTTTAAAAACGTGAGATTGAAGCAATGACGCTTTGTATCTCGCGCTACGCGTCTCGATACAATTCTTTTTATACTAGTGGGCTTTATACCCACAACTAAAGTTTTTACTAATACTTCTTTCCTTCTGCCTTCTGCCCTCTGCCCTCTGCCTTTCTTTGTAATAAATCACGAGAGAATAGCGTTTAGAGATATGTGCATAATAAATGATAGCTCTACTAAAAAGATAACAGGAAAAGTTAGGCTTCTGTTTGGCAGGCTTAACGACTTGATACTAATCTCAGTCCCAGTACACCTGCACAAATTAAGCCAATGCAAATAAAACGCTTTACAGAAGCAGGTTCACCAAATAAAAATACTCCTAAGAAAGCCGTACCCATTGCTCCTATGCCAGTCCAAACGGCGTAAGCAGTACCTACTGGTAATGTGCGTAGTGCTATCGATAGAAAGAAAAAACTCAATATCATACAAACAACTGTGGGAATACTGAAAGCCAGTTTAGTAAAGCCTTGTGAATATTTCAAACCAATTGCCCATGCAATTTCTAACAACCCTGCAACCAACAAATACACCCACGCCATTATTTATTCTCCTGCACATTGTAGAAATTAAAACTTTTATTTTTTAACGATTTTTCTTGTATTAAATATAAAGAAATATTGCGGCTTTGCCAGATTCAATTAGCTGCTTAAATTCCAAAGACACAATTAATTGAGTCCGATAGTATCTCTCTGTTAATGCTAGAAGTTTTATAAGGCAGCCAGGATTTAACTAATTGATAGTTAAATCCTGGCTGCATTGTAAATTATGAATCCTCTGCTCGTTGTCGCTCAATAGGTAGAGCTTCTAAATTTGGAAAAGGTAACATAGTTGCTCAAGGCATAGCCTCTATATGCTGCGATTGCTGCTAGAGGAACGAAGTATCGATTGCCTATTGAACGTTCCCTGGCTATTTATAGTACTTGTGTACTAAATAGATGTCCTATCTCTTGTGGCTGAATATGAAAATGGATTTACCTAATCGAAAATGAAACTGTTACACCAATTAGACGGTTTTGGAGCAAAATAGCGATTATCTATCGCGCTAAATCGACACAGTAATAGTCGTCGTGTATTGTTAATTTTCGTGTGTTGCTAGAAAATTATTCCTTTCCCCTTTCTGGATAAGAGGTAATAATGCTAGATTTCGATTACTTGCAATACTTCAGGGTAATTTATGAATAAAGGTGAACTAGTGGATGCTGTAGCAGCAAAGACCAACATCACAAAAAAGCAAGCCGATGAAGTCATTAGTGCTTTTTTGTCAGTTGTTACCGAGGCTGTAGCCAATGGGGATAAGGTAACGCTCATTGGTTTTGGGTCATTCGAGCGACGCGAACGCTCCGAACGTGAGGGGCGAAATCCCAAAACGAATGAGCCAATGACTATTCCAGCGACTAAAGTTCCTGCGTTTTCTGCTGGGAAACAGTTTAAAGAAAAAGTAGCGCCATAGATGAATTGCTTTATCACTGGCAATCCAATCACTGCAAAGCCATAATCGATTAATTTAAGTATCGAATCGACTGTGAAACTTTGACTGCTTCTTGGGGAGTAACGTTACTGCAATTAGACAATTCTGGCATTACTCCCGTACCAACAAATCTGTAAAAGGGGCCATTTTGCTCTCCCCACCACTGCGATAGCAATGTTGGTTGTTTGGCATTACCGTATAATCCCTGCTCCAAAGTGCTTTTTCCAAATATCGGAGAATTTATCGGGTAACTGCGCGACCCAGAAGGTAAGTCGCCAATACCCCCAGATACTGACTCAATCGCAAAGCATTTATCTGCACTTAAATTTTGGTAAACAATTAAGTAACGCAAACTGTCAACATTTTCGCGTCCAGCCGAAACATAATTATCAGATTAACCATAAGCACCGTTGGGAAGAAATCCTAAGAGTTGCTTCAATCTCTGGTCTGCTTCTTCATAGCAGTGACTAGGCATTTGATAATTCATAAAGGGTTCGTACTTATGCCCAACCAGTCTTTTTGCATAGGTAATCTGCGTAATATAGCGAGTTATAGAGGACGAATTTCTAGACCCTCTATGCCATACCTGATTGTTAAAACAAACAGCAGAACCCATTGCTCCCAAGCAGTTATAAACCCGGTCTTCATATCCAGAAATATCACCATTGCAGAACTTGCCAAATAGATGAGATCCTGGAATCACCTGAGTTGGTCCATTTCTTTCAGATAGTACATCTGTCAAGTAATAATTTACTGTGAATGCTAGAACATTCAGGCGAATGTTGTTTAACGGTTCCCCATCAAGGGAAATTACGTGCGGTGTATCGTCTTGATGCCAAGCATTTTTAGCCAAACCATCAGTGTTTGGAGGAATCTTAAATGAGTTATTGTGTATAACATGAATTATATTAGCATTGGGAACACCATCCTGTATTGAACAACCTATTCCATTTGCTCCACCAATTAAATGTTCTGCAAATGTAACTATGGGTTCTAAAGCAAAAAGATTTAGATTTTGCTTTGAATGCTCGAACATTCGCTTCATCATCATTTTTTTTGATTCATGATAATTTTCACCTTCAATTTTTTTGAGAGTTTCATCTAAATCATTCTTTAGAAGCTCACATTGTTCAGGTGTCAACACATTGTCAATTACAAGAAAACCATGAGTATGAAAAAACTCAATCCATTCATTTAGTTGCTCTATAGTTGTTTTTTTACCAGTTAAATATTCAGTCATTTTTTTCTTTGTTTTTCAATAGTTAGAGGTTAGGGATGGATCATCTCTTGGTCACTTTCAGGACTGGATTTACCAGTGCGGTTATAAAAAAAACCTCCATTTTTAAAATACCAAGTCGTATCAACTCTTTGAAGAATTTGAAAGTGAAGGGGATGAATAATGCTTGTGGTTGACATAAGCTTATACTAAAATCCCTGTATCAAATATACCAACTACTATGTCTGGCAAAGGATTTGGACAACCCCAACCCGCCAAAATCGATAAACTTGTTGAATCTGCGGTGCGTTATTGCCACAAGCGACACCCAGAAGCCTTAGACCAAATTTTTGACAATCTGCCTGTTAAGCTCAACCAACAAGTAGTAACAGGTATTTTGGCAGCATTTCAGGGAGATATTGATACTTTGAGTTGGTTTTGTGGTTACATGGCATCAGAAATCAACCGCACTCAAGATAACCAAAAGTCCCATCATCCCATCGCGGAACTTAGCAAAACTCTTATTACATTGGGGATGGAACCGTTTACTGATTTTATGCCTTATCCTGGTTGCCGCCTCGTCATACTCAATTCGGAAAAATTTGAATCATTACCAGAGTCAGTTCAAACCATAGTGCAGCAAGCTTTTGATATTAGGGAAAGTAGTGGGACAGAGGCACAAAGGATAAATGATGCGTTGCTGCAAGAGTTGATGGTTCAGGAGTAAAAAATTGGAATGTGAAGGAGTACCCACACACCAACTATTGGAGACGCTCCGCGTCGCAAGATCCACCCACGTTCGCGTAGCGTGCTGTAGGCAAGTGGTACGGCATCGTCTCCACTTATAAAGCACAAGTAAAGGCACCCTATCCAAAAGGTTGCCCCCAGCGCTCCCAGTTCTCCTTATTAAATGGACTGCGCCACTTCAAAATCAGACTCAACTCCAATTCCTGGCGTGAGCGTCGGTGAATAGGTGTATCCCACCAGAAAGCGATGCTCACTTCTCGTTGCAGTCCATAATGATGATGCAGTGAATGGTAGCTGTCTAAGTATTGCTTGCATCCATGCTCACCTTTCCACCGTTTACCAGATCGTCTTGTTTCACCAACATACAACAGCAAGGGTATGGCATTATCAATCACAAAATAAATAGCGGCGCTACCCGCATCTGTTGGCATCCTGTAAAACGCCATTGATTGCAAGGGCAGAGTAAAAGGATCTATCGCGTCTGGGTTGCAGTGGTTGGGTGCAATGTCAAATAACGCCGTCTGCTGTGGTGGTTTGTTCTCTCTCACCCGTTGTTGATAGTCCAAAATTTGCGCTTTCCACTTTAGCAACGCCTCTTGGCTCATCACCAGCGCCTCTGCTCTACGTGCTGGCGTGGGTTTCACATCTGAGAATAGGTTTAGCTGGTTGGGTTCCAATATATTACGGGGAGCGTGCCGACTAGCTGATTATCCAAGAGAACTGAAAGGCAATACACCTGTCAAAGAATTATGTATGCCTTTGATATTCAATCTGCACTTGGTTAACGTCAAGCTCAGATTCTAAAAACACGAGTTTTTCTACTTGCAATATAAAACTGCCCTTGCGATCGCGTTTAAAAGTTCGGTTTCCATTGACCAAATCCCCTCACGGGGACTGAAACTTTTAGGGAATCGGAAGTGTTCGTGGAGGTAAGTCACGAACCAAACCCAGTTAGCTTTCCTTCGGGGCGCGAGTCTAATGCTCAAGGAACTCGCACCCGATAGAGACAAAATTCTGAGGCGCTTCTTTCCTGGTGTTCCATTGTTTTAGGTGAACGCTACACAAATCAATGATTATTTGGCTGGTAAAACTCAACCCTCTGTGGTGCTGATGAGTGGTTTATTGAAAGCGTAAATGTCAGGCATAGTAATGTTTTTACCTCCTGGCTCAAATAGTATTGCTTTTATCTCCCTATCGGCTAATATCCTAATTTCTCAATCAAAGCTACACTACCATCGGAAAACGTCAAGATTTTGGGATAGCAACAGATGATTGATCTCTACACCTTCACCACGCCCAATGGACGCAAAGCTTCCGTCATGCTGGAAGAAATCGAATTGCCCTACAATGTCCACAAAATTGACATTACTCAACAACAGCAATTTACACCTGAATACATCGCCATCAATCCCAATAGTAAAATTCCGGCTATTGTTGACCAAGAAACTGGGATTAAAGTCTTTGAATCGGGTGCAATTCTAATTTACCTAGCCGAAAAAACAGGTAAACTCTTACCCACTGAACAAAAAAGCCGTTTTCAAGTACTACAGTGGCTGATGTTCCAAATGGGAGGAGTCGGGCCAATGTTTGGGCAACTTAACCACTTTAAACGCTTTGCACCCGAAAAACTTCCCTATGCCATTGAGCGTTATGAAAAGGAAACTTTACGTATTTATGGTGTCTTAGATAAACAACTGCAAGACAATGAATTTATCTGTGGTGACTATTCTATTGCTGATATTGCTACTTATCCGTGGGTAGCGATTTATGAATTTCAGGGTTTAACACTCGACAACTACCCAAATCTCAAACGCTGGGTGGACATGGTACAGCAACGTCCGGCTGTGCAACGCGGAATGCAAGTTCCTTAAATGCAGGAGGAGGGATGAGTCAACAATGGGGATGATCCAAACTCCATCCCAGCCAACAGTAAAATCATTCGCTCGGAAGTAACCGCAAAGCAATCCCAAGTATTACTGGATTACGGACGGCATCCGTGGCTTTGACCAGATACACTAGGGACTGCTGGCGATGGAGTACTATAAAGGAAAATCAAGATAGCGGTGATCATAGCTCCGGCGATCGCAGTTAAGATTATGGCAGTTCTCCACAATGGCTTCATGTTGCTAATTCCGTTGTCACAATATTAAGAAAGCACAATCTTATTGAAGCCCCACCGCTCTAGTTAGTAAACCCAGTAGCGATATCATCAGTCTTAGCTGCCATAATGAAATCGTTGCGATGCAGTGCTTGAATCGCGTGTGTCCACCAAGTAACTGTTACCTTGCCCCATTCGGTCAGTAAAGCGGGGTGATGTCCTTGTTTGTCAGCTTCTTCACCCACTAGTTGAGTAAAGGCTAGTGCTGTCTGAAAATCAGGAAAGTTGTAGACACGCTGTAGATGTGACTCACCATTCTCCTCAATCATCTTCCAATTAGGTATCTGAGGCTGAAGTTCAGCAATTTCAGTCTCAGTTACTGGCAGCGAATTCCCACTACAGGGAACACAAGTTTTTTGTAGTAAAGCTTCCACTGTTCTTGCTCCTTCACGAGTCACAATTTCAATTGAGTGTGCTGAATCAGTTGTGGTTAGAGATAATCCCTAATTCAGTAGTCTGCCTCTAATTTCAGCTTACTACTACTTCCCTTTGAATCGACTAAAATTCTACATCTGATGTCAATCAAAACCTAAAAGGTTAGAGAAGTAATCCAAGGGTTGAATGACAGGGATAGCTATTGTTTTGATTCGCTCAAAGGCTGATTTTTTCTTTGATAAGCGATGGCTTATGGCACTTCCAGACTAGGAAATGCCCAGCCCAACGGGAAAGCCAGTTAAGAGAACGTGCTCAACCCGTCTATATTCAGAGGACTCACCGGATCAAATATATTTTGAGCTAGACTTTGGATTAAGGCTCTGAAAGCCCTTCTATGAAGAAACACTACTGCCAACGGTGCTTTGATCATTGGTGTTCGCGTTCGCAAACGCCAACGCCAACGGGTTCCGCAATCCATTATCCTGCGAGGGGACTGGTATTAAGTTCGGTGAATCACTGACGATATGTCTGAAGCGAATGCAACGAAAATAAACTTACGCCATGCTACCTTTGCTGATTTTTCTTCCAGCAGCGCCTCAATGATGCGTTACACCTGTTCACCTTTTACTTCAGTTTTAGTAGGACATCATTTATTGTAAAACTGGGCTTAGTCATCTCCATCCATTAAGCGACAACGGCTTTGGGTCTTGCAAGCAAGTCGAGAAGAACGCTCTCGTACAATAGTCGCTAAATCTGGTCGTCCTGTTAGAAAAAGTCGCCAATCAGCCCAAATTCCATATAGAAAGTCGGCAATAGCACCGATAACTGGTAAGGAAGTTGCAGCATAGACCCAACCCATCCCCAGAATTTCGTAAATGCGATGGAAAACTTCAACATTTTTAACTAGCGTCCCGTCTGGCAACACAGCATGAATACGCCCCATTGCAGTTTCATAGTCAACACCGCCATCTGCTTGGGGATTGTAATCATCAGCTGCAATATCTACAAACGCCACCAGCCCTCGATCCGCGTCTCGCTTCTTCAAAAAGTTAACCTCACGCAGACACAAGGGACATTGGCCGTCATACAGCAGTTTGATTTTCCACGACGGCAGAGTGGATAAAGGCTGGTCTAGAGAGTTGTTACAACCGTAGGATTGGATTTGTGGTGAGGACATTTTGGGATCTTAACTAAGTTTATTTCCTTACATCTTGCGTAACGCCTCTGGAATTATAGGGTTTGGCCCATTCGAGCGACACGTAGCTTGCCGTCGTAGGCATCGCTACTAGCGTGAAGGGCGTAATTGCAAAACCCAAGAGGTAATGACAATTCCAGCCACTAGAGTGCCTGCATTTTCTGCTTGTTACAGTTTAAAGAAAAAGTAGCGCCATAGATGAATTGCTTTATCACTAGCAATCCAATCACTGCTTCCTCTGTAGCGTTCGCTGTTCTCAAGACGGCGTGGGGCAACGGTAGATGGAATGTGAGCGTTGAATTGCAGATTAAAAAAAAGCGCGATCGCTGAATTTATTTTGGGCATTCTGAAAAGATAGCGTTTACTGAAGAAAATCATGTTTAAAGGATTCGGTGGCCCAAAGAAAAAATCAGTGCTTAAGGACAACGAACTGACCACAGGGATTGTTCAGCATCCAGTTACGGGACTTTGGCAGACATGGATATCATTTACTGGTAATGATATTCAATGTATTACCGCCCATGCGAACCCTGATGATGCTGACCGGGTAGCGAAACAGATTGCTGATGCTTGGAGTGAAGGGAAATATAAAACTGGGGAAGAGGTGACAGCTTTGATTAAATCTCTGCCGACTGATGCTGTCATAGACCCATTGCCCCAAAATATTGTGATGCAATTAAGTCAGCAGGCATTAAGCGCAAGGAAGTAGTTAGAGCGATGGCTACGCCAACGTCTGCGATGAACGCTCTAAACAGTATCATCCATCCATCCGCACTCTGGATTTTGACAGTCCCAATGCACCCGTGCTGACCAGTCCCGATCAAATTCAGCACTACACTGGGGGCATCTACCAGTAAACATCGGATGCCAATCAAGTAACTCCAGTTTTTGCTGTTGTGTCCACCTCTGTTGTGGTTGCAGTATTAATTCACTGTTATAGTAACTTGCCCCCTCCGGTTGCCATAACTCCTCTGCTTTGGCGTTGGGGTCAAGTCGAAAGTCCAAGCAGCTCTCACCCTCTACCCCATCAGGGTGAACAACACAGACGAGGTGGGGGTTATGTGAATAGAGGAGACAGTTATCGCACTCTGGAAGTTTTGGCATAGTACCAGTGTACTGCTTTATCACAAGCGTTCGCTTGGCTGAAATTGGGAATCCTAAAAGAAGAAGTTTTGAGTGATTTTTAGTACAAATGGTTTTTAAATTTCGCTTGATTGGTGTTGCGGCTTTGCTTCTAGCTCAAATGTCGTTACCCGTATTTGCCAACAATCTTACCGCTACAGTTGTAAGCGTAGGTGACGGTGACACCATACGGGTGAGAGCGGGTAACAAAACTGTAACAGTTCGCCTCGCTTGCAAGTAAAAATGTTTTATCAATATCAAGATTGTTCAATTGACTCCGAACCTTTAAAGATTGTTGGAATGGGCATCACCATCAACATTATTAAGTTAGAAACCCAAAACAAGACAACAACGCCAAAACCCAATAATGTCAAATAGGAAAATGTTAATTGTGTGAGTCCATTAAGCAGTTGCCACAACCGAAAAGCTGTGTATAAAAAGCCAACAGGTACAACAATACTTGGCACTAGGGAGCGACTAAAAACACGTTCAGATATGAGTTGTACAGCGACTATCAACAGGTAACTTCCCCAAAATACCCATGCAGATGGTTGTTTCCAAGCCAGAGCTAACAAGCACATCGGTAACAAAACTCCAGCAAAGGAGGCTAATTTGACCCACCATCGCAGAAATTGCCATTGCTGCTGGTTATACCCAATTTCTGCCGTAAAGGGTAAACGTCGAGCTTTCACACCAAAACCATAGCCAAGAGCTAGCAGGCTTATAATCAGAATAAAAAGCGTTAGAATCCATCCATTATTAACTGTCATCTGCTCGAAAATACCAATTTTCATACTCTTAGTTTAATCTGGCTTTAACAGCCTCGCTCCACCTTGGCTGCCAATAACAATATTTCGCCTTTTACTTTTAAATACTCAGTGTGCAATGTGTTGATTCAAGCTAGTCGAAGGTTGAAGACGAACTCCTCTCTCTTTTGCTCTAGCAGTCCTAGTTCATCGCTTCCCAAATTGATTTTCTCTTTTATTGTCGAAAGTGATGCTGATATAGGCGATTGGAGTGATGAGTGATGTATTGGGAGACTGTCTTACTTTCCAGACATACTGTAAGTAATAAATTTACAAGTTCGTAGTCTTATCGAGTCTCTTAAAGGCTAACCAGTAGGTTGCTCAATTAGTCACAAATTTATTAGATATTGTACTAAGAAGCTCATCATCATGGAGCTAGTACTCAAAAATAGTCACTCATTTTCGGAATTATTAATACTGCTTATACCTAGTTTTTAATCGACAACTATTAATAAACAATTTTTGTAGCAGCAAATGTCAAAGGCTAAGAATTCCTTAACGCTGCGTCCGCCCAAAACTGTCCCAATTAATATTAGTAATGTGCAAGAGAATGCATTTATTTTGTAGTACAAAAAATCGAGATAACCTTTGATGAACAACTCATTAGCGAAAAATGATACGAACATTTTAGTAATTGGAGCAGGAGTCAGTGGTCTAACAACTGCTATATGTCTAAGAGAGGCGGGTTTTAATGTTGTGATTGTTGCAGATCGTTTTGCTCCAGATTTAACCTCTATTGTGGCAGGTGCATTATGGGAATGGCCTCCAGCAGTCTGTGG
>NZ_JBALFH010000065.1:0-14621 GCF_036917095.1 Nostoc sp.
TCTAATGATGCAGTGACAATGCGTTTTCCATCTGCGCTAAAACTTGCGTTTAAGACACTGCTAGTATGCCCTTTAAGTTCAGCTATTTGTTTGCCCGACAAGTCCCACACTCTGGCTGTCTTGTCTAATGATGCAGTGACAATGCGTTTTCCATCTGCGCTAAAACTTGCGTTTAAGACACTGCTAGTATGCCCTTTAAGTTCAGCTATTTGTTTGCCTGACAAGTCCCACACTCTGGCTGTCTTGTCATTTGATGCAGTGACAATGTGCTTTCCATCTGCGCTAAAACTTGCGTTTAAGACACTACTAGTATGCCCTTTAAGTTCAGCTATTTGTTTGCCTGACAAGTCCCACACTCTGGCTGTATTGTCATTTAATGCAGTGACAATATATTTTCCATCTGCGCTAAAACTTGCGTTTAAGACACTACTAGTATCCCCTTTAAGTTCAGCTATTTGTTTACCCGACAAGTCCCACACTCTGGCTGTATTGTCATTTGATGCAGTGACAATGTGTTTTCCATCTGCGCTAAAACTTGCGTTGTTGACTGTATCTGTATGCCCTTTAAGTTCAGCTATTTGTTTGCCCGACAAGTCCCACACTCTGGCTGTCTTGTCTAATGATGCAGTAACAATGTGTTTTCCATCTGCGCTAAAACTTGCGTTTAAGACAAAACTTGTATGCCCTTTAAGTTCAGCTATTTGTTTGCCCGACAAGTCCCACACTCTGGCTGTATTGTCATTTGATGCAGTGACAATGTGTTTTCCATCTGCGCTAAAACTTGCGTTGTTGACTGTATCTGTATGCCCTTTAAGTTCAGGTATTTGTTTGCCCGACAAGTCCCACATTCTGGCTGTCTTGTCTAATGATACAGTGACAATATGTTTTCCATCTGCGCTAAAACTTGGGTTTAAGACACTACCAGTATGCCCTTTAAGTTCAGGTATTTGTTTGCCTGACAAGTCCCACACTCTGGCTGTCTTGTCTAATGATGCAGTGACAATGCGTTTTCCATCTGCGCTAAAACTTGCGTTACTGACACTACGAGTATCCCCTTTAAGTTCAGCTATTTGTTTGCCCGATAAGTCCCACACTCTGGCTGTCTTGTCTAATGATGCAGTGACAATGTGTTTTCCATCTGCGCTAAAACTTGTGTTTAAGACACTACTAGTATCCCCTTTAAGTTTAGCTATTTGTTTGCCCGACAAGTCCCACACTCTGGCTGTCTTGTCTAATAATGATGCAGTAACAATGTGTTTTCCATCTGCGCTAAAACTTGCGTTTAAGACACTACTAGTATGCCCTTTAAGAAGGGCTATTTGTTTGCCCGACAAGTCCCACACTCTGGCTGTCTTGTCTAATGATGCAGTGACAATGTGTTTTCCATCTGCGCTAAAACTTGCGTTTAAGACACTACTAGTATGCCCTTTAAGAAGGGCTATTTGTTTGCCCGACAAGTCCCACACTCTGGCTGTCTTGTCTAATGATGCAGTGACAATGTGTTTTCCATCTGCGCTAAAACTTGCGTTGTTGACTGTATCTGTATGCCCTTTAAGTTGATTGCGCTCATGAATATTATTTAAAATTGTTTGTAAAGCCAAATTGGGGCTGGCTGCTGGATACTCTTCTAGAGGACGTTTGTCTTTGACTAACCCTTGCAACTCTTGTCCAGCCTGCATTGCTAACAGTAAGGGTTCGATTTCTTGTAACTGAAAGTTCTGCCACGCCGTAATTCCAATTCGTTCTAATCTTGTGCCTGTTTGGGCTTCTTGGCTGGTGCGATATGCTTGGTTGGCAAAAAAGGCAGTAATTCCAGCCAACACAAGGGAGATACCTAAGACCCCTGAACCAAGACGAATGCGCTGTGTTGCTTTGTGGTTAGCATCTGCTAAGATTTGCTTTGCCTGCTCAGATTGCTGAAGTTGCTCTTGAGCTAGTAGACGTTGCCCTTGTTCTAACAGGCGTTGCTTTTTTTCCCTTTCCAATTCTGCCATCAACTCCTGGAGCTTAGGCTGCTGTTGCTGGCGAATAAAAGCTGCTAAATAGTCATGTACTAGTTGATAACGATTAGCCGAATTCTCTGGTAACAAAATTACTAAACCAGATTTGACTAAAATCTCTAATATCAAATCTAACTTATTACCTTCTGCCGTAACATCTGCGGCTAATACTTGCAGTTCCAATTCCAGCTCAACACGAGTTTTGAGTGGACGAGTCCCTTTTTCATCTGTCAGCAAGTACAACAATATTTCTGCTATTTGCTGATTCTCAACACCACAATCATTCACTACCTCTGCCAAATAGCGTTTTACCAGTTCTTCTCGCGTACCACGCTGCTGATATTCTCCTAGAGTTGTGATGTTATCTGTTTGCAGTTGCGCTCCCACTATCTGCAATTCAATGGGACGCACTTTACCTAATCCTTTTGCTAGATCCTGCACCAGTTGCTCAATCAAAGCAGGTTCTAACTCAAAATTAGCAGTCTGAGTCAAACGCTGAATTATTGACTTGGTGTCTTCAAGTGTGAAATTTCCCAATTCGTAAAGTACATTACTGCTAAGAATGTCCTTACCAATAATTGTCATACTGGCTAAACGGTTACACTCTAGTAAATAATGCAGATAATCTACCCGTAGTGACAAAATTACTTTTACTGAAAGAATATTGAGGCATTGTCCTAAAAACTCAAAGAACTGCTGCCTTTGGGCTTCTTGTGTGTAAGTAAAGAAAAATTCTTCAAACTGGTCAAAAATCAGCACTGTTCTGAAATTGCGCTGTTCATTCTCATGCAATTGGTCAACTAAAGCAGAAACCTCAAATTTTAAAGCTTGCTCATCTCCTGCTTTGCGCCTTTCGTATAAAGCCTGTTTCAACGAGCGCCCAAGTTCGTCTACCCAATTGGTGTAAACTCGCATTGCTACGGGTAGATAGTCTTGAATACCTACACTTTTATTTTTTAAAGCTGGGACTAATCCCGCATTTACTAATGAACTTTTACCAACCCCTGACTGCCCATGAATGACTATTAGCTTGTGATCATGCCGTCCTAAACGTTCAACTAATCGTTCAATATCTAGTAACCGACCTGATGCAGCGATTTCAGGAGCAATGCTTTCTTGAACTTCAGTTTTAGTAGTTGCAACAAGAGCAAGTTTAGTTGACTGCAACCTTCCTGCACCAATAAACGCTCGTAAACCAAACTGCTGTTCAATAGACCTCTGTTGCTGTTTTGTCTCATAAGCTTTGAGATATTCTTTCTTTTCAAAGTAGAGACGCTGCAAGTAACTAAGAATATCCAGGTGGAGGTGTAAGTCTTCTATGGGGCTGCTAGCATCTCTTGCAGCTTCTAAGTTGATAACTGCGTCTTGAAATGAACCTAATTGATATTGAGCCTGTGCTAAAAGATATTTGTACAAGCTTAAATCAAATGAAATTACGGATTCTCCTGGTAGTTCATAGAGAATTCCTGGATTATCTGTTTCCAAATTAGGGATTAGCGATAAAACTTCCAAAGCTTTCTCTACCAACTGCTTTGCTTCACTCCAATTCTCCTGCGCTAGTGCCACCTGCGCTAAGAAACCATAATCCGTTGCTAATTCTTGTGGCTCATTATTGGCTTGGTGTATCTCTAAAGCTCGTAATGTCAGATTTTTTAACTGTTCCCACTGTTTGAGATCCCGCAGAATCTCACCAAATGTAATCACAAAGTTAGTAATTAGCTCTGGGCGTTGAGCTTGAGTTATAAAATTAATATATTCTTGAACATATTTCTGAGCTTTTTGCCATTCAGGATGATTAATGTCTTTATATTTAAAAGCTTTTAAATAGTAACAATAAGCTATATTACCAATAATTTTCCCTTCCCGTTCTGAATTATTAAGCTTTTGCCAAAGCGTCCTAGATTTTTTATGATATTCCAACGCTATATCTATTTTACTATTAGCTTTCTTTACCACTCCTAATAAGGATGTTAAATTAGCCTCTGTTTCTAAAGAATTAACCTTTATCTCTCTTTGTGCTGCCTCCAATTCTAATTCTAATGTCAAATACCTATTTACACTTAAGGTTAAATTACCGCTAAAATATTCATCAGCCAGTTGTTTAATAAACTCGCTTAAATCAGGCTGCGCGATTGCAAAACTTCTGCTAGTTCCCCAACTCTCCAGGTCAGGGGCAATCTCCATGATGGTGTGGTGGATTTCTTCACTAATCCACACAACTATGGGAATAGACAAGTTTTTGCGAAATTCTTCACGTACTTGATTAGCACTTGTCAACATCTGCGGTAAATCTTGCAATGATTCCCAGCCCACAATCATTAGAACTTGGGTATCTGGCTGTAATTCTGAACGGATTGCAGCGTAGAGCGTTCTTTCCGATTCTTTGAGTTGCAATACCTGAATCTTAATTTTACAGATTTCACTTAACCTTTCTATCAAGCGAGTCCGTAAATCACTGTAATTACACCGCGCCCAAATCAGCTTAAATTTTCCCACAGAAGCTTGAAGCGTCCAAGCTAGCTGCTGTAGCGATCGCTCGTTGTCTATGGGTTCATTTGATTGGCGCTGTGTATCCATAGAATTTTGATAATCGTGAACTGCTCCTTCAATTAGTTAACTCTGCCGCCTCTGCTAAAATCGGGTTTAAATCAAACCACGATTCGCCCCCATCTCGGTATTCAAACACAAATCTACTACGGATTAGCTTTTGGTATCCTTGATCATCACTGACTTTTTTCTTTCGCTTAACATAACGTAGCAATTCCCACTCCGAATCTGAAATCGGCATCATCATCTCATTACGACGAGAGCGAATCACTTGCTCTAAGGTATTGCAGGAGAGTGGAAGTGTCATTTCCTCCTGTATCAAAGTATTGAGCAACCTGAGCAAATCTCGCACATGACCACCACTCAGTCTGCACAGGCGTTCTAAGGTTTCTGCACTGTCGAAAATTTCAGTAATGTAGTTTAACCGCTCGTCTGGTTGTAAATCAGGGAATGCCCTAGCCAGAACCATCTGCTGCATCAACGCCATCCCCTCAAGATGTATGCTACCGTCTGGCCATTGCACTGGAACCATCGGCAGTACCTTCGGGTCTTCCGGGAATCTTTGGGTCAGCATTCCGTAATCGTTGGAGAACTTCAGCGCCAGGGGCATTGTGAAAACTAAATGGCAATTGAGCTTTGTCAAAAACTCTCCCTGATCCACAAACAGATATTCCTGCTGTGGGCGACCCCACGGTTTAATTCGGTTATCTATGCGGTCGAGGTTATCTACAATCACCACCAATCCCTTTTTCCCCTGCTGCTTCAGTTTGGCGATCGCAGGCTCTAGTAGTTCTCGGTTAATCGCTTCCAGTAGCCTGGTTTTCTGTGGCCCCAAGTATTGGTTGAGTTTTTCCCGCAGCATCGGGTTGCTTTTCGTCTTCGCTGTGATTTCTCCAATTCCCAGTGCTAGGGAAAATTTCTCCTTTTCAGTAGACAAGCCAACGTCGCCAACTGGTGTTTTTACCTTAAACGCCGTTACCTCAGAGTCCAGTACTCTCAACGCACCTTGCAGCAGTTCGTGGAATTTGTTCGGTTCCGAGAGCGTGATTTTCTCCAAACTTTGGCTTACACGGTGGGCGATCGCGAGTAGCACATCTGCAATGTCTACATCGGTCATTTCTAAGTCTTCACTCGACTCAAAATATACTACGTGATAACCTGAATCTTCTAATTCCACTTGTAGCCTTACTAGCTCTGTCGATTTTCCACAGCCGATATGACCAGTGAACAGGGTGCAGGTCGGTTCGTTGGCTTTGAAGAATGTGATTTTCTGCTTCAGCTTGCCAATAATATCCCCACCCCTTACTGAGGAAAAGTCAATGTAGTACTTCTTGTCTGAACCTTGATTCACGTACAAAGTCCGGCTGGGGTCTGTTCGCTGGAAAAACTCTAGTAAATCTATGGTCATAAAAAAAGTAATATATTTTTGTTTTGACACCAGTTGGATTGGGGCATAGCTGGACTGGCAGAAAAAGAGGGCTTATGCCTTATACAACTTGAGTATTCACTTTTACGGACTGTAGCGCAATATTCCGATTGCAGGAAGTCAACAACGCACTGCGCGTATAATTCGATTGTTACCAGTGGCTGCAAACTCTAGTGGTGCGCCATACCAACTTTGCCGTGGTGGTAAGCTTCAGGTGCGCTTGTACATGGAAACAGTTGTACAAAGCTTTTCTCTACCCCTGTGCCTTTTTCTATAAGCGCATTTTTGGGTTGGCAGACCGCTAGGGGAGCTACCTGTACAATAAAAAACTGCGCTTTGTAGAACCAGCGCAGTTTTAAGTAGTGGAATTTACATAAGGGACTATTAGGATTGGTTTACATTCGCCACTCTGCGGCATACCATCATCGCCCCTTCAACACATCAAGTTGTTCACCCAAAGATTTTTTGAAGTTAGCGAGGAGTTACGGCAGAAATTACATGAGCATGGCTATCAAGTTGTCGAAATGCCGATTAAGCAATTCCTGGGTGAAGACCATCACATGAACGGCGTGGAACTCGAAGATGGCACTGTCATTGAGCTAGAAGCTGGACTCATTTCAATGGGGTCGAAGTATGACGCTGATTATCTGGATAAATTCAATCTAAAAAAGCAAGATGAAAACTCAGTCACTGATAAGATACAGCAGTTATCGATTTAACCCGGAACAGGTGAAAGCTGCCCAATAATAAGGGTGAGAGAAAGGTTTAGACTCTCCACAAAAAGATTCCAAATCTTTTTTTGCTTGATAAATTCGGTTGCCGATTTTGGCATATTTTTTATATTCTTCATCGCGTTGCTGATACATTTGAGAATCTTGTGGATGAATACCCCGTTCTTTTTTAGTTTTTTTAAGCAGCGTGTCGGTTTCCTTGGCTTTCTGCGTCAAAAAAGAACTTAACTTAGATTTGTAAATGGTGGTAAGAGTTTCACCTGTAAGGGTACGTAGTTCAAATTGAGCTTGTCTAATTGATTGCAGTCGTTTGTTTCCCTGATGTCGGGATTGATAGTAAAATAGTGAAAATAGTGCTGTTGCCAAGTCATCTACTGCCCAGAGTGTACTGATAACGCTTTTAGCCCCAGCACAAAGAAAACCTGTTGAAAGAGTGAGAATATCGTCAGTTATTTCAGCAACACCCAAGCCAGTTTCGCAGCAAGAGAGAAATACATCTTCTAACTGAGGAGTGCGCCAACTTGGAGTTAATAATTGACCTAAAGTAATGTGTCCATCTGCTAAAATTAATGCTGATTCTAGAGGATTATAGGGCCGCGATTCCGCATGATGACTAGAATGAATTACTTGAACTTTTTGTATCAGTTGACGATAGTTGCTGACACTAGCTTCTTGACTACCTTTTAAACGTTGATTATCAGGAATATTATACAAATTTGCTAGTTGTTCTCCTTCCCAACTAGCGTAGGGTAAATCTTCAGTAGCATCTTCAACAATACCGTAGTTCATAAGACTACTGACTGAGGGACGGTTGTGACAAAATTCTAAAATTTGGCAGCTAGGAACGTAACGAATTAAAAATTTATCTCCCAGATATTGACTTGATGCTATTGGTAAAGCAGCAAAAGGAATTAGATGTAATGCTAGATGAGGAACAAGAATCAATTCATCAATATTTTTTAGATGTTGTGCAATTAAATCATTTAACTTTAAGACTTCAGCTAGTTCTGCTATTAAAAAAATAAATTGCTCTTTCCAAGTATCTTTGTGATGAACATATTGCCCTAACCAGTGAGTGAAAATCGATGATTGTAAAGTTTCAAATCCCAATTCCGTACAAGTGTGCAAAGTAATTTGATTCTGCCGGATGATAAAGATATGGGTGTGATTCGAGGTAGTATAAAAGCTCAGAATAGCTGTTGTAGGTACTTTAATTAGCTGCTGTATCGATGACAAATTCATAGGACTTACTTTAATTTGACCAGCCAGAACAGGATCTAGACGGCGCATTTGTTCCCAAATTTGCTGTTTTTCAGCTTCCAAATCTGCAATAGTTTCGTTATAAGCTTCGATAGCAGCCCGACTATGTGGGCTTTTACCGAGTTTATTACCATCCAAGTTACTGCTATTATAATGGTGTCTTAGTTCATTATCAATTTGCCGTTGTATAGCTTCAAAATCTTGTAAATACTGTTGAATTTCGGTAGGAATTTCCCCATCTGAATAAAGGTCATTACTTGCCATTAAATCTACGAGTCGTTTTGAGCGAGAACGTTCGACATATTCAACAGCTTTATTGAGTTGTTTATTATTAATACAAGCTTGCACCATATTTTCATAAACATGGAGAGAATCAGCTAAGATTTCTTGACGACGTGATTCTGAACTTGCCCAAGTGCGACTGGTTTCTACAGCTTCAATTGCCACACTATAGCCCCTAATAGCTTCAGTCCAATCACCAATGTTAAAAGCAGTGTTTCCCAGCATTTGTCCTGCTTTTAGGCATTCGTCAGGAAAAGCGGTAGGAGTGAAGATTTTTAAAGCTGAACGATAAGAGGTAATTGCTGCTTCTATTTGCTGTTGTTGTAAGAAGACATTTCCTAGATTCAGATGAGTCATCGCCCACTGTCGGGGAGATTCATCTTTTGTTAAAACTTGTAAAGCTCCTTTATGAGCAGCGATCGCCTTTTCTAAATTTTCGCTCCTATCCCCATGAATTCGGTGAAGATAGGCATTAGCCAAATTTATATGAACTTCTGCCCAATTTGTGGGAAAGGCTGCTTTTGTGTAGACTTGTAAAGCAGATTGATTAGCAGCGATCGCCATTTCCACATTTTCTGCTGTATTACTATAACGATAGGCAGATGCAAGATTCATTTGAGTTTGCGCCCAAAGCTCTGGGAAGTCTTCACGAGTACGAATGGAAAGGGCATTTTGATAACAAGCGATCGCTTTTTCTAGATTCTCAGCCTTGTCACCTGCAAGGCGTTGGCTTTGCCCGCCGCAGGCATCGCGGTAAACAATACCTAGATTGTTTTGTACTTGCGCCCATTGTTCAGGATCTTGATCGCGTGTGAAAACCTGCATCGCAGCTTCACCAGCCTTGATTGCTAGTTCCGCATTTTCCACCTGATCCCCACGAATTCTATAACCATAAGTAATGACCAAACTATTTTGAATTGTTGCCCAGAGTTCGGGAAACTGTTCACAGTTACACACTTGCAAAGCATTGTGTAAGTAAGAAAGTGATTGTTCCAGATTTTCTGCTTGCTCACCCTTTATTCGACGGTGGTAAGCATTGCCCAGCATAGTTTGACACAGACACCATTCTTCTGGTGAATCTTCGTAAGTCAATACTTTAGAGGCAAGTTCATACCCTGTAATGGCAATCTCTAAATTATTCCCCTCACTACCCTGTCGAAATTCTTTAATCAGAAGGCTCAAACCTACAAGGCTTGCAGCAATGTCTTGTGAATATTCTGGTGGCGCTTCACACAGGATAGCTTCTGTTTTCAAACGCAAGACAGTCGCAAAACGTTCATCAAGTTTGTCTTTGTTTACTTCCAGTAATGGGTATACAGCGCCTTTAGGGTTTGGGAGGTTCTCAAATACTGCTTCAAACAGTTGAATCTGAAAGATTTCGCGGATGGCATCTTGAATGTTTCCCCATTGTTCAGGGAAATCTTTCTTGGTATAAATAGTAGCGGCTACCTCATAACCTGTGGCAGCAATTCTTAAGTTAATTGCTTTATCGCCTTGTGGAAACTCCCGAATCAGATTACTAAAACTTAAAATATTTGTAGCAATTTGAAGAGATTGCCCTGATGGTATGTGTCCGAAAACATCCTCAAGCTCTTGTAAGTGTTGAACAAATTGTTCATCTAATTTGTTTAGGTTATTTTCGAGAATCTGATATACAGCTTGCGATTCTCCATTGCTTTCAGCAGTTACTTGTAATACCTGTCCGAGGAATTGGGAATTTGAGTAAATTTGCTGAAATTCATCAGTATCCAAAAAAGTTAAAAGATGTTGAGAACCAGAACGTTCTGCATATTTCCTAGCTTTATCCCGTTCCCCATTGGTGATACAAAAGACCACCATATTTGTGTAGGCAAATATCTCTTCGGGAATTTCTTGTTTCTGAGAAATACCTGCCCAATGACGGCTTTGTTCAACAGCTTCAATGGCGATCGCATAACCTTCAAAAGCTTCTGCTTTCATGCCAGCAGCAAAGGCTGTTTTACCTAAACTCAATCCAGTTGTGATGCAATATCTAGGGAAATTGGTGGGATTGAAGACTTGCAACGCAGCGCGGAGACAGTCAAGCGCTTCAGTAATTTGACCTGTTTTATAATAGGTATTTCCCAGGCTGGTTTTTGTTTCCGCCCATCGCTGAGGATAATCAGAAATAGTGTAGACTTCTAAGGCGTTAATATATGCCGAAATCGCCTTTTCTAGATTCTTTTGTTTATTACCAAGAATCCTCTCAGCGTAGGCAGAACCGAGGTTATTTTGACTGCTAGCCCAATAATAGGGCGATGCCGAATGGGTACGTACTTGTAGGGCAACTTGATAACAAGCGATCGCCTTTTCTAAATTCTGTGCTTTATCGCCTTGAATTCTAAAAAGGTACGCATTCCCCAAATTATTTTGAAGAGTACCCCAAAGTTCAGGAAGTTGAGCGCGGTTAACAACTTTTAAAGCAGCTTCATAGCAAGAAATTGACTTTTCGATATTTTCAGCTTTGTCTCCTATAATTCTGTCAGTATAGACAAGACCGAGATTACTTTGCAGACTCGCCCACTCTTTGATAAAACTGTCGCTGGTGTAGATAAGCAAGCCATTATTACAAGCAGCAATTGCCTTTTCTTGGTTATCGGCGCGATTTCCTCGAATCCGATGGCGGTAGGCTGGTGCTAAATTTAATTGGATATTAGCCCAAATTTCTGGGACAATCTGACGGGTAAAAATTTTGGTAGCAGCTTCTAAGCCAGTAATGCTAATTTCTAAGTTAATTGCTCTGTTCCCAAAGGGAAATGCCCAAAGCATAATACAGAAATCAACAATACCCGATCCGACTAATATTACTTGTTCTGTTATTGAGTCGTTGTTCAGTAAGCTAAAGTTTATCCAGTAATTAAACTGTTCATAAAAATTATCATTGAGTTGAGCTAAGTTAGCTTTAAGTAGAGGATAAACGGCTTGTGGATTGTTTTTATGTTGAGCGATCGCCCACAATATTTCACCCAAAAAAGCAGGAGGTCTGATAAGATTATCTGTTGCTGAAGGCTCATCTCTATATAATTCCAGTTCCTCACCTAGCCAATGAGCTAAATTTCTCAAAAAGTAAGCAAAACGAATATCTCCTTGGTTAACCCGGATTTGAGCTACCATTTCCAAAGTTTCTACAAACCCAGCATCAACCAAGTGTGCGTATTTCCTGAGAATCTTCATTTCTCTACCACTAGGACAGTTAAGTAGCTGTTTAATCAGCTTGAAATAAGCTTTTTGGCGTTGAGTAAAATCTGGCGATTTTTGATAACCGAATCCTTTAGCCATGACAATTGAATGTTTTGGGTAGTTATATACATCATTCCCAACTGCTCAAACTACGCAACATCTCCCCAAATTTCTACTAACTTCTCCAATAGCATTTCGGCTAAAGCTTGTAATTCGCTATCATCTTGCTGAATTGCTTCACGAGTAGCACCAACAGCGCGAGTATCTCCAGCTAATATTTCCCCTCCAGCGTAGCGCCACTCAAATTCATCGCCAGTTCGGTAAAGAAGCTCAAACTGTGCCACAATCTTTGATAAAGGTTTGTTGTCTAATACGGACCGTACTTGTACTGCCACGGAGTCATCAGTTTGCAGAAAAGCGATCGCAACTTCAAGACGAGTAATTTGCTCAAGGAGAGACTCAATCGGCTGGAGTCCTGACACTGCTAGCTGTGCAGGCGGATTCACTTCATTAACGGCTGGTGCAAATCCTAATAGCTGCACTGAATCTAGGCTTTCCTGAAACTGTATAGCTACATAACCAATCCTATTTTCTATAGTATCTGGTAATAAAATGACAGTTTCTTGGGGTAAAACTGGACGGCATTCTAATGTTCCCACATTTGGAATTACCAAATCAGCTAAATTTGATAAAGCTGCTTTAACTGGATTCCAAGAATCTGATGAATTGAAATCTGTTGGTATTTGCAACCATTTTAAATAGCTATGAACTGCGTAAACTGCTAACGCATTCAAATAAACTCGCTTACCTTTTTCTACTGTGCTTTGTTGAGCGGCTAAATGTCTTGCTCTAGAATGAATTTCTAAATCTAGCGGAACCATTAACAAGAGGGAAGTTGTGCTGTTCATAACGATTGCTCCTGTTTATATCCTAAATCTTCGACAATTTTTTGAAGTATTGGTTCGCATTTTCTCTTCCAATGCGAATTGACGGTTGTATAAGGAATGCTCAACTCTCGTGCTATATCTGCAATTTTGTCAGGTGGTTCTTTGAGTACACGTCTCTGGCTGAGGAATTGACAATTACAATGAACAGAAGAACCAGAATAACTATTTTTGAGCTTACCTTCGGGATCTTGCTCAATGTAAAGCTCTAATTCTAGACCAATCCGTTGAGTAGTTTCCCGTTGAGAATTTTCAATTAAACTATCTAAACCACTCAAAGTAGAATTGGGTAGATTATCCAGCAGAGTTATTTCCCCAAAGTCGGAGGCTATGGGAGCATCTAAACTGAGTGGAGCATTTTTCTTCGGTAATGATAAATCTTGAATTCGCCTATAGAGATAGCTGTTAATCCACTTCACCAAACTTTCTACAACTGAACCAGAATAAGGCTCAAATCGAGAAATATTCTTGCTAATCCACTCAAAGGTACGGTTTAGCGCTGCTGGATAGTCTGGATGAGGGGATTTGGCTAATCCTGGGAGTTGCTGAATTTCTAGTAGTAGTCGGTGCATAGACAATCGCCATTTTCCGCTGTTAGGTGGTTGTTGACGTACCTCTGTAATTAAGGTATTCAACCGTTGATCTAAATCATCCATACATTTTTTTAATGTGTGGTTTTTATGATGGACATTATCTCATTTAGGCAGATGCTTACACCAACGATATCCAGAAGTTATCGGAAGCATCTTTTGACAAAATTCAATTAAATGCTATTCATGAGTTCTATTTGTAAGTTCAAAAATATTTCTAATTTGTGGAGGCAATAGACTGTTCCCACGGGAATTATTGCAAGTGAAACAAGCCAAACGCAAATTCGAGAGACTATTAGAGCCGCCCAGACTCTTGGGAACTAAGTGTTCAATAGTTCTTTCGGATTTGGTCATTTGCTTGCTACACCAGCAACAGCGGTTTCCATACATTTGTAATAATTGGTGTCTCTTGCTACGCCTAGAGGTTGGAGACATATTAGCCATAATTTAGCTGCCTGAGTATCAAGGTTTGAAGGTGTTCACTTGTTTAACAGGGCAGTACTAAAAAATGACGCAGAGTTTTTGATTGCGTTGCAAAAAGCAGAAACTATAGCAGTTCTCATTTGGATGCAACACATGGTATTGACACAGCGATACTCATTGGTATCAACTTAACCTTAAAAAGGCGGTTAGAAACCGCACGCCAGTCGCCTCTCCTATCGGAGACGCTGTTCGCGTTCAAGTCGAGCCAGCCCTTTGCGGGGTTCACCCACGTCGCTGGCTGCCTCGTCTACACTTCTTAACTGAACTACATTAAGCCAATTGCGATCGCTATTGCATTGGTTAATATACAGTCAAAACAATTCACGCATGATCAATTTCATGAAATGGTTAAGGTGCTATTCCTGCTCTGAATCAATAATTCGTGGGAAAAAATAACCACTACCTCTTGCTGTGATAATGAATTCTGGGTCGTTGGGGTCGGATTCTACCTTTGTCCGCAATCGTGAAATATGCACATCTACCACACGTGTGTCTGTATTCATCTCTGGTACAAAGCCCCACAATTGCTGTAATATTTCAACCCTTGAAAAAATCTTTCCCGAATGATTTACTAACAACTCCAATAAGCTAAACTCCACACCTGTCAACCGAATGCGTTGCTCGTTATTATGGACAAGCCGTTTATTGATATCGATTTTGAGATTGCCCACATGGATTATTCCAAAGTTAGGAATAGTATTGATACTACTTTTGTGGCAGCGCCGCTTTAGTACGCAGGCAATTCGAGTTGACAGTTCTTTGGGTGAGAAAGGTTTCGTCATGTAGTCATCAGCACCGAGTTCCAGCCCAGTGATTCGGTCTGCTACATCTGCCAAGGCTGTTAGCATAATAATTGGTACGTCTGATTGTTTCCGTAATTCTTGACAGACACCGTAGCCATCTAGCTTTGGCATCATTACATCTAGAACTATCAAATCAGGGGTCAACAGGCGAAAAGCTGACAAAGCTTCTTCACCATCACTAGCTGTAATTACACTGTAGCCAATCATTTCTAGACGCGTCTGTAAAATCCGGCGGATGCTGGCTTGGTTGAGTCGATGGGGGGTATTATCTCCCGCACCTCTCAGTTAATTAGAGTCGATGCTCCTGTTACCAGGAGACACCTCTCCTTCAGAACGCGGACGTGCAGCTTTGACTGC
>NZ_JBALFH010000066.1:0-13424 GCF_036917095.1 Nostoc sp.
GAAAGAGTTGGTGGACGTACACAGTCCAAATATAAACCTGGACATCTACCCTGTAACACGATATTGCGATCCCATTTCACCGATCACAAAGGCTGTAACCGTAGTAAGTTCGCTGATATCTGGTTGCCTGATGGTACGGTCAAATCTTTGTCTATTGAGGGAGCGGCGAAGTTACAAGGCTTTCCTGATTGGTATGAGTTTCCCAACGAAACTGCTACGGCAGGGTCAATTATCGGCTATTCTGTGCCTCCCAGTTTTGCCGCGCAGTTATTCATGTCAGCACAAAGTAAGCTATGTAGGCAATAACTTAGGCTCTACTCCTTCATCAATCCAAGCATCAATTGCTGTTTTTACCTCTAATTCAGTCACGGACGACCATTCTTTTTCGTTGATAGTGGTTTTAAATACCGCTCTTTTACCGTGACCAACTTTTTCCATTGAGTGTCCGCGATACACATTTTTAGGCTTAACCATTTTTTCTAATCATCTTTATGGAATATTATAAACTGTCGCTCAATAAGAAGAGTCATTTGATTTTCTATAATGGCTGTTGATCGAGGAGATTATCATAGCTATAGTGTTAAGTTTGTAGTGAGGACATGGGATTAGTTAAATTAAGTTTGTTTCCGCGTATATAAAGCGTAACGAAAAGGTTTCTTCGCTTAAAAGTGCGAGTATAAACGAGCGGTCGCTCGGAAGTGAAGTTATTCTAAATGTTTGACCGCAATGCCTGTAAGTTCATGTAATTGATTTGCAACAGATACCCGATGGCATTTTGCACTTTGTAATTCTGCACATAGTAAAAGAATAGTTTCCTTTTGCCCAATTTGAGCAATTTCTAATAATGCCAACGTTGCTTCTTTTTGATTAGGAGGAATCCAATTTTTATTCCCAGATGTGTTACCTAATGCAGTTTGAGAAATATATTTAACATTTATGGAATTACAAAGTTTGTCAATTGCTGTTCCATACCACTTTCTACTCCAAGCGCGAGGGGAAGAACGTACATCCACAACATAGTTAACATGAAATATTTCTAGGTATTTTAAAAAATCGTCATAATTTTTACGATTTCCATACCCAAATGTCAAAATTAACGGCTCTATATTTCCAGCTTTATAATTCATTTTCCCCATTTCAAAATAAACTTAATTGTTGTAATTGTACTATTTTTGGGTAAAATAATCCAATAATCATAAAAGATTTTCTGTGATTTTTTAAATTGCCAACTATAAAATGTAAATCTTTATCTATAATAAACCCCTCTAACTTTTGTTTGACTTTATTTAAAGATTCCTGTTCCTTTGCTAATAAATTATTTGCTTGAGAATTATCCCTACAGTTTCTATATAATTGCATAATTTCCCAATCACTTATAGAATATTTATGCTGAGATCCTGCCTCATCAGTAAACTCATACCCAAATTGGTAAGGAATTTTTTCTAGATCAATCGATTCCTCAAACAAATCAAGTTGGTCTAACACTGCTTGTTGTTTAGGTTGCCATTCGCGTTCGGTTGATTTACAGTAATATCTTTTTATACTTCGGGGTTTAATTATTCCTAATGACTTATTCTGTTCTCTTATTTGTTCAATTGAGTCGAATTTAAGCGGTAATAGTAATGATTTTCTCTCCTGCCAGTTGTTTGAGGTATCAATTTTTCTAATAATTTCTATAGTTGAATGATTAGCCCGAAAGCTTTCCAGTCTAGAATCTTTTTCATCTTTGCTTATTTCAGCCCTAATAATAGACCATCTAGGATAGCGCTTATCATAATCCATGTATCTAAAGGGGATAGGATATATGCGAATCCATTGCTGTGGCTTTTCATCTTCACTTAATAAGATTCCTGCTGTACAGACTGTTTCCTTATATTTAGTGCTAATTGATGGGTAAGTTTTAGTGGCAATCAATACTTTTCTAGCTGACATATATTTAAATTTCAATTTAAAATCATTTTAATTATAACAATAGTTGTTATTTTTTAGATTTTATTATTTAATTGGAACTGGGTAAACTTCAATATTCAAGATTATAATATTTAAAAAGTTAGACTGCATTTTTAAACCCCGTTAGCTCATAGTCTAATAGTAAACCTTATAATTTTATAGTTATTTATCATTTTATATCCTGAAAACTCTTGCTTTTTTATTCATGGAAATGAATATTATTTCATCAGTCCAACACTTTTAATATTTTCCGTACTGGTACTTTCGCTATATGACGTAAATATGGTGAAAAATCCATAGTCGATTGCCAAGTTGAGTGCTGTTTTGAAGCATAATTTCAGTCAATTGGATGTCCCCAAAAGCTGGAAAGGCAAACACCTTCAAGAGTTCGCGCCAACTCCAAAACTACTCAAGTGGTGGAAGGCATCAGCCCAGGATACCGCCGCACAGGAAGAATACACCAGGGAGTTCAGGAAGACTTTGGATTCTCGTCAGCAACTAATTCAATTGTGGGTGAGAAAACAGAAAGAAAATCGGCAAGATATAACCCTATGCTGCTTTGAAAAGACTGGGGATTTCTATCATCGATATCAAGTTGGTGAGGAGATATTGCAAGAGCTTTGGCGCGGGGAAGCTGGGGCTGACCAGCTACAATTAACCCTTATCCAAGGCAAGACAAAGCACCCTACTACATATCCACCTTTGATATTGTCGCTGATCGAGAAATGTCACGCACTGGGTTATCCTGTGATGTGCGTTCCCGCTTCTCCTGTCGGAGACGCTACGCGAACGGGTTGCCGTAGGCATCGCTTGCTCTGCGGCTACTACCGGGTATCTCTGCATGGCAAACATTTGAAGGATTGGTCGGAGCTAGAGGCGTGTGAGAATAACCAGATGCTAGCTCCTTTATCAGAGATATTCCTAAGGCAAACGAAGCGAGATCGCTAGTAATAAGCTGCGTGCGTCCAGATTTCACAGGTCGTTATCACGGCTTAAATGAACAACTTTTACAAATTGCTCTTCCAAAGAAGGTTCAAATATTGGCTCTTATGCTCAAAATAAGCTTAATTGTATAAATTCAGGTTCATCAGAAACTATTTCTTCATCTATAAAATCATCTTCCTCTTCTTCTGAAATTGTAAGCCTTGGTATATATGCTAATATTTGCTGTGCAGCATGAAGAGGTTGTGGAAGCAATGTCACAATATCATCATCAATGAAGGGCGAACAACGCCTCAAATTATGAATGATTAATGTCCATTCTTCTGATTGATCTTCTGCCTGAAGCGATAGCCAAGTAATTTCTAACGCTGTTTGATTCCAACTAGATTTAGAAATACGGTCACGCTGTCTGGCATTAGTTGCACTTTTTGCAGTTTGTGGATCTCGACCAATTGAGAAAAACCCAGAGTTAAAATCTGAATTTTGATAAATTCCACTATATCTATTAAATATAGCTGTAGGACAAACATGAGGAACTATATTATCCCAAGAATAACGAAGCTTTGCAACTCGAAGTAAGTAAGAGTGTTTGTTAGAAAAAATTAAATTTTGATGCCAAAAATTATTTATATCTTTAGAATAAGCTGATTGAGGAGTATTAAGTATCTTCGACAAATCTTTTCGTAAATTTTGCTCATCTAGTAGCAAAAGAGTTGGGTGATTTAAAACTAAATCTTTAAAAGCTACACTTACAAAGTTCATTATTCTTTCTGAGTCATACTCAAAAGCAAATTTTTGCTCGAACTGCGCCATTGCTAGTAAACTTTCTCGATATGACATCCATACAGGACCATGTTCGCTAGGTAAGCAGACTAGCATTTGCGAAGAACTGTTTGCTGCTGGTATTTTTATTAATATGGGAATAACTGCTTTTTTTTCACTCTTATTCCTAGCATTAACACGAAGAACTCTAATACTAATTATATCTATTAAAGCAGGTAGTGAAGTACTAGGAATTTCTCGATGAAAAGGCAAGCCCAAAGGAAAGTCAAGCTGTCGTAGTAAATCCATTATGGCATTTTGACATCTCCCTTTATAACTATCAATTTGGGATTTTAACTGGCTTTTTTTAAATTCATATATTTTCACTTGTTTATTATTTGTTGGATCTGAGGGAATAAATTCTTCGGGGTTAACATATTCTGTTTGGTCAGGAGTGATAAACTGACTAACCCAGCCACCTAAGGCATATCCCCATCTGATACCAGTTTTGGGATCTTTAGACCTTCGATTTTTTTCAAAATTGCGGTAGTCAGGTAGTTCAATTAAAACACCTAACTGTTCATTACCAGAAGAAGATTGTTTTGCCAAGCAACGTTCAATTAATCTGGCTCTATTTTGAGTAGCTGCTGATTTAGCTGAGTTAGAATAGCTCCCTTTTAAATCTAAAGGTTCACACCACTCAGCAGGAAAAGGATTTTTTTCAATTTTGAGTAGGTAAACTTCTCCTTGTCTATTCATGAACCGCCAAGTATCAGATTGTCCATCTTCAGGTTGAACAGTACCGCCAATATCTTTACTCGTCAGAAAATTTAATAAAACATTAGTAAAAGTATCAATTGAGTCGTTACTGCAAATAGCAATTCGATAAATAATTTTAGGGCAAGATGTTGATAAATTTAATGGCTCTGATTTTCGAGTTGATTTTCTTGCTTTGCGATGTGGAAGGCTATTCTTATTACCAAAATCAATTTTATAAATTTGAGGTGATGATGCAATTTCTAATGGTAATTCCTTGCTTAAGCGGTCAAAAAGTTCAAAGCGGTCAGCAGCTTCTACACCAGCACCAACACGGTGTTTTCCTAACTTGGTATTATAGCTAAGGAGATATTGTGGAGCAAAGTCTTTTGGATTGTTTAAAAACTGCATGGTTTGAGGAATATCTAAGTGTGGAGCAATCCGAGATAAAATTGTATCAATCCTCGCTTTCCAACTAACAGCAGTATTATTGCGAGACAGCTTAAAATTAATTAAAGTTATTTCTCGCGGTTGCGACGGATGCTTATCAGGCTTTACCCACCCAAGTTCCTCAACTGCTGCATAGACTGTAGCATCTTCTTTAGAGGGCAAGAGAATTTGACTTTTTGCGCTTGGAAGTGGTTTATTGTCTTGATTATCCCATTTCACCATTGGACGAGTAATATAGCGTTTAATGCCTGGTTGAAAAAGAAGCAGCGCAGGGGTTTTACCGTGAGGAGGAGTAACCCAAAATCTCAAATAATAAGAATATTTCCATAGCGTTTTATTACTGTCTGAAGAATAATCGCAGGGAGGCCAAGTAACTAAATAGGCATCTTCGGAAGAAGCAGAGGCTGACACAACCATTGGAAAAGAATAACTTCTTCCTTCACTATCACTAAGTTGAAATTGAAATCCTTTCCGAGTTAACCAGCGAACAATCAACTCTGGTAAAACTGGTTTAATAATTGAGAAAGGAGCGGCTTTAAGATTGATTAACTCCCAAGAAAGCTCTGCGCGGGCTGGTTCCATCTTAGCAAGGATATTACGAATAAGCTCTCGATCATTGCTATAGTTAGCAACTAACCATTCTCTAATAACATCCCAGAAAAAATTTAGGTCAATAATATTACTATTGTCATGAACAACTAGCCAGTAAGTAGGGCGTTTCTCTTCCTCCCAACAGAATGAATTAGGGAAAATATAGATAATATCTGGAGCGCAGCCTCTCAAAGCAATATTTAGTCCTACAATGGGAGGGGTGGAATCAACGCTTGATAAGCTTTTTATTAAGTCAATCCAAGCAAGTGGTAATTTTAAGCCGTAAACTTTGCCCATAGCACTTAGGTCAAAATCATCTTTGATCAACCAAGCTAAAGGTTGAAGTTTATCTACAGGTGGATTTTTAGTTCTTTCTTTCCTACCTTTTGTATTTAAAATTACTTCAACTTGTTCTTCTTGTTCCGTTTGATATTCTTCTCCAATCAGCTGAAGTTGCTTATTCATAATTATTTCCTCCAAAATTTTGAATTTGTAATCGTTTTACTAATGAGTGCAATTGATCGTAAATAGCCCCGTACAACTCTCTAGCTAGTTGCTGCTCAACTAAAGATTTTGTGCTGTTAGGTGCAAGATATTCATCTAAAACTTCCACCCACCCTTTTAATAAACTACGACCAGATTGGCGAGTTGGGTAAAAAGCAGAATCGCAAAAGAAAACACGAGTTGGAACTCCGCCTCTGGTAGCTCGTCCTAAAGCTTGAGTAACTGCAACTAATTGATCCCAAAGCAGTTCCTGCCATAAATCTTTATCCATCGCTTTTGAACCGACAGAGGAAGCGTGTAGCCGGCGTCCCCAATTTTTATAAGCCTGAGAACGCATAGAAGAAATTGCTGACTCTGCTGTTGTTCCTAAATGCTTGGGTAAAACATTGCTACCTTGCAAAATTGAGTCAAATACCCAACGATTAATTGCTCTAATTTGACGACCGAAGTCAGTAGGGACTGGATAGGGACGAACTAAAAAGAAGACGCTACCTAAATATGCAATATTAGTGCCAGGTAAAAGAATATTATAAGCGCGTTGAAATGCACCAAAAGGCACTACCAAAATTGGTCTTCCTCTAGTTGGATGTTGTTCAATTTGCCCGCGTCTAATCAACCAATCAGCTTCTTGGAGATCGCGATCTGGCTGCATACAGTCTACCAGATCCCGCCACTGTGAAGAATCTTGTAAAACAGTTGCTACTGACCGTGCTTCGCTATAACTTCCAGTAATTAACACAACACCTCTGGACATACTTTGTTCTTGCCAGTAATCTAATTCAGAGACTATTCGTGGAACTGTATCACTGCCACTACCAAAAGCTAGATATTTTGTAATTTGAATGAGACTATTGCGGCGTTCACTACCAGAAAGACCACTAACTCTAGTTAAATCACCAGCTTTACGTGGTATCGGAATAAAGTCGAAATAGCTCTGGGCAATTCTTTGAGTAGCTTCTAGTGGGGGTAACAAAATTGCGTTTGGCTGAACACTGATATGATACTGCGGACTCCCCGGCGACCATGAAGTAGCACTGGTAAAAAGCGTATGCGGGCCGTATGTACCGCAAAGATGCACATATAAATAAGGAAAACGTAATAGTAAATATCTGCCCATTCCTACACAGTCTAAATACCGAAGAACACCATTTAGACTTTTATCTTCACTAGAATCAACAAATTGATAGCCTAAAATATTCCCTAGAGGAGATTCAACCCCAATATCAATAAATTCATCGGGGGGATTAGCAGTAAAGTTAATTTCATTGCCTAGCTGCTCACTCGCCTCCACCGCTATGCCGAGCCAATAACGAACTAAGGCAATAACATGACCATCCATTGCTGTCAGGATAACGCCCAGTTCAAGACGTTCCAACATTTTAGAGGTTCGTAGGGATTGGTCTAGTTCCCAAGGCAATAAATTATTTAACCATTTGCGTAGTCTGTTGATAAAACGATGACCTTTTTGATTTTGAACATCATTAACTAATTTTTCTAAAGGATGAGCAGATTCATCGTCTGAATCGTTAGAACTAAAGGAGTTTTTATAATAAAAAATAAACTCCTGTTCAAGAATAGTCAAACAATTTCCAAGTTCGGCTTCAGAAATGTTATTAGGGGCTAAAATACGAATGTCATCTTGGATATGCTTGTAAATAATAGAATTGTAAAGAGGCCATCCAGTAATCCATTCTTTGAGATGAGGATGCTCAAATACTCTGGCAAAAATCCAGTCCGACAGACGAGAAGCTTCACGTACAACACTACGTAATTCGTGATAACGAGAATCAATTAATGGCGATCTCCCTGTTTAAAAAAGGCTATATTCAATAAAATCTAGTAAAGCTTTTTGTGTCCCATCTGTTTGTGAACCTGCTAAATCATTGGATGGAGCAAACCGATCTTCAAAAAAAACTTGTTCGCGGTCTACTTCATCAAAAATCTGTAAATCGCAATAATGGTTAGCGGCTTCTAGTAAGCGCATTTTGGTATTCAGCAAGTTTACAGGTAAAGAGGTTTGCAGAAAAGCCGCTGAAGTTGCTATCCAAACCGATGCCCCAGCAATATCGCGGTTAGCTTGATGAACAGGACAAATATTGATAAAAGGACAATGATAGTGAGAAATATTATACTTCGCGTTTTTCTTCTTTTTAGCAATATCCTCTCGTGTTGTAAGTCTTGTACAAGGTTCAGAACCAGGAGGAATAGAGCCTTCACTTAGTAAACCTGACAAGATGCATGAACCTGTGAGCCATTTTAAGGCTGGATTATCAAGTAATAAGGCAGTCTGTGGATCGGATTCAGGATCGTAAGGTTGGTATAAATCCTCTGGCTCAAGTGAACTGCGGTAAGCCATTCCATATTGATACTGGTGTAAATCACGGCTTTTGCCTAGTATTGGTGCAGCAGAAATTCCCATTTTGATACAGTCTGCTGCCATTTCAAGAACTTCATTTACAGTATTGAATATGATACAAATCCGATAATCAGCATTAAAATTTTGCTGCTTAATTAAATCGTAAATTAAAAGCTTAATTACCGTACTTTTACCCGATCCTGTAGGTCCTAATAAGTGATAAATACCATTAATAGTGATTTCTTCAATACGAAAGAGAGAATCGTTAATTTGTAAGAGGTTCAGTTTCTCATAACCTTCTAACCAATTTCTTATAGGCAGTTTTTTATTTAGTTCTATAGCAGCTGCTTTCAGATCCGACATCCGAACGGTTAGCGTCTCTGGTGGATTTTTACGATTTCTAGGTTGTAAAATTTTAGGAGTAGGTATTGACTTTTCTAAATCTAAGATACCTTCAAAAAGCTCAGGCGAAATTGTAATTGAGAATTCTTCTAAGCCTATAAAAAAGCTGTATTCTTTGTTAGGTTGTGCATAATTGATTTTCGGAATTGTGTGTGCTGCTGGCTGGTCTAGGGCATTACAAATTGCAGCCATTCGTTCTGGGATAAAGTGCAGTACTGCTCGACGTTTATATTGATATGACTCAATATTAATATCGTATTGCCGGATAATAGGTGGCAACTCTGCATACCATTCGAGTGATTTGTTCCAAGCTGTTGCTGTACGAATATATCGAGCGCGATGTCGAGCAATTTGGCATTTACGAATTAAATTAGTATCATGGCTAACTTCAAAAGGGATAAAACCAGTTAATAAACTCCATGCTGAATCTAACTTATTATTTGATTGCTGATAGACTTCTTCATGAAGCTTAATGACTAGCTCTATTTGAAAAAATTTGTAGCATTTTGTTTTGTTTGAAAAACTTCCTTGTTCAATAACTCCTTCTTGCTCTAAAGCTAATAATTCAGTACTAATATCCTTAAGCCAAGCTTGCCAATCTCTCATAAATCGTTAGTTTTTGATAATTTAAGTTCGCGATCAACTTTTGCCAAGAATTTTTTAAGAAATAAAACTTCTATGCGGCTCAAGTTAGAGTTCTGTTGACATTGCTCTTGCCAAATAGAATAGAAAATCTTGTTGTATCGGGTTGTATTTCTATAATCAGGAAAAATATAAAACGCTTTGTCCCAATAAGGTGATTGCTTAAAAGGCTTAAGTTCCAGAGCAATGTGTCGCGGTGATGAATAATCTTTGAAGTCTATAGCCCACGTTATTCCCGATGGAAATTTTATATAAAGGTCATAATTATCCACATTTGGCCAGAGTTGGCACGTTAAGCCTTTTGCTTCTAAAGTATTGTGTAATTGCACAAGCATTTGCTCTGGAGCTACAACAGAAGCTTGAATTCCACGATTTGTTCTCAATGACTCTGAGTGATAGGGTATCCATTTTTCTGGATAGTTAATTCTTTCAACTAATCGAGAACATAAATCACTGTAGCAGAAGGCACGAGGTCGAGCATGATTTTGCCAAGCTAACGGCCAGCCACAGCGAGGGCAAAGAGCAATTTGCTCGTATCCATTTCGCATAATACGGCAAGATACTGGAATTGGCTCATAGCTAGCCCTTATTAACTCTCGCACTTCCAAATCCCACTCTAAATCTCGATTAATTTCTCTCGTTCCCCACTCTAAATATGAGTGCTGGACTAGAAATAACCGAGCTTTCACATACTGATGGTCTAGTCGTTTTCTTGTACAGAGTTCTAAAATATCTTTAAAGGGTAAGTCTTTAATCTCTAACTCTGGCTCATAGCCTTGATTGACGCGTTCAGCTAGCTCATAAGTCAAATCAGTTGGTCTACCAAAGAACAGTAGAGGTTCTGTAAAATCCATTTCCTGCATGAACTCACCAAGAACCCCTGGCCAGTCTTCTAAACGGCGATGAAACCAGTCAACAACCTCCTTGTGATGTCTAGGAGGCATAATTTTGTGCCTTATGCACAAGACTGATAGCTGTTCAATCCCTGATTTGATATGTTTATTGGCGCTAGTAATTGGTAGTGCGATTCTGTTAGAGATTTGCTCTTGTTGCTCAACAAGACCAACTGCAATACGAGTAACAGCTTGTTTAAGGCTAAATTTTTGAGATTCTGCCTGTAATCCATTGTTCATCTCTAAACAGCCCAATTCCAAAAGTAATAAGTATATTTCAGCCCTTTGTTACTCACTTGGTAATCGCGTCGTATTAGATGCAGATCGTGTAAACGTTTTAAACGATTATTAGCAGAGTTAATAGCAAGCTGCTTTAACTTTGAAAGTTCGGGTGCTGTCAAACTGCTTTGCTCCCACAATAGTTCCAATGTTTCTCTTAAACTCAACTCTAATTTTCCAACGCACTGCCATTGACCTTCAGATTCCACAGCAAGAAATGCTATTTTCAAATTCCGAAATTCAATCGCAGCGTTAAGGTTAACGATTGTATCTGGGGTTAATCCTTGGAGAAGAAGAGTACGTTGAGGAAACTGATTTTTTGCCATCTCTTCCCCTATGCGAATTAGAGTTTCATCCAAAAAGGAAACATCCATAAGTTGCTCAAGAGGAAAATTAAGTAGCAAAGCGTTTCCCTCAGCTACTTTTTGTAAGCGGGACTTTAAACGCTCATACGCCTGTTCGCCTTTAAGCCTAGTCAGAAAAAAGTGATCAGAAAATCCTAAACCCGTAAGCAGAGACGTTATATCTTGACGCTCAATTATTTCGCTTTTTGTCAATTCACTCCTCTTATGTGGCTGTTCACTGAATCTTTGTGAATACACAATTAAGGTAACTTCTTACTTATTTCATGTCAAGAGGTGAACGTAATTCTACAGTAACTTGTGTTCCTGGCACATAAGCTAAATTTCGTATTCCCTGTATTGTGCCGATTCCCCGGCTAAAAATCGCACTGTTCCCTGAACGCAACCACAGACATCCATTGCTTGCTCCAGCAATACGCTCAACTTGGCGCAATCCTAATCCACCACGTCCTGTTAACCTAGATGTTTGTCCATTCATCGCTTTCAGCAGGTAGTCGAAAGAGTCTTCCATAACATTAGATTCGTTAACCCCTAAAAGACTGCCACGAACTCCACATCCTAAATCTCCCACAGCTAAACGCACAACAGCTTGATCTAGGTATGTAACTTTTTGAATGAGTACGCAACCATAACAATCTCCACTGTGTTCATATATATTCGCACATAGCTCAATTAGTACATTGAGTAAGTCGCGCAGATATGATTGTTGCAACCATCGCTTGAAAATATTGTCAGCTCGAGAGACTATTGTTCCTATATCTTCAAATTGATTAACTACAGTTAGTTCAAGAAGATTATATGTACGCAAAGTACGATTCCATCGTAGTTCTAAGATATCAGTGGGTTGTAACCAATCTGAACTAACTTCAAATAAGTTCATCCGTTCTAGATACTGGTAAACTTTCATTGATATATTTTTTATAATTACTGTTTTGCCTGATCTTTTACTAAGATTCCGTCCAGCTATTACTAGAGCTATTACACCATAAGGTCGAATAAAATTGACTTGCCTTAAGTCTAATACATATTGCCCATGTGGTAACGGCTTATTGATGAGATTGTAAAATCTTTCTATTCCATATCCATCTTTCCCTAAAATATTGGGAACTTTGATAATTACAAAATCCTCAGCCATACTTTCAAATTACTATATGTTGTGAGTGTTTATCAAAATAATATTTTTAATTTTTATTAGTATTTTTCAAATTATAAATGCTATGTTTATTTATTAAAATAAAATAACCACAACTGTAGCAAAATATATGCCGATATATTTTAATATACATTCCGGCTTTATCAATGGAATACTTTACAATAACCTGCTTTACCAAAGTGGTGTGTTAGCTCCAAGAGCGATGCCTTCGGCAACTTCTTCGACGAACGCTCCTTCAAATCTGCGCCAGTATGAATGCCGAGCGAGTGCATTTTAGCCGCAGTCACCTCTCCAATACCGTGAAACTTTTCAATTGGTAGCTCCTCTACAAAGGCGATCGCTTCCTCCGGTAAAATCACCGTTAGTCCATTGGGCTTGTTCTGCCCTGATGCCATTTTTGCAAGAAACTTGTTAATTGACACGCCTGCGGTTGCTGTCAACTGAGTTTCCTGGAATCTACTACGTATTTTAAAATATAAGTATTACTTAAGCTCAAACCTTCAATCTGTTATTTGACTGTAGATGTGCTATTCTCAACTCAAAACCTCAACCCAGGCAGAATAGCAAATTTTTTCGGAGTTAGAACGTTAGGTATTGCTAGCTTATGCAGAAATTTGTACAAGAAGTGAATGAAGATGACGATACCTACTCACAACTGATGGCAATTAGCCAAAAGTCTATTGAGAACGCACATTACGAAACTGCCTATCATGCTTTGTGTGCCGCCCTGCACTATGCCCAAGATATTGGCGACGAGCATTGTCTAAAAGCTGTGTCAGAAGCAGCGAAAGCACAATCGGATTGGATTGACGCTCACGCTCCAAAACATCGGTTGTCAAGTCAGTCTACTATTTTACGCCAAGGTGTCAGCCTATATGACACGCTTCGCAGACAAGCAGCTACGCGGGCACTGCTTGTAAGAAGTAAAAAATAATTAAGCCTGCAAAATTTTCGTAATTCCTAAAAACCCTATTAATCAACATTTTAATTGGACATTACCCCAAATTAGACATTGGCCCAAGATGGACGTATTTAACAATTGATAAATATTCGTAATAAATTGGCTGTGGCGTGTATGTTGACGAAAAAATGGGGTTCTTAAGGGGTGTAGACTCTCCAAAATAGATATATACACCGGACACTATCACCATAAATAAATAAGGCCGCCACCCCCAACTTGTACTCAACAAGAATTACAGGTAAGCGAGAATACCTTAGACTAAGCGAAGTGTGATTGCTCCTCGATGCCGCCGCTTATCGCAAATCACATTATTCTCACAGTGATAATTATCAGTAAACCAAAAAGTTTTTCTCCAAAGAGCGATCGCTAAAACATTGGTAGTTTATAATACTAGTAAATACGTAATCCTCTAACCAGCAGA
>NZ_JBALFH010000067.1:0-9567 GCF_036917095.1 Nostoc sp.
CAGTAGTAAAGTAAATACATTTGTATTGATTAGGGTGCAACTTTTTCTTTAAACTGCTTCCCAGCAGAAAACGCAGGCACTTGGGTCGCTGGAATTGTCATTAACTCCTGGGTTTTGGGATTACGCCCTTCACGCTAGTAGCGATGACTACGGCGGCAAGCTATGCGTCGCTCGAATGGGCCAAACCCTATAATTCCAGAGGCGTTACGCTTGATGTAAGGAAATAAACTTAGTTAAGATCCCAAAATGTCCTCAGCACAAATCCAATCCTACGGTTGTAACAACTCTCTAGACCAGCCTTTATCCACTCTGCCGTCGTGGAAAATCAAACTGCTGTATGACGGCCAATGTCCCTTGTGTCTGCGTGAGGTTAACTTTTTGAAGAAGCGAGACGCGGATCGAGGGCTGGTGGCGTTTGTAGATATTGCAGCTGATGATTACAATCCCCAAGCAGATGGCGGTGTTGACTATGAAACTGCAATGGGGCGTATTCATGCTGTGTTGCCAGACGGGACGCTAGTTAAAAATGTTGAAGTTTTCCATCGCATTTACGAAATTCTGGGGATGGGTTGGGTCTATGCTGCAACTTCCTTACCAGTTATCGGTGCTATTGCCGACTTTCTATATGGAATTTGGGCTGATTGGCGACTTTTTCTAACAGGACGACCAGATTTAGCGACTATTGTACGAGAGCGTTCTTCTCGACTTGCTTGCAAGACCCAAAGCCGTTGTCGCTTAATGGATGAAGATGACTAAGCCCAGTTTCACAATAAACGATGTCTTACTGCACACTTAATTGAAATTGTGACTCGTGAAGGAGCAAAAACAGTGGAAGCAGTCAGGGTTAGCGTGTTCAGGTGGTCGCTATTGGAAACTGGTTCATATATTTCAGTTGCAATCGGTCAAATTTTAGCTAACTTTCTTTTGGACAAACAGTGACAACTGTCCAGGAGAAATATTTCCGCGTCCAAATCGATGGTAATAAAGATGACAGCCACTACACAGGCAAGCCAAGTTCTCCAGCCGATTGTCACTAGGGTCACAATTCCAGTGATGTACCTGAAGTGTATGAGCTTTGCACTGGGATTTTGTCCAATCAGGTGGTTTTTCCCCAGGACGTAAGCAGACCTTACCACATTTAGTACAACGCCAATCGCAGTCAGCTTTTAGCGCTGTTGCAATTTCTTTCCAATTATCTGGATATACACCCTGACTCATGACGATGTATTTTTGCAATCTATGTGACTTCTCAATCAACAAAGCTTATCTTAAAATCGACTAAGTTAAAAGCAGGGGTTGCTACAAGAATTTTTCGCCAATTCAGAAGTTAGCTGATAAAAATTATGCAAAAAATTCATATTTATGCACAGCAGGGAGATATTGCAGGAGTCGCACGTAAAATAGCCAATGGGGTTGATATTGAGCGCGTAGACGAGTATTCCCAGCAAACACCATTAATGTGTGCGGTTAGTAGCCCCAATGCAGGTGTTGATATGATTCGCTTCCTCTTGGAACATGGCGCTAATGTGAATGCTGTTCAACAACAATCTCAAAATACCGTACTTGGGTTGGCTGTGCAGTCAGGAAATCTAGATAAAATCCAACTGATTCTGGATGCTGGAGCGGATATTAACTATCAAAGCCTAGACGGATATGATGTCTTAATCAATGCCATGCATGGTCGAGATATTTTGCAAGATCAAAACTTAATATCAACTTTGAATTTACTCATCTCTAGAGGTGCTGCTGTCAATGGCATGAGTAGTTATGGTGAGTCTGCAATCAAAGTAGCTGCTCATCTTGGGAGATTTGATGCTGTCAAATTATTATTGAATGCGGGTGCTAACCCAGAGCAACTGGGATGGACAGAATTAATGCACGCTATAGTTTTTGGGAGCTTAGAGCAAGTATTGTTATTGCTAGAGCAAGGAGCAGATCAAGATGTGCGTGATTGTTGGCATAGAACCCCTTGGTTATTGAGTATTCAGGTGGGTGAACTACCTAAAGCCAAATTACTCCTAGCTGCAAGAGTAAATCACAACGATGTAGGAAACTGCGGAAAAACACCGTTAATGTACGCGATAGAAAATAATAGGCTCGAAGTCCTACAGTGGCTAATTGCAGAGGGATTTGATATTGAAGCCACTGATGACTTTAGTAACACTGCGTTAATAATCGCAGCAGAGCATGGTGCTACTGATTGCGTCAAAATTTTACTAGAAGCTGGCGCAAACCCTAGCAGAATCAATAATTGCGATGACAAAGCCATCAAGATAGCTACAAACAAGGAAATTGTTAGAATGTTAATTGCAGCTGGCGAAGATGTGAACGATATTAACGATGATATGCGGCGATCGCTGACCGGCATTGCCAACAGCGAATTCTCATTATCACAATTATCGCCAAAACAATATTTTGCTGGCAAACATCCGCGCTTTGGTAAAGCTAATCCAGAATTGATGAAAATCCCCTTTTGGCAGGCGATGGTTTGTGAGGGTTGTTCTGCTTATACAGCCAAAAATCTTTTTAATGATAAAGAGAATTGGCAAGATAAAGCATGGTGCTATGATCGATTTGGTAGAACAATTACAGAATTACCAGATGGCAGAATTGTCGAAATTGCTGGTGAGCATGAAGACTACTACGATCCTGATTTTTGTATATATAACGATGTTGTAGTTTATCAAGGTGATGGTAATTTTCAGATTTTCGGTTATCCCAAAGATATTTTTGCGCCAACTGATTTTCATTCAGCTACATTAGTTGGAAAATACATATATATTATTGGTAATTTAGGATATGCCGATGCAAGAATCTATAATGAAACTTCAGTTTATAGATTAGACTGGCATACCTTTAAAATAGAAAGATTAGAAACAACTGGTAATAAACCAGGATGGATTAGTCATCACAAAGCTTACTACAAAGAACAAGATAAAATTTATATTACTGGCGGTAAATTGTGTGTAATAGGTAATGAAAAATCAGAAGATTATATAGAAAACTCGGATGATTACGTCTTAGATTTAGTTAACTTAACTTGGAGTCGCGCTACTATTTAAATATAAATCTATCTCTGACTACTCGAGTTCATTTAATTTGGTGATATAAAGGTCTTCGGAGAAGGAATTATTATTGCCTGAAACCTTCCAGATGTGGGGTAGGTGCTTGCTATCATCTAAGACTTTCACACTTTCCTACATCCTCAACGCTTTCAAAGTCCCAATTGATTAGCTCTTTGTTCACTAGCTCCCTCAACTCGCTGCCACAGTTCACGGTCTTCTCGATAAATACCCAATGCTGCAATCGCATCTTTTGCATCGATGTCTTTTCCTTGAGCCACTAGTGAAATCAGGAAATCTATTGCTTTATCTTGTCGCAACATCCCAATTGCTAGTAACAATGTGCGGCGAAGTTCTACATTCCTTGTTTGCCTCCAGCAATTTCTGAGAAGATCGAATGCTTCCTCTAATCGTGATTCACCCAACGTCAATGCTGCTAACTCACAGATTTGCTCCTTTGGGTCAAAAAGAAAACCAGCAACTATTGCAAGTGAATCAGCCGGAGCTAGTTGTAACAAAGCACTGAAGCACTCCGAAATCACCTGTGGTGCTTGATCGCCGATGCGGGTTTTTAAGCGAAGTAAAGGTACACCTTGGGGATTTCCTGTGTAGGCGATCGCTTTTGCAGCAGCAACTCTTGCTTCTGGTTTGGGGTCAGCTAGTAAATCGGCTAATTCATTCATTACATCTGAGTAGTTCATTCTTACCAGACCTAAAGCACATATACCCCGAAGATGGGCAGCAGTGTCTTCAACTCCTCCCCATACTGGCTCCATCTGAACATGTCGAATCCCTTGCAGAAAAAGGTTTTCATCGCTGTATTCTAAGTGATACAGTGTTTGTGCTATCTCTTTCTTGGCAAGACAATTTTGGTCTACTTGTGCGGGTTTGACCATCATTCGAGCAAAAGCTTCTACAAGATCACAAACCAACTCAGTAATAGTGGATTCGCCGACTATCTTGGCTGCTTGAGCAACAACTATAGAATATTTACTCTTAAGGCCTTGACGTAAAATTATGATCCCTTCTTCACTTGTCGGATGCTGTCGAATTCGGGCAAGAATAGATAAAGTTTCTTCTAGTTTTTGTGATTTCGGCATATACCATCCTACAACTAGGCGCTCTGTTTTGGACTTAAAGCATTTACTATAAAAGTAGGGAATTAGAATTTGCCAAAGCGCATTCCTCACTTTTTAACTACGAATTATGAATAAATATTACTGCCCCAAATAACCACAAAGCTTTTGATAGTTCGCTTGTACTATAATACCATTAACCATTTCATTTTTTAACAAAGTTTGGGGGTTTAACTTCCCTGCTTCTATCAAGCAGCTCGTTTTGATACTTAAGCTAAATCCCCGTTACTTTCACATAATTGCAAATTATTTTAATGTCCTTGGGAATGGATGATTCAATGAGAGGGCAAACGCTTAGGTTTTAGCTGATAGACTAATGGATTATTCAATTGCAATTACAACTCTTAAACATTCAGATCCTATCTTGGCAAGGCTAATAGAAATTATTGGAGATTGCAAACTCTATCAAGTACAACAAACTGGAGACTTGCTCTTTTCCCTATCTCGGTCAATTCTTTACCAGCAAATTTCCGGCAAGGCTGCTGGGAGCATTCATAGCAAATTTTTGCAACTTTATCCTCATAGCCCTTTCCCTACAGCTTTAGATATCCTCAATACCCCAGATGAAGTTTTGCGAGGAGCAGGTATTTCACGCCCCAAAGTTTTGTATTTGAAAGACCTTGCCCAAAAAGTTTTAGATGGATTACCTACGCTAGATCAATTGCAGGCAATGGAAGATGAATCAATTATCGAAGCTTTAACACCAATAAAAGGCGTTGGGCATTGGACGGTGCAGATGCTGCTTATGTTTCGTTTACATCGGCTTGATGTTCTACCTGTTGATGACTTAGGTATTCGTGCAGGGATTCGCAGAGTTTATAGTTTAGCAGAGCTTCCTAGTAAAAAGACTGTAGAAGATTTAGGACAAATGTGGAAACCATACCGTTCTATTGCTTGTTGGTATCTGTGGCAAGGTTTAGAGATAAAAGATAACTAAATCTTATTTAATGTTGCATCTACTTCAGTATGCAAGTACAAAACTATACTTCTTCCAACTTTGATAACATCATCTAAGTAACAGTTAATTAGATTGTTTATTTTTTGAGAAATTTACGGTAGTTTGTCTTTAGTGAAAGTAAACACTACCTAATATCAAAATCAAATTAATTATGCTTAGATTACGGGTTGTATGGTTCACTCCGGTAGCTGCGGCGCTTTTGAGTTTTGGACTAGGTACAAAAAAAGTAATGGCGCAGATACAATATCCATTTTCAGTTATCTACAATTCAGAAACTACTCTTGAACCGATCGCAGGAAACATTTTAAAAATAACCAATATAGGTGAAAGTGCTAATGCGCCATACGGTCTAACTAGACTTGTAAATATCAGCTATGGCAATCTCGACAATAATACAGGTGTGATTACAATTGAGCCAGATCCAGCAACGTTTGGGTTAGACGACTTACCACTTGGTAACATTACAATTTTTGGTCAAGGAGAAGATAAGCTATTCGGAACCACCAGAGGTACTGCTACCCTTGACTTTCAAAATTTTGTGGGCACGGTTTCTAATACTATAAGTATTACTGGTGGATCGGGTACATTCGACGGCGCGATTGGCACACTGATCTTGTCCGAAAATCTTACACTCAGCCCAGATCCAACTGCTCCTGTAAGAGGTCTACCTCTAATCTCAGGTTCTTTTCAAACGTTTCAAACAGTTCCAGAACCAAGAAATACCACGGCGATATTTAGCATCGGCTTGATTGGAGTGGGTTTTCTGCTACGCCGACATAAAACATCGACTTAGAGTTATTGGTTAATCAACATTTAAGCGATCGCCTTGATGTCATCAAGTTAAAGGCTGGACTGGTAATGTTGCATCAATCTCAATCAAAGTAACTTTGGCATTTTCGACTACTGTATTTCCCATTAACGTGTCCTGCATTGCTTCAAATTTAGACTCTGCTCTCCCAATCCGTTCATAATGTAAAATCACATGATAATGCTTTTGTATTACTTCTCCTGACTCAGAACACTCTACTGCAAGCCAATCTTGGTTTTGACCCGATTCGGCAATCTGACGATATTTACTCGCTAACTGCTCTAATGCAATAGCTATAGCGTGTTCTCTGGTTTGCCCACAGCAACGAATTTCATCTCTTGGCTGGTCAACAGATGACAACAGTTCACAAACATACTGTCCATTATCGTCAGCCTGTACGTTAATTGTAATTGTTCCGTTGATTGAAGTCATGCTCAAGTTACATTAACACTGTATTATTTTAAACAAATTTAAATTTTAACTGTATAACCATATTCAATTGATAAAATGTCTAAAATTAGTTCCAAGACATCAAAGCCTAAATCTCTCAAACAACGACACAGATTTTTCCTAAATCCTTATATAGACTGTGCTTTCACTAAATGCCCAAAGTGTGAAACAAAAACGAAGATTCGCAAATTTCCTTTAGTGATTCATATCCAACCACAACAGCTATTTTTACTCAATAAACAGTGTAAATATTGCCCAAGCTGCGACTTAATTATTGCTAAAAAACAGGAAATTGAGCCATTGATGGCTGCTACTTTTGTCCAAACAAATCCTCAAATTGTAGGTAATAACTATGTAGTGATGGGAACAGTTGATAAAAAAGATTGGAAGGAAGGCGACAAAAATTTGCTTTCCCCATCGGAAATGATCGGACGCATATACGTCTTCAAAGATGTTTGGAATTTTGAAGTCATTCCGGCAGGTTGGTATCCTAATAAAGGAAAACAATAACACTAAAGTTCTTTCCCTATTCAAGTCTAGCTATGTGCAATCATCGGTAGATATTGAATGAAGTTAATATTGTGGCTTCAAATATTGTTCACAACAGAAAAACAAACATGGAGTCATTACGAGCAGTTCTGACTGAACCTTTGTACACTATACCTTCCATTAACTACAATTTAAACTACTATTAATTGGTAAGTTTGCAGTATATTGTGCTAAAAAGTTTATAATAGCCGTATTACAAAAGTTCTGGATTAGGACAGTAGAATATGACATTGAAAAATACTTTTGGTGAATATAGTTTTGTCACTAAATTAGACGTTACTAATCTTGAAGCTAGTGCCGAGTGGTACAAGTCCAAGCTTGGGTTAGTGCCTGAAGAAAATATGACACACCTAACTGGAGACAGTTTAGTTTTCCTGATATTCCACGCTTTGCAATCGGATTGAACTTGAGTGACTCAGTTGAACCAGGTAATATTGTTAGTACCTTTGTTGTCAATGATATAGTTACTGCTCGTCAAAGCCTGACTGAAAAAGGAGTCTCAGTTGGGCCAATTACAGATGTTGGTCATGGAGTGCAATTATCCACTTTCAAGGATATTGACGGAAATTTGTTAGGGATTAGGCAAAATCCGCAGTCTTAGCCTGGATTTAAACTTAAATCGCGGAATCAGATAAGGATATGATTTCATCTGTAATTTAAGCTAACTGTCTTAGTGGCGGATCAGCCTAGATAATTTGTAAAACGAATCTTGACCCAAGATTTCCCGCCAACTCCCCAATTATGACTCCAATAGTCCACCTCAGTAGGACTTTCGGTAATTAAAAGGGGAGGTGGAATTAACAGTAACTTAATTTTCTTTTAAATTAACAATGTACTATGTAGAAGTTGTGTGTATGGACTACATTTTCCTCAACCTAATACTCTGCATAACTGTGCAAGCTGACTTTTACTAATTTTTTCACTTTCTTCATTGAATCCACAGCGTCAAGACCATACAGAGATTTATTATGGCTAAACTGAATCCAGTACAGCTACAAAAAAATTTGAACCAAGTTAACTATCCCCTTAGCAAGAAAAGCTTGGTTAAGTATGCTGAAGAAAAAGGTATTGACGAGAAAATCCTGCGAATCTTGAAAAAGTTGCCTTCAAAACAATATGAAACTCTCGCTGATGTGGCCAACTTAATTGATGAAATATTCATCACTAAAATCAGTCCAGTACAATTAGAGAAAAACTTGATTGCAGTTAACTATCCACTCAGCAAAAAAGACTTAGTTAAGTATGCTGAGGAAAAAGGTGTTGATGAGAAAGTCCTGCGAGCCTTGAAATGGTTGCCTTGTAAACAGTATGAAACATTAGCTGATGTAGACAATGCAATCAATCAACAGTGATTGGATTAATACTAGTAAAGTAAATACATCTGTATTGGTTAAGGTGCTACTTTCTCCCGAAACTTTGGCACGATAAATAATTACCATTTCGTCTCCCTAAATTTTTGACTGTTGTAACTGTTGCACTTTCGGCTAGGTAAATCTGTCTTCATATTCAGTCAAAAGAGATAGGATATCTATCCATAGGTACTATAAAACAGCCAGGAAACGTTCAATAGGCAATCGACATTTGGTTCCTCTGGCAGCGATCGCAGTATATAAGCGCTATGCTTCAATTCACCACGGTTTTATGCCAAGCTATATAGTTTTTACCGTCCTGTTTCACCTATCTGATCTGCATCGTCTGCTACTCCATTGCGAAAGCGTACTTCTAAGCCGTGTTCTGGCTCCCAGTCACACTCAGCTATCAACTTAAAGGTAGCAATATCTAGGTCATACTCCACATAAATATATGAGAAAGTGACTTGATCCCAGACCTGAATGGGATTAGCCAACAGTGGCATTGACTCATCTCCAATCATGTCACGATATACATCATAATTTTGCAGCACCAGAGGAGCAGTGACGTGTAAAACATCAGGTGGCAAGGTTAGGGCTTGCCGAATAGCTTCACGCTGAAGCGATGAAAGTTCCCCAATCTGCCCCTGTTCAAAATCCACACAAATCCGTACACGGCGATCGCCCAAAATAGCACATTGTGCTAAAGTCCAGTAGTTATCTTCCAATATAATCTGTCCAAACTCAGCATCGTAATAACTTCTTGGGGATTCCATCATCTTCAGATACTACCTTTATTCTGGGCTTCCCTAGCAACTCCAAAAACTGGTGAAAATTTTACTTTGAAATTAGTCGTACTTTTTTAGCGAGAATATCGATAGTTAAAGTTAAGTTCTGTATCCCTAACCAGCTTCTCCTTTTAGGAGTTCCCATTCACCCAAAATAGCGCAAATGCAGTTATTTAATTTGCCAAATATGTATAATGCTATCCTCATTGCTACTAACGAGGATTTTACCATCCAAACTCAAAGCAAGCCCTAAAACCGAACTCGAACCATCCCTCCATGTGTGCAACAGTTTTCCTTGCTCTAAGCTCCACAGTTTAATAGTGCCATCATAATTGCCGCAAATCAGAATTTTTCCATCGGGACTGATGGCAAGCCAGGGCAAACGCATCTTATTTACTAATAAAAACTAAGGAAGATTCAAAAATGACATAGATAACTGTAAAAATGGATGGGATGATAAATCAAAT
>NZ_JBALFH010000068.1:0-9379 GCF_036917095.1 Nostoc sp.
CCTCGACAGAAATAAATACAACCCTGACGGCAATAAACGAACCAAACACCCAGCAGGGATGAGTCTTCCAAGTAACATCACAGACGCAGAAAGAGGAAGATTAACCGCCCTACTGCCTCTCTTGACTCATGCTCTGTGGATAGAGCAAAGACTCTACGAAATAATCCAAGACTATATCAGCAACCCTAGAAGAAAGGGTGCTAACGATTTAGCATCAATAGATATACGTAAAACTACGCTTCTGCCTGATAGCAAATACTCTTTTGGGTTTGGTGCGCCGACTGACCTGGCATTACCAATAATTGCGTCCTATCGGGTATTTCTAGACAAGGACTATAAATGGATTCTGCCATTTAACGAATTCGCTGAAGATTTCCTGCAACACTTGTGGAATAACTACTTCCGCAAATATTTGGTGTCGGAGAAAACAGCCGGAAATACAGTCGGTACAAAAATCAGCCGCAATCAAGAAATTTGGGAAAGTTTGTATATCTCAGCGCAGAGTTATCTAAACCAGCACTTGGTGAAAATGGTTAACTCCAGCAAGCAAGAAGAAGAATCCAAGGTGACACAAGGTAAAAAAGCGCGTTTACAAGCGGGTAATAAATGATGGAACCCATCATAGGCGGGCGTTGAAGAACTTATTGACTCATCGCCCAAAAATTGCTCTCACGCTCTCTGGAGGGGCAGACGTGAGGTAACTTTAAGTTGAAGCTAAAATTTATTCAAATCTTTCACTGTCGGTTTGTGCAAAACTTCCCCATTGGAACTGAAACATGAACCGTGACAAGGACAGTCCCAACTTTTCTCGGCGCTGCTCGTAGTTCTGCTGTGCTTTTTTTTACCTCAGCCTCCAGGATATGATTAAACTAGCACTGCTGCTGGTAAAGTTTGTTTATGTCTGGCTATAGATTTGAAAAAGCATATATGATAAAGCCGTGTATAGTTGTTTACATTTAATCATCTCTAACCTAAAAATTTAAATTTTGCTGAGAAATCTGTAAGAACTTTCTAAGGAAAACATTAGTTTTTTAGATATCAATTCTTATATATCTATCATTTTTAGATTAATTATTTAAGTAACAATCAGTTTAAAGCTCGAGCCAAGAGCTATGTAGTGTTTCCTAAATAACTAGGGAACATTCAAATCTTTATTACCAAGGGTATTATCTTTGAAAATGTACCTAACTAGATCGAGAACTGATATATTGCTGATTAATGCATTGAGGAATTGAAATTATGAAATTAAGATATTTATTAATACTGGGCTTGTCTTCTCTTGTCATGGTTGGCTGCGTCCGCGAAGTCTCAAAGAACCAGGCGAATGAAAATCCTGTAGCTGTGAATACATCTGTCTCCCTGTCTTCAACTCAGGCGAAACCTTTAGCCAACTCAGCGCAATCTCTAGATTCAAATGCTATGAAGTCAGGCACATTTGTTTCTGGAGAACATACAACTCAAGGGAAAGTTAGTATTACCACTAAAGATGGTAAATCATTTTTAGAGCTTGATGAGTCATTTAAGACTTCTGAATCAGGGCCAGATTTAGTAGTAATTTTACATCGTTCAGATAACGTGATTAATTCAACTAAGCCACCATCGTATCCTTTAAAAAACGGAGATTATTTTATCCTAGCTCCGTTACAAAAATATAGTGGCGCTCAAACATATTCCATTCCTCATAACATCAATCTAGCAGACTACAAATCCATCGCTATCTGGTGTCGCAAGTTTAATGCTACTTTTGGTGCTGCTAGTTTGAGTTAGTAAATATTAACCAACAAATTGTAAAAAATATTCCGTTTGGTCGCTTGGATCAACCGCAAGACGTTGCTTCTTTAGTCGCGTTTCTGGCTGCGGCTCCGAGGTATGGTCTTGAAATTATTCCTCCACCTACTACTGCATCTTCGCAGGTATAGCCCAACATCACTAAAAGTATCTAGATGAATCAGGGTTTTGTGCTTGGAGTGAACCGAGTTACAGCTACTACTTCCGAGGCAAACAAAAACGTTTAGAGCAGAGCAAGCGTCGAGGTCGAAGGTTAAGTATTATTGGCTTTCTTCAACCGTTAATTAGTTTCGTTTACGGTCTGGTAATTGGAGGCGTTTCACGCAAATCTTATATTCAAATGATGGAGATTGAAGCACTAGAAGCACAAAAAACGGGACGCATAAGAGTCATAGTGCAGGATAACGGTCCAATACATCGATGTAAAGAAGTGCAGGAGTTATGGACAAAGTGGGAAGAGATGGGTTTGTACATCTTCTTTCTACCCAAATATTGTTCGGAAATGAACCCGATTGAATTGGAGTGGCAACACCTCAAAAAAGATGAACTAGCCTCGAAAACTTTTGAAGATGAGTTAGACCTTGCCTATGCTGTGATTGATGGAGTTAAAGCTAGAGCAGAGAAGGGAAATTACAGTACACAACGTATAAGATTTAACTCTAAATCTTATCCTTAATTGTTTGTTACATAGTTATAAATTTTCTCCACGACTTACTTAGCGCATAACCCAACAGAGTTAAATCGACAAGGCCCAGACTCAGGTAAGCAATATCGTTCGGCGCTCTTTTTTGCTAACGATGAGCAGAAACAGGCTGCACAAGAATATATCGCTCAACTCAACAAATCACAAATCTTCAACAAGCCGATTGTGACAAAATTAGATCCTTTGAAAAGTTTTTATCAGGCTGCGGCATACCATCAGAATTATATAGTGCATCATCCGAGCGATCGCTATGTGGTAGTGAATGACTTGCCGAAGCTGGCTAAACTTCAAGCAAAGTTCCCTGATATGTATAGCAAGTAAGGGGATTTACAGCATTCGACTCTTAACATCCCCTTGAACCAGTGAAAGATTAGCCTATCCTGTAAGATGCTCGTCCATGCTTCTTTCGATATTGCTGATGATACTCTTCCGCTCTATAGAATTGCGATGCAGGTACAATCTCCGTCACAATTGGATTTTTGTGATAACGAGAACTATTTTCAAGCTGCTCCTTGGAGGCTTTTGCTAATAATTCCTGCTCTGGAGTGTGGAAAAATATTACTGACCGATATTGATAACCAACATCTGGCCTCTGGTGGTTTGATTCTGTGGGATTGTGCTTATTCCAAAACACATTTAGCAGTTCATCATAAAATACTATTGCTGGATCGTATTCCACTTCCACTGCTTCAGCATGTCCAGTTTTGCCTCTACAGACATCTTCATAGGTTGGATTCTCAAAGTGTCCGCCAGTGTAACCAACTGCTGTAGAAGTTACTCCCTTTACTTGACGAAATGCTGCTTCAACTCCCCAGAAACAGCCTGCTCCAAATGTCGCTTTTTGTAGATTAGCATTTTGCATATCTTTGACAACTCTTTTATGATAATTTTAAATGAAACTCATCAAATCAGACAGATACTTTATAAGCAAATATTTTCTCAATATTGCCTGATTGGTTTTAATTATTAGAGTGACAGATTATCCTGAGATGAGTATGGTATAAAACTGAATATTATCTAAGAATTGGAAAAAATGGATTCTACCGTTTAACCATTTAATGAAATTCAAAATTCAAAATTCAAAATTAAGAAAAAACAAAAATTTTGAATTGATTAATTCGCTCTTTTCTTGCCCTCACTGATAGCGCAGCGTTAGCGAGTCCACGAGCGTCTTGTAATTTTGAATTGATTTGACAAATTGCTGAAGATTTTCTGCAACACCTACTGTCTCTAAATAAATAGCTTTCAATCTACAATATCAACTCGCTTTAATGCAGCCATCAATTCTGTCATAAACTCAACAAAGACGCGAACTTTAGCACAGAGATAGCGTTTTTGCGGGTACAACACGGAGATCGGTAATCCAACTTGGGTCGCGTAGGATTGAAGAATTGGTTGGAGGTCTCCACGCGCGATCGCTTTGGCTGCGATAAATTTAGGAAATTGAACTACACCGGCTCCTTGAATGACTGCCTCTAAAATGACTTCTGAATTATCGAATCGCAGATAACTCTCAACACAAAGGTCAATCGCTTTTCCATCTTGTTCAAACTTCCATTTAGGCTCTCGCCCAGTCTGTGGATAGATAAAGTTGACACAGCGATGCTGCAAAAGTTCTGTGGGTACAGTAAATTTCAAGTCGAAGAGTACGTTCGATCGCTGGGCTTGCCCTACACAATCATGCGTCCAGTTTTCTTCTTTTACAACTACGCCTCAATGCGTCCAATGATGGAGCAGGGCACGCTCTCCCAACCGCTCAGTCCTGAAACAAAATTGCAGCAACTTTCTGAAGAAGATTACGGAGCAATGGTCGCTGAGGTATTCGATCGCCCCGCCGAGTTCTTGAACCGCGAAATCGAAGTCGCCAGTGTGGAGATGACCATGCCAGAAATCGCTGCCGCGTTCAGCCTCATGTTGGGCAAAACCGTCGAATACCAGCAAATTCCGTTTGAAGCGTTTGAGCAGCAAGCTGGGGAGGAAGTGACCATTATGTATCGCTGGTTTGAGAATGTCGGCTACGGAGCGGATTTAGCACAGCTGAAACGTGAGTTTCCTTCCTCAAGCGACTTTGAATCCTATCTGCGTGACCACGACTGGACAAAACCAGATTAAAGCGCGTGAAATAGGCTTTCTGATTGCTGGGGGAGCAGGGGAGCAGAGGGAGTAAAGAGACAAAATTTGAGTACTTTTTACGAGCGTTAGAGATTACTTAGGGACTTCCAGAAAATAAATTATCCCATTTTCATAGTGGCAGATTCTTTCTCCTCTGCCTCAAGAGCCTCCTTGAAGTTAGAGTCTGTTTTAAAAGTATATTTGGCATACTGAATGCAGTGAAGTAAAGCATCTCAATTCCAACGAAAAATTGGGATTATTTGCTTCACTTCGTTTTGTTCAGAATGATGAATTATAACTATCTTGGACTATCTTGGACTTTTCAAACAGACTCTAATGTATATCTTCAGAAGATAACGTTGAAATGGATGGATTAGAGCCAATCTCTTCAGGTTTAGAATTAAAGGGTGTTTTCCCTTCCCAGGAATAATTGCATATTTTAGTATGAAGCAGTGTTCCAAATGTGATATTAATTACAAAGGCAAATGAATCTACGAAAATTATGTCTATAGCCCGATTAATCATGAGTCCCTCTTCAGTTGATGAAAACATCAATTAATGTTTGAGTTGGAATTGTAATTTGACTACACAAAGCATAATGATTATTCCAGAAATCTCCAGCAGTACTTAGAAATTAGCGATATCTTTCTAATTACATATATGAAAGGTATTGTGATGATTAGGGATTAGTTTGTGTTTCGACATAAGACTTGAGGTTTAAAATCTCAATATCAATCTGATGAGATACAACTATTGTAGAAATATCTGACACAATCACTCATGAAAAAAGTCATGATTCTGACCATGACTTGAGCCACAAATTATCGGTTTAGCCAGTTATTATGGATTGATAAAGTCTGGACGATTTTCATAATAATAATAATATGCCAAAGGATATATACCACAGACTAAAAAATGTTCACCGGACTTCACCCCATGATAGTTAAAGCAACCGATGCAAAAGCGATCGCCTACACAGGAAATCCCCAAGGCGTACCTTTACTTCGTTTAAAAACCCGCATCGGCGATCAAGCACTACAGGTGATTTCGGAGTGCTTCAGTGCTTTGTTACAACTAGCTCCAACTGATTCACTTGCAATGGTTGCTGGTTTTCTTTTTGACCCAAAGGAGCAAATCTGTGAGTTAGCAGCATTGACGTTGGGTGAATCACGATTAGAGGAAGCATTTGATCTTCTCAGAAATTGCTGGCAGCAAACAAGAAACGTAGAACTTCGTCGCACATTGTTACTAGCAATAGGGATGTTGCGACAAGATAAAGCAATAGATTACCTGATTTCACTAGTGGCTCAAGGAAAAGATATTGATGCAAAAGATGCGATTGCAGCGTTGGCTATTTATCGAGAAGACCGTGAACTGTGGCAGCGAGTTGATCGAGCTAACAGAAGTAGCTTTAAATAAACTGCGCCAGAATCGACGTTATTCTTTCATTCGCCTAATTTCTTCGCAATAAGCAAAGGTTAATGACATTATTCTTGGCTCTATTGAGAATAGACCTTACTTATTGACATGATGCGGCCGCCCTACAAGCGATATCTGAATGATGACTCTCAATAAGAATTGATTTCAGAAAATAGCGAGCTATTTTTGGCATTTGTTAGTTTTGCAAGATATCTACTAAGCAATAAGAAACGACCCTGCAACGCTGAGTAGAAAATAAACGCTTGGTAAAGAATGAGACTTGTCCCGATTAATAGCGAATGCAAATATAGACCGCCCATTGATTTTTATGCAAGCAAATCGCAGTTGTGTTATTATCCAGATGAATCTCGGTTCTAGTGGGGAACAGCCGCTAGAGGAAACGGGGAAAGTCCGGTGTAAATCCGGCGCTGTCCCGCAGCTGTAATCAAGGCTTGCCTTGTGAGTCAGAATGCCCGCCGAAGTGAACTTGTAAATTTTGTACATCTGCGAGGCACAGATAAGTATTTTTATGAAAATTTCTACAACTACTCAGCTTTACGTTCTCATAGCTCCACATATCAATCCGCTACAGATTACGACTTTCTATGAGAGGGTAAGCGATTAATTTCCGGTACAAGTTGTGTCTTGAGATGCAGCGATCGCGATCGCCACTCCAGGATGAGAGTATCACTTAAAATATAGTCACAGCAACAAAAAAACTCTGTATTAACTAACAGATAGAAGTTGTTCAAAACAGGTAATAAATGGCGTGTATGACGTACATAGCGCTGTGACAATACTGAACAGATACTTTCCCAATTTCCCATAGAAATTGCTAATTTACTAAATTAATACTTCAGTTAATTATCATGCCGAAATTCTATCTTCACCGAACTGGGAAGATTCCTACTGCTATTCATCCCTTTGTCAAACAAACGGCTCTCTGTCAAGGCAAATATAAGCCCAGTCTACCTCAAGGGAAAATTATTCAAGATGTTCAAAACATTGCAATGTCGATGTACAGGATGATTTATATTGCGTTAGCTCCGCTCGCCGTAGGCATCGCCGACCTTGGGCGGTTACGACATCGCTCGTCTGATTCGGGACGAGCAGCAATGAGTAAACCGTTAGATCGACTCAAATAGGTGTACAGGAGCGTTCAAAAAAATGTCAACTTTATTATATTCTGTAATTGGTTTTCTGATGCTTTTAGTAATTGGAATTACGGCTTATTTCCTAACTGCCCGCAAGTACCAATCCTCATCCACAGTCGCCAATTCCTACGATCAATGGACGCTTGACGGCATCCTAGAGTTTTATTGGGGGGAACACATTCACCTCGGTCATTACGGTTCGCCACCACGAAGTAAGGATTTTTTGGCTGCTAAATCTGATTTTGTGCATGAAATGGCTAAATGGGGTGGAATAGAAAAATTATCTCCTGGTACTACCATCTTAGATGTTGGCTGTGGTATTGGCGGCAGCAGTCGGATTTTAGCGCGAGATTATGGGTTTGCTGTTACAGGGATTACCATCAGCCCTATTCAGGTTAACCGCGCCCAGGAGTTAACGCCCCAAGGGCTAAACGCCCAATTTGCGGTCGATGATGCAATGGCATTGTCGTTTCCAGATGCCAGTTTTGATGTCGTTTGGTCTATTGAAGCAGGCCCCCACATGCCAGATAAAACCGTTTTTGCTAGAGAATTAATGCGGGTGCTAAAGCCTGGTGGAGTGTTGGTTGTAGCTGACTGGAATCAGAGGGATGACCGCCAAAAGCCGCTAAGTTTTTGGGAGAAACGAGTAATGCAGCAACTCCTCGATCAGTGGTCTCATCCAGCTTTTTCCAGCATTGAAGGCTTTTCCGAGCTTTTGGCGGCGACAGAATTAGTTGAGGGGGAGGTAATTACGGCAGACTGGACTCAAGAAACCCTTCCTTCTTGGTTCGATTCGATTTGGCAAGGAGTGTCTCGACCAGAGGGATTGCTGCGTTTTGGACTGTCTGGTTTCATTAAATCTGTGCGCGAGGTACCAACGCTTTTACTAATGCGTTTGGCGTTTGGTGCAGGATTGTGTCGATTTGGAATGTTCCGGGCTGTGCGGGCAAACGGAAGCACAGAATTGATGGACAGAAACTTTGCCAACCAAAATCCCTCAAGCTTGGTTAGGTAGCGATCGCAGCTATTTATGAATATTTGGATTTTAACTAAGTTTGGGGGTTTAAGTCCCCTACTTCTAGAGGCAGAAAGAATTGAAGCCTAGCTAAATCCCCATCACAAAATGTAATTATGAATTATAAATTATGAATTATCGAATTAAGGGATTTGTAGCAGTTCCAAAGAAAGCTATCCGTCTGGTATTACAGGGTGTTGGTAATCGATTTGACTACTTTTATGACCGTCTTTGGCAACCCCAGGAACCCCATCAAACGCAATTAGTATTGATTGGACGGGAGCTTGAGCAGGTTCGCATTAAGCCATTGCTGCTACGGGAGGAAGTCAATGCGACCATCCAATAGTATCTGGCAAGGAAATTTTGGCTACTGGCAAAATAGTTTTATTCATAATAATCTGCTGGTCATTGGTTACACAGCATGGAAAGAATTTCAGTCATTTGGAGGGGGAGTTGTCTTATGTGATGTAGATACTCAAGTTACTCAGTCGACAATTACAAACTTTGATACAGTTCCCTTCACCCTCCAGTTTCTCCCCTGCGATCTAATTGGGTTTTACTTGCGATCGCAATCACTGAACTCATCTATAATCTCATCCATTTTCCCAGCAGTCGCAACATACAATCCCCATCAAGATATTCTTCTGGTACTAAAAGTTGAACCTCAGATTGAGGTTACTTTTTTACACCAATTAAAAATTACTCCACCCGATTGCTACGAACAAGTTTGCAAGCGTTGGTCAGAATTTCAACCAAGCTTAATGCCCTAATACTTACTTTATTCCTCAATGCTCAAACCACAATTAAGCAAGATTCCGAAACCTACTTGCTATCAAAATGCGGCGATAGATTATTATATGGGACTCACAAATTCCGACTATCTCCGTTTGTAGGAGGTGCGCTATCCTACATTAGGCGGCGCTGTCAAGTCAATGCTACCAGTTATTTCAACTTACCCCAAAAAGAACTTCAGCCGCTAGGAGAAAGTTTTATTTAATGGAAACCGCAGTGAAAAAGTCGGATTTTGTCCTGAGTCCTTACATGAACAGCAGGGACTTGCGGGCAACTTATCAAATTCTGAATACAGTTGTGCCTTATCAGTAAACCAAAAAGTTTTTCCAAAAAGGCGATCGCTACGCACACCGCAGGCATCATCAATAAACAAACACGTATAAGCAAGTATTATTA
>NZ_JBALFH010000069.1:0-5768 GCF_036917095.1 Nostoc sp.
TTCGACCAACTTACACTTGAGCAGGTAATTTCTATCTCTTCCTATAACTTTATTCTAGAAGCTCTATTCTATGCAGCTTCATATTAAATTGGTATTAGATATATTATATCAACAGCAGATTATTCATAAAGATATCAAACCTGCCAATATTTTAATTAATCCCGATACAAAAGAAGTTAAATTAATCGACTTTAGTATTGCATCTTTACTACCACGGGAAACCCAAATACTAATCAATCCTAATATCTTAGAAGGCACACTTGCTTATATTTCTCCTGAACAAACAGGCAGAATGAACCGGGGAATTGACTATCGTAGTGACTTCTACTCATTAGGTGTAACATTCTACGAATTACTTACGGGGCAATTACCATTTATCTGTGATGATCCGATGGAATTGGTGCATTGTCATATTGCTAAAACTCATATTGCAGTACATCAAATAAATCCTAGTATTCCTTTAATTTTATCTGAAATCATTAGCAAATTAATGGCGAAGAATGGTGAAGGTCGTTATCAGAGTGCTTTGGGAATCAAGCATGATTTAGAGGCTTGTCTAAATCAATTATGCAAAACAGCAATCATAAAACCTTTTCCATTAGGAGAGGCAGATATTAGCGATCGCTTCATCATCCCTGACAAACTCTATGGACGAGAAACCGAAGTATCAACTCTATTGCAAGCATTTGAAAGGGTTAGCCAAGGTGCAACCGAAATAATGTTTGTTGCTGGATTTTCGGGTATTGGTAAAACTGCGGTTGTTAACGAAGTTCACAAACCGATTGTTAGACAACGTGGTTACTTTATCAAAGGTAAATATGACCAATTTAAACGTAATATTCCCTTGAGTGCATTTGTCCAAGCATTCCGAGACTTAATAGGGCAATTGCTGTCAGAATCAGATGCACAACTGCAAGTCTGGAGAACCAAGATTCTGGAAGCTGTTGGCGACAATGGACAAGTCTTGATTGACGTAATTTCAGAGCTAGAACGCATTATTGGCACTCAAGTTCCGGCTATAGAATTATCAGGGACTGCTGCCCAAAATCGCTTCAATCTGCTGATGCAGAAATTTGTGCAAGTCTTCACCAGCATTGAATATCCCTTAGTAATGTTTTTAGATGACTTGCAGTGGGCAGATTCCGCATCGCTGAAATTGTTGCAATTGTTGATGGCAGAAACAGGACATTTATTAATCTTGGGTGCATATCGGGATAATGAAGTATCACCAATTCACCCATTGATGCTGGCTGTAGATGAGATCGTCAAAGCTGGGGGAGTTGTCAATAAAATCGTGCTGCAACCATTAAGCGAAGCACAAATGAATCTGTTGGTGGCAGATACGCTGAATTGCAAATTATCTCTAGCCCAACCTTTGACAAAATTGGTTTATCAAAAAACTCAAGGTAATCCTTTTTTTGCTACCCAGTTTCTGAAGGCGTTACATGACGATAGGCTAATTATTTTTGACTTAAAATCCCGCCATTGGCAGTGTAATATTGCCCAAGTCAGAGCTTTAGCAATTACTGATAATCTGGTGGAGTTTATGGCGCTGCAATTGCAGAAATTGCCGAACCGAACTCAGAATGTTCTCAAACTAGCAGCTTGTATTGGGGCGCAGTTTGATTTGAATACATTGGCAATTATTTCAGAACAATCCTTAGAAGCAACGGCGGTTGATTTATGGAAAGCCTTGCAAGAAGGACTAATTATTCCGAATACAGAAATCTATAAGTTCTTTATTCAGTCTGACAGTGCGTCAGTTTCTAATGCAGCAGCTAATCCGATTTATCGATTCTTACATGACCGGGTTCAACAAGCTGCTTATTTTCTAATTCCTGATGACCAAAAGCAAGCAACCCATCTCAAAATTGGACAGTTACTTCAGGAAAACTCTTCAGAAATAGAACGAGAAGAAAAACTGTTTGATATTACCTTGCATTTGAACCAAGGACAGGCATTAATTACTCAACAGCAGGAACGGGAAACTTTAGCGCAACTCAACCTAAAAGCAGGTGGTAAAGCCAGACATTCAACTGCATACACTGCGGCCAGACTGTATCTACAAACTGGAATTGAGCTACTAGAGGTCAATTGTTGGCAAAGTCAGTATGAATTGACTCTGAATCTGTATGTCGCAGCTGCGGAAGCCAGTTATCTAAATGGTGACTTTGCAAGCATGGAACAGCAAGCCGCAATGGTATTACAGCAGGCACAGACGATTTTGGATCAAGTGAAAATCTACGAAATTCAAATTGCGGCACAAGCGGCTAGGAGCCAAATATTAGCGGCGATCGCTATTGGAATAGAGGCTCTAGCACAATTGGGGGTAGAACTCCCGAATACGCCAGATAAAGCGCAAATCGGCAAAGTACTACAAGACCTTGCAAGGCAACTCCAAAGCAGAGAGATTAGGGGGCTGATTGACCTGCCGGTAATGAGTAAACCCACAGCAATCGCAGCGATGCAACTGTTAGGAATATTGTTTACCCCAGTGATCTTGGGAATGCCAAGTTTTATGCCCTTGTTGAGCGCAACGATGGTGCAGTTATCGCTCCAGTTTGGCAATTCTCCCACCTCGACGGTAGGATATGCGATTCATGGCATGGTGCTGTGTGCCTTTTTGGGTAAAGTCGAAATCGGCTATGAGTTCGGTAGATTAGCGCTTTCGTTGCTAGAAAGGTTGAAGGCTCAGGGCATGAAGTCCCTCACTCTAAGCCTGTTTGGGAGTTTCATTCAACATCGCCAAGAAGCGCTTTTAGCAACGCTACCAACGCTGAAAGAAAGCTATACGACTGGCATGGAAACAGGCGATTTTCTCTCTGCTGGCTACAGCATTATAGCTTACGCCAATATTGCACTTTCGGCGAGTTTAAACCTGGACACGTTGTCAGAGGAATTGTCTGCTTACAGCGCTAGCCTAGCTCAGGTGAAACAAGATTCGGCGCATATTCATTCGGGTATAGTGTGGCAAACGGTGGAGCATTTGAGAGAAACGGTAAGTCAACCCGATTGCTTAAAGGGCATCGCCTACGATGAAACGGTGATGTTACCAAAGCACCACCAAGATCATGATCTCACAGCGATCGCCATTACTTATATCTACAAACTGTTGCTTGCCTACTCTTTTGGTAATTATCAGGCTGCCCTTGGCTATATCACCCAAGCCAAGTCCTATTTGATGGCAGCATCAGGAATGGTTGTTATTCCTGTTTTCCATTTTTATGCCGCCCTAACGCATTTGGCACTCTTCCCTACCCAGCCCGAAGCAGAGCAAGTCCAAATGCTTGCCGAGATAAAAGCCCATCAAACTGTTCTGCGCCAGTGGGCGGACAATGCCCCGATGAATTACTTGCACAAATGGCATTTAGTTGAGGCAGAAAAGTGGAGATCCGGTAACAAACTAGAAGCAATAGAACAGTACGATCGCGCCATTTCCCTTGCCAAGGAAAACCAATTCCTTAACGAAGAAGCATTAGCCAACGAACTTGCCGCCAAATTCTATCTCGATTGGGGCAAAGAAAAAATCGCTCAAGTCTACATGACGGAAGCTTATTACTGTTACACCCGTTGGGGAGCCAAAGCCAAAGTTGTTGATCTAGAAACCCGCTATCCCCAACTACTGATAACAATTTTGCAAAAACAGCAACCATCTTTCACACCCACGGAAACGATGATTCCTATCTCCTCTCACACGATTGGGAGTTCCACCTTCAGTAATACTAGTCTCTCAGAAGCTCTCGATCTGGCAACTATTCTCCAAGCTTCTCAATCTCTCTCCAGTGAAATTGAGTTGGAGAAATTACTCTCAACCCTAATTCAGGTAATACTCAAAAATGCAGGAGCAGATAAATGTGCGTTGCTGATGCCTTCAGGTTCGGGCTGGGTAATTGAGGCATTATTGCAACTCGAAGGGTCTGCCATTGTCTTGCGATCGCGTAGCGGTGCTGATGCACTCCCGCTGCCCTTTGAGGATCATCAAATAGTACCTGTTGCCCTGATCAATCGGGTGAAAAATACCCTGACTTTCACTGTGATTGAGAATGCTATAGCCGAGCCAACCCTAGCGGCTGATCCTTATATCCTGAGGCATTCACCTAAAAGTATTCTCTGTGCGCCAATTCTCAACCAAGGCAAGTTGATTGGCATTTTGTACCTCGAAAATAACCTGACTGTGGGTGCGTTTACCAGCGATCGCCTACAAGTTCTCAAACTCCTCACGACTCAAGTAGCTATTTCTCTAGAGAACGCAAAGTTATATCAAAAATTAGAGAACTATTCCCATACTTTGGAGCAGAAAGTAGAAGAGCGCACCCAGGAAATAACAGAAAAAGCTACTCAGCTAGAATTAACACTGGAAAAACTTTACTCAACTCAAGCCCAACTAATTCAATCAGAAAAAATGTCTGGTTTGGGACAGCTAGTTGCTGGGATTGCTCATGAAATTAATAATCCAATTAATTTCATCTATGGTAACTTACAACCAGCAAGTGAATACGTTACCTCCTTAATTGAATTAAATAATTTATATCAGCAACTTTATCCACAACCATTGCCAGAAATTGCCGAGAAAATCGCCGATATTGAACTAGAATTTATAGTGGATGATTTACAAAAGCTCCTGTCATCGATGAGGGTAGGAGCAGAACGTATCTGTCAAATTGTGCTTTCATTGCGAAATTTCTCTCGCTTGGATGAATCAGAATTAAAATCAGTAGACATTCACTCTGGTATTGATAGCACGCTGTTACTTTTGCAGCATCGACTTCAAAATAATAGTAAACATCCAGAGATTGCAGTTATTCAACATTATGGTCAACTACCTTTAGTTAATTGTTATGCGTCTGCTCTGAATCAGGTGTTTATGAATATTATCAATAATGCCATTGATGCCTTAGAAGCATCAGATAAAAATTGCCAACCGAATATTATTATTCGGACTGAATTAAAAGAAGCCAAAAAAATACTGATTCGCATTGCAGACAACGGTATAGGAATGAGCAAGTCTGTGCAAAATAATGTATTTAATCCCTTTTTTACGACTAAATCAGTAGGTAGTGGTACAGGCTTAGGATTATCAACTAGCTATTCAATAGTGGTAGAAAAACATGGGGGTCAGTTAAGCTGCATTTCCGCACCAGGAAAAGGTACAGAATTTATCATTGAAATTCCGGTATAATTTTTAGCAATTTTTGGTAAACAACTTCAGATATTTGGGAATACTAAATCTGCAAGTTTTAAGGATTTAGCAATATGGTTAGCACGTCAGATTACGAATTAGAGCGCTAATATTACCATTAAAAATATCTGCTATTTCATTAGGTTGAAATTAATGCATATAACTAGATGCTTTTGCCTAATTATCAACAGTAAATATCTCAAAACCTTATTTTTTCGTACAGACTACCTAATTTAGGATGATTGCATTTACGGACTATAGCCTAGCCATATAAAGGCTTTGAACGTTTTCGGAGATGTCTAATTGTTAATACTTGGTTAGAGCTTGCCAAGGAAAGAGTTGTAGTCTTGCACTCTCGTTTTGATGCCTACGGCAACCAGGAGCGGTGTACGCCACATCTGCGATCGCCGCTCGCTTAGATAGCAATTAGTGTTGCTTTGGCGATCGCATAGAAATATGGAACTTGGCTGTTGCTCCCGCATGAGTATAAGCTAGATATAGGAATCATATTTGATTTCTGAAAAAAACTAAGAGATAATACTGAGGCATATATATGTCTAAGAACGAACAATGATAAACCAGCATCTAG
>NZ_JBALFH010000070.1:0-5202 GCF_036917095.1 Nostoc sp.
GGATGTTTGAATGGTTTCTCCGACACACTACCTTTGATTTTGACACTCTTCAAATGTACGGATCTTTTTCAGAAATCAAATACTAGTCCTATAGCAACTTGAGATAAGCTAATGTTGTCCTTAATAATGTCTATCTCTCCAGTCGAGAGTACTTTATCTTTCATTTGTTGAAGCTCATGTAGGACAGTGTTAGCATCGGCAGCACCAAATTTGAAGTACTCAGTTAAACTACCAATGCGATAATTGTAATTATGATAGCGGTGTTTAAAATATAGTTCGACATTACCCCTGTGTGCCCAAGTTCCAAGTATTTGAATCTCAACAGTTTGATAAGGGATAAGTAAATCTGCTTCTATTTCTGCCAATCGCTGTTGGATAGGTCTAGTAGTAACTCCTATCTTGTACAAAGTGCCAATGTGTGTTTGAATCTCTAAAAAATACAGAGAACAAGATAAAATTCGTTGAAATTGAGCGCGATAAAGTGTTAAGTCAGTTAATCGATATAACTTATCTGGTGCATTTTTGTATAAGGCGTATTTGGCTGCTAGCTCTAGTTTCAATAGCTTTTTGAGCAACAGAGGTTCTTGCACTTCATTGAATAAACTGAATTCTAGGGCCCCAATAGGAATTTTTCCTAAGTTAGTAAATTCATAAGCCGGAGGGATTAGATACACGTTTTTGCAGAACATAAAGGCTTTGAGTAGCCCCGGAGTAATTAAGCCAGGGCTGATAGGATAATTGATTGAGCCGTATCCTTTCCATAGCAATTTTAACTGTGCTAAATCTTTACGCGATAGGTAAATATTAAAATTATCATACAGTGGTAAAATTGGGAAATCACAATTAGCTACAGGCAAGCAGGTGGCTGACGAATGGGCAAAGTGATGTTGCTTGACTTTACCTTTTTTAGCAGTTAGTCCACCGTAACAATAAGAGCATTTAAGCTCGGTTTTACCACTACCAACATCTTCAACACAGACTAATTGTCCATCTGGAGCTACACCAAATTTGAGCCACATTGTACACTTACTCATTAACAGAAAAATCGATCGGGGCTGATAGGAGAAAGTTCAAGCAAGCTTTAAATAATTTGCAGATATACAAAAATTGGCTCCAACTAGTGCTAGTGTACTATAGGATTTCTAATTTAGGATTTAATTTGCTCGTGGCATAGTACGTAAAAAATGAGACTGCTTGTGGTGGAGCTACCCTTGGGACAAGAATCTGTCGCTAGAACCAGGAAAATAGTTCACGTAGATATGGATGCTTTTTACGCATCGGTAGAGCAGAGGGACAACCCTAGCTACCGAGGTAAACCGTTAGTCGTCGGTGGCAGCCCGAATCAACGAGGCGTAGTTGCAGCAGCCAGTTATGAAGCCAGAAAATTCGGTATTTACTCTGCGATGCCGTCAGTAACAGCTTTTGCAAAATGCCCTGGGCTTATCTTTGTCAGACCAAGATTCGACGTTTACCGAGAGATTTCCACTTCAATCCACGCTATCTTTAAACGCTACAGTGATTTAGTGGAAGGAGTTGCACTAGATGAAGCATATTTGGACGTTACTGAGAATAAGCAAAACATCCCCTACGCTTCTACTATCGCAAGATACATCAAAACTGCGATTTTCCAGGAAACTCAGTTGACGGCAACCGCAGGCGTGTCGATTAACAAGTTCCTAGCAAAAATGGCATCAGGCCAAAATAAGCCCAACGGACTAACCGTGATTTTACCAGAGCAAGCGATCGCCTTTGTAGAACAACTGCCAATTGAGAAGTTCCACGGCATTGGAGAAGTTACGGCGGCTAAAATGCATTCACTGGGGATTCATACTGGCGCAGATTTGAAAATGCGATCGCTGACTGACCTAACACACCACTTTGGTAAAGCAGGTCATTATTACTACAAGATTGCCAGAGCAGAAGATGACCGCCCAGTTGAAGCAAATCGAGTTCGCAAATCGATTGGTGCAGAAACCTCGTTTGCACAGGATTTAAGCGATGTCGGTCAGATGTTGCAGGAACTTGAACAGATTGCCCAAATCGTCGAGCAACGGTTAGAGCAGCACGAAACACGGGGCCGCACATTAACATTGAAAGTCAAGTTTTTTGACTATCATCAGATAACCCGCAGTAAGACAATGCTTGCTCCCATCGGTGAACTATCTACGATTTTTGAGATAGCCAAAGCGCTGTTTGAGTCGATTTCACTGGAAAACCGCAGTATTAGGTTGCTGGGGATTTCCTTGTCCAATTTGGATAACGCCAAACAAACCCAAGTAATTCAATTGCCACTATTTCAAAATGCAGGCATTGTATTTTAGCGTAGGCTAGCAAGAACCGCAGGCATCGCGCTGTTTAAATACTGACTCACCCACGACAAAAATCATCAACCCTCAACTCGCGCCACACATCAGACGGTTGCCACCCGGAGTTACCCACAGAGCGGAGGGGGCGATAGTGTTCAGAAATGTATTCGGATTCAGAAACGTAGTCTTCAATATACACAGGTGGATTTGGTTCAATTACTGGTTCAGGAATATTTTGGCTCTCAGGAATCTCAATGGGTTCAGTCGGTGGTGGGGTTACTTCTGTTTTCTTGCGAACTGGGTTAGGGTTTTTTTTGATGAGTCGTTTCATATCTATAGGAATCATTCGGCTTTCCACAAAGAACGGATATCCCAGAATACAGGAAGTTATTAGCGAATCAGAGACATTTTGCCGAAAGTTTGTCTCTTCTGGGATGATTGCTGTAGGTAAGATTTGCAGTACTTACACAGAGGTATAAATAGTTATCAAAGTATAAGCTGAATTTGGAAAAGATGATTATAGTAAATTTATATACTCTATTGATGTGAATAGCTCAGTAGAGTATTTTTGTGAAAGTGCGCCTAACGTAAGCGATCGCCCAATTTAAATTCTGATTTTTTGTTTCTACCCCGATTTACCGAGCGGATACAATTAATTCTTCATCCAGAACTTCGCTCCACTCCTCATCCCAGGTTTGTTCGTTGTAGACCTTGGTGGCTTGAGCAATTTTCAGGCGATGAGCAACCGAAACACAATGTCTAGGTTGCCAAGCGATGTTCGGGTATTTACCTTGCAGATATCTCACAGCATCTTGACAATCATTAATTACTGGAATGTCTAAGTTTAGATACCTTCGCAACCCAATGCCTAAACGAATTGCCTCAATCTCATGGTTGTGAAAATAGTATTCTTCATCTTCAGGAGTGGAAATTAGTAGAACTCTGGCCCAAGAATGAATATTATAGACAGCTTTAGCTATAACTACATTGATATGTTGAGGCTTGTAGTTATCCAAAAAGTTATCTACAGCAGCTTCATCTTCTAAATCGATATCTACACCCTGTGCCAATAGTAAATCAGAGATATCATCAAACCCTTCAATGAAAGATTCGTGCCAATCTTGAATGGTTTGGTTGCTAAAAAATTTAGCAGCATCATCAAATGATATTTTTTCCCAGCCTGCATCTGTAGTTATTTGCTGGCCAGTTTTAGGGATAAACAGATTCTCGTGCGCCAACCACGGTGGGACATTCTTTTGCTTTTTCTTGTGTTTAGCCATTTAAGAAGAAATGCAAATATATAAGAAGTAGATGAAAAACCCCAACGTTCTCGTGAGGCTGGGGATACATTAGAAAACTCTTCCCTTATCATGACACAACTCAATACTGTCTCAACCACCTACAGTCTGGAGGTGGTAGCATGAACCAACCAACCTCCAAGCGCAAAAGACTCACCCCCACAACTCCCGATAAACCAAAGCCAGCCCTCAAACCAGCACAAGAGCCGGAAAATCCAAACGCAGTCACGGTTGATCCCGGATTTCTCACCACACCTCGAATGGAGGAGTAATGAGTAGTGAGTAAGGAGTAATGAGTAAAATTCTTAACTTATTACTTATTACTTATTACTCATTACTTATTACTTATACGCAAAGCAGCTTGTGAGAAATGCGGGCATTAGCACGTAGCAAGTAATCAGTAATATATAGTGCTTCTCAGTTGGGTGCAATATTGTAAAGTCGTGATTGGGAGTAGGAGATATTTCGACAATTTGCTCGATTTGTCACTTATCGAAAATTAAGCAAAAGAGGCAAATTATCCAATTCTAATAAAAAATTGACAAGTTCATCAAAGGATTATTCATTGCAATCGTAGCTTACATTCTGTAAAATTTAAAGATTAAGAGATACTTTTGTTAAACTTTTAGTTTCAGAATATTCAAATTATCTAGTTTATAAAAAACTTATAGTATTCACATGAATTCAGAGGTTTATGGCAAAATATTAAAATTTATAAAATTGGATATTAGGCTTTTATAAAAATCAATGATTTTTACAAAAAGAGATTTAAAAAAGTAACTTATTCATTTCTAATACTGACCAAAACTTTACTATTAATAGAGGGGTAATATTGAATTTACTTCTGGTTTATATTGGGATAACCGTTTATTTAGTATTTGCTTGGTGTTTGTTGAAGCAATGGTTATTTTTCTTGATAAATGATAAAGAGATGAGCCGAAAGCAGTACTTTTTATCTGGAATACTTTTGGTATTAATAACTATTTTCTGGCCCATAGTAGTACCATTCGCTTATATAGAATTACTAAAATTTCATCGCAAATACAACAAAGAGATTGATTTATTGAGAGATTAACAAAGTATTTCAAGGTATAAATTGCTCATCTAGTTGCCAAAGTATTTGCAATAGGTAATTTAGGGCTTTTGATGTTAGCAACTTTTTCTCAAATCATAATTTTCAACTATTATCAAAATGAAAACTAAACTAAAGATATCACTGCTTGTATGGAATTTGTCTACTAATGATGGTTTCATTCGAGCATCTTTATTGTTTTGAACAAGGTTAGTCATACAATTGCAGCTTTCAAAATACTTTGTGCTGACATGAATAATTGACTTGCAAAACTGGGAGGGACAGAATAGCCGATAATTGACCCAGCCGTAGCAGTCTCCCTGGGAAACTCGTACCAGTCAGGAAAACCCTGTAACCTCGCTACACCTTCAATAGACAAGGATTTGACTGTACCATCCGGCAACCAGATATCAGCGAACTTACTACGGTTGCAGCCTTTGTGATCGGTGAAATGGGATCGCAATATCGTGTTACAGGGTAGATGTCCAGGTTTATATTTGGACTGTGTACGTCCACCAACTCTTTC
>NZ_JBALFH010000071.1:0-4444 GCF_036917095.1 Nostoc sp.
AATGTTTAATTTACTGAAAGCCTTATATGATTAGGGTTTGGCTAAATTCCACCCTGATTCCGGCTCGTCAATATTTAGATGCGTTTGCCCTGGGTTATTTCTCAATCTCTCATTTGTAGACTTAAACGTTTCTTCAATCAATACTAGATTATATTTATACTCTGCTAAAATCTTAAAGTTCTGCTAAGACGATCGCCACTCAAAATGGAAGATTCGCAGACTCAAATTTGAGCCAGGATTCAAATTAATTGTTGGCCTAAGTTAACCGACAGGATTCCACAACGGCTGATGCACAATGCAAATGTCATACCATTTGCCATGTCATTTCCTGCCCCGCCTCCAAAGGTACAAGCCCAGATTCCATAAATGGAACTTCATCAGGAACGCGCCAAGTCGTTTTGGACAAGGTAATTCGCTCGGTATTACGCGGCAGTTGATAAAAATCTGGGCCATAGAAGCTAGCGAATGCCTCCAGTTTATCCAGGGCTTTCACGCTTTCAAATGCTTCGGCATACAACTCAAGGGCGTGCAGAGCCGAAAAGCATCCCGCGCAGCCACAGGAACTTTCTTTGCTGGTGCGGGTATGGGGAGCGCTATCGGTACCTAGAAAAAACTTCGGATTCCCCGATGTTGCCGCTTGCAACAAAGCCTGACGATGCTCCTCCCGTTTCAAAATGGGCAGGCAATAAAAATGGGGGCGAAGGCCGCCTTTGAACAGGGCATTACGGTTAAACAACAAATGTTGTGGCGTAATTGTTGCCGCGATGGTGTTGGCAGACAGGACATACTGCACCGCATCGGAGGTGGTGATATGCTCAAGCACCACCCGCAGGTTGGGAAATCGCTGCTTGAGGGGGATTAAATGTCGCTCGATAAACACCTTCTCGCGATCGAACGTATCAACATCGTTATCGGTCACTTCCCCGTGCAGTAATAACGGCATGTCCACCTGCTGCATCGCTTCAAAGACGCGATCACCCTTCCGAATATCCGTCACACCGGAGTCTGAGTTGGTCGTTGCACCGGCTGGGTAGTACTTGAGCGCTTTGATAAACTGGGATTCTTTCGCCCGCAGAATGTCGTAGGGGCTGGTGTTGTCGGTGAGGTAGAGCGTCATCAATGGCTCAAACTGTTGTCCCTCTGGAATGGCGGCGAGGATGCGATCGCGATAGCAAGCCGCATCTGCCACCGAGCGGATAGGGGGCTTCAAGTTCGGCATGATGATCGCGCGGGCAAACTGACGCACCGTGTAGGGCAGAACCGCTTTCAGTGCTGCACCGTCGCGGAGATGCAGATGCCAATCGTCAGGTCGGGTGATGGTAAGCTTTTGCATCCTTTCATTATAAAACGGCAACAAGGGCCTCATGAAAATAGGGGCGATCATCCAGATATGGTATGGGGCGATCGCTATCTATGATACTGTACTCAAGTTTGCTCCTAATGACCTCAAAACTCTTAAGCGCAAGGGTTTCGCTCTCGAAAAGCTGTCCGAGCTACAGTTATCTCAACAGCAGTATACAGAGGCTATTAAGGCTTTAAAGCAAGCGATCGCCTATGATAGTGCCTTTTCTCGATAGCACAGTGATGCAATTGATATTAGTTATCACGGAATGATGATTGAAAAATTAGCCGAACTATACTTAACCAACAAGCAGTATACAGAAGCATTCGCAACTTATCAACAAGCACTTGCTACTTATGAAACTGCCATTCAACATCTTGAAGTGGCAGACACACGGGAGCAAGCAATAGTTTATTGGTCTAATACCAAGCTTGGGTGTAAATCAAGCCATCCATTCAGTCCAATGCGGCGCATCTGTCACCAGTTGAGCAAACTTTTGGGGGCAAGCGTCTTCAAACTCCAGCATCACGCCGCAACTTCAGGCGTAACCCCTTCCATCCTTGAGCTTCTTGCGTTTCGAGACTATGGTAAAATTCAAGACTATGCAGGAGAAACTTGGTTGACGCTCAAACAGGATTTACTGCAAACACTGCGAAATCAGCCAGATTTGGGAATAAGAGAAGCTCAAGTCGATATTTTCCTCCATGAAGGATTAATTAATGATGCAATTAAAACAGTAGAGAGAGATACTTACTATGATTCCAAACTGGTTCATTGAGTCATGGATGCAGCAGTTTCCCATCGTCAAGATTGGGTAATTGATAACGCAAAGCAGACGGGCAGAACCAATTATGGAACAAGGGAAAGCTGACCGTTATAAGCTGCGGTTAATTGGCTAAAAAAAGTCAAAGCTGGTTATATTAACTAGGGTAAAAAGCTGAATGGTCTGCTTATCGCTCAAAATTAGAAGCGGCTCATGGACGTAAACGTAAATTAATGAAATTATTTAAAGAACTGAATTAATAGTATGATTAATTTGGCGGATGATACCACAAAACTGCAAATAAACCTCGCCCATATATATTTCGAGTTACATCCTTCCTTACAAAGGATTATCCAGTTATTTTCGGTAATTTATGCACCGATAGATAAAAATTCATTTGTAAGTTGTATTAGTAAGACTGGCGCTTTAGATGAAAACAATAAACCTTGGGGTACTAAAACCCTTAGTCCCCAAATTGATAAATTGTTAAAAGCAGGTTTGTTAGTACAGTCAAGTAGATCGAGTCCTGAATGTCATCCGTTACTCACAGAAATTGCTACTCGCCATGCTGTACAAACAGGACAGTTTGAAATCCTCGTCACAGCAGTAGAGGAGAAGCTACCAATACGTACTCACTGGAACAGAGATTCTCGGATATTCTACAATTTACGCCAGTGTATCAGAGAAATCCGCATTGGTATTTATCGTCAAGACCTTAGTTTTATTAATCAGCAAATTGAAGATTACCAGAAGTACAGTGATAGCGAAGAGAAAATAGTAATAGAAAATATCTTTGAGCAGATATACAATAATCCATTTGATGCAGATTGGTTTAAGACCCTACCACTTGGATTATATGAAAGTGGTATATCAAGTATCCTCTTCAATTCAGCCTTAAAATTATCCGCTTCGGAAGATACGTTGACGCTGCTAGAAGAATGCTCTAACAGTAACAGTGAAAAACATTGCTCAGATTATCTACATCTGATTTTGACAGAACAACTGTTGTTACAGGGTTGTACCCAAGAAGCACAAGAAAGTCTGGAGCGTGTATCAAATGAATATCAAAATAACGCTGCGATCTTTTGGGGTTGGTTAAGTTTTCTGCGGGGTGAAAATGAACAAGCCATCAAATATTATAAAGATGCCTTGAAAGCGATCAAGAAGGCTACAGGCAAACGCCAAATATATTTCAATACAATTGGGGGCTTATTTTTTATCCTCGCACTTTTAAAAGATGGTTCAGCGCAAAGCCTCCGCGAAGCAGAAGAATATACCAGTTTGATGTCCCGTCAAGGGGATCATTGGCTTAGGTTCACTTATGGCAGACTGAACATGGTACTGCAAGTTCACATTGGCGATATTACTCAAAAACAATTTGTAGTCAGCGGTCATATTTCTTCCGTGGAAGAAGAAAATAGCTTACAAACATTGTTTTGTTCGCTATGCCTTTACTGGATGGATGCCGAAAGTGCTAAAAAACGCTTACCGAATTTATTAGAGCCATTATATAAGCGATCGCTCGCCTCCGGTTATCATTGGTTGGCAATGGAAACCGCAGAACTCCTATCCCGGCTAAAACCTAGCAGTAACTATAATCAACTTGCTCCCGCACTGCGAGAAGATAGCAATATCCAAACCATTGTAGACTTAATTCGACCTCAAGAAGCTTGGGAAATGTGCCTCAATGCGCTGGCAAATCTCCAATCAAGACCACAAACATCCCTAAAACCAGAATCGGAACTACGTTTAGCATGGTTCCTTACCTTCTATCCCAGCAGATGTGTCTTGCAACCACGAGAGCAAAAAGTGAATGCCAAAGGGGAATGGAGTAAAGGTCGCCCCATAGCCCTCAAGCGTCTGAATAGTGCATTATCTGAGTTTGATTACATCACATCCCAAGATATGCGGGTATGTAGTTGTATTGAGGTATATAGTGAAGGCTATTACGGCAAAGTTGATTATACCTTCGGTGAAAAAGCCATCTCTGCTTTAATTGGACACCCGTTGGTTTTTTGGGAAGATACACCGACTATTCGTGTAGAAATTGTCAAGGGAGAACCGGAACTACTGGTTAAAAAAGGGAAACTTGATCGTCTCACCTTGGAATTTTCTCCTAAGTTACCAGAATCACAAAATATTCTGCATATCAAAGAAACTCCAACCCGCATCAAAGTTATTGAAATTACTGCCGAACATAGACGCATTGCAGAGATTATTGGTATAGATAATAAATTAAATGTGCCTGCCTTCGCCGAAAAGCAAGTTTTAGCAGCAATTAATGCCGTGTCTGGCATCGTTACCGTACATTCTGACATTGGTGGCGGACTCGAAGGTGC
>NZ_JBALFH010000072.1:0-2546 GCF_036917095.1 Nostoc sp.
CGCAACAGCGATCGCGCTTTTTTTACATCTGCAATTCAACACTCACCTTTCCCCTAACATTGCCATATCCTGTCTTGAGAACAGCGAACACTACAGCTTTGCAGTGATTAGATTGCTAGTGGTAAAGCTATTCATCTATGGCGCTACTTTTTCTTTAAACTGTTTCCCAGCAGAGAATGCAGGCACTTTGGTCGCTGGGATAGTCATTGGCTCATTGGTTTTCGGATTACGCCCTTCGCGTTCTGAGCGATGCCTACGGCGGCAAGCTACGCGTCGCTCGAATGACCCAAACCCAATCAGCGTTACCTTTTCACCATTAGCTACAGCCTCGGTAACAACTGACAAAAAAGCACTAATGATTTCATCAGCTTGCTTTTTTGTGATGTTGGTCTTTGATGCTACAGCATCCACTAGTTCGCCTTTGTTCATACTTTGGAACACTCCTACGGAGAAGCAAGCTACGCGAACGCTTAGGACACAGCCTCTCTAAGAGTTGGCTTTACGCTACGCTATCACTTAGAACAAGTAATACTTATGCTTTTTTGACTCGGCAGGCAAAACATTTAAATGCCTGCTGTCCTGAGAGATTGTCATAATATTGTTTATCTATCAAGATATTAACTGACTCATAATAGGGAGTTCCAAACTCTTCTGCCATTTTCTGCCCAGGCCCGAACCAGCCAGGGACAAAAATAGTATCTTCTCGAATTCCTGACCAAACCAATGCAGTGCCAGTGATTGCTCCTCTGGGGCTTTCAACTATGATTTCATCACCATTTTTAATGCCTGCTTTTTTTGCTGCCTCTGGATGGATTTGTACTAAGCGAACACCATTCATTTGCTTGCCTGTATAAGTCCAGTGAGTTACAGAGTGGAAATGAACTACACTCGATCTACCAGTTATTCCCATCAGTGGGTACTGCTTGTGTACTTTCCCAGAAGAGATTTTTCCTAATTTAATGTTTTGAGTCAGTGCCTGTGGATTCACAGGATTTTTTACCAACTCAGATGTGTATTCAATGGTAGGATGCTTACCTATTACCTCTGGATGGGTATAGAAGCTTGGCAGAGCAGAGTGTCCAGCCTCAGCTAACCGACTTTGTAATTGGGGAGTATAAATTTCTACTTTCCCACTGGGAGTTAGAAATCGCTTACCAATATTATCAGGGTTAAGAGCTGATGCGGCTTCATACCAAGATGCATGATCTAGGTAAAGTGTGCTGACACCAGGATGAGCTACTGTGGGACAAGGCCAACGCAAGGGTTCTGTTCTTTGAGATAGTCTCTGTTGGGTCATACCTCCCATTCCTGGAGTATTCGCTACAAAAGTTGCCCACAGATGACGATAGTCTTTCCAAGAATCAGGAAAGTTGTCCCTCCAGTATTCAGGCGGATTGCGTTTGTCTAATTTCGCTGTGGCGTGTGCTAAATCAATCCAGATATGCCAATCTGGTTTGGACTCACCTACCGGAGTAACCACTTGTTCTTGCCAACGGATTGCTCGATCATCCCGCCGCATATAAATGGTTTCCATTTCAAAACCACTGGTTACTGGCAAAATAATATCAGCATAGTAGGCTGATTCTTCCATAAACAATCCAGTGTAAACATAAAATTCTAATTTCCGATAAGCCTGCTGTACTTTAATTGTGTCTGAACAAGCCAATAAAGGATTTCCCTGAGTAACGATCGCTTTGAGTTGATAAGGTTCACCTGAAATGATCGATTGGGCAAAATAATCTGGCCCAACTGGTAGTGCAATATCTTTGCTAGGTGTTTTACCAATAATCGCTGGCAAATTCAATTCCCCTGGCCAGGTATTGTGCATGAAATTGCAACCACCACCAGGAATACCAATATTACCTGTAATTGCTGCTAGGAATGTCAAACAACGGTAAGTATCAAAAGCCCCTAATTGATGAGAAATCCCAGCGTTGCAGAAAATAGCAGCAGGCTTAGTTTTGGCATAAGCCTCAGCTATCGACCTAATTTTTGATGCTGGAACATCCGTCACTTTGGCTGCCCACTCTGGTGTGTAGCTGAAGCTTTTTAGGTGATTTTTCAGTTCATCAAAACCTAGTACCCATCGTTTTACAAAGCCAGTATCGTATAAGTTGTTAGTCACAATGTGATAGAGCATTCCCAAAACCAAAGCCAAGTCAGTGTGTGGTTTCGGTGCAATCCACTCATCAGCTTGCGCTCCTGTAGGAGTCAAGCGCGGGTCGATAACTACTAATTTGGCTTTAGTCTTAGCACGACTTCTGAGAAGATAAGCAAAAGTTACAGGATGCGTTTCTGCTTGATTCGTACCTAAAAATAGAAAGAATTTGGCACTTCCCAAGTCTTCTTTTTTAGTCGCATCATCAATTCCGTAACCGTTTGTAAAATTACCCAAGCCAAATGTCCAAGCTAAAGCATTGCCACCTGCATCGTTGCATACAGGCCCAACATCGGTATTATTAGGACTACCCAGCAGACTGAAGTAGCGCCCGACCAGAGAACCTGTTCCCCGTGGGAGTCTGCCAGAGGTTTTGTTGGCGATCGCT